>JBEKMN010000067.1:0-36153 GCA_050008495.1 Terriglobia bacterium | reverse complement strand
CCGTGCATACAAATTGGTCGAGTTAATCAGCAGGGGGCTGGATGCCAAGAAGAACAAAACCTTCCTCTAAGAGGAGGAGTGTTTTCACTTGACATCCCCTTTCATAGAACCCTTTTCTCTCTTGGGTAAAAGACTTCTTTTTCGACCGCCGGTGAACTGGTATGATGTGTTCATGAGCAGAGATACCGAAGCACTGCTGGACGCCTTCGAACATCTCCCCGTGGAAGAGAAGCGCGCCTTTACGCACGAGGTGCTGCGCCGTTCCCTGCCTTTCGATTCCGGACCCTTGGAAGACGAGGAAATCGGCGCTGCCTCCGCCGCACTGTTCGAGTCCCTGGAGGAATCGGATGGCCACCCCGCGCCGCGGTGAGGTCTGGCTGATCGATTTCGGTATGGTGGGGAAAACTCGTCCCGCCCTGGTAGTCAGCGTGGCCTTTGGAGATCAAGACCGCGCACTCATTACCGTCATTCCGCACACCACCAGCCTGCGCGGTTCGGCCTTTGAAGTAGCCGTACCTGTTTTCTTTCTGAAGCCCGGCGCTTTTCTCGTTCAGGGTGTAACGACGTTTCCCACGGTTCGCGCTCTCCACCGCCTCGGAGCGCTTCCACCCGAAGCTTTTGCCAAAGTTTTTGATGGATTATTGCGCTGGCTGGGAAAACCACAGGAATCGAAAGAAAAGGGTACCTGGGAAGGTGTGAAATAATCACTAAGTCCTGTCATTCTGAGCGAAGCGAAGAATCTGCGTTTGTTTGTTTTCAAAAAGATAAAAGCGGATTCTTCGCTTCGCTCAGAATGACGGACGATTTCTTCACAGCTTCCTGGACACCGTTTCTCCCTTCGGCGCGACGGCCCCGCGTTTTGAGCTACTCGGTAAACGGCACCCACGCGATATGCTCGTACTCCGTTCCGTTAGCACGTTTCGCGTGCTCATTGACCATTAACCACGTTTTGCCGGTGTCGGTATCAATCAGGAAGGTATGTTTCGCCGCAATGCCCGACGTGAAAAGCTGAAAACGAGCCCGCGTCGGGTTCTCAAGCTGTGGGAGCCCGACAACCGGGGTATCCCACCACGACACCACGCTGTCATCGGCAGCGTCTACGGATAGTTGAGCGACGCGTCCGGTGAATCGGTCAAGCCGGAACGTCCACCGGGCCGCGATTTGAGATTGAACGATTTCAAATCTGGCGTTCGGAGGCGCGCTTGTCCGGTCGTGAGGTTCCGGTATCTCCTGCGCCAGAAGCGTTCCCCCGAAAATGAGCACAACCAAAGTAGCCAAGGCAAGATGCTTCATATGGATTCCTCTGTCCGATTGAGTTGATTTGCGGAGAGCATTAGCCTATCCTCACCGGGCATAGAAAACAGCAACAGGGACACGAGCCCGGCACCGTGGTAATTCTGCTCGTGGGATTCTACAAACCTATGCGTGGTCAATCAACAGGTATTCTTCCGCGCCTACATCCCCCGACGGTTCTATTGAACCGAGGGGGATTAGATGATGAATTTCCTGCCCTCAATTCTCAAGGAGGTAGTATGGCTAATTCTAATGCATCAAAATACGGTTTTTGTCGTGAAAACAGAAATCCTTTGACAGGGTACCACATCAGGAAACTTGGACCATTAGGTAGGGCAGACCAGCTAGTGGATACCTTGGCTTTATGTGGAAGCCGTGTGGAATACGACCTCAAAACGGAAATCACACAATCTGCCTTGGGGACCGAGGCATGGCGCATCTGTCCCGCGTGCAAAGAGGAATACCGCGCTTACCACAGTTTTGGGAGCACGGAAGGGTTTTGAAGGTGGACATTGACACGTTGTGTGTGTTGTATGATCGGCTAATTTCAGGCGGAGGTATAGTTCGCGGAGACTTTGATGCCCCCGCGCTCAAAAAGATTGTGAAGGCTAAGCCAGGGCCGAAACCGCGTTGCACTTAGGAGCATCATCATGGGAAAAAGGGTGTCAGGTACGCCTTTCCTCAGGGTTTCTGGCATGTCTCCGCTTCTCACCCTCGCAGGTGGCGCATACGTGCCGACGGTAGTTGTCGGCATGTGTGCACCCTTTGGGGTCGTAGGAGTATGCCACGCCACGATTTGCATGCCGTGGGCATTTATAACGGCCCTGTGGCACGTCGAGGACCTGACAATGGGCGCAGATCACGATTTCGATCTCCGCCACGTGCAGCAGCCGGGCCGTTCCTTCAGCAATGTCATTGACCAAGACTTTCATATCGGAAAGGTCCTTGGTCAGCAACTCGACGGTCTGCGTAAGGGCTTCGTGGCGCTGGGTCAACCGCTCCAGCCGTTCGTCAATATCCATGTTTGTCTCCGCGCTTTGTCACTTCCCTAAGCTTACTGCACGCCCTGCCATCTCAGCAAGACTTCAGGCTGTTGGGTAGTGGTGCAGTTTGATCTTGTAGCGGCGAGTTTACCTCGCCAAGTGGCGGCGTAAAGCCGCCTCTACATTAAACTGCACCAGCGCCGGCTGTTGGCCCGTGCCTTCAACCGGGAAAACGGTGTCAGGTACGGGGATGAAAGCAGTCTGTGGCGAGCAACTCCAAAGCTGACTGAAGGTCCTGGGCGGATTGGGGATGTTTTCTAAGGATTCTCTGGGCTCGACGCAAGAAAGCGCCAGAACGTAGCAAGCGCCGCGTCATGAGAGGATATCTTTCACGATCTTCTCCGGGGTAGAAGGCCGCAGGTCGCCCCGCTCGAACTCCTTTTGCCCTTCCCGAATGTCCCGGACGAGTTCCGCACGTCTGCGGTCCGCCAGTCGCCGGTTCAGGACGCTCACCAACGTTTCCTGTTCCTCCACCGTTAAGCGGTCAGCAGCGTCCACGATCACATGAAATCTCGAAGGGCGCCTCGTAGTCTTCATAGTAACTCCAACATACCACTTCGCCTCATCGGGAACAACTGTACTCGAAAAGTATCTCCTTAGCGACGTAAAGCCAGATATCGTCGAGGTCCGCCTCGGCTTCTGAGGAAATGTGCAGATCGGCCATGAGAGGGTGCCTGTCAACGCGGATTATTCAGGCGAGTTCTTCCGCGTCGCTTCACGCCCGCGATAAATTCCGTAATGGATTCGGGGCCAACGCGACGGCTTTCACCGCGTGCGAAAGAAGCCTCGGCCGCGTCGAGTTCAATCAGCAGCTCAGTGCGGCGTCGCTGGCGCTCCTCCCACAGGTGCAGTGCTTCGCGGGCGGCGTCTTCGGCCGTCGCAAAGCGGCCACTGGCGATCCCCTCGCGGATGAAGGCTTCTTGTTCGGGTGTCGCGACAATGCGTACTTCCATGGGTTCGATTGTGGTCCGCCTTCTTTGCCTTGTCAAGGCCCGTCACCCGCAAAGAATCTGCGAGGTGACAATGCAGAGTGTCGTCGGCATTCACCAAGGCAATCCAGCCGGACGCGTCCACAAAGTTCAGGTCGCCGGACTGTGGATTCATGACTGCTTGGGATGGCCGTACAAATAATGTTGGAGGTTGCGGGCCAAGTCGGGCGGCCCAATGTCACCGGCCAAGTCGGGAATAGTAGACGCGGGATCTGCGGGCATTCCGCGCTTCGCATTGTCGGTACCTATTACAAATGGGGAACCGGGTAAGGGTGAGAAACGGTATTCGGGCGAGTCGGTCCGCTTTTCTTGCATTTTCCGCTTGACAACCTGACGGGGCCATGATAGCCTATAATTGTGGTCAACTTCGCGACAATTTGTCGTAGCCGGGCGCTGGGACGCGCCGGCTCTCAGGCCAAGGTGGAACACCTCCAGCACCAGAAAAGTGGGGATGCTACAAAAAATGGAAAACAGTGGGAACGAAGCTAAGAAGTACTTGAAAACAAAGGAAGTCACTGTTTTGAATGATGCAATTGTTGCCCGTTTTGAGCACAAATCAGCACCATTTAGAGCCTGAAAGGAGCAAGAAACAGCGCATTTTGCGAAAACGAAGTGAGGTTCGGGAGCCGGCTACACCAACCCCGCACCGCCCCGTCGAATCCAGCCGGCCGGGTTGCTGCACGTCGTTTCCGAGGGATTAACTCTACTCGCGGTAGTGTTTTGATTTGATGGATCCCGTAGGGGGATGTCATTCCGAGCGAAGCGAGGAATCTCGCCCTGGTTCGCACGATCGTGCCCCAATTGCATGGCCAGAGCGAGATCCTTCGCTTCGCTCAGGATGACAGCGAAGGGCTCAGAATGACAGACTTTCGAGATTGCGGAGAGATGAATGACATCCATCTATCCTACCGGTCCATTTCTTGACTTGCGCTGGCCGGGTACCTAGAATTGAAAGTCTGTGACCATGACCGGAAGGCTGACGGTATGTCGCTACGCATTCACAACACCTTGAGCGGGCAACTGGAAGAGTTCAAGCCCCTCCACGACCATCAGGTAGGCATGTATACGTGTGGGCCTACAGTATACGATTTCGCCCACATCGGGAACTACCGGACTTTCGTCTTCCAGGACATCCTGCGGCGCTGGTTGAAGTACCGGGGATACGCGCTCCGCCACGTCATGAACTTGACCGACGTGGACGACAACACCATCCGCAAATCCAAGGCCGCCGGCCTGTCGTTGCGCGACTACACGGCGAAATACATCGAAGCTTTCCAAGTTGATCGTCAACTCCTCAGCCTGGAAGATCCGGAAATTGTGGTGCGCGCCACCGACTCGATCGACGACATGGTGAAGATGATCCAGACGCTCATGGAGAAAGGCTACGCCTACGCGAGCGAGGGATCGATTTACTTCCGCGTGGCGGCTTTCAAGCACTATGGCCAGTTGACGAAGATCGACTTGACGGGAATGCGCGACGGAGCGCGGATTGACTCGGATAAGTACGACAAGAATAATGCCCGCGACTTTGCGCTCTGGAAAGCACCCAAGGAGGGTGAACCCTTCTGGGAAACGCCGATCGGGCCCGGCCGCCCCGGCTGGCACATCGAGTGCTCCGTGATGTCGATGAAATACCTGGGCGAGACTTTTGACATTCACTCCGGGGGCGTCGATCTTATCTTCCCGCATCACGAGAATGAGATCGCGCAGAGCGAGGCGGCCACGGGCAAACCCTTCGTGCGCTATTGGCTGCACGCCGAGCATCTGATCGTGAACGGCGAGAAGATGTCGAAGTCGCTGGGGAATTTCTACACGCTCCGCGACCTCTTGACCCAGGGCTACAAGCCTTCGGCCATACGCTATTTGCTGGCGGCCGTCCCCTACCTCCGGCATTTGAACTTCACTTTTGACGGTCTGCGCCAGGCGCAGCAGTCCATCGAAAGGCTGAGGAATTTCCGGCTGCGGCTGACCCAGGAGTCCTTTCCGGCGGGGGAGAATACGGCTCTCGAAGATCGCGCCCGCGCCGCCCGCCAGGCGTTTGAAGATGCCATGGACGATAACCTCAACACCGCCGAAGCCCTCGGCGCGATTTTCGCCATGGTGCGCGACGCCAACACCGCCATGGATCGCGGTGAGTTTCGGGCGGGAGATCGTGCCGCTTTCCTGGACACGCTCGAGCGCTGGGATCGGATTTTCGCTGTCCTCGAAGATAACGACAGCGCCAAGCTGCGGCAATTCGGCTTGGGGGCAGAGGCTTCCGTGGCTGCCGGGATCCCGGCAAGCGTAACGGCGCCCACCGGCGCTGAAGCCGCGATCGCCGGCAATGGCCATGGAAGCGCCCCGATGCCGGGACTGCTGACCGACGAAGCGATCGGCCAGGCGATTGCCGAACGCGATGAGATGCGCCGCAGGGGCAATTACGCTCGCGCTGATGAGATTCGCCAGAATCTTCAGAAGGCCGGTGTTATACTCGAGGACAGCAAGGCCGGAACTCGCTGGAAACGGAAGTAGTCATGTTGGTGACCATGCTTAACCGACCCCTCACCCGTCCCGCTCCGGCTGATGAAAGCGCCGGCAGCGGGACACCCTCTCCCCAAGGGAGAGAGTGTAGTATTCAAACTCGCGGCATTCAATCTCCTCATAGCCTTCGGCTCAGGCTTCCGCATTTCGCCCGCCCCAACCTGTTTGGCGGGGATTAATACCCTCACACATAATACACAATACATAAACACATCGGGCGCAGGAGCCCGCTGGCCCCGGGGCCAAGCGCCGGTCAGCCCTGCAAGATTCGCAGAAGGAGGATTCATATGGAAAGCAAAGTCCCTTCGATCAAGACACAGCTTCCCGGTCCGGAGGCCCGCAAAATCCTGGCTCTCGACCGGGAATTCGTCTCGCCCTCCTACACGCGGGACTACCCTCTGGTCGCCGGGCGGGGGCAAGGCGCGAGCGTTGAAGATGTGGATGGAAATCTATTTCTGGATTTCGCGGCAGGCATCGCGGTGGTATCGACAGGCCATTGCCACCCCGAGGTCGTACGCGCCATCCAGCGCCAGGCGGAAACGTTGATTCACATGTCGGGCACGGATTTCTACTACCCCTTGCTGGCTCAACTGGCGCAGAAGCTGGCGCAGATCACCCCCGGCAGATTCCCGAAGCGTGTGGTGTTCGGGAATTCCGGCGCCGAGGCCATTGAAGCCGCGATCAAAATCGCGCGTTACCACACCCGGCGCAACCGCTTGATTGCGTTCCTGGGCTGCTTCCACGGCCGGACTTTGGGAGCGCTCTCCCTCACCGCGAGCAAAGCCGTCCAGCGGCGCGGTTTCGGCCCCTTGTTGTCCGGAGTGACGCACGTTCCCTACCCCAATCCCTATCGCTGTTCGGCCGGCCATGGCGCTCAGGAATGCGATTGCGACTGCACAGACTTTCTCGAGAAACAGCTCTTTAGAACCGCCGTGCCTGCGGATGAGGTCGCGGCGATCATCGTCGAGCCAATCCAGGGCGAAGGAGGATACATCGTGCCCCCGCCGGGCTTTCTGGGCAGGCTGCGGGAGCTCGCCGATCGCCACGGGATTCTCTTGATCTTCGACGAAGTCCAGTGCGGAATGGGCCGCACAGGCAAGATGTTCGCCTGTGAACACTCCGGCGTTGTGCCGGACATCCTCGTCACTGCCAAGGGGATTGCTTCAGGTTTGCCGCTCGGCGTGGTGGTCGCTCGAGCGGAGGTCATGGACTGGGGGCCGGGCGCGCATGCTTCCACTTTCGGGGGAAACCCCGTGGCCTGCGCGGCAGCGATGGAAACCATTCGGCTGCTGGAAGAAAAGTATGTTGCCAATGCCGCGCGCATGGGAGAATACATTTTGGGCCGGTTGGCTGATTGGCCAGGCCGGCATCCGTCGGTCGGGCAGGTGCGAGGCCGCGGCCTGATGATCGGGATCGAGTTGGTCAAGAGCCGGCAAACCCGCGAGCCCAACCCGGAGGCGCGCAACAAGCTCATCGAGGAAGCATTCCAGAAGGGTTTGCTCGTTCTGGGCTGCGGGGAAAGCACGCTGCGCCTGATGCCGCCTTTGGTCATCGAGCAGGAACACGCGGATACGGCGCTCGAAATCCTCGAGCATTGCCTTTCTGAGGTCGAGCAGTGAGCTGAAGGCGGCGGAAACTGCCCAGATCCTTCGTCGTCCCGATCAGATCGGGACTCCTCAGGATGCTAAGTCGTAGGTCTCGTCCCAAAGTGCGCCGGTGTTGCTATAATGAGTCTGTTAGCCCGATTGATGTATCGCGCGCTGGTTTGGAAAGAGCGGCGACGTGCCTCCAGGGCAGCTCCCTTGCAATCGCCACCGCGAGGCGAATCGGAGAATCTGGAACTTGGCGCCCGCGGCGAAACTCTGGCCTATTGGTATCTGCGCCAAGCAGGATATACTGTAGTGGCGCGAAACTGGCGCGCCCGTTCAGGAGGAGGGGAACTCGACTTGGTGGGGTGGGAAGGGCCCACCCTGGCCTTTGTGGAGGTTAAGACAAGAACTTCCCAGGCTGCAGGTACACCCGAAGAAGCGGTTACTCCGAACAAACAGAAGCGGGTCATCAAAGGAGCTAAACAGTACTTGCGGCAGCTCAGGCGGGAACCCTTGAGTTGCCGGTTTGATGTCGTGAGCGTCTCGCTGCACCCGGCGAAGGGCCTGCAGGTCAAGCTGATTAAGGACGCTTTCAAAGCTTGAATCGGCGCCTTCGACCGCGTACAGCCTTCAAAAGGAGTCTAACTTTGCCCGAACTAAGAAAAGACCCCATCACCGGGCGATGGGTGATCATTGCAACCGGCCGAGCCACTCGGCCAACGGATTTCGTCCGGGATAAAGTCCAGATCCGGGGCTCAGGTTTTTGTCCATTCTGCTACGGCAACGAGAGCAAGACGCCGCCGGAAATTCATGCTTACCGCAGCGACGGCAGCGCCCGCAACACCCCTGGCTGGACGGTGCGCATTGTACCCAACAAATTCCCCGCGCTGGGCATCGAAGGAACGCTCAACCGGCAGGGTGAAGGTCTTTACGACAAGATGAATGGCATCGGTGCGCATGAGGTCATCATTGAAACGCCGCAGCACAATCTGACCTTGGCCACCATGCCGACCTCCCGCGTCGAGGATGTGCTCTGGGCCTACCGGGACCGCATTCTGGACCTGGAGAAAGACAAGCGCTTCAAATACATCCTGATCTTCAAGAACCATGGAGAGGCTGCCGGCGCCTCGCTCGAGCATACCCACTCCCAACTCATCGCGCTGCCCGTGGTGCCGAAGCGCGTGCGCGAGGAGGTGGACGGGGCACGGGAGCACTACAATTTCAAAGAGCGCTGCATCTTTTGCGACATTCTACGCCAGGAAAAAGAAAAGAGTGTGCGCCTGATCGCGGAGAATGACGCCTTCGTTGTGATCGCGCCCTTTGCTCCTCGTTTCCCATTCGAGATTTGGATTATCCCCAAGACGCACCAGTGCGCCTTCGAGCAATCCCATAAAGCGGAGTTCGAGCAGCTCGCCCCGATTTTGCAGGATATGCTCTCGCGTCTCGATCGCGTGCTGGAATTCCCCGCTTACAACTACATCATCCATACCGCACCGATCGGGGAATCCGCAGAGGATTATTACCACTGGCACCTCGAAATCATGCCCAAACTGACGAAGGTCGCCGGATTTGAATGGGGTACGGGCTTCTACATCAATCCCACCTCGCCCGAGGAGTCCGCGAAATTCCTTCGCGAAGCCGCCCGCCCAGTGGAAACTCCCACCGCGGCGCACTAAGGCAGCAGCTTAGTGCAGTGGCTGGTGCCAAGTGGCTAGCGCTGGCAAGTAGTTAATGCCGGGCTGGGTTATCCGTCGCTGACCACTAGGCACTTAGCACTAGCCACTGTTAGCTTGACTTCGCCAATCTCTGCTTTCTATAATCTCGTGAGGAGCAAGCTAGGTGATCGAGCGGGAATAACTCAGTGGTAGAGTGCGACCTTGCCAAGGTCGAAGTCGCGGGTTCGAATCCCGTTTCCCGCTCCAAGACTTTCAGTTGCTAGTGGCTAGTGGCGAGTGGTTAGCGAGCAGGTTTTCTAGGCACTAGCCACTAACCACCAGCAGCAGTTCTTCGCCGGCGCGGTACCCAAGTGGCAAGGGAGAGGTCTGCAAAACCTTTATGCGTGAGTTCGATTCTCACCCGCGCCTCCACTTATTCTGATCCCATCATCTCCAAAAGACCGTTCACAATTCCCTTCTCGGCACAGCCAGGCTTGAGGTGGGAAGCCGTGTTTTCATAGCTGATCGGCTCGAACGCGTCGTCGCTGGGGATATAGCCGCTGGATCCATTGGCGTGGGTGACCATGATGGTGGCGTTGATGGGCGAGTCGTTCTTCAGATGCAGAAAGATGCGCGTGAAGACTTCACCTGATACTCCCGCCAAGGCCACGCTGTTCAGCTTCACCAGGCTGAGTCGAATGCTCACAGGGTCTGTGTCCTCAAAGGTGTACTCGGTGCGAGGCGTAGGTCCCGGCGCCACTCGGCGCCCGGGACAGTCAATGACTCGTTGCGAGGCTTCGATTCGAGCCTGCGACGACATCGTCGTAATGCTATTCGCGGCGCGTACGGCCGCTTCTCCGAGAATTCTCCCCAAACCGTCAACCATGGTGAAATCTTCTCCACGGTCCTCCGTAATTGGGTTTTGATCTCCTGCCGCGCCGCTCGTCCAGACGGCGACAGGGCCTTCGCCGCCAACCTTCTCTTCCGCTCCAGCCTCCAACTCCCATCCCGCGTCGCTGCGTGTCGGGATTTTGCCCTGGTAATACTGCTCGACGTAGCGTGACGTCGCCCCGGCCAAATCTCCTGTTATGGCCAGATTGTCGGGCCCCATGACGACTGCATGTACGGGGTAGTTTATGAAGAACGCGATGGGCCTGCCGGCCATGTCCGTGAATTTGAGGACCGCAACCGTCTTGTCGGAAGGCCCGTCGGGATTGTAGCCGAGCCACCACCACCCATTCTTAGGAAAGTGTTCGCGGCGATTGATGTTCACGTAGGCCTTGCCGGTCCCGAATCCGAACTGCGCCGGCTGGAGACTCGCCTTGGCTTGGCGCACGGCCTCGAGCGCGTCATTCTCCAGTTTGGAAGTGTAGGCAATTGTCGCGGCAGGCGGGGGAGTTCTTCCGTACATACCTGCCGGCGAAGGCGCGCTGTGGTCATGAACCGCTGCAAGCAGAAGGTGATCTGCCGGGATGGCCAGCTCTCTCGCAAATCGCTGCGAAAGCTCTTCCCAGACATGATTGGGCACGCCGATCAGCTCCCAAGCCACCAGGGCGGCCTGGCTCGAGCCATCGCTAAGCACGATGGCGCGCACATAGATATGGTCATGAATTCGCTGAAATCCCTGCGTGCGGCCCCCGTATCCGGACATCGGGAGTGCGGCGTCAGAGGCGGGGGTAATATCTACACGCGCCGCACCTACCTGAAGGGCGCCGCGTGGCGCGCCAAATGACGCCAAGGAAGAAGTCGCTAGCAAAAGCACCAGACAAAAGCAAAAGCGTCGTGGGTTACCCATCATCGTCTCCTTCAGCCGGTTTTCCGAGCCCAAAGGGTATCACACTCTTTGCGAAACGGGCGCGATCGGGCAACCCTGGCGGGCATCTGAGGGCGCCCACAGGGGCCGCCCCCGACAGCACCCAAAAGAGGAGTGAAAATCTCCCCTTGACTATTGACAGGAGAGCGTCCATAATCACCTGTCGATAGTTGAGGGGAGAAATCATGAAGTTTTCAGCAGTCAGTCTTCAGTTCTCAGTCAACCCCCACCGCCTCCGCGCACAGTCTGGGCGCGAACTGCGTCTGGAACTGGTGTCCACTCAGGAAAGAGGCGTGGTAACTGATAACTGACGACTGAGAACTAAGAACTTAACATGCGCTGGTTTCACAAACTACCGCTTCGGTTCCGATCCGTGTTCAGGCGGGGATCTGTCGAGGAGGAGCTCAACGCCGAACTCCGCTTCCACTTAGAGCGAATGACCGAGGCGAAAGTCGCAACTGGAGTACCCGCCGAGGAAGCCCGGTATGCGGCGCTGCGCGAATTGGGCGGAGTGGAACAGATCAAAGAGGAATGTCGAGACACGCGAAGGACCAATCTCCTCGAGGACTTCATCCAGGACGCGCGGTATGGCCTGCGAGTTCTGGCCAAGTCGCCAGGCTTTACGGCTGTCGCGATCCTTACGCTGGCGTTGGGCATCGGCGCTAACACCGCAGTGTTTACGCTCCTCGATGCAATTCTCTTCCGCCTCCTCCCCGTGCACGAGGCGGAGCAGTTGTATCAGGTGCGGAGGCTGAGCCCCGACGTGCCCGAAAGGCTGTCGGGAGACTTCACCAACCCGCTCTGGGAGAACCTCCGCTCGCGGCAGGACGTATTCTCCGGTATGGCGGCCTGGGGCAACACGGATTTCAACATGGCGCGCGGCGGCGCGGCTCAGCGTGCGGAAGGCCTGTGGGTGAGCGGAGATTACTTCGGCACGCTCGGTGTTCCGCCGGCGCTTGGCCGGCTCATCGCTCCCGCCGACGATTTTCGCGGCTGCCCAGCCATCGCGGTGCTGAGCTATAGCTTCTGGCAGGACCGTTACGCCGGCGCCGCAAGCGTAATCGGGACGACAATCAGCCTCGACTCACACCCGTTTGAGGTGATCGGCGTGGCCGAACCTGGGTTCTACGGCATGGACGTCGGCATGAAATTCGACGTGGCCGCGCCGAACTGCGCCACGGCCCTACTGGACGGGCCGACCCACTCGCGTTTGGATGATCGCTCCTCGTGGTGGCTGTCGGTCGTGGGCCGCGCCAAGCCAGGGTTCTCGCCTCAGCAGTTAAATGCTCGCTTGGCCGCAGTGGCGCCGGAGGTGTCTGTTGCCTCCCTTCCCGAAGACTGGGACGCAGAATCCAAGAGGAGCTTCCTGAAAACCAGCTTGGCCGCGGTGCCGGCCGGCAGCGGCACCGCTTTTGATTTGCGTGAGCATTTCCGCCGGCCCTTGACGGTCCTGATGGCGGTGGTCGGCCTTGTTTTGCTGATCGCCTGCGCCAATATAGCAGCCCTCATGCTGGCGCGGGCTGCCGCCCAAAGCAGAGAAATCGCGGTAAGGTTCGCGCTGGGGGCCACGCGGATGCGCCTGGTCCGGCAATTGCTCATTCATTCGGTGATGCTCTCGATCGCCGGCGCCGCCGCCGGAGCGTTGCTGGCGCACTGGGGCACAATTCTGCTGGTGCGATGCATCTCCACCCACAACGAGAACTTGTTCTTCATTCTCACGCCTGACCTGAAGGTCTTGGGCTTTACGGCAGCCATCGCCCTGTTGACCGGCGCGCTGTTCGGCATACTGCCGGCACTTCGCTTCACGCGGGTGCCGCTCGGGGATCCCCTTCGCGGCAGCGCGGTATCACAGACCGAGCGCCGCGGCGACTGGCACCGATGGATTGTCGCCTCTCAAGTCGCGCTCTCGCTAGCGCTGTTGGTGACCGCAGGACTGTTCCTTCGCAGTTTTGTCAAGTTAGCATTGACCGATACCGGCCTAGCAAGAAGAAACGTGCTTCTGGTCACCGCAAACCTAAGGTCCACAACCATCAAGGCCGAGGACCGGCCGGCAATCTCAAACGAGATTCAGGCCCGCCTCCGTGCGCTTCCAGGCGTCATCTCGGTAGGCCGAAGCGAGGATGTCCCGCTGAGCGGCCGGCGCTCCGCCGATTACATTTATGCGGACATGCCGAATGCGCCCAGCGGCGATGATTCCGTGTCCCTGATGATGTTCATGTCGCCCGGGTATTTCTCGAGCATGGGTATGGCGATGCTCGCCGGCCGCGATTTTACTGAATCCGACAACCAAACGGCGCTCAGGGTAGCCGTCGTGAACCAGGCGTTTGCGCGCAAATTCTTTGGGCCGGTCAATTCCCTCGGCCATGCGATTCACATTGCCCCAAACCTAAGGCCGGGCCCGCCCATTGAGGTTGTTGGGATCGTGGCGGACGCTGATTATGTATCACTGCGCGAAAAGAAGCCCCCAACCGTCTTCTGCCCCATCCAACAGTACCCGCAGCGAGAAGGGCGGGTTATCTTCGAAATTCGGACCGCGGGCCATCTTGCCGGCCTCGAAAACGCCGTGGAACGCGCCGTCGCAGGAGTCAGCGGCGAGATTCCTCTCGAATTCAATACGCTCGAGCGGTTGGCGGACGACGCCATGGTCCAGGAGCGATTGCTCGCCATGCTGTCCGTGTTCTTTGGAGCAGTGGCGTTGCTGCTGGCTATGATCGGGCTGTACGGCACGATGAATTACCGCGTCACGTTGCGGCGGTCGGAGTTCGGAATCCGAATGGCGCTGGGCGCGCAAGCTGCGGGTATTATGCGCCTGGTGATTCGCGACGTCGCGATCATCCTTCTGGTGGGTGAAGCGGCCGGGATCAGCATCTCCCTCGCCGCTGCTACAGCGCTGCGGAGTTTGTTGTTCGGCCTTGGACCCCACGACGCAGCCACGGTTGCAGGATCGGCACTGCTACTGGGAGGCGTGGCGCTTCTGGCAGGCTACGTTCCCGCCCGTCGTGCCGCGCGCGTCGACCCGATGACGGCATTGAAGTACGAGTGAGATTCAGCATTCGAGGAAGCGAAGGGAAAGATCGTAGGGACAACCATGGTGGTTGCCCGCGGGCGGCCACAAGGGCGGCCCCTACATCGGGAATCAACGATGCGCTGGCCATACAAACTCTCGCTCCGGCTCCGCTCGGTATTTGACAAAAGTCGCGTCGAGCAGAGCCTATCCGACGAACTACGCTTTCACCTGGAAAAGTTGATTGAGGAGAAGGTCTCGCGAGGGATGACGCGGGAGGAAGCCCGGTACGCCGCCCTGTGTGAGCTGGGGGGCGTCGAGCAGATCAAAGAGGAGTGTCGCGACATGCGCCGAGTGAGCTACATCGAGAACCTCGTGCAAGACCTCCGGTACGGCTTGCGCCAGTTACGCCGCAATCCGGGTTTTGCTGCGGTGGCGCTGCTTTCTCTTGCGCTGGGCATTGGCGCTAACACGGCGATCTTCCAACTTCTGGATGCCGTCCGCTTGCGCCTGCTCCCGGTGGAAAGCCCGCAGCAACTCGCCGAAGTGCGTCTAACCAACTTACACGGCCGCATGGGAAGTTTCTTCAATTGGCACCCCATGCTCACCTATGCAATTTGGGAACAGATCCGGGCGAATCCCGAGCCCTTTTCCGGCGTTGCGGCCTGGGCGCCTGACGCCATCAATCTGGCCCCGCGCGGTGAAGTACATCTGGTGCGCGGGATCTGGGTAAGCGGTGATTTGTTCAACGTGCTGGGCGTTCATCCCCTTCTGGGCCGAACCTTCACGAAGGCGGACGATCAGCGCGGCTGCGGCGCCGGTCCGGGCGTAGTGGTGAGTTACTCGTTCTGGCAACGCGAGTTGGGTGGCGAGGCGTCAGCCATCGGCAGAAAGCTGACCGTTGACTATCATCCCGTCGAAGTCCTGGGGGTAACGCCGGCCAGTTTTTTCGGCCTGGACGTGGGCCATTCATTCGATGTGGCCCTTCCCATCTGCTCGCAGCCGGTTCTGGGGGGCGAGGACAACTACCTCGACACGAAATATGATTGGTGGCTGACGGTAATCGGCCGCTTGAAACCGGGTTGGACGCTCGAGAAAGCAACGGCATATTTGGGCTCGATTTCGCCAGGAATCTTTGAGGCCACACTGCCGTCCGCCTACGATGCGGAGCACGCCAAGAAGTATCTCGCTTTCCAGTTGGCGGCTTACCCGGCAGGGAGCGGCATCTCCTCTCTGCGTGAAAGCGCGTCGGATCCCCTGGGGCTGCTCCTCGCTATCACCGGCCTGGTGCTGCTCATCGCTTGCGCCAACCTGGCCAACCTCATGTTGGCACGCGCCAGCGCGCGCGAACGGGAGGTCGCCGTGCGGCTGGCGTTGGGCGCCGTGCGCCCCAGGCTTATTCGGCAGTTACTGTCCGAAAGCCTTCTGCTTGCGCTGGCCGGCGCCGGCGCCGGATTGCTGCTGGCCCGCGCGGTGGCCCGCTTTCTCACCACGTTCCTGAGTACTCAGTCGGATCAGGTGTTCTTGAATCTCGATCCGGACTGGCGAGTCTTCGGCTTTACGGCCGCAGTGGCGATGCTGGCTACCGTTTTATTTGGGTTGATGCCTGCCTTGCGCGCCACGCGCATCGCCCCCGGTGAGGCGATGAAGGCAGGAGGCCGTGGGCTTACGGCAGACCGGCAGCGCTTCGGCCTTCGCCGCGTGCTGGTGATCTCGCAAGTCGCTTTCTCGCTGGCGTTGATTGTCGTCGCGCTGCTCTTCACCCGCAGCCTGCGCAACCTGCTCACCGTGGATCTGGGATTTCAGCGCACCGGCATTCTGGTCACCAATCTCGATTTCACCCAGCTCCATCTGGAGGCTCGCTACCTGACTTTCAAGCAAGAACTGCTTGAGCGGATTCGTTCCACGCCAGGAGTGGAATCCGCCGCGGACGCAGCCATTGTCCCCATCAGCGGAAGCTCGTCGAATCACACCGTCTGGCTGCAGGGCTCGGACCCATCACAAGCCAAGAGTTCCTGGTTCAACTGGGTGAGCCCGGATTTCTTCAAAACGATGGGAACTCCGCTGCTCGCGGGGCGTGGCTTCAACGATCTTGATACTCCAAAATCCCCCAAGGTCGCGATTGTGAATGAGGCCTTTGTTCGGCAATTCTCCACTGGGGCGAACCCGCTCGGCAAAAGGATATGGCAAAAGGCAGAGCTTGGACAGCCGCAAATTGAGTACGAAATCGTTGGATTGGTGAGGAACACGAAGTATCAAGATCTTCGCGAGGACTACCCGCCCTTGATCTACGTCCCAATGTCCCAACTCGATGACTGCCGTGGCGGCTGCGTGGATTCAGACACGATCCTGATTCGTTCCAATAGCTCCCTTGCCGGCCTCACCCCACGCGTCAAGCAGACCATTGCGCAGGCGAACCCGGATATCTCGATTGAGTTCAAATCGTTGCAGGACATGATTCATGACGAGCTAATCGGAGAGCGCCTGATGGCGACGCTTTCGGGCTTCTTCGGCGTCCTGGCTGCCCTGCTGGCCACGGTCGGCCTCTATGGCGTGATGTCCTACTTGGTGGCCCGGCGAACGAATGAGATTGGAATTCGCATGACGCTAGGCGCCGGACGGAGCGAGATCACGCGCATGATCCTTCGCGAAGCTGGAGTCCTGCTGAGTGTTGGGCTTGGTGTTGGCCTGGTGCTGGCGCTTGCCGGGGCCCGAGCGGTAGGATCCGTGCTCTTTGGCCTCAAACCCTATGATCCCTTGACGCTCGTTGCGGCCACCGCATTGCTCGCTGTGGTCGCCGTGGCGGCAAGCTATCTGCCCGCGCGCCGCGCCACGAAAGTCGATCCCATGGTGGCGCTCCGATATGAATGAAGGGGCGAAATCATCGATTGAGGGATGCGGGCTTAGGCTCACCACCGCGCAGTTCCGGGATTTCTTTATCCAATCCGATCTTTGTGAACAACGACGCAATTGCCGTACCCAGGCCTCCCGAGGGGGCCTCGGTCTCCCTGACGGCATTGCGCAGGATGTCTCGTACTTCTCCCTCCATGGTGCGGTGATGCCGCTTGGCGCGGCACTGCAGCCGCGACTTAACCTTAGCCTCGATCTTTCGAACGATGATTCGCGCCATCCCCGCTCCCTACTGTTATCGTGACATCAAGCATCGGAACTTTCGATGAACCCCAAGTGGATTCCCGCTTGCGCCGGAATGACGGCGGTGGTGAAGTCATGGTGGTGCTCTGCGCTGTCGAGCCTCCGCCTGGCAGAATGCGCAACCACGTCATTCCCGCGCAAGCGGGAACCCATTTTCTGTCGGCCAACTGAATTCTCCATCACAGCCGCTACCAGTTCAGCCGCAGCGAGAACTGGATTTGGCGGGAATTTTCCGCTGAGCTGATGTTGCCAAAATTCGAAGTTCCGTAGATCAGCCCAGGCCGGTCGAAGTTAGGATGGTTGGTCAGATTGAAGAAATCGGATCGAAACACTATCCCAAACCGCTCATTCCATCGCATCTGCCGTTCGAGGCTCGTATCCCACGCCGCCAGTCCGGGGCCTGTAATGACGTTGCGGCCTTCACTTCCGGGGATGCTGAACGCCCCGAGGCTATCGTAGTAAATGGGAGGAGGCGCAAAGGCGTTGGTCCTGAACCAGCGTCTGGGGGTACGCTGGCCTGCCGGCAAATTGGGATTGGCGACCAGGTCAGGCCGGTCTGTGCCGTTCGAGTCAGAGCCACTCAAGGCGGTGGCAAGCGTGGCCATGAGGGGCTGCCCGGATTGAAGCGTGAGAATATTCGACAAGTCCCAATTGCTGAACACGCGCGCTCCTGTCCCGCCGCGCAGCCACTGGCGGCCCGGGCCGAAAGGCAGTTGCCAGTTGCTCGAGAAAACGAAGCGCTGCCGTACGTCAAAATCAGAAAGCCCCCGCTCGGCCTTCAGATCATAGACGTTCTGAGCCTGATTGGTGCCGTTGAGCCCGGAAGCCGTGTCGATTGACTTGCCGAAAGTATAGCCACTTACAAAAGAGAGACCATGGGAGAACCGCCGCTCCAGGCGCGCGATCAAGGCGTTGTAGTTCGAGTTAACATCCGTGGCCCGGATAAACTGATTCGAGCCGGGCTGCGGGTGGTAGCCCCTCCGCTCGTCCGGCAGGTTCGGGACGCCCTGGTTCTGCAACGAGCGGCGGGGAAGTTTGTGCCCGTCGGAGCCGGCAACACTGATCGAGAGAACTGTATTGGGCGCAATTTGGCGATCGGCTGACAAACTCCATTCGTAGACGTAGGCGTTGCGAAGGTCAGGTGGCGAAGAAATGGTGGTGGGCTCAGAATTACCAAGCGTGTAGGCAAGCGGATAAGTGAGGATGGGCGGAGCAAAAGACTGCCCACACGCACCAGCACCGTAGAATCGGCAGGTGTCGAGGCCGAAAAGGAATTCGGTGATGGGCGCGCTAAGGCGCGTTTCGGAAGCATAGTCGAGTTCGCCAAGAGAATTGAAGACGCCAAATCCGCCGCGCAAGGAAGTAGTGTGACGCTGGCTGAGATCGTAAGCGAAACCAAAACGCGGAGCCCAGCCCGCCCAATCCGGACGGATCAGCGAGGGTGGCAGGCCGGCTTGCTGAGAAGTGATGAACGATAACCCATAGAGGCTTTGAAGGCGCTGAATCAGCGGGTTTTCAATTAATGCCGATGCCTGTTCGTGATCATTTCGCACAATAAAGCGCGCCGCATCACTAGGGTCGAGAATCGAGGCGCGTCCGTCGGCATTGGTGGGAGGCGAATAAAACTCCTCACGCAGGCCGTAGGTGAAGGTCAAGCGGCGGGTCGCGCGGAATTCGTCGGAAAAGTAAGCGCCGAAATAATCCAGGCGATCGTTTCCGCCGGAGTTTCCTGCCTGCGCGTAAGAGAGGAAGGGACGGCCCAGCAGAAAGTCCGAGAAGGCTGTGCCGGAAACCGAGCTTGCGCCGTCGCTGAAGGAAAAGACACCCTGCCCAAAATCCTCGACGAGATAGAAGAGGCGATAGCGCCGCACGTCGGCGCCGAACTTAAAGGTGTGCCGTCCGCTGACCCACGCCACATTATCTGTGAACTGAAAAGTGTTGTCCTTTCGGATTTGGGGTTGGAAGATGTCGCTGTCGCCCATGTCCGCGTAGCCGGGAACGTCGATGGCGGGAATGCCATCGTTGGTGGCGCCCGGTGCGCGCACAATTCCCAAGGACTCCAGGAATCCACTGTGAATGTTTTGAGCTCCTTTGGTTCCGAAATAATAAGCGTACCCGAACCGAAAATCGTTGATGAGTGTAGGCCGAAAAACCGACGTGAGTCCGAGTGCGAGGTTTCTTCCCGTGTCATCGTGGTTGGTACCGAATCCCGGCGGCGCGGAGGGATTCTGAGCGAAGGAGTCCGGCACGAAAGGAAAGAGTTGATTTTGATTAAACAGGAGAAACCGCCCAAAGAGTTGGTGCTTGGGCGTCAGCTCTTCGTCTATTCGCACCATGGCCTGGTCCGCCGTCACGCTCCGCAGCCCCACATTGATGTCGTTGTTCTGGCCGGGCGGCGCCGTGGTAATGTTCGGCAAGGGAATACGATCGAGAATGGCGTGGGACACCGGATCGACTCGCGAGGGCGGAATCAAGTTGCCTCGGAAGGGCTGGCCCGATGCAGGGTCGATAATTGCAGGAAAGGGATTGCCCGTTTCAGGATTAATACCGCTGAAATCCCCCGCTCGGAGGGCGGCACTCGGCAGCAAGGTGGTGTTGGTAACGCTCTGGCGAATGCGCAAGCCTTCGTAATTCGCAAAGAAGAATGTACGGTCATGCCGGATCGGCCCGCCCAAGCTCGCGCCAAACTGGTTCTGGTGATAAGGAGGAATGGGAAGCGCGGGGTCGTCGAAAAAGTTCTTTGCATCGAGCGCGCTACTCCGCACGAACTCGTACGCCGTGCCTGAAAAGCGGTTGCTGCCCGAGCGCGATGCAATATTGACTTGCGCGCCCGAGGTAACGCCCTGGTCGGTCCCGTAAGAATCCTCGACGACGCGGAACTCTCGGATCGCATCGATGGAGGGGTTCACCGTCAGACTGTAAGCAAAAGGCTCCATCAACGTGACGCCGTCGAGCGAGAAATTGTTGCGCTCGGAGCGCTGGCCGTTGACCGAAAAACCCAGACCCATCGCCGGAGTGTTGAACTGCTGCGTCGAGCCATTCGGATAGGGAGGAGTTGCACCTGCGGCTAGTAATGCGAGCTGTGAGAACTCCCGGCCGTTTAGAGGAAGAAGGGCTACCCGCCGATTTTCAATTTCGTCGCCGATGGCGGGCGAAGCCGCTTCAACCAATGGCGGCCGGGCGTCCACCTGGATTTCAGATCGAGCCGGGGCGATTTCCAGGCGAATGTTGAGGCGTGCCGGCTCTCCCACTCGCAGCACCAACCCGCGCGCCATCTTGGAAACAAAACCTGCCTTGGCAATTTTCATTTCGTAGCTTCCCACGGGCAAGAAAGGAAAGGTGTAAAAGCCGTTCTCGTCCGTCTGAATCCGCCGAATTTGGCCGGTAGCAGGATTGCGAAGCTCGAGCGAGGCCGCTGGAATCGCCGCTCCGCTCTGGTCGAGCACCATTCCCTCCAGGTGACTGTTCCACGTCTGTGCGTGAAGATTACGAGCCGGCATGGTCGCGCAAAGCAGGAAAGTTATGCTGGTGGCTAAGAGGGCATTCACCACAGAGGACACGGAGACCGCAGAGAGAAAATCACAGCCCTTCTCAGTGAACTCTGTGGCCTCTGTGGTGAGTCTTTTCAGGGTTTGGTTCCACATCAAAGTCTCTGGTTGGGGCAAACAGGAGGGGACAGGGATGGGCCCGTGAAGGCGCGCTCGTGCCACCCAACTCTGAAGGTAGGCACACACTCACGCATCAGGTCACATCTGTCCTGACCTTCTCCCATCCGGACTGTACCGTCGGCCCCGGAGTTTCACCGGATCCTGGGGCTTGCAGGTCTTCCGCGCTCTCTCAGTTGCGCGCTTGTTGAGGCGGCCTGTGACCGCCTTCGGCGCGGGAAAGCACCGGTACAAGACGAGCGCTTCGAACCACCCCTCGCGGGCTTTACCGCCGATTGGGAATTGGGAAGGAGCGCAATTCATTCCTTCCCTCACCCTGCCCCGAAGGTCAAGCACTTACAAAACGGATTCTACCACTTCGGCCATGCGAAACTCAAGCGCCACAGTCCTGTCCGAGCAGAGCGAGGAATCCCGCTCTGCTCGTCCCTTGATGTGCCAGGCGAACCAGAGCAAGATCCTCGCTGGGCTCGGAATGCCATTAGTATTCATGGGAACGGCCGGCACATTACTCTTTTGACAGAGCGCCGTGTACCCGTATAATCGATGTTCGTTACTCCGATTCGCGAATGGCCAATGCACCAAACAGGAATGCCCGTCGTCGCGGCGAACCGTGGGCCGCAGGGTCGGTGCTGGGGTATGCCTCAGCCAACATTTTCGACCGTCTTGGCGTCATTCATGCCGATCCGCTGATCGGGCCCTTTCTCCGAGGCGTGCCGAGCTTGTTCTTAGGCATCTTCCTGGTCTGGAGGCACCACACCCTGGACCAACTCAGGCCCGCTTCCCCGCGCTATATTGGCCGCCGCGCCATTTTACCTTTCATTTGGGCTGGCATTGTCTCGACGCTAGGATTGTTTCTCTTTTACTTTGCCATCCGCCTGGGCGGCGTTACCGTAACCATTCCGGTGCAAGATACCTACGTCATTTGGGGGACGCTGATCGCCTGGCGTTTCCTGCAAGAACGCATTCCTCGCTACGCGTTGTTGGGTGTGTTCCTGATTTTTGGCGGATTGGCAACGCTTTCCTGGGGGCAATCCAAGGGGCATCCCGCATCGCCACTCTGGTATTGGGCAATCCCCCTGGCTTTCTGCACCGCCCTCAGTTACGGGATCTCCGGGGTCTTATGGCGCGACGGCCAACTCCGAGGCGCGCATCAATCGACCGCGATCTTCTTGCAGTTCACCACCAGTGTGCTGGTCGGATTGGTGGGATGGGCTGCCCTGGCTCGCGGGCCGGCGTTGCTCGACACCAACTGGCATTCCATCCTGGCACTCCTTGCCAGCGGGGTCCTTTCCGGCATTTTCGCTGTCTACTGCTTGTTTACGGCTTTTCGCCTGATGGCCGTGGCGCGCGTCTCTGCTTTCTCCGCGCTCACGCCGCTGGTGGCAACGCTTTTCGCCCACTTCTTCCTCCACGAGTATTTGAGTGGGCTTGTGTTTGGGGGTGTAGTCCTGGTGTCCATCGGGGTCCTGCTCACTCAAGTCTTTCGGCCCGCCGAGGAAAAGCAAGCCTGAGTCGCCGAAGCGATCCCGACCCGCTGCGGAACTGACCCCTCACCCGGTCCGCGGCGGCTGATGAAAGCGCCGTCGCGGACCACCCTCTCCCCAAGGGAGAGGGCTTTCATTCCGACACGGTCAGCAGCATCAACGCCCAGGACGACAACAGCGGCCGAGTGACAAGAGGCTGATGGCCAGCAACTGACAACTGACCACTGACGACTCTTTTAGAGTGCCGGCCAGAGCTGTTCCCAAATCTTGAACTCGTGGTGAAAGCCGGTCTCCTCCGCGCGTGTAAGCTTACTTCCAGAGGCTACGTCAAGGGTTTGCCGAAAGATCTTGCGGCCCACTTCTTCGATAGTCTCCTGGCGCTCCAGGATCGTGCCGGCATTGATATCCAAATCCTCGTAGGTTCGGGCGAGTTGAGGATTCGAGCCGATCTTCATGACCGGCCCGAGAGCGCAGCCGATACCCGTACCGCGGCCCGTGGTGAACAGGCACACCTGCGCGCCGCTCAGGAAAAGCGCGGGCGTGCAGAGATGGTCGTATCCCGGGGTATAGAGAACGTAGAGGCCCTTGCGATCGCCGAGCCACTCTCCATAATCGATGAGGTCCTCAACGATCGAAGTTCCACCCTTGGCCTTCACTCCACTTGATTTCAGGTAGATATTGTAGAGTCCACCCTTGATGTTGCCGGGCGAGGGATTATCGCGAAAATCCTCGCCGAACTTCTTCACATAAGCCTCGTAGCGCTTCAGGGCCCCCATCAACTTCTTCCCCACGGCGCGCGTGCGCGCCCGGCGCACCAGGTCCACCATGGCGGCGCCCTGGAGTTCAGGAATCTCCGGAAGAAAGACCGCGGCGCCGGCCCGCACGAACATATCAGAGGCAACTCCCACGGCGGGGTTGGCGGTCACCCCTGACCAACGATCCGAGCCACCGCATTCCGTTCCCACGATGAGTTCTGAGATGGGCGCCGGTTGGCGCTTAAACCCATTGGCGTAGTGAAGCAGTTTCTCGACGACTTCCAGCCCGCGCTCGACCGTCTTGCGGCTGCCTCCCAGGTGCTGGATGGTCATATTCACCACGCGCTGGTTGTAATCCGGCACCGCATTCTGGAACACCGGGGCCGAGCATTCCACGCAGGTCTTCCCACAGCCGAGGTCAACATAAACCGCCGCGCCGAGATTCGGGTGGCGCAGGGTGTTCGCGAGCCACTGATTTAACATTGCGACCGCGTGCCCATCCGGCATGCCGCAGCCGGACTCGTGGACGATGGGAACCACGCCGTCCACGTTGGGAAACTTCTGGCGCGTGTAGATTTCTCCCATAGCGCGCCGGGCGATCTCTTTCACCTCCGTCGAAGAGCACATTCCGGAAGTCACCACTCCGATCAGGTTACGGATGCCCACGCCTCCGTCAGGACGCCGGTAGCCCTCAAACGTCAGACGCGACAGGTCAGGGTCGAGGGGAGTGGGGCGAGGGTTATCGCGATATTGCACCCGCAGGCGGGGCAGCCGCCGCTGGATGTTCGTCTCATTGACCGGGTCGCCGGGCTTAAGTGAAACGGACGCCAAGCCGATGGGATCGCCCAGCGAAATAAAGGCTGACCCTTCCGGAATATCCTTGATGGCGAAGCTTTGACCGCGCAGGGCACGCCCCGATACTGTGAGCAACTGCCCGCCGTACTTCAGTTCGGTCCCCGCCTCGATGAACTCCGCCGTCACCACGGCGACGTTGTCTTTTTCGGGCTTTATGACAATCGCCACATCCTCAAGTGCTACCGGTTCCATCGACTTTCCTCTCGAACTGGCTCATTTTTGCGTCAAAAACGAGTTCGTTTTGAGTTCGTTTTTTGACTCAATTTTGGATAAACTCTTTTGTTTCCAACAAATCTTTGAGTTCGTTCCCACTATTTTTGAAGTCCCACCACCCCAACCCCTTTTCACCTGAGGAGGGGGAACCCCGGCAAGTCTTTCTTTGCCGATCTTGGAGTGCGGGAGCGCCAGCTCCCGCCTTAGCGCCAGAATTCCACGGCGGCAGCTTCCCTGCCGCACTCCAAAAGGCCGATCCTTTGTTTTCATAAACATTCTGGCTTTGTTCCCTCGATTTTGGAGTGCGGGAGCGCCAGTTCCCGCCTTAGGGCCGGAATTCTACGGCGGCAGCTTTGCTGCCGCACTCCAAAGCGCCGATCCTTTGTTTTCATAAACATTCTGGCGTTGTTCCGCCACCCCCACTCTCCCGCACGGATATGAGCCCGGGCTTGAGGACACAGAACCTCCAAGTTAGCGTAACCCCTCAGGCGGAGGCATTGTCAAGAGTTATGCAGGGAAGGGTTGCGCCCCCGGTGTAGCCCGTCGGTATCTCGCCTGAACCGTCTTCGACGAAACTTACCCCACTGGCAGTTCCACCACCTTAGGCGCTCGCACTTTCGAGCCGACGAAAGCGTAGTAGGTGATGAAGACGTAGCACACCAAGACCACCGTCATTGCCACCGCCATGCTGTGGGTCATTTGAAAGAGCAACCCCATGATGGGCGTGGCCACCGCGCCGCCGATAATGGCCATGATGATCATGGACCCGCCCAGCTTGGTATTGGGCCCGAGTTCTTTGATGCCCAGGGCGAAAATCGTGGGGAACATCAGCGACATGAAGAAGCTGGTCAGGAACAACGCCCAAACTCCCACCCATCCGGGAAATAGTATCCCGAGGCCCACCAGCGTCACGTTGACACACCCGTAAATCCCCATCAGCCGGCTGGGCTGAAAGAATTTCATCAGGTAAGTGGCCGTGAACCTGCCGACGCCAAACGCCACAAGGCTTCCAGTCAGGAAGTAGCCGGCCACTTTCTCGGGCTGGCGGGTGTAATCCTGCATGTACTGGATGAAGTAGCTCCAGGTTCCCACCTGCGCGCCGACATAGAAAAACTGCGCGATCACTCCTTGCACGAAGTGGCTTTGGTGGAACAAATCTTTGAACCTGCCGTGCACGCGGCTGCCTTCGGGTTCCGCTTCATCGGCGATCTTGGGAAACCTGGTTCGGATGATGAGCAACGCCCAGATGAAAACCACTGTACCCAGCACAAGGTAGGGCGTCACAACGCGCATGGTTTCGGCCGCCAGATACGCGTCGTACCTGCCTGCCGCCCTCAAAGCGCTGACCTGCTCAGGTTTAAGCTCGACCCCTGAAAAAATGAAAATCGTTCCAACGAGCACGCCGGTCACCGCCCCGAGAGGATTGAAAGCTTGCGAGAAATTCAGACGCCGCTCCGAGGTTTTTGGATCGCCTAAGAGCGCAATAAAGGAATTCGCGCCGGTTTCCAGAAATGCCGCGCCGCTGGCGATCACGAACAATGCAACGAGGAAAAAACTGTAGAGCCGCACGTGTGCGGCCGGCCAGAACAGCATGGTGCCGGCGCTGTAAAGAAACAGGCCCGTCACGAGACCCACCTTGTACCCGTATTTTCGCATCACCAGGGCGGCAGGCATCGAGAGCAGGAAGTATCCCATGTAGAAAGCCGATTGGATCAGGCCCGCCTTGAGGCGTGTCATTTCAAACGACTTCATGAACTGCTTGATCAGAATGTCATTCATGTTGCTCGGAATGCCCCAGAGCAGGAACAACGCCGTTACCAGAACAAACGGCACCGTACATCCGGCCAAGAACAGCCGGGACGCTTCCTGGGGATTCGAGGTGTCGGTCGTCTTCAGCATAATTGGAACTCCCAAAATGAGCGAGTAGCGCGGACCTGCTTTTTAGCTCCCCGATTCTCTCCGCGTCACTGCGAAGAGCCGGAGAGTCGTAAGGGCGGCGACTCTGCGCTGCGCGCTACTTCATGCCGGTTTATCCGGGCGCTATCCAGAGCTGCGCTCTGCGGCAGCCGGGGCGCAGTGCTTAAGCTCACGGAGCGAAGATGTCCGGAAGATGCGTCTGCCACCAGGGGAAGGGCGTGCCGAAAATCACCCACTCGCCCGGTTTCGGAGCGAATCTGCCTTTAAGCTTCCCTTTGCGGTCACACCGTTCATTTGGACTTAGGACACCCGCCCCGAGGATATTCGCCGTCTCCTCGCTGTAGTAGACTACGTGCCGCTGGCATAGGTTGAAGCCAAAGCACCCCACTAAGTAACGCGGAGGGTCGGGGATACTGAAGGTTGCCTTTCCGTCGGCGTCCGTTCGCCCCGTCCAGGACCTCGGGAAGGGCACGAGCTTCGGGCGGTTGTCCTGCATGGGGACCGCGTTAGTACCCGCCGAAGGCGAGCTTCCGGATTCCAGAAGGCCGACCACAACATTCCTGATTGGGGCGCCGGTGTTCCCGTTTATGAGGCGAACCGTGACCTCTGCCGCCTGCAGTTTCGTGCATGAAAGCGTTGCGAGCGCTGCACCCACCAAAGCGCACGCGGCCTTTGGTCCCCTCATTGGCTACATCCTCCATTCCCACTGCAGTTCCAAAGTGTGGGATTGTTAGGAACCGGGGCAGGCGCAGAGCGAAGCTCTCCGGTCTTGATGCATTACAGCTCGGAAAGACGCTGAGCTTCGCTTTGCGCCAACCCGGAACCCCCTCACCCGTCCCGCGGCCCGGCTGAAGAGAGCGCCGGCTGCGGTCCACCCTCTCCCCCAAGGGGGAGAGGGCAGCGTAGCACGGGGCGCTGTCAACGAGTATGAGGGAGAGGAAACTAGGGTTCAATGTCTTTGGTCTCGAGACGTCCTTCTCGCTCGAGCCGCTCAAAAATGCTCGCCGTCTCCTTTATCCCTTCTTCCAGGGGCGTGCGCAAGTCCTCTCCCAAGTCGTGGCGCAAGGCGCTGTCGTCGAGGTCGGGCGCAATGGGCAGTTTATTGCCTTGCGCTTTGATAAGCCCCTGGGCGTCCGGTATAAGCTGCTCCAGCGTGTGGATGAATTCTTCCACGCGCACCACGCTTCCCCGCGGGGTATAAACCTTAGCGCCTGGGATATTCCTCTCCGCACAACGAATGAAGATTCGTGCCGTGTCCCGAACGTACTGCAGGTCGATCGTGCCGCTGAAGCCGATAACGTACGGACGACGCAAAACGGCGGCTTTGATCGCTTTCGTCGGACCGGAGCTTATTCCGATGTCTCTGCCCACTCCGTAAACCGCCCAAGGGCGAATGCCCACACTCGGGATGCCGTCGTTCAGGAAGTAGACGCGCGCGTTGCCTTCATTACACTGTTTGAACACGCCGTAGTGTGTTCCCGGCAGCAACGGTGCGCCCTCCTGAACCGTCTCGCCGCCATAGAACTCCTCGGGACCGAAAACCGCCGCGGAACTGGCATAAACAATGCGCCGCACCAGGTCCCGTCTCCGCCGCGCGACTTCGAAAACATTGAGAGTGCCGATGACATTGACCATCGCTCCGCGCAGGGGATCAGCGGCGCATCCGGGCACCTGCAAGCCTGCCAAGTGTAGGATATGGTTGATTCCATTTTCAGAAACGGCGCGATCCAGGTCGGCGTATTTCGTAACGTCTCCCTGAATGAAGTTAATCTCTTTGAGCTGACTCTCCCCCAGGATGGCGCTCAGACGCTGGAAGCCGGGATCCACGTCAAAAACACTAGGCGGGTTACCGCTTTCCACGAGCGTCTTGGCAATCCACGCGCCGATGAAGCCCTTCGCCCCGGTAATCAAATAGCGCTTCGGCCGTTCCGGGTTGGAGGGCGACGAGTTGGTTTGGGCCATGCTCGTGAATTATAGCAGGTTGTCGGCGGGAGGTGGGCAGGTCGGCAGGTGGGCGGGTGGGCAGGTCGGCAGATCGGCAGTCGAGACGGTTTGGGAGGGCTATTCGTATCGCTTGACATCAGGGCGCCTCCTGCCGTAATTCTCACCCTATGAAAAAAGCTCAATCCACACCCATTGAGGCGGGACGCGTCTACAATGTCAAGTCGTTGGTTAAGGCACTGGACATTCTGGAAGCTCTGGCGGAGGGGGAGCAGCCGGCTCATACGCTGACGGAATTAGCTCGCCATCTGCACCTTCACGTCCCCACCGTCCACCGGTTGGTCGCGACCTTACTCAGGGAAGGATATATCGAAGAAGTTCCGGGCGCGCGCGGTTACCAACTCAGCTTCAAGGTATTGCGGATGGGCCTTGGGGTTCTGCGTCGCCTTGACTATCGACTAGTCGCCGAACCTTTCCTGGAGGACCTTGCCGTCCAGACAGAAGAAACTGTCCACCTGGCAATTCTCTTGGAGACTCAGGCCATTGTGGTGGGATCGTACGGCGATCCCCAACCTGATGGCGTCGACGTGCGTCTGGGAGACACCGCTCCCTTGCACTGTAGCTGCGTCGGCAAAACACTCCTGGCGTATCAACCCCGCGGCCTGATGACCCAAATCGCACGTACCTCAGGCTTTCACTGCTTCACTTCCAAGACATTTACCAATCTGGCGAGCCTGAGGCAGGATCTCGATCGGATCCGCGAGCAGGGCTATGGATTGGACCTGGAGGAAACAATGGAGGGAATGATTGGCGTCGGCGGTCCGGTCTTCGACCATACTGGGGATGTTATTGCAGCGTTCAGCGTGGCCGGACCTGCGACGCGACTCTCCGTCCAGCGCTTGCCGGAAATCGCACGGTTGGTCTGCTCGGCCAGCGACCGGATTTCATATCGCCTGGGGTACAGGGGCAGGCCGGCGGGCAGGCGGGGCAGGTAGGCAGATGGGCAGATCGGCAGGTAGGCAGATGGGCAGATCGGCAGATTGGCAGGTGGGCAGATCGGCAGATGGGCAGATCGGCAGATGGGCAGATCGGCAGATGGGCAGGTCGGCAGATCGGCAGGTGGGCAGGTCGGCAGATGGGCAGGTCGGCAGGTCGGCAGGAAGAAAGACGATCGATGGTTAGGCGGGCTGGAGGGACCGGATTAGCCGGTGCAACATCCTTCCCAAGCGGTCGCACTCCTCGAGAACGTTCTTCGTTTCCGCGGGCACCAGTAGTCCGACGCGACTGCAAAGCATCAGATGCGTTTCCAGCTCCTTGAGAGAGCCTTGAGAGATCCGCAGAAACTGCCCGTATTCGCCTCTGCTGTTTCTCCCATAGCCTTCCGCGATATTGGCCGGCACTGACGTAGCCGCCCTGCGAATCTGCGCGGTCATGCCGAAGAGTTCGTCTTTGGGAAAACGCTTCGTCAGCACGTAGCAAGCCTCTGCTAGGTCCATGCCCGCTTGCCAGACTCGCAGGTCTCGATACGACCTAACCTTGCTTTGTTGAGTCGCCGCAGTTTCATCTACCATCTGCTCACCTGCCGATCTGCCGACCCTGCCTATCTGCCGACCTGCCCATCTGCCGACCTGCCCACCTGCCGATTTGCCGACCTGCCCACCTGCCCACCTGCCGATTTGCCGACCTGCCCACCTGCCCACCTGCCGACCTGCCGCTAGTCCCCCGTGTCCTGCAACTCGTTGTGGGTTCCTTGCGACTCATCCACCACGGCCTTATTCAAATTGTGCTCGAAGAGATTGCGGGCGAAAACGATGCCGTCCGTCCTCGGACCGAGATAGAGGCCGACCGTTTGGATGGATTGATCTCCCTTGCGCATTCCCCGGATGGTATTCGAGAAGAACTTGAGGTCGCGAGTAGCACCTTCAATGCGAATCCCGTAGCCAGTGCCACCGGGGCGCCCGTTCGCTTCCACGGTGTTTTCGCTGAAGGTGTTTCTGCTGGCCGCGTTGCTTTCCAACTCGTCGCGGAAGAAGATTCCGGCGCGTCCGTTGCCGGACACCACATTTTTGAAGAAGACGTTGTCAGTGTCCTTGTGCCCGAGGGAGATTCCATCCTGACCGTTGTTCCAGGATTGGTTCATTTCGTAACGCGCGTGCTGGACCCTCCAGCAAAGGTACAAGCCATCTGCGCCATTATCATGGGCGCGGTTGAAGCGGACCACGCCGCGCAGCGCGCCGGTCCCCAGGTGGATGCCCAACGCTGCATTCCTATAAGCCTCGCAGTTTTCCACCACAGGATCTTCCACGAATTGCGTGCTGATACCATCACCGGGAAAATCACGCGCCACGCAGTTCCGGATGGTCAGGCGCCGTGAATGGAAGAAATAGATGGCCCCGGCCTGGCAGCCGTCCAGCACTTGGCTCGTCGCCCGGCTCCCCTCCGCTGTCAATTCTTCAACGCGCACGTCCTCAACCTCATATCCGGCAATGAGCGGAAACGTGTTGAAAACCACGCCGCCGTTGGCGACGGAATAGTCCATGTGCAGGAACTTATCAAAGTAAAGCGTCTGGCCCTCGACGCGGACGATGGTGCGCACGCTGGGTGTCCAGCCGGAAGGCGAGACCTTGTCGAGAATTGTGACCCCCATGCCGGGAGCAAAATCGTGCGCGTCTTCAACAGTGGCGACGAATTCTCCGTAGTCGGCGTCCAGCGCTAGTTTGCTTTTGATTCCCGCCGCTTTTTTCAATATGGTCTTTTCCGGCCCTTCGCCCCGCAGGGTGATATGGCTGGCAAGCCGGAGGGAGTTATTGAGCGTGTAAGTTCCAGCCTTGATCAGAACGATTCCACCACCGGCAGCAGCCACGCGGTCAACCGCTTTTTGTAAGGCGACATTATCCGTGCCGACCACGTCCGCTTCCGCAGGACCCACGCTCACTGTCATGGAACCCTCCTTCAGCCAAGCCAAACGCCCGCGCGCGGCCCAGACCAGCAGCACCAACATCAACAGTAGAATCCGGCGCAGAGGCTTTGACGTGCGCCTAAGTAGCCACATGGTAAACCTCCTTAATCGGGTGATGTGGTGCGGGCGTCTCGCCCGCTGTCGCGGGAGCGTCCCGCTCCCGCGCGGGCAAGATGCCCGCGCCACTGCGGGCGGGACGCCCGCACCACGAATTCCCCGATCTCCCGATCACTCAATGTGCTGTTGCCCGGGGTGCAGGGCAGTCTTCTTGCCATTCCAGTAAAACCAACCCGAAAGCTTCCCTGGCAAAGTCACGTCCGCGGCCAATCCTTGCCCTTTTCTTTGGTAGGACACAACGATCTCTCCAGCCGGGTGAGGCAGGGTCGCCTTAAGCTGCCGCAGCGGCCCCAGGTGGGGTTGAATGGCAACCTCGCGGAAGCCGGGCGCCGCCGGTTCGATACCGGCAACCGTAGCCAGCAAGTCGAAGTTAGGGTGAGCGCTCCAGGCATGGCAATCAGAGCGCGTGGGCTCGGGATTCTCAGCCCAGGTAGTCAGGCCAAGCGCCAGCATCTCGCGCCAGGGACGCAACTGGGCAATGTACTCGTCTCCCAAGCCCACTTTTCTCATGGCCCGGAAGAGGTAAAAACGGAAGTAGTAGGTGGCCTGGATTAGGCTCGAATCCGACAAAACCGTTTTCATTACGGCTTGCTGTTCGGCGGCAGGAATTGAGTCCTCGAGCACTCCCAAAATATTGGCGTGCTGGCTGAATACTTTGTGTGCAGGGGTGTCAGCCAGAAGCTTTCGCGCCGGGTCCCAGCAGCTTCGGGAAACTGCCGCAGCGATCTTCGAAGCAAGCGCCCGGTCGTGATCCGCCTGCTCCTTGCTGCCATAAGAGTCTTCGAGGTCCGCAGCATTGCGCAGCCCGGCGGCGAATTGCAGGCTGAGCATGGAGGACTGTCCGTTGCTTTCCTGTGCGGGCACGCCGTCGTCAAATTGCGGCGGCCAATCCACGAAATTCCACCATTCCAGGCGCCCCAGCAATCCCGAAGGCGTCAGTCCATGCTCGAACCAGCTCAGCGCGCCGCGGACACCCTGCAAGTAACCCCGCAAGAAATCCACATCGCCGTGGTACCACCAAAGGTCGTGCATCATGCCGATCCAGAAGAGCGAGAACGGCGGGATGTATTGCGGCAAAAACGACGGATAGCGGCTTTGGGTCAAGCCTTCAGGTGTGCGTGACTCGTCCAGCGATTCGATGGCGTTCTTCACCAGGCGGTCGTCGCCGGTCATGTAGAGCGAAATGAGCGCCTGAATGCGCGTGTCGCCGCCATATTGAAGTTGTTCCCAATACGGGCAGTCCATATAGGTCTCGTGCGCGCAGAGCCGCGCCGTGTGCCAGCCCACCTGCCAGATTTTTGCAAGTTCGGCATCGTCGCTCTCGAAGCTGGCGCGCATCTCGAAGGGGTAGGCGGTGAAGCGCGACCTGAAGTCTTCAATCACCAGCGGGTCATCACCGGTCTCGACATCCAGTTGCACGTATCGGAAAGTTCGCCACCAGAGTGGCCGGAACATCCGGTGCTGGCCGCCGTCCGGATGGAAGCGGTCCTCGATGCCGCGGATCTCCTTGCCTTCGATGTCGTTCCGATTGCCTTTTTCACGCCCCTTGTAAAGCGCCTCGGCGTAGGTCAGCTTGAGGTTCGCCCCCCGCCCCCCGCTGGTAACCAGCTCCGGATACCCGGTAGTCAGGTAACTTTGATCGAAGAGCAGCGAGGCCTTTGAATTCGCCGGCACGGTGACGGGGCTTGCGCCCTGGATGAATTCCGCTGGGGGTTCGACCCCGCTCGAGCGGGCCACTCGAGAGAATCTCTCGAGTTTGTCTTCCATTAAGGGAACGGTTCGCGGAATCAGCATCCAGCGCGAAGGAGTGTCCTTGATTCCGCGCGGACCGCCTTCGGTGAGCTGCTTTGCCGCCACCCAATTGGAGTCGTCAAAATCCTTGGTTTCCCATCCCCACGGGTATTTCGCTCCGTCCACCTCTTCACCCGGGCCTGTCACCAGATATCCGCCGATTTTATACGCGTCCAGGCGGATCATGCGCTCAGCCTGACTTTTGAAGGCCTTCCAGGATTGCCCGGTGTTTACAACCGCTTCCGCGCCGCCGTCACCTTGAACGATGAACCCGGTTTCGTTCATCATCTGCGCCTGAGGCGCCAGTTCCGCAAAGTTCCACACCACGGCGGCCAAAACGTTTCGACCCGCTGCAAGGTGCGAAGCAATGTCGAGGGTCTCGTAACGCCAGTGGTCCAGATCGCCGCGCGCCGGACCGGCCAGCACGCGTTCGCCATTCACGAAGAGCTCATAGCGGTTGTCGCCGCTCACGTGGATCACAAAGCGCTGCGGAACGGAGTCCAGTGTGAGGGTCTTGCGGAAATGAAAAACCCCGAACTCACGCTGCGGCCCGTCGGGATGCGTGATCCACGAGGCTTTCCAGAGATGGTTCACCAGATCATCCCCCGTCGTTTGCGAGGCGGAGATGGAGCCGGGAACGAAAAAGAGCGTAGCCGCCAACACAATGTATCGGATTCCAGTTTGGTAAGACATGGTCGTTTCTCCTCTTGCCGATCATGACGTAACGCGATTATTGCAAGCTGCACAATACGGTCACGCACGAACCCCCTCACCCGGCGCTGCGCGCCGCCCTCTCCCCCCAGGGGGTGAGGGCATAAATTCGTTGCATTTCTCCCCTCGCCCCCCTGGGGGAGAGGGGTCAGGGGGTGAGGGGGTTTTGTGGCCCCTTTTTCCAGTCATCAATGGAGCCGGGCAATCCGCGCCACGTCATAAACCCACATTCCTACCATCAGCAAAGCCGCGGCCCACGCCACTGCCCGCGTGCGACCCATTGCAACTTCTATTCCCGGGAATCTCGCTCGCAGCCATGGCCAGGCGACGAAAACAATGGCCAGCGCATAGAACAGGAATCCGAAAGGATTGGCCTGCCAGGCCATCTTGAAATGCCCGTGTGAGATATTGCAGAAGGCGTGAGTCAAGCCGCAACCCGGGCAAGGGAACCCCGTCAGCATCCGGAAAGGGCAGAGGGACGTTGCGGGAAGCCGTGACGCCGGTATGAGGACGCTGGCCGCCAGTGCCAGGCCCGCGCCTCGCTGCAATAGTTTGATCGTCTTCATCACCTGGACACCCGCGAGCTCAGGCCGTACGGGGTATTCGGTTCTTCAGCTCGTTCGCCTTTACTAAAAATAAAATCAACAGAACCAGGGAGACGATTCCGGTGAGGCAGCCGACAAACGGAATCACAGAAGCCGCTGTAACGATGGCATACCCAAACCCCAAGTCCCGCCCGCAGTTCCCCACCGAGGTGTCTCCGATCGAATCGAAATACGCCTTGAATGAGTCGGCGAGCCTGGGGATGACAAAGAAGTTCCAGACCAGATTGAAGCAAGGAATCAGCAGCAGCCAAACCAGGCCGGAATCGAGCTTCCGGAAGTTGCGAGGAATCCTCTCGAAATCCGAGTACAGCAGGAAAACCACAAGAATGTTCACGGCTAAGCCGAACAAGAAAAAGTAGAAGAAGATGATGAAATGAGCAGGTCGCAATAGCTCTGGGAGACGTTCCATAGTTTGTCCCTTCCTCCGTGGGAATGCGCGTTCGGGAATCTCCGGACGCTAGGAGTGTACACTAAACATGTTCATTCTGGAACAGGCGCCGTCACCGCAAGTTTCCTGCAAGCGGCGGTGCTGAGAGCCCATTCCGCTCGAAAATTAACCTCAGGTTTGCGCGGCTGTAACACGCCGGTCTTAAAATCCAGCCCGTACGTCAATTCCTTAACAATTGGGGGGAACATGTCAATTGAAGCAGCCGAGCACCACACCAAAGCAGCCGAACACCACGAACATGCGGCCGAGCATCATCGCAAAGCCGCAGAGCACTATAAAGGTGGCAACCACCAAGCGGCCGCTCATCACGCCCACTTAGCACACGGACATTCGCATCACGCCGCCCATCACGCGGCCGAGGCGGCCAAACTGCACGTCGAGCATCACGGACACAAATAAAAGGCACGGAACCAAAGCTAAAGATCGGCGTTCCTGGGTTCTATCCAAGGGCTTCGGCCCACCCAATCATAGGCAGTTCGGCGGCCGTGACCCCCGGCACAAGCGGGGGTCCGCCGGTCGATTCCCGCTTACGCGGGAATGATGTGCATGGGCTGATTTAGTTAAGTTCAGACTCTAGCTTTCGATCGAGTGCGCCACTTTTCTTTAACCCTAATGAAAAGCCGCCGCCTCGCTTCAAGCTTAATCTGCCGTTCACATTGGCGTAACAAAACGCCTCTAGAATGCATCCATCAGGACAATACTTAACATCCGAGGGAAAACAGGTTATGGCGACGAGTGCGTCGGTATTGGATGCGAAAATGGCTGGCGGAGCGGGAAAATCCGCCAAGATCGGAATGGCAATTTTTGGAGTGGCTCTGGTAATCGGGTTCGCCTACGCGGCCATAAGCCTGGTTTCCGACCTCGCGAAGATTCATTCCACCAATGTGATGCCGTTCGTGCTGCTGGGAATCGCGCTGCTGGTGGCACTGGGCTTTGAGTTCGTCAATGGCTTTCACGACACCGCCAACGCCGTCGCCACCGTCATTTATACGCATTCGATGGAACCGCACATCGCGGTGGTGTGGTCGGGCGCATGGAACTTCGCCGGCGTGCTCGTCTCGAGCGGAGCCGTGGCTTTCACGATTGTTTCACTTCTGCCGGTCGAACTCATCCTGAAAGTGGGGAGCAGCGCCGGGTTTGCGATGGTCTTTGCGTTGCTCATCGCCGCCATCATTTGGAATATTGGAACCTGGCTGTTCGGGTTGCCCGCCTCGAGTTCTCACACCATGATCGGCTCCGTCATTGGTGTGGGCATTGCCAACCAATTGATGTCACTGAAGACGGGAACCAGCGGAGTTGACTGGGCGCAAGCGCTGGGCGTGGGAAAATCCCTGCTGGTATCCCCGATCGTGGGGTTTGTCTGCGCGTACCTTCTGCTGACACTGTGCAAGGCGGTGATTCCCGACAAGCGTCTCTATGAAGCGCCGAAGGGCTCCGAGCCGCCTCCGTTCTGGATTCGAGCCTTGCTGATAGTGACTTGCACGGGCGTCAGCATCGCCCACGGCTCCAACGATGGGCAGAAGGGCATGGGGCTGATCATGCTGATCCTCATCGGGACCGTCCCGACGGCCTACGCGCTGAATCATGCCGTTACGACAAAACAGACGCAGGATTTCGTCGCCATTTCGGAACA
>JBEKMN010000066.1:0-34690 GCA_050008495.1 Terriglobia bacterium | reverse complement strand
ACCATAATTATCAGCGCACCAATAGATTAATCCGGCTCTGCCAGTGTCCCTTGAAAAATCGGTTAACAGCCGGCCTAATACTTAGGCGAATGGTTGTCCGTGGAAATTCAGGCTAGTGTCGTTAGGGATGAGCCGGTAGGCTTGGGTGATGTGAGCCAAGGATTCGACTATTCTTCCGTCCGCGTAGGCCCTTCGGTGCTGCGCAATCAAGTGTGCGGTCTCCTCTTGTGCCTCCTTAGTTGTAACAGTAGCCGCTTCGCCGTGGCGTTTCCCCCGTCCTCTTGGCACTGGAACGTTCGGCACTTCTCGCTGACTCTGCTTACGTGCCACGGAGCTGGTCAGTCTCGGTGATGCAGTCTCCACAACCTCGATCTTGTCCTTCAGAAACCGTAAATTGTGGTCGAATTTCCTGGTGCTGTATTCATCCATGCGAGTCTTCGAAATGAATTCCTGGTACTTGGCCTTATTCACCTGAAGATCCATTGCCTTTTCAGCAACCGGCGCGGACGCACATTCGAGGTTGAACGCTACTGAGGTAGGGCATGGAATGAGCTTGCACCCGCTCGCAACAAGTAACGCACCAAGGAGAGTGTCCTCCAGACCCCACCCCTGCATCTCTGGAACAAAGCCTCCAACTTCTCTGACCGAGTGCGTTGGCACACTCACTATGTTCGTCTGAAAGAATGATGGCAGGGTGCGGAGCCCAATGCTTTCCGTACCAGTGAGGGCTTTGAAGTTGTCGGTTACCCTCATATAGTTGATCGTGTCGCGTGCCCTGAAGCGTTGGCCTTTGTGTTCGAATCCGAGTTCACCCGCTTCATCATCAGTTAGCACATGAGCCCATTTCAGATCTTTCTGGAAGTCCGGACGCATTGCTCCGGATAGTACTTCAGTACGACACTTCACAAAAGTACCCCAGTTGAGGTTCTCCTTAAACCCCAATAGAGCCACGGTGCGCTGCAACCGAGCGTGTCGCCATACGTGCTCCGTTACAAAGCTTGGTTCTAGAATCACTGACGCATCGACAAACAATACGAGAGGGCAAGTCACTTTGGATAGACCAACGTTCCGGGCTTGGGCGCGTCCATGATTTGATCGCAGACGGAGCAGGCTCAAGTTGACCCCAGTGTCGAGAAGGATTGTGATTGCACCATCAACGGCCGAATCAGAAAATACACTACTCTTGCCTAGCGGGATACCGTCTTCTACAACAATGACCTGGACATCGGCAGATCATTGTTGAATAAACGTCTGACGAGAGATGCTTAACAGAGATTCAGCAAGAAGTGTGGCATCGCCGAATACAGGGATGACAAGCGCAATCCGGGGCACGGCTGCTCCGCCATATAGGATCGGGCGTACGTATGCCGCACGTGTACGTTCAAGCCGGGTGACATCTTCGGGCGACATCACGTTTGTAGAACGTATATCAACCAACGGCAACTCGGCACCGCTTTGAAAAAGCGATTCGCAGTCGGAGTAATCATTTTGGACGGCACCCAGACGATTCTGAATCGTCTGCAGGAACACCGGGTGACTGTTAGACATGGGATAGCCCCCGACCAGACCACATCTCCCTCGATGCAAGCCGGCTGGGCTCTTCTAGCGCGTCCCAATATGAGCGGCCGAAAAAGGTTAGCATTCCCTTACCTTCGGTGCTAAGCGCATCGTATTGCGTTTTTACAAGGAAATGTGCCACGTTGCAGTATTGCAATCGTCCTTCACCCTTGGATGGGCAATACGTCGACTTGCAAATCAGATAAACGCTTGGCCAACTCTACGCAGCAGCGGTTGATCCTATGTCGTACTGATCAGAGACCGTACCCGCGCGCACATAGCGAGGCGAACGCTGCTGATCGCCACCCCGAACCCAATCCGGTTCCAAGATTCTGATCATAATGAGCTCATCTGGCATGGCGCGATCATGATCAAAACGTCTACTGCCATGATGTCATATCTCCACTGATCGCCTTTTAGCCGTGCCGGGAGCGTGCGTGACGTTCTCTCTTGGACGCGACTCGCCAGCAAGAGAATCTGTGCCCGTCGATTTCAGCGCTTTGCAGGTTCAGCGCAGACGCGAGCTTATGGTGGTGGGCGTAGTACCTGTAATAAGCGTCATCAGCGCAGTTGTCTTTGAAAGTATCAGGCACTCGGTCAACGCGACACCACAGCCTGGTCAATAGCGATTCCGCGCGTTTGTAGAATGGTGCCCCAGTGTTACTTTTGACGGTAGGTAATAGAGGAAGGCCCAACCGTCGTCTTCCTAAATTCAGTTGCGCGTCGTTGACCTGCGAGAAGGTGTAGTTTCCGTCGTCGAGTGCGATCAGCATTTCCGTCTCACCGACCGCTGTGACCTGTCGAATTTCCTCTCCAAGCGTATCCCATGTGTGTTCGCCGTCCAAGAATGCATGCACCGGCGCTCGATTCAGTTCATCCAACACGCGGATCCCGATGCCGGTTTGCGTAGAGGAGTGTGGTACGAACGTCCAGAAGGTGGAAACCTCTTTCCCGAAATGGCGCGCCACGTGGTCAGCTAGGCACAACTTGATAAAGCCCCCTTTTAGGTGGTTCGTGTCCCAACTGAACAGCTGTCCATCGTACTTGGCGGCACAGAATGCGAGCACAATAGTGCTTGCTCCAATTCCCGTCTCGATAAACACCGGCTTGGACAGTCTCGGTATGAAGGAGTCTATGATGGAGTCGTAAAGTGCAAGATACTCGGAATCCGGCAACAGGTTGATAGCTTTTGGCAGGAGCTGCTTGACTGAGACCAGAAATGAACGTTCGTCCCCCTGAATCTGATCGGGATCACCAAGGTAGAAATCAAACACACGTTCCTCACATCGTACTTTGAGCCCCTTATGTCTCGCGACCTTTTGCGGTTGCGCCCCGCGATCTGGCACACGCAGACTGCGGATTTCGCTCTTTACTGGGGATTCACGCGGGACAACCGTTCCAGTTCTTCAAGTCTGGGCCTCGGTGGAACAACGGGCGGTTGGTTGACCCACCCGGCTACAATCCCAATCAAACCCACAATGACATACACACTGATCACAATCTCCGACACAACCAAAAGTTGAACATGCCACGCATTCACGCTCGGATGTATATCGCCGTATCCGACTGTCGCAGCGGTAACAACACTAAAATAAAAGGCCTGCATTCGCGAAAGTGTTACATTGAAGCCCGACCCAAGCACTCTGTAAAAGACAGCATAGCTAAGGGCTATCTGAAAAAGGGTTGCGCCGGTAAGGAGCACTGTGCGAAACGGACTCGTGGGACGGCGACTTATGAACACCTGAAACGTAGCGACAAGCAGGCTTTCGTACAACAAGTATATCGCCGGAAGTGCGACGAGGCCAGATATCCAAGCTGACGCGTCGGGTGAAGCAAGAATCAAAGCGATGAACAACATCATACCTCGGCACAGATTATACAGTCCTATGCGTTGTCCACCTCCGAACAACTGGTACAAGGATCTTCGCTTCGCTCGACCAATCAGATATTCAAACCTAAGCCAATCGATTCCCGCTGGGTCCTTCACGACGGCAGCGTAGTGGTCCTGGTCTCGCGGACACAAGAACCGACAGCCGATCGGAATCCGATCAGAGGCACTTCCCAGCGGGCCGCACTGAACGCAATAAAATACACGTCGGCTGCTCACGCTCATGTTCCCAAAAGCGTACCCCTTAACGGTGTCATCTGCAACTCCTTTGTGTCCGCGCCGGTTTAAAAGAGCATCACTTCCTCCGGTTTGATGAGCAGCGGGCGGGGTGATTTTTGTCGACTGGAGACACGGTGGTGGAAGCAGCGAATCGCGCGCGAAAAGGCTCGAATCGACATCCCGCTCCTCGCCGCCTCGCTGACCCTCGAGTTTCTCCGCCAAGTGAAATTGCTTAACCCAGTTCGCTTTTCCCACGTGAACTTACGCAACCAGTAATCTGTGTATCCGTCCGGTGAACCCATCTTCCGCAGTTGAAATTCGCGCCTGATAATTCCCCGACATTGAATCTGCGAGACATGTGCGGAGCGCACCTGAATTGACTAAAGGGGGAGGTGTGGGGTGAGCGGCAACGGAAACCGTATAAGAGCCTGAAACTACAGAATAGCCCGAAGTAGGTCGGCCACACCGGCCTTCCAATCGCGTACGAGGTCCGCGTACTTGGTACCAGTCAATAGCGCTGGAGGGCTTCCACCGGACAGCCTGACCGGCAGTACTTTCACTCCGAGTCCGTTCAACTGTCGCGCCAGAGAAGACCATATCTCCTTCGCCATCCAGGGTGCCAAGCCTGACGAAGAGTAGCACACCACAACGTATGTCGCCCCTGCAAGCCCTTCATTCATTTTTTCGGCAACTTCGTCTCCAATACCAATCTCCCATTTGTCCAGCCACACGCGATGTCCTGCTGCTCGAATCTCCGACGCAAGTTGTTCTGCCAAAACTATATCTGCACCCCTGTGGCTAACGAAGACGTTAGACATGCGCCCCCCCTACCCCGGCGAGTCTACTCAACCAGCTTTGGCGGAAGAAGTCAACTCTCACCTAAATCAGGCCTGCCGGCCCGGAGCCGCCTGCGAAGTGCATCTTCGCTCATACCCAGCACCATGGGGATGTCGAATCCCCCCTTCCGCACGATCCACCTTCCCTCATCGCGGGTCGCCAATGCTAGTCTCGTCCTGACTGTGTCCTGTTCTCAGGCCGCCTCCAGTGGCAACCGATCATTTTTAAATGGGAACGGGCACGCCTTACAGTTCATCGAATCAGGTTAGGGTTAAGTTTTGGGGCTGAGTCTGCTAACCCAACTATGATGTCGTGACGTGGAAATGGACGCGCGAGGACGACGGAGTTACGTTTTACGAGATGTCGAATTCCGGCTAAACCATGAGTCATGAGCCGGGCGCATTTTCTAAACACACTCGCAGCAGCCAGACGGCGTGGGCCGGGTAGGGTGAAACGAGTACCAAATCAGTACCACTTGAGTGTTCTCGCCGTGCTTTTGCGTGCTCTAACGTTGCCAAGCGTGCCGCAAAATCAACGAGATACCCTAACTTAGACTGCCTGGCAGTCATGAGGTCGAGAGTTCGAACCTCTCCAGGTCCACCAATGTAACTCACAGAATCCAAAGCACTAATTGACTAACTTCTTTTCGTGTACCTCTGGTGTCCCCTTCCCGGTCGCTGCCGGTGGTTGCTTGACAATCAACGGGTCAAGTTCCCAGGAGTGTATGACGCTTGCCTCCATCTGGTCTTGGCGGGCCTTCACCCAGGGTGAGTAGTGACGCTCCGTCATTTTGATCGAGCTATGCCCCAACAGCGCGGCGACTTGCTCAAGCGGTGTTCCGGCGAGTAAGGCCTCCACCGCAAAAGTGTCGCGGAAGCGGTGCGCGTGACCGTTTTGAATTCCGGCCACCTTGAAGAGTTTCACCAGCTTGCTGTGCCAATCCCGCGCTAAGGTGCCGCGTGAGCATTGCCCTGTCCAGAAGAAGTAAAGCGGGTTCGTGCGTGGGCACTCAATGAGAGCGTCGAGGGCCAACGGGGGAAGTGGGCAGGTGATGTGCGTTCCGGTCTTGGCGGTGCGCAGAAAGACTTTTCCTTGCGCAATTCGGCTTACTGGTAGTGTCACGGCATCGCCGATCCGAAGGCCGCTGTAACGCAGCAGCAGCACGAGAGCCTTAATCCGCTTTGAGTTGTCTTGCCCGACGCGGCGGTAATTGTCGATGTAAAGATGATCGCAAGCGCTGAGGATGCGTGCCATCTCGTCTCTCTCGAATGGGAGCGTGGGCGGCTGCTTCACAATCGGCGCAGTCAAATCAAGAGCGGGGTTCGAGGTGAGGGCGCCACCCTTCGCACAAAAACGAAAGAACCCCTTGAGCTGATGAAGCTTCTTCAGTGCCGACAGATTGCGATTTTTCCAAGTGGCGCGAAAGTCGCGGAGAAGATCGAGGTCTAACTCTTCGAGGAAACGCACGCCGCGTTCGACGGCAAACGCCTTGATTTGTCGGGTAAGAAGGCTGTACTTGTAAATGGCGGCTGTTCCCAGTTGCCGGGATCGGCCATCGGCCAAGTACTTTTCGCACGCGGCGTCGACCGTGAGTCGATTGTCCGTGGGCTCCTGGGGCTTCGAGCGCTCGGCCTCCCAGTCGCGGATTTTCTGCTGCGCTTCCTCCCAATTGCGCGTCTTTAAAGTCTCGCGGATTTCTTCACGCGCTATGAATCCATCGGCCCAGATCGGGCAGTGGCAACGGCGGTACTTCCTTCCTTCGATTCGGTGGGAACACGTCTTGATGTGTCTACGGTAAATCGTGAGCATGGGCAATGCCTCGACTTTCTTGGGTGAGTCTGTTGCCAAAAATGGGCAGGTCGGATAAATAGGGGTAAGCCATTCTCGGCCTCTCATCCAGGCTGAAATGGTCAGGGGCCATCAGTTGTCTTCAGCAATTGGTGGTCCCGACTTGCCTGAGCCTACGCCTGAAAGCGTTTAGATGTCAAGGCGGGTAACGCTATAATCTCGTGTTGCTCCCGCCAAGAATTGAGGACTGCCTAGCTCCTATTTCCGTGGGAGCCATGAATAACGGCGTTCACGCGGACTTCGATTGGCTTCGTTAACGTTCTACCAAGGGCCTTAAAAAGCAGCGCCCCATTCAAGGAGAAACTAAGGCTATCCGCTACGTGGTTGCCAACGATCCTGGCTTTTGAATCAGGAAGGTCAAGGGTTACGGAAAAGTCCTTTTCGGAATGCCCTTTCAGTTTCTCATTCAACAATTTCGTAAAGTTGCGTATGAGATTGTAACCATCCGCCTGCGCGTCTCCCTGCATAGAATCCAGTTCAATTGGGGAGGCGAGCGTATTTCGGATTTGTAAGGTCACTCTTATATTGGGAATTTCTGGCGGAATGTAGACATCTGCCACGGTCGCGCCGCTTTGAGAAATACGAACGCGCTCCATTATCTTTTCATCGGGGAACGCTAGCCGTGAAATGAAATGTGGCATGTGTAAGGCCATGTGTTCTGCAATTATCGACAGTAGCTCCCTGACCATAATCGAATTGTCGCATATCCATCTATTGGTGCCAACGCAATCATCCGCTAAAAACCTGCCCCAGGATAGCACGGCCAAGTACCTTTGGCCGTGCCGAACCTATACGTTACACTTGCGCCGGTGGACGCGCTCGACCACGGACTCTGGAATCCGTAAGGTGTGGTATCGGCGCTTACTCCGTGAGCGATCGTTCCCAATGTTCAAGACTCCCGGCTCCCGCTCGAAGATCTTCCGCACCAGATCGGGGCTCAGCTTCCACATATCTGCAACTTCGGACACCGCGTAATGACGTTCAAGGAAACGCGGCGCTGGCGAATCGGGGGAGCTTGCCCGGTTTGGATGTGGCATTAGGCTCGACTTGTCTTCAGAACGCACAAGAAACCCCTCAGAGCATCCCGGTCAGCCATCGTGGGAGCGCACCCCGGAGGAGGCACGCTCTAGGGCCATCGCTCCCGAATCGGAAACGCAAAAGCGCAGCTTCCCGCTTTCGTCAAAATAAACGTCATCCCGCCTCAAGGAAATATGAAGCTCCTCGACCTCATGAGTTCCGCAATCCGGGCAGATTTTGCCGATCCCACCTTCGCACTCCTGGTCAATTTCCTCTTCCACTTTCAGCCCGTAGAGATCGCCGTAGGTACGGATGAAATGAACTCGGCGAGTACCAACAAGGAAATTTTCAACCGCGTCAGGAATATGAACAAACTCCACCAGCTTGGTGATGTACTTCACAAGCTCAAAGACCGTTTGACCGTCCGCCCGCTCGATCCACGTCATGCACCCACGGCCTTGAGTAGAACGGAGCCAGACCGCGTTCAACTCCGGCTTCGGCAAGTAGTCGCCATCAAAGACGACATTCAGATGAGGGTGCCACGTCCTCGCTTGCTCGTTGTAAGTGACTTCCAAAACTGCCATGGCCGCCCTAACTCCACGGCAGAGCTTTGAATGCCGAAGCCTCCCAAAAGCCTTGAACAGATCACGAATCCCGCTGCGCAGTTCCGTGATTTCACAATTTTGCATACTCACGACGAGGTATTTCGGCTCTTTAAAGCTCCGGATGATAGCCCCAAATTTATGGACGGCAGCCATCGACCTGGCCCGCATCTCGAACGGGCATAACCTGCACTTGCAGGAAAATCGCGTCACGGCCCACTGATGGCCCGCCGAGCACCTATGAGCGCTGAACCTCTGATGGCACTGCTCGACCATGCCAGCCAGCCGACTGAAAAACGGCTCGCCAATCTCACTCAGCGAGTCCACCAGGACCGACTGCAAGCGACCGTACTTCGCCCAACGGCCATTCGCCCGCCGCGCCTTCGACTTCTGTAGCCCCGACATGCCCACTTATTTCCTATGTATCAAGTTAAGTTGTTTCGCTCGCAAAAATCGCGAGCGCCAAGGGGCTCTGCCCCTTGACCCCGGACAGGTTTTGCTTCATCCCTTCCGGGCATGGGAGGGCGCGGCCCGAGGTGTGCCCGTGTAGGTCGCGGGTTGTGGACCTGTCAGAACCACAGCGCCCGCGCTATTCGCGCCAACGACGGACCGCTACCCGTGATTGATTTCTGGGGGGATTGTCAGGTAAGCTTAGACTTGAATTTGAAGCTGTCAGCTTGACCCTGACAGTTTTCAAAACGGCCTCGCCCCCAGGCGGGGCCGTTTCTGTTTTACTTCCCACTTCGCCGGCGTCTGCGCCAAATTTCCTTGGCAAACGACTGGCGTTTTTCCTTGGGCGTCTCGTGTATCACAAGGCCACCCGCATCATGCTCGCCGCGCTCGTGCTCCACTGCTGCGCTGACATACTGCGAGAGAGTCTCAGCGCCCGGGTTGTTCGCTAATTTCAGGTGCCTATGCTCCGCGTACTCGTCAACGCTCATGCCCGAGATGTCGTTCGGGTCGTCGGCGTCGATGTTATCCATGAAAGCGATGGCCTTTTCTTGCATGGCTTCGGCTTTTTCCTTGGTGACCACCTTGGGGTTCGCCGAGGCCTTGGTGCCGGAGTTCATCTGGTCCGTTCGCCTTCCCTCGCCAGCTTTCGCGGCCGCAATCCCCTTTTTGGTGTTACAAGACTTGCATAGCCACTGCAAATTTCCTGGATCATCGTTCGATTCGTTGTTGTCGATGTGGTCCGGGACCAGGAAGCGTTCGGAGCCACAAAGTACACACCGGCGCGGGCCTGCTGGGATGCAGGCTCGCGCTCGATATCGGTGCTGCCTATCGCTGATCTGATCGGCAGGCTTGCGCCACTCGCGCCCACAAGCGGGCGCGATTATTCCCCCGCTGGCTCTTCTTCTTCCTCTGTCTCGATTTCTTCCTCGACGCGGTCGGCGATCTCGCGCACTTTAGCGATAATCGCTGCCCGGTCCAGGGCTGCATCGTCGGCATCATCGGCCAACGTCGCGATGTCCTGAAGGGCGTCGATAAGCTCATCCTTTTCTTGCTCAAGCTCTTCCATCTTGGTAGGATTCCTTCGTGCCATGTGATTTCTCCTTTGCGATGTGCGAACCTCAAAGGGCACACACTCTCTGTCAGTGGAGACAATAATTTGGAAGACGCTGAAGGTCGAGACTCAGAAATTGCGGTTGGAAATTATGACTCTAGAGATTACGGGCGGGATTTTCTGACCCCTGGTTCCGTTTTTTTCCGATACTGGCAAGCGGAGAGAACTTCCTGCCGTATAGCCTTTCGCTCATGGGGGTTCGAGTTCGGGGGGTACAGCTTTAGTATCTTGCAAATCTCATCCGCCTTCTTACCTGATTTCTTCAACTCGTAAGCTTTGTCGTAATCCGCTTTTCGTCCTGCGCCAGGGGAATGTGCAGCCAAGACCTTGAGCGCGGCAATGACTTTTTTCGGGTCAGCCTTAGTCAGGGGCAGGCCCGTATATGGCGCTCCCCAGACAGGAAGCAGACTATCAATTGCCGTGAGTTGCCTACCTGAAATGTTGTCGGGCAAGCGAGGCAATGCAGGGGGGCGACTCTCTGCCTGACCCTGACCAAGTGTTGGGATTAATGCGGCAAGGTCGTTTTCCACGCGCAGGCGAAAGTGATTATACCAGGCTATGTTTTTTCTTCCCGAACGTGTCTTGACGAGCCTACGCAAGTGGCGCTTATAAGCGGCAAGGAACTTCAGATAGAAGATACTCGGCTGGTTGAAATACTTACGAGCAAGGGGCTGTAGGAGGTCTCTGAGGGAATAAATCAGCCAGTACCGACCCGCATCAACACCCATTTGATCCCAGAATAAATCTGAGGCAATTTTCTCAGTGGTCAAGAATTGCTGGAACCTGTTTTCGACATCCGCCCGATAATGGCCGGGGCTGCCGATCGGTGCCGCGGGGGTACTGGGAGGGGCTTCGGTCGGTACCGGCCCTTGAAGTTTGCCTCCGTTCTTGACCTTCGACGAACCGGAATTTCTTGAGATCACCATCTTTGGCCCTGCCTCATGCGCCATTATCACATGGAAATCCTGGTCCACGTTGGGCAGGTTGGATTTGAAATGCGATCTGCGGACCAACTTACGGGATCGTATTGGGGTTTCGATTTAATAGATAGCGAAAACTCGCGAAGGCACTGGATAGGGCGATAGACAGGCATTACCATAATGGCTGACATTGTTTCGACAAGGCCCTACATAGGCATATACAGGCAATAACTAGGCCCTTATTTAAGTCCGTGTCTGGGCTGTCCGATACTCCGGCCTGGCCTCTTCATGCACGTTTTGCGGCAATTTCTTCATCTAAAATTTCCCGTACAGTGACAGGGACAATTACCTTACCCGACCGCCGGAAAAACCCTCGAAGGCACTAGACACGACAATATACACGCATTACTATAATGCTGACACTGTTTCGACACGGCCTTTACACAGGCATATACACGCAGTAACCACTCCCTTAAATAAGGCCGTCTCGGGGCTATCCGATACTCCGGCCTGCCGTTTTCATGCGAGTTTTGAGGCAATTTCCTCATCTAAAATTTCCCGCACAGTGAGAGGGACGATTACCCTACCCGACCGCCGGAAAAAGGCGTCCACTTCCGTCATAGCATCGTGGGAATAATCGAACGAGACAAAGAATCCTTTGGTGCGGTTTTCTCTCTGCATCGCGGCTTCGAATGAATCTATGTCCGGTCTTCCCGCCTTGTCCTTTTGCTTGACCTGAATCGGGTACCACACGTCCATGAAGCCCAGCTCATCCGCTTTCTTCGTCGGCATGGAGTGTGCGGGGTAGATTCTGCCATCAATCCCCATGTCCCCAACTTGCACTTTGTTCTTGATGCCGCCTAGCGCAATGACGGCCCAATTCTCAAACTCGAACGGCGGAATTTTTCGCAATTGCGCTTCTGACCACGGGAGGTCACGAACGGTAAAATCCTTGCCCTCGGTCAATCGACAATCTTTGACCAGCCGGTTCGCCATTACCCGGCAAGCGGTCGGAGAAATGTCAATTCCAATCCAGTGACGGCCAAGCCTCTGTGCCGCAACAAGAGCCGTGCCACAGCCGCAGAATCCATCTAAAACTATGTCTCCCCTGTTGCTACTCAGCATGAGTATGCGTTCCAATAACGCCAGAGGCTTTTGGGTTGGATATCCAAGGGACTCTTCCGCTGACGCTTGAACAAGGCCGATATCATCCCACAACGTTCCGATGGGCACGCCCTTCCCGGCATCGAGATACCTTTTCTGTCTTGGGACGGCTCCCGGCTTCGACTGTACAATCTCGCCAGCCTCGTATAAGCGCTGCATCTCTGACTCGCTGAAACGCCAATAGCGCTCTACTCCGAGAAATTTATAGAACGGATTCCCCTTGGCCTCAGCGGCTCCCCCTGGCGCTGTAATGTCCCCAAGGGAGTAGCGGCGTCCAGTTGCCGGTTCCGCATGTTTGTAGAATTTATCGATGTAGGTCTGATCGTAGGGTTTGTATTGATGATTGAAAGTATAGTCTCCGCTGCCTGCGTAGAAAAAGAGAGTGTCATGCACGCGGCCTAAGTGCTTGCTTCCTTGCTTCGCGTCGTTGTGCGCGCTCTGCCGTTTCCATACAATTTCATTGATGAAATGGATTTCTCCGAAAATTTGGTCAAGCATTACCTTGACGTAGTGGGAAGCGTGCCAATCGCAGTGATAGTAAAAGCTCCCGGTCGGCTTGAGTACTCGCGCCAGTTGCACGCACCGGGGCCGCATGAAATCAATGTACGCTGCGGTTGATGCGTGCCGGTCTTCGAATCCGCGCTTCTCTTTCGTCTCGCCCCAAAACACTTCGTAATTCCGATTCGAGTTGAATGGCGGGTCAATGTAAATCAGATCGACACACGCATCGGGCAAGCGCGAAAGCTGCTGGAGGCAGTCTCCGCAATAGATGATCTGAGTTGACACGTCCGGCAAGGGGTCATCCATTCACCGCCAATCTTACTAAGCATTTCCGTGGTTGTCTACGGATGAGCCGTGGTGGGCATGAGTGTCTGGGGCCACAGGTTGTTAGTAGGCTCTGTATATAAGCTAGTAACGAACGGAACATTGCTTTGGAGTCCACTTGCCCGTGTACCCGCCATGTACCTCAAACTGGCGTTTTAGCGGTTTGTATCGGTTTTGTCGTTTCATGGAATCAATAAGTTACATGGGCTCAATAAGGCCGCATGGTTCGAACCTCTCCAGGTCCACCAAACTAATCCCCATAAAAGATTCGAGCGAATAATCCCTGCCGTGTTTGAAATTCACCCTTCGGGATCGTAAGAGACACTGTGGCGAGGTCCTAATTCGGTTGCGGCCAGCAGCCGACCGGCGAATAGCGTTCTATTTGGAGTCAACTGGGTTCTCTTGAGACACAGGTTCAGCAGGGTGTGACGGATGTTTCTCCAGTAGCGATATGATCTTGTCGCTGTCGTAGACGCAGCCTCCCCAAACACCTCCGCTGGCCTGAACCAGAGCGGCCCAGAGGCGGGTGTCTTCGGGAAGGGCAGGGTGAGGATGCAAATCCTGACGCGGCTCTCGCCGCGCCAGACGGCGCGTGCCTTCTTCGGCGCAAAATAGTTCGTGAGCGTCGCCCACCAGATCAAGAGAACCGGCAAGGTGTTTGCGGTCGATCACCATCTCGATCCGGTCACCCTCCAGAACTTTTCCGATGGCTCCTCCGGCGAGCGCCTCGGGCGAGATATGACTGATACAGGCTCCGGCTTGGATTCAATGAACTCCGTAACAGCGATGCTGGCCTGTCAACGCGGGTCCTTCTTGCCGTCGGGTGCAGGACGGGCGGGAAGGAAGGATTTGGCACGGCGTATTGCCTCGTTAACGGATGTTCCCGACCTCCTCTCCGGCACGGGTCCCACACCTCCTACCAACAGCGAAAGAATCCGTTTGCTTTCTCTACCGACAGCCGCGTCCTTCCATCCATTCAGCCGCCAAACCAGAAGTCCGCAGAGGATATCGCGAAGAAGTGCATGATTGCTCCGGCGGCCGCCAGGCTCACGTCAGGCAGATGGGCGGAGGGCTGGTTTCTTATCCGAAGGAATGGAAGTGTTTCCAGAAGTCGGGCCAGGATTGGCGGAGGTGTCGGCAGACAAAGACGTCGGCGTAGCCGTCGATCGAGCTATTCGTGATGCCGTACCGGTTGGTAAGATGGCCGGCCAGCTCGCAGGACGCGAAGTTCTGATCCAGGAGGTCGCGATGCATGCCGACCACGATCACGGTCTCGGGCGGCGGGTCGCCGTATCCGCGCGGCCAGTAGGAGTTCATCCAGCTCATGGCCGTGGGCAGGCCATAAGCCGGGCCATACAGGTTGAGAGCGCCCGCCTCGCCGACATCGCCCGCAAAAATGCCCAGCCTCGCCCGCTCTTCAACAGGCAGCGAATGGCGGATCTTGGCAACGGTTTCCACCAAGTCCGGCCAGCCGACCTCATAATTGAAATTGCCGTTCATGCTGTCCGCCACGCGCCACCAGGCCGAGTTTACAGGAGGGAGGGGGAGGGTGACTGCGCCAACAATCAGGCCGCCCCACGCCAGTGCCCTCCATGTGATACGCCGGACGGTCAACGCGGTTCGCGCGCTAAACGAACTCACCCAGCGCTCGCCCCAAACGGCGCCTGCCGCCAGCAGCATGGGGTAAGCTGGGGCCAAGTAGTAGCCGCGGCCCTTGGCGACGAGAAAGGCCAAGAGCGGGACAACGTACATCCAACCGAGCAGCCGGTAACGCTTCCCCTCTGGTACTGCGAACAGGTACCAGAGCCCGGCGCCCCATAACGGGACGGTAACGGGATTGGCGCAGCCCCGGAATTGATCCAGCAGGAAGCCATTCGCGCGGCCCCACCGAACGTCACGTGCATGAATGCTCTTCAGAAATTCCAGGGTAACGAAATGATGCTGAATCTGCCACGTCAGATTGGGCAGCCAGACCAGGACAGCGACGGCCGCGCCGCCCCATAACCATGGGCTTTTCAGGTATCGCCGCGCCGGCGTCAGAACAACCCCCACCACAACACCCGCCACGAGAAAACCCATCGTATATTTGGTCATCATGCCCACACCGATCGCCGCTCCGATCGCCACCCACCAGCGCGGGTCATCGGATTTGAGCAGGCGGATCACAAAGTAGGCCACCGCCACCCACGAGAGATAATCGAAGGTTTCGTACGATAGGAACGACCCGTTAAACAGTGCAGGTCCCGAAATGCTTACTGCCAAGGCAGCCACGAGCAGCGCCCGTCGCCTTCCCCCGAGTTCACGCGCGGCAAGGCCGGTGAGGATGAGCAATAGGCCTTGCGCAACCGCAGCGAAAAACCGGAAACCTCTGAGCGACGTTCCGAACAGTTCCAGTTCCACGCGGCCAATGAAAGCCGTCAGCGGTGGATACTCCACGTAGCCCCATGCCAGGTGACGGGCGTTGTCCAGTGTCATCAATTCGTCACGGTGAAACCCGTACTGGCCGTTGGTGAGTGTGTGCAGGAGAAACAGAGCGAGAGCCAAAAGGGCGAGAATGCCGAGATCACTCGCCGCCAAGGCGCCCTGCCAGATATGCGGCCTCGGCGACTCGCGGGCGGACCGGACGCTGTCAAAGTCAGGCATGGTTTCGCTCCAGGTACTCCCTAATCCAGGATTATCTTTCTCAAGCTTTTTAGGTAGCCATGCGGTCCCCGCCGGAGACGCGGCCGGTCGTACCGAAAGGTGTAACTCAGACTATTTAACTAAAGCATCCAGCGTGCTGCCCGCCTCCTCGTGCAAATTGGGTGAAGCGCCGTAGAATACGCGCGCAGTCCTCCCTGACCGATCAAATAGAAACATAGTTGGGACGGCGGTAATATCGCCGAAGGCTTGTGCCGTCGTAGCGTCGGTGATGGCCCAGTGCAGGCTGGCGTCGAGCGAGCCTGCGGTGGAGCGTACCTTTTCTTCCGGGGATTCCACCGCCAGGGCCACAATGGCAAGTTCGCTGCCGTATTTGTGTTGGAGTTCGCCTAACCACGCGAGTGTGGATCGGCAGGGCGGGCACCACGTCGCCCAGAACTCCACCAGCACTACGCGTCCGGAAAGCTGGTCAGCCGTTAGAGTCCGTCCGGAAAGGTCCGTCAGGTTGAATTTGGGAAGGGAGCTTATTTCTTTTGCGGAGCTCGCGGTCTCCGCATGTTCCCGTGCAACCACTTCTTTCTTCCCCGCCAGGATTAGATCGACCATGCGGGTCAGGTCGGTCTTGAATTTTGCCTGATTCTCGGCGTCGCCCCAGGGAGCATAGCGGCCGGTACCCTGCACTTCTCCGAAGTAGCCGAAGTCCCTGGGACAGGCAACCAGCACGTCGTCTACAAAAACTGCCGGATATCCCTTCACGCCGTACCGGTCGGCCAGCTTGGAAGCGCCGAAGTTCTCACTGACAAATGTGACCCGACCCTGGAAATTACCTGCAACTTTTTGGACCAGCAAACTTGCTGGGTCGGACAGGTTTCAAGTGTAGGGCCAACGCACCAGCGTGATATCAACCGCCCCACCGGACGCTCGCGCCAGCGCTGCCGGCGGATTCTTTGCCGCGAAATAGGCGGGCAGCACCCGGTCGATGATGACGGTGGCGCTTTTCCACTCGTCCTCGCTCGGCGCGGAACCATCGGCATGCCGGACCTGTGATTTTGCGCGCTCCAGGAAGATCTGGGCGATAGAATCGTCGCACCCCGAAGCATCAAGCTGTTTTCGCATTCGAGCAACGGCGTTGTCCAACTCAGATTGCCGGGCGGAATCGGGCGCGAGTGCGTCGAGCAAACCATACTGCCTCACCGCCTCAAGATATTGATACAGCGCCCCAGCATAGAATCTTTCCGCGTCAAGCTCCTCAGCCAGCTTGAGGGCCGAATTCAGGGCGATGAATGTGGGATGGAGTTTGATCGAGCGCGGCGGCTGAAAGGCGGCGATTGCCTTTTCCTGAAGACCCTGAAGCTCCGGCAACATGGATCGATAGGGGTACGGCGCCGCTTTTCGCGGGAGGTCCAGAGAGGCGCAGAACTTTGCGAATTCCGCTTCACCCTGCGCCTGGCCCAGAAACATGAAGCCTTCTTTTGGCCCGAGCGCCGCGGCAAACCCTTGGCCCGATTCCAGAAGCGGCACAGCCTTGGCCTGCGCGGTCTCGGAAATCGCCCGGATGGCCGCTTGCGCATCGGCCCAATTTCTTTCTCGTGCCTCTTGGTCGAGTGCTGCGACATCGCGGCTCACTCTTTCCCATTCTGACTCGAAACTGGGAACGCTGCTTTTGGCCGCCTCAGCTCCTTGCGCCGCGGCCCGAGCGCCTTGGAGCGCATCGGTTGCTTGAACCAACTGTTCAAGGCTTAGGTAAAGCAAGCCGGCGTCGAGAGACTTCTCCGTCGAGTCAAGAATGCCACTGAGCATTGCATTGGCATTGGGGATATCCGGGAACGACCCCGGCTTATCCTTCAACGATTGCTGCAAGCGGTTGGCCTCAGCTTTGATTTGGGAAGCGGCATCCTGGCCGGCGGCGGGCAGCGCGAGGATCAGCAGACAAGCTAAAACCTGCCATAGGCAGCGATATATTGATTTCCGGCGAACGGGCCGCGCACTGATTGAAAGGACTGCGGACTGCATAAGATTAATCAAGGTGGTTATTTCATTCTGGGACATAGGTTGCCTCACAGTGATTAAGGTCATCCTGGGTGGAAACAGATTTCATTTTGCGTTTGCAGCATTCCCATAATGGGGCCGCCCCAACCGCCAGAGTGCGCGACGATCAGCGGGGTCCCAGCTCGTCATTCGTATCGCAAGGCAACGAGGGGATTGACCTTCATCGCCCGTCGGGCCGGTAGGTAGCACGCTGCCAGCGCGACCAGGACCAGCAGCACCGCCACTCCGGCGAAGCTCAGCGGATCATGGGCGCTGACCCCGAAGAGCATGCTTGCCATCAGCCGCGTCAGCCCGAAGGCGGCGACCAGGCCGATGGCAACGCCCACGAGCGCCATCTTCGCCCCTTCTCCAACAACCATCCGTAGCACATCGCCACGCTCCGCGCCGAGCGCCATGCGGATGCCGATCTCATGGGTCCGTTGGCCGGCAACATAGGAAATCACCCCATAGATTCCGACGCAGGACATCACGAGAGCGATGGCGGCGAAAACTCCCAGGAGGGCCATGGAGAAGCGCCGCGCCGCGAGAGAGTCAGAAATAACTTCATCCATGGTGCGGGCGTCGTACAGCACCTGCTCGCTATTAAGGTGGGATATGGTCCGACGCAGCCCCCTTTCACGGGCCAGGGGTGGACTATTTGTCCGAACCACAACCCCGATGGCCCGGCTCACCAGCGTCGCAACCTGATCGGGCATCTGCTCAAGCGCGAAATAGCATTGGGCCTGGAGGGACGAGGTCGAGTCCCGATCGAGGCCCCATTGTTTCACGTGCCCAACCACGCCGACGATTTCGAGCGAGGTATTCATGATGGCGAAATTGACGCGTTTGCCGATTGGATTCTGCCCGCCAAAATAGAGCTGGGCGAAACGATCGTCAATAACCATGACCAAAGACGAGTGCGCTGTGTCTTGGGGCGAAAGAAAGCGGCCGCGCTTGAGCGGAATCTTCATAACCCGCATATAGTCCGGTTGCACGAGGTAGAAGATGGCTACCTTCATCTCGCCGGTGGTCGGAGGTTTGGGTTGACCGTCCAGCCAGAACGGTAGTTCGGCATCGCCTCCCATGGGCATCGCCGAGGCCGTAAGGGCGGCAGCCTCGATGCCAGGACTGGTATTGAGGGTGTCATGAATCAGTCGCCAATGGGCACGGATGGCTTCCGGGGATCTGAGGGTCGAGGGCAGCGTCATGGAGAAGGTCAGCACGTTGTGAGGATCGAATCCGGGATTGACGCCCCAGAGTTTGCTGAGGCTTCGGATCATCAGTCCGGCGCCGGCCAGAAGGACGAGGGCCAGCGCCATTTCCACGACCACGAAAATCCTCTGGGCGCGATGCCGGGCGCCGCTGGCCCCGCGCCCTCCTTCCTTGAGCGTTTCCTGAAGATCGCCTTGTGAATTCTTCAGCGCCGGCGCCAAGCCGAACAGAACTCCCGCGAATAGGGAAGCGCCGAGCATGAAGAGCAGCACGCGCCCGTCGAGATGGACTTCCTCGACCCGCGGCAAGGCCTCGGGCAGCACTTTGAGCGCCATCTGCACACCCCATGAGGCGATGACCAAACCCAGGCTGCCGCCCGCCAAGCCGAGCACGAGGCTTTCCGTTAAGAGCTGCCGAACCATGCGTACCCGGCTGGCGCCGAGCGCGCACCGGATGGCGAATTCCTGGGTACGGGCCGTCGAGCGGGCGAGCAGGAGATTCGCCACATTAACGCAGGCGATAAGGAGGACAAAACCAACCGCCGCCAACAGTGTCAGCAGAAGCGGCTGGATGTCGCCGACCAAGTCCTGTTTGAGCGGAAACAGCGTGGCGCCAATTCCCTTGTCGGCTTCGGGGTATTCTTCCGCCAGATGCCGTCCGATCATCTCCATGTCGGTCTTCGCCTGCTCGAACGTGACGCCGGGTTTGAGCCTTCCGATCGCGTCCATACCCATCGAGGCTTTGCGGTCGCGAAAGGTGGGGTCAGTCCATTGGCCGATCGGAACATAAACATCCTTGTTCCTGTCGAAGTTGTTGGCACTGTAATGAAAATCCGCCGGGATCACGCCGACGATGGTGTACGCCACGCCATTGAGTGTGAGGGACTTTCCCACCATATCCCGCGCGCCGCCGAACTTGCGATTCCACAAGCCACTGCCAATCAGGACCACCGGCGCCGCGCCCAACTGGTCGTCTTCCGAAAGGAACGTCCGGCCTATGACCGGGTTTACGCCGAGCATGGGGAAAAAGCTCGCGGAAATCATCTCCGCCGACACGCGTTCGGGCTCGCCCATCCCGGTCAAGTTGAAGTCGTCCGACCGGTAAGCGGCCAGGCTGGAAAAAGAGCGGTTCTCGCGCACCCAATCAAGGAAGTTGGGGTAAGAAATGGAGAACTTTGGATCGTCATAGGTTCGCGAGTAGACCGCGACCAACCGGTCGGGCTGAAAGTACGGCAGCGGATTCAGCAGCACGCCGTTCACCACGGAGAAGAGTGCAGTATTGGCGCCAATCCCCAGCGCCAAGGTAATAATCGCCACCGCCGTAAAGCCGGGATTCTTCACCAACATGCGCAGGGCGTAGCAAAGGTCCTGCCAGAATGTCTCAAGTGAATTCCTTCCCCACATGTTACTTCTCCTCGTAATTCCTCAGTTATCCATCAGTTCAACAGCAAAATAATGCCGGTTAGGATTACTACATTTCGCATTATCTCCACCTCGCAATTACGCCATCTACCGGAGCTAACGCGAGCTGAATCATGAAAGTTCCCTGCGACGCAATACTGTGAATCTTTGTTTTCTTATCGGACAATTTGCACCTCTCGTGGAGGCAGGCCTCGTGCCAAGCTTGCCCAAATTACGGTCCTGCCACTGACTGATGACCTGCGGCTCCGCCGCTCGCTTTGCGGAAAGGCTTCGCCTTTCCGTATCGGGAGAACACCCACCAAACCCCGCCGCGCCGCCGGCCCCGACCAAGCGGGGCAGGCGGCGCGGAAGGAGAGAAAATGCGAAGGCTTGACCGGAAAGGCTGAGCCTTTCCGCAGAGCAGAGCGGCTGAGTCGCATGGAGCACACAGTTTTCCGCTAGTTTGATGGACAGCCATGCGCCACCTGCCTGCCCACCCCGGGGCTGAATCGGCCCGCCCTTTGGGCACCCGCAAGGGGTCCCCTACGAGCTGTCGGCAGGGCCGACTCCAGGGCACCCACGCGGGCACTCACGCGGGGTGCCCCTACGAGACGGGTTTGATCGCGGCTCTGCCGCCCCGCCCTTCCAGCCCCTTGGCGAGGGATCGGGGCTAGGGAGTCTTGGTGGAATCGTCGAAGCCCAGGACGACTTCCACGGTCTTCCCTTCGTCGAGTTTTATCGGTTCCGCTTTGTCCAGAGCTTTTCCGTAAACACCCGTCGGCGAGCCGGAGGCGGGGTCGGCAACGCCGTCATAATGTCCACTCTGGTCCAAGAAGGCCGCCGCATAGACGGGCGAGACCCCGAGGTCGTTGAAGGTGATGGTCTCATTCTTGCCCGAGGCGCTTTGGCGTCGCAGAATGTGACAAACGCCCGCCGCTGGGACGGGAGGTGTGGCGGCGGCAGTCGAATCCACGAGACTCGTCGAGGTATAAGGATTGGCGTCGAACAGAAGAACAAAGATTTTGTGTTTGTCGTCCACAATTCCCGCCCCGGCGTAATTCAACTTCACCTTGAGTGTCTTGTGGGCCGACGCAGCCCTTGCGCTGGACTGTGTCAACGCGAGAACAAATACCGCAATTGAGGCTAATAGAATCAAGCTCTTCTTATTCATCCCTTTCTCCTTTTCCGGTAGTGGAGCATTAACACTTTTGAGGTTATTGAATCATGAAGACCCTTATCGTCGTTCTCGATGCGCCAGCGCCAAGGTCCGTCGAAGCATGTAGCCAAGCAATGCGCGAATCTCATGCCGCGCCCCCCCTTGATGCGGCTGGGCCTTTTTGGGCGAAACGCTATTCCAGCGCGTACAAGTTGCCGTCCGTGCTGCCGACGTAGATGACGCCTCCCTCCACGGTCGGCGAGGAAACGATTGAACCTAGGGAGAACAGCCTCTCAACGGCACTGCACATGTCCTCATAGAACTTGGAGCGGAAAATTGCCTTGAAGTCGGGCCTGCCATCCGGGCCGACGATGCCGAGCGCGTCCCTCTTGCCGGCCTGGGTCTGGAACTCCCACGCGAATTGACCCGTCTTGAGGTCCACGGCGTACAGTTTGCCGTTGAAGGATCCAAAGTAAGCCATTCCGCCGGCCACGGCCGCCGACGAGAAGACCATCATTCGCGCGTCCAAATGGAATCGCACCTGGCCGGTTTTGGTGTCAACGGCGCCGAAGAGGCCGGGAATAGGGGTGCCAACGTAGGCTGCCCCCTCGTATATCGCGGGGGAGGTATTAATCCACGATCCGTGGCTGTCGAAATTCCACTTCTGCTTGCCAGTCCCCGCGTCGAGCGCGTAGAGGTGGGCATCGCGGCACCCGAAATACACCACTCCGCCGTCGACCGCCGGTGAGGACTGAATTCCCACCTGGTTGAAATTCGTCCAGTCCTCGCCGGTCTTGAATTCCCACTTCACCTGCCCTGTCGCGGCATCCAGCGCATAGAGATAGCTGTCCCAACTTCCGAAGTAAACGACACCGCCCGCGACTGCGGGCGAAGAGTGGACCACTCCCTGGGTCACGAACTTCCATTTCAAGTGCCCGGTTTTAGAGTCGAGAGCATAAAGGTTGCCGTCGCCGCTGCCGAAGTACACCAGACCGTCATTGACAGCGGGCGAAGACAAGAAGAAATCCCAGGGATCCGGCATATTCTGGGCACGCGGCAAGTAACCGTGCAGGCCTTTGGCTTCAAACTGCTTCTCTCCGGCGGTCTCAAATTTCCACTTCAGTTTTCCCGAGGCTGCGTCGAGGGCATAGAAGCTGCTATCGTAGCTACCGAAGTACACCGTTCCGGCGACCACGGCGGGAGAGGAACGAACCGGCCCGCCGGTGGAAAATCTCCACTTTTCCTCCCCGGTCGCTACGTCGAGGGCATAGAGATTTTTGTCCTCGCTCCCGAAGTACACGAGGCCGCCAGCAAGAGCGGAAGAGGAAAGAACCCAGCCATCGGTCTTGAAGGCCCACTTGACGCCGTTGAATTGGTGGGGTCCGTCCGTTGCGTAGACGCCGGTCCGGGCAGGATTGCCCCGAAACATGTTCTGGCAAAATGCCACCGGCGATATCATTCCGACCAGCGCGGTAAGCAAGAGTATGCGTTTCACAAGAGCCTCCGGCTCGAAGAGTCCCCCGTTCCGCGGCAACCCCGCCGCGCGCGAGGGGTAATGGACAATCAGAGAGGGCCAGAGTGGCTGCCGTTCTGGCCCTCGGGTTGACGCGTTAAGACCCACCATTGTCACGTGCGAGACGCGGTGACCGGCACAGTCCCGGCCAGTTCCCGCTCCTCGGGGGCGGTGAGGTGTTTGTGCTGCGGCGAAGCGTAATAAAGGACCACTCCGATCTGGGGGAGTCTCAAAGTGCGCACGGTACCCCGCACCACAGATAACTCCGCATGGCCCGAGTGGTTCTCGCTCCGACCCCAGGCCAAGATCATCGCCACGTTCTGGATCCCACGTGAGAGGTACACCGAGCAGGTGGCGCACACGCCGTCCACCCTGAACGAGTACTCGCCCGCCGGCAATGTGGCCGTGCCCCAGCGAGCCTCGAAGGGCAGGGTGAATTTTCCTTGGAACATCTGTGCACTGGCGTGTCCCGCGTTGAAGCAGACCGCCAACAGCACCAGCCCCAAGAACCTAAGCAGTGTCGAAATTCGGATGCTGTTCATGTTGTATCTCCTCTGTTTTTTCGGTTTCCGGGGCAAACTCTCTCTTGCCCTCACCTTATTAAGCGGAAACGGCGCACGCAGACTGTCATGTCGGCAAAAAAATTTCGTCAAGCTAGTAGCGCGGGCGTCCCGCCCGCTGGGGCGTGGGCATCCTGCCCGCGCGTTCCTGGCGGGAGCGGGCCGCTCCCGCGCCAGCGGGCGAGACGCCGCTACGTCCGGGGGATCTCGGCTTACGCTTTTACGTCGCGCGTCGGCACGAAGGAAACGCGTGGAAAACCCCGGCCAAATGTGGTAACTTGCGTGCGGTTCCCCCCCTCGCAGGCGGTGCACGATGGAACCGTCAGCCCACGAAGTCACGCGTCTATTGCAAGCTTGGAGCGAAGGCGATCAGAGCGCCCTGGATCGCCTCATCCCCCTCGTCTACCAGGAGTTGCACCGTCTGGCCCACCACTACATGGTGCGTGAGCGGTCGGGCCACACGCTTCAGACCACGGCCCTACTGAATGAGGCCTACCTCCGGCTGGTCGATTCCGCCAAGCCAAGCTGGCAGAGCCGAACCCATTTCTTCGCTGTTAGTGCGCAGGTAATGCGGCGCATTCTGGTGGATTGGGCGCGTTCCCGGCAGGCACTGAAGCGGGGCGGCCTGGAGCAGCCGGTCGAGCTGGATGAGGCGTTGGTGGTTGCGGATGCGCCGGGCACGAATCTGGTGGGCTTGGATGATGCCCTAAAAGCTCTGGCGACTATGGATCCGAGAAAGAGCGAGGTCGTGGAACTCCGCTTTTTTGGCGGCTTGAGCGTGGAGGAGGTGGCCGAAGTGCTCAAGGTTTCCCCCGAAACGGTCATGCGGGACTGGAAGTTCGCCAAAAGCTGGTTGCGGCGTGAGCTGAGCAAGGAGAAGCCAGTTGGAGCCTGAACGCTGGCGGGAAATCGGGCGCTTGTATCACGCCACTCTGGAGCGTGAACAGGGAGACAGGACTGCTTTCCTAGAGGAGGCTTGCGCGGGCGATAAGGACCTCCAGAGGGAAGTGGAATCGCTGCTGGCGCAAGAGGATGAAGGCGATCGTTTCCTGGAAGCGCCGGCCCTGGAAGTGGCAGCCAGAGCTTTGGCTCAGGAGCAAGGGGAAGCAACGAGCGAGACCAGCCAGGCGGCGCTGCTCGCGGGCCGAACGATCTTGCACTACCGTCTGCTGGAGAAGCTGGGCGGCGGCGGCATGGGGGTGGTCTACAAGGCCGAGGACACGCGCCTGGGCCGCTTTGTCGCCATGAAGTTTTTCACGCCGCCGACCGCGAGGCCCGCCCAAGGGGATCTCGAAAAGGCGCCCAGGCACGATCCCCAGGCGGTCGAACGATTCAAGCGCGAGGCGCGCGCGGCCTCGGCGCTGAGTCATCCCAACATTTGCGTGGTTCACGACGTCGGCGACTACGAAGGACAACCGTTCATCGTGATGGAGCTGCTCGAAGGGCACACTCTCAAGCGCCTGATCGAAGCCCGGCCGCTGAAAATCGAACAGCTCCTCGATCTCGCCATTCAGATGGTTGATGCCTTGGCGGCTGCACACGCCAAGGGAATTATCCACCGGGACATCAAGCCGACCAACATCTTCGTGACCACGCGGGGCGAAGCGAAAATCCTCGACTTCGGCCTGGCAAAGCTCACCCCAGGGGGCGACACGGGCGTCGCTTCGCGGCCTTCAGCGCTGGCATTGCCCGTGGGTGACGCCAAGCGTGAGGCGCTCTCCCGGGCCACCCAAGGCACGACGAAAGCGAACGCCACCGATGATGACTCGCTGACTAACCCAGGCGTGGCGCTTGGTACGGTCGCCTACATGTCCCCCGAGCAGGCACGCGGAGAAGAATTGGACGCGCGCAGTGACCTCTTCAGCTTCGGTGCGGTCCTTTACGAGATGGCAAGGCGGCAGCAACCGTTCACCGGCGAGACTGCCATCGACGTGCTGGCGGCGATCCTCACTCAGGCGCCAAAGGCACCGCGCGAACTGGACCCGGAGCTGCCCGCGGAACTGGAGCGAATCATTCTTACCGCGCTCGAGAAGGACCGCGACCTGCGCTATCAGTCGGCGCCGGAGCTTCGGGCAGATCTGAAGCGGCTCAGACGCGACACCAGCTCAGGACAAACCGTGGGCATATCGGGCACTCGCCCCACGGACGCACGTGGGGGGACTGCCGCGCGAGCTATGAGCGCGCTCCGCCGGCGCTGGTGGATTCATGCGATCGTGGCGGTCGCCGCCGCTGCCGCTTTCGCCTACGTGGTACTCCGCCCCTCGCCGCCGCCCAGGGTTACTGCGTACAGGCAAATGACGAGTGACGTCGTCTTTAAGCAAATCGGCGGCACAGACGGCGTGCGGCTGTACATTAGCGAATACGTTGGCACAGAGCGCTGGCTCGCTCAGATGGCCGTCAGCGGTGGAGAGCCCGCGCGCGTGCCCGTGCCTTCTCCGTCTTTCCAACTCTTCGATGTGTCGCCGGATGGCTCGAATCTGCTGGGCGGCGATATCGTGACCTATACAAAAGGCCCCATGTGGGTCCTGCCCATTCTGGGCGGTTCTCCCCGCCGTGTCGGCAACCTTCTCGCCTCAACTGCGGCGTGGTCGCCGGATGGCCAGCGCATTGCGTATGCGCAACAGGGTGATTTGTACGTGGCCCAAGAGGATGGAAGCGGCGTGCGAAAGCTGGCCACTGTCCCGGGCAAGATTGTGAGGCCCGCATGGTCGCCCGACGGCAAACGAATCCGCTTCGCCGCGTATGATGAGCCAAGGTCTTCGTCGGCCCTGTGGGAAGTGTCGGCGGAAGGAACGAATGCGCACGCCGTGTTTCCCGGTTGGCACTCGCCCCCAAACGAAAGTTGCGGCAGATGGACGCAGGACGGGAAGTACTTCGTCTTCGCCTCGCAAGGGGGCATCTGGGCCGTAACCGAGAGGCGCGGACTTTTGCCGGTTGCCGGCTCCAAACCGGTGCTGCTCACCAGCGGCGCAATTCCCTTCATCGAAGCTTTGCCTTCCAAAGACGGAAAGCACCTGTTCGCAGTAGGAGCGGCGCCGCGCGGAGAGGTGGTCCGTTACGATGAAATGAGGAAACAATTCGTCCCCTGGCTCTCCGGCATTTCCGCAGAATCCGTGACCTTTTCGAAGGACGGCCAGTGGGTGGCGTACGTGACTTTCCCCGATGGCGCCCTTTGGCGGAGCAAGGCCGATGGGACGGACCGACTCCAGCTTACGCAAGCAGCCACTCCCACTGCGTTCGCCGCCAACCTGGCGGACTCTTACGTCCTCAGTCCACGCTGGTCGCCGGATGGGACTGAGATCTTGTTCTACTCTGTGGGGCGCGGGCGGCTCTCGAAAATGTATCGCGTTTCCGCCAGCGGCGGCCAGCCGGAAGAATTGCTCCCAAACCTCAACCAGGTTAAGTCGGACCCGAATTGGTCCCCGGATGGCAAGAGAATTAGCTTCGGTGGACCCTCAGACGCCGCTGCTTCCCTGCTTGGCCCGAACATTCACATTCTCGACCTTGAAACCCAGACGGTGACCGATGTGCCGGACTCGAACGGATTTTTCTCCCCTCGTTGGTCGCCCGATGGGCGGTACCTCGTGGCCTTGAGCCTGGATTCATCCCGCGTGGCGCTGTTCGATTTCTCGACTCAGAAATGGGACGAAGTTGTTAAGGGGACCTTCATGATGTGGCCTTGCTGGTCACACGACGGTCGCTACGTCTACTATATCCAGGGGAGGCGCAATCCTGCCGTCATGCGCTTCCTCGCGTCGGACCTGAAGGCGGAGCGTGTTGTTGACCTCAAGGACTTCCGCGCGGCAGGATTCTATGGCACCTCACTCTCCCTCACACCCGATAATCAGCCCATCATGACTCGCGACATTGGCTCGCAGGAAATCTTCGCGCTCGATTGGCAGGCGCCGTAACCTAAGCTAAGGAGAAGCCGGTTGGAGTCTGAGCGTTGGCGGGAAATCGACCGCTTGTATCACGCCGCCCTGGAGCTTGAACGGGGAGACAGGACTGCTTTCGTAAACAAGGCTTGCGCGGGCGATGAGGACCTCCAGCGGGAAGTGGAGTCCTTGTTGGCGCAAGAGGACGGAGGCGACGGCTTCCTGGAGGCTCCGGCGCTGGAGGTGGCGGCCAGAGCGCTGGCTCAGGAGCAAGCTCATGCAACAAACGCGGCCAGCGGGGCAGCGCCGCTAACCGGCCGAACAATCCTGCATTACCGTCTGCTGGAAAAGCTGGGTCGCGGCGGCATGGGGGTGGTGTACAAGGCTGAGGACACCCGCCTGGGCCGCCTTGTAGCCATGAAGTTTCTCACGCCGCCGACCCCGAGGCCCGCCTATGGGCACCTCGATAAGGCGCCCGAGCACGATCCCCAGGCAGTCGAACGCTTCAAGCGCGAGGCGCGCGCGGCCTCGGCGCTGAGTCACCCTAACATCTGCGTGGTTCACGACGTCGGCGAGTACGAAGGACAACCGTTCATCGTGATGGAGTTGCTGGAAGGGCGCACCCTCAAGCGTCTGATCGAAGCCGGGCCGCTGAAGGTCGAACAGCTTCTCGATCTCGCCATGCAGATTGCCGACGCCCTGGATGCCGCGCACTCGAAGGGAATTATCCACCGCGACATCAACCCGGCGAATATCTTTATCAGCTCGCGCGGCCAGGTGAAGGTTCTGGATTTTGGTTTGGCGAAATGGGCTCATGGCGTGGAGGTCCCGGCCGTGGCCGCGGGCGGGGTGGGCTCCGGCTCTCGCGGGCAGGATGCAAGTGGCAGGATCGCTCCCGCCACCTCTGCCAGGGGGGAGGGCCTTACGACCCCCGGGATGGCCGTGGGGACGGTCGCCTACATGTCCCCCGAACAAGCACGTGGCGAAAAACTCGATACGCGGACTGACCTGTTCAGCCTCGGCGCGGTGCTTTACGAGATGGCTACGGGTCAGCAGGCATTCGGGGGCCCCACTACTGCGGTTGTCTTCGCCGCTCTGCTGACCCAGCCCCCGGGGGGCTCAACGACCACCCTCCGGCCTTGCCCCCGGGGTTGGAACACATCATCAACAAGGCTCTGGAGAAAGACCCCGCCTTGCGTTACCAATCGCCTGCTGACGTGCGTGCCGACCTGAAGCGCTTGCAGCGTGACACGGATTCGGGAAGACCGAAGGCTGTCGCGGGCGTCCGCGGCTACGGCCGAACCGACCGTGCCCGCTGGGCGAGGGTTCCAGAGGGTTGGGTGGTTTCACTGGCAGTGGTAGCGCTCGTGGGTGTGGCGGTGGTGGGCGCGTATTTCCACGTGGGTCATACACCGTCAAATCCGCTCACCTCGCAGGACAGCATTGTTCTCGCGGACTTCGCCAACAAAACCGGGGAAGCGGTCTTTGACGACACCCTGAAGCAGGCGCTGCGCGTGCAACTGGAGCAGTCACCTTTTCTGAACCCACTTTCGGAAGAGAAAGTGAGCCAGACCCTTGGCTTCATGGGGCGGCCCCGAGACACCCGGCTGACGGAGGCCGTGGCTCGCGAGGTCTGCTTGCGGACCGGAAGCAAGGCGATGTTATTTAGTTCGATCGCCAGCCTGGGCAGCCACTACATGGTCAACATCGACGCGGTGAACTGCCAGAGCGGGGACTCGCTGGGAGGTGAGTTGGCGGAGGCGGACAGCCGCGAGCATGTTCTCCAAGCGCTGGGCGAGGCGGCCACGAAGATGCGGGCCAGGCTCGGTGAATCGCTGGTCAGTATCCAGAAATACGACGCCCCCGCGAACCAGGCGACGACGGCCTCGCTGGAAGCGTTACAGGCCTATAGCCTGGCCGTGCGCAGGCTGTCCATGGAGGGCGATGCGGCCGCCGTTCCGTTCTTGCAGCGCGCCACGGAACTCGATTCCAATTTCGCATTGGCTTATGCTTACCTGGGCAACTTGTATGCCAACTTGAATCAGGCCACCCGGGCGACCGAACCCATTCGGAGAGCCTACGAACTGCGCGGACGCGTCAGCGAGAGGGAGCGGTTTTACATCGAGTCCTGCTATTTCAGCCGCGTTACCGGTGAAATAGAGAAAGCCGCGGAGGTATGCGAACTGTGGAAGCAGACCTACCCGCGCGACGTGGTGCCTCACATCTGGCTGGGGAATTTCTATCAGATGCTGGGACGATACGAGAAAGGGTTGCAGGAAAGCCGCGAGGCGCTGCGCCTTCAGCCCGCGAGCGTCAGCAGCTACGCTAATCTGGCCAATACCAACCTAATCCTGAATCATGTGGAAGACGCGCAGGAGGTCCTCTCGCAAGCGGAGGCTCGCGGCATGACCAGTCCGGCCATGCAGGTGTTTCTCTACCGGCTCGCGTTCCTACGTGGCGACTTGGCGGAGATGGAGCGCCGCGTCGCCGCCGCCGCTGGCCAACCGGCCGAAGACCATCTGCTGGCCCAGCAAGCGGATACCGAAGCATACCACGGGCGCCTAGGCAAGGCGCGCGAGCTTGCCCGGCGGACGGTGGATTCGGCTATGCGCGACGGCCGAGTGGAGGCGGCGGCAACTTTCCGGGCGGCGGGAGCATTGCGCGAAGCAGCCTTCGGCAATCGAGAGCAGGCCCGCCAAGAGGCCAAGGCGGCGCTCGCCATGGCCCCCGGACAGATGGTGAGGACCCTGTCAGCCCTGGCTCTGGCACGGGCCGGGGATATTCCGATGGCTAGCGAAGTTGCGTACGACCTGCATCAGCAAGCGCCCCAGGACACCTTACTGAATAGCTACTGGCTGCCGACCATTCGGGCCTGGATCGCCCTCGAGCGCGACGTGGCGCCAAGCTCCAATCTGTCGCCTTTTGCCCCAAGAGGCGCTGCTGCGACGATCGAGCTGCTGGAGCCGGTATCGCCCTACGAATTGGAGCTGCCGACTCTCTATTGGGTGCTGAATGTGACGTTGTGCCCTGTCGATGCGCGGGGGGCGGCGTATCTGGCCTTGGGCCGAGGGGGCGAGGCAGCAGTGGAGTTTCAGAAGATACTTGACCACCCCGGCCTGGCGGGTAACTTTCCCATCGGCGCACTCGCCCACCTCGGCCTGGGCCGGGCTTACGCCCTCCAAGCGGGCGTCGATATCGCGGGTAAAGCGAAGCTTGGCCCACGGTCCGGCGCGAACACGGCTAGCAGCGGCGCAAGACACGCTGCCCCGCCCGAGGCCCTCGCCAAGGCTCGCTCCGCTTACCAGGACTTTTTTGCTTTGTGGAGCGACGCCGACCCCAACATACCCATCCTCAGACAGGCAAAGGCGGAGTACACCCGATTGTAATAACAGAATCAGGCGGCTGACCTTTTCGGGCCAGGGAACTGTGTCTTTGTTGCTTCTCCCCCCCCGCATCGCTCCGTGAGCCTAGCCTCGATACATCCGCCACAGGCCTATGTATACGCAAAACGTCGCCAACTCATCAACCCAGAGCGATGGCAAGATAATATCACTCGCCGGCATGCAAGCCACCGCCACCCACGAAAGCCGGGCAGAAGTCCATTTGGGATTTGAACGAGCACGGCTCCGGTCGGCGGACTGGATTCCACCCTTTGCAGGAATGACTGCTGTTTCGAAAGGGTTCCGATTCCAAATTACGCCACTACCCTCTTGAGAGGCAGTTTCAGGAGGGTCTCACTGATGCTTCTCCAGTAGGGATATGATCTTCTCGCTATCGTAGACACACCCTCCCCAAACACCTCCGCTGGCCTGAACCAGAGCGGCCCAGAGGCGGGTGTCTTCGGGAAGGGCAGGATGGGGATGCAAATCAGGACGCGGCTCCCGCTGCGCCAGACGGCGCGTGCCTTCTTCGGGGCCGAACAACTCGTGAGCGTCGCCCACCAGATCAAGAGAACCTTTGAGTCGATGGCGGTCGATCACAATTTCGATTCGGTCACCCTCCAAAACCTTTCCTATGGCCCCGCCGGCCAGCGCCTCCGGGGAGATATGACCGATGCAAGCTCCCGTTGAGACGCCGCTGAAGCGCGCGTCAGTCAGCACGGCGACATGCTTGCAATGCGGGAGTTGTTTGAGCGCGGAGGTGATTTGATAAATCTCCTGCATGCCCGCACCGGCCGGACCGCCGCAAATCAGCACGATCACGTCGCCTTGCGCGACCTCTCCGCTCTTGATGGCCTGAATCGCGGCGGCTTCCGTCGTGAAAACTCTGGCCGGCCCCACGTGACGATAGACGTCGTTTTCGTCGATGAGCGACGGATCGATGGCGGTGCTCTTGATGACGGAGCCCTCCGGCGCCAGATTGCCGACGGGAAAACAGATGGTCTAGCCGATTCCCCTCGACCGGGCTTGATCGGGCGTCATAATCACGTCGTCAGGATCGATACCGTCGTGCGCCTGTAGGCAGCAGCGTAATTCGTGACGGCGCGGGCTCGCCTCCCACCGATCCAGGCAGGTCGCAAGCGATTCTCCGGAGACGGTCCTGACGCTGGTATCAAGCAGACCGGCACGCCGCAAATGCAGCATCACCTCGGGCACGCCGCCGGCGAGGAAAACCTGGACAGTGGCAAAGTTGCGCGGTCCATTCGGCAGGGCGTCCACCAGGCGCGGCACTTGGCGATTCACGTCGGCCCAGTCGGAAGCGGCAGGCCGCTGCAATTTTGCCGCAAACGCGATGGCGGGAATATGCAGCAGAAGATTGGTCGATCCTCCAAAGGCCGCGTGGACCACCATGGCGTTCTGGATAGCGGCCTGTGTCAGGATGTCGGACGTGCCGATCCCCAACTGATGCAGCCGCAGAATTGCCCGCGCCGAGCGGCGAGCGGCGTCGAGCCAAATCGGCTGGCCGGAAGGCGCAAGAGCAGTGTGGGACAGGGCTAGCCCTAGTGCCTCTCCGCTAATCTGGGCGCTCGCGGCGGTGCCGAGGAACTGACATCCGCCTCCGGGTGTGGCACAGGCGCGGCAGCCGACCTCGGCGGCATATTCGAGGCTAACTGGTTCTGAGCAAAGCGCGCACCGAGCGTCTGGACCTTGGCGGCATCCTCTCCGGACTCCGGCATGAGCGTCACACCGCCAGGGACTAAAATAGTTGGAGTCTTTCCTGAGGAAGCAAGTGCCATCATCATGGCCGGCAAGCCTTTATCGCACGTGGCAATTCCAATGACGCCTTTGCCTGTGGGCAGCGAACGGATTAGCCGACGCAGCACGATTGCCGCGTCATTACGGTACGGCAACGAGTCCAGCATCCCGGTGGTGCCTTGCGTCCGCCCATCGCAGGGGTCCGTGCAGGCCCCTGCAAAGGGGACGGCGCGCATCGCCTTCAGTTCGCGCGCCGCTTCAGCCACTAGAAGTCCGACTTCCCAATGTCCCGTGTGCAAGCCGAGAGCAATGGCCTCGCCGTTCTGGGCGCGTAGGCCGCCGTGCGTGCTGAGAATGAGGAATTCGGGATCAAGGAGCCGTGCCGGGTCCCAACCCATGCCGGCGCTTTGGGTCAACCCGAAGAGGTTTCCGGAAGGTTGACTGAGCAGCATCTCTGGGGATAACGGTAGGACCCCGGCAGGCCCCGCAGCATGGGTGGCCACGCGGAGGAGGCTGGGGTCGGGTGTTTCCAAGACGGATTCGAGAGAGTCGGTTGTAATCGGAGGGCCCTCTTTCAATCAGGTACTTCTATTGCCGATTTTCGATTGCCGATTGTCGACTGACGGTGATCGATGAGGACAATCGCCAATCGACAATCGGCAATTTCGTAAAAGCCGCGGACCTACCGAACAGGTCCGCGCTACGCCTCTAGGCTTGCGAGGGGGCTTCCCCCGCCAGTAGCGCTTTCATCCGTTCGAGCCCCTTCGATCCCATGGCCAACAAGCAGCCGGCGGCGAGAACAGGGCACAGGCCGGCGACGAGAATTGCCGGTCCGAAGTGTTTTTGCGGTCCGAGCAGGAGTCCCGTGATGATCGGCGCCGTCGCGCCTCCCGCCACCGAGACAGTATTTAGATACCCGATGGTGCGCCCGACCATGTTCTTGGGCGGCACGTGTTGCGATAGCGCCCAATAGTTGGAATTGCCGATTCCCGTTGCGCACATCGCGAATGTCAGGATGGGGAGCACCCAAGACCTCTCCGTGACTAGGATCAGCAAAATGGCCGCCGTGCCGAGGTACCCCGACGCCGAAAACAGCAATCGCGCCTGGAAGACTCCGATTCGGGCCGCCAATCGGTCGACCACCACGCCCGCCAGGATATTGGCGACGGCCATGGTGAACAGCGCCATCGAAACCACTTTTCCCATTTCCAGAGTCGAGAATCCCCGGGAGAGGACCAGGTAACTCGGAACCCAGGTGAGGACGAAAAACCAATAATAGGCAGCAAGGAATGTAGTCACCGGCATGGCCCAAAAGGTTCGGGTGGCTAGAGCCGTGCGCCAGGCCCACTGCCGTGGCGCGGCCAGATCGCGAGCGACCGTCTCCGCGTGACGCTCAGCGCGTGCGCCGTCGGAGGGGACAGCGAACAGCCAGCAGGGCAGCCAAACGAGCGCCACCAATCCGGTAATTGCAAACATCATGCGCCATCCATAGCGGTCGATCAGAAAGGCACCCACAATTGCCCCCAGCGCGGGCCCAGCATTCTGGCCGGCAATGTAAATGGCGGTGGGCAATCCCTGGTCCTTGCCCTCAAAGTTATTTCGGATGAAAGCGATGCTGGCCAGCGGACCAATCGATTCGGCGAGCCCCAATAACATGCGCAGGCCAATGATGTCGCCGGTTCCGCGGCTAAGGGCAATCGAGGCCGAAGCTATCGACCAGAAGAGGAAGCCACCGGCATAGGCCCGGCGGATGCCGAACCGGTCCACGATGGCGCCGGCGGGGATTTGAAATAAGGCATAGGTCCAGAAAAAGGCGGAGAGCAGGTACCCCATCGTGGCGGGGGCAATGCGGAAATCCCGCATAATCGAAGGCGCCGCGATGCTAAGATTGCCGCGATCGACATAGCTGATCACGATGCCGGAAAAAACAAGCGCGAGGACAATCCAGCGACGGCTCATGGCGCTAGTGTACCTTCAAAAGCGTTGTAGCGGGGAACACCATTTGGGTGATGGATGGCCCGGCCACCGACTGTCGACCTGCGGCTCTGCCGCTTGCTATGGGGAAAGTCTGCGCCTCTCCCATCGCCAAGCAACCTCTCCTGCGCTGCTGGCCCCGATTCTTCGGGGCCCTCGAGTTCGTACATTTTGAGGCGAAGAATTCATTCCCCAGCGCTCGAAAAGTGACAGAAAAGCGGACGGATTCTGCAAAATACAGGTGCGTTTGTAGAAAATGTCCGATAGTTGTGTACAAATGTCGAATCCTTTTTCTATTTCATCCCTTCGGCTCGTCTCCATCGGCTTTCGTTGCCTATGTCGATCTCTGCCCGCGCACAGATCTCAGCCAGCTCCGTGAACAGAGGATGAACTGCCAGTTTGGACGAGAGGAGAGCCTGTGCCATCGCTCCCGCCCGGCCGGGTGGCGCATTGAACAGGGCAGTGATCAAGCTGATATATTCCGGCGAACGCCACCCTTCCCGCATGTGGTTCAGCCGCGACCAAGCCTTGCCCCGCGCCGTCCGAGGGCCGGTGGACTTCTTCGCATTGCGCCGATTGGAAGCTAACAGAGCAGGGGCCAGGATGGGAGACTTGCGTAGCGACACTCATCCACCTCCATCTTAACGCCCACCATTGTATACCACATCGATACGTTTGTCAAGACAAATAAACAAGAGGTGGAGGCTACAAAATGTCGCTGTGCCGGCGGCGAGCGCACGGGAACGTGGCGACGTT
>JBEKMN010000065.1:0-40997 GCA_050008495.1 Terriglobia bacterium | reverse complement strand
GCTCCGGCGATGCCTCGGAACGCGTTGATGATGCCCAGCACGGTGCCGAACAGCCCGACGAAGGGCGCCGTGGAACCGGTGGTGGCAAGGGAGGAGACGCCGCGCTTGAGTTCGGCGTGCACGATCGCCGCAGCCCGCTCGAGGGCCCGCTTGGAAGCCTCGATCGTCTCGCCGGAAATCTCCGCGGTAGCCTGGTGGGCCTGGAACTCTTGTAGACCGGCGGTCACCACTTTGGCCAGGTGGCTCCGCTTGTTTTGCTCGGCAATCGAGATCGCTTCGTCAATCTTGCCATCCTTCAAGGCGCCCGCTACAGCGGGAGCAAAAAGCCGCGATTGCTTGCGGGCCGCGTTGTAGGCGATCCAGCGGTCAATCATGACGCCGATCGACCAGCACGACATGAGCAACAACAGGATGACCACGGATCGGGCCGGCCACGCCATCGAACGCCACATGGTGATAGGGTCGAATCCAATTTGTGCTTCGCCTTCCTGAAACAGCAACAAGCTCAGGGTAAACAGATTCATGTTGGTTTGTATCCTCCTGGAAGATTTTCCTCGTTCACAAACTATTCCGCCAAGGTGAAGTTGACGTCCACCTCGGTTACAACCTCGACAGGCTCCCCATTCAGCAAGGTAGGCTGGTAGCGCCAGCGCTGCACAGCCTCCAAGGCTGCTTTTACCAGCAAGGGATGTCCACTCACGACTTTCAGGTCCTGGATCGTGCCGTCTTTGCTGATAATGGCCTCCAAGCGCACGGTCCCCTGGATGCGGGCCATCTTTGCCAATTGGGGATATTCAGGCTTGGGTTGAAAGATCAGTCTCGCGCTTTCCACCTGGCCGCCCACGCGAATTCGCTTCGGCGTGGCTGCCTTGGGTGGGGGAGGGGGAGGAGGAGCAGAAGCGGTGGAAAGCACTCCGCCCAACACTCCGCCGAGCACGCCGCCCATCTGGCCGCCCGGCACGCCGCCCGGCACGCCGCCCACCACTCCCACGGCGGCGTTGCTCACCGGCTCAGGAGCGTCTTTGATGATCCTCACTGTTTTGGGGATCACGGTGGGGGCTTTCATGATGTCTTCCACAGTCACGCGCTTGATGATCTTGACCGGGGCCGCCGCAGCAGGTGGAGGTGGAGGAGGTGGGGGAGGGGGCGGGGCCGCTAAGAAGGTCATCAACTGAGCGGAGGGCAGGGCCTCTGTATAGATCAAGGGGACCAGCACCAACACGCCCACAATGACGATCTCAATCATGTAGGCGAGTGGAATCGTTGCCCGCTTCCAGTTGTCGGTCTTGATCGCGGAATAGATCAGGTAGGCGATGAAACCGACGATGTTCAACAGCAGCGTAATGACCAGCCAGACAGCCCAACCCAGCTTAAGACGACGCGCATCCGACGCCACATAACAACACATCAGCGCATAGGCCGCAACCAGCACCGCGCCAATAAGCGATTGCGCCACTACCACCTTCGTGTCCGCACCGAATGACAATACGGGCAACCCGAAAAACAGAGCTAGAAACACCACAACGCCGATCGCCATGGAGATCAACCAATGCTTTCCGGAGAGGACCGGCATACGAGAGGGAGAAGATTCAAGCAAAGTCTCGTCGAACATGGCTTCCGCCTCCTAAGATTCTTGACACAGCCAGGGATTCTGGCCACAATCCAAATAATAGCTACCGTCGAGCTGATACAGCCTCGCGGTAAGCTTTGGGCTCGCGGGGGTAATTCTTGGACTTCGCCACCGTCACGCTTCCACTTCCTATCGCTCTTTTCTGAAAGTAGACCACAATGGGACTGGCGATGAAAATCGAAGAGTAAGTCCCGACTATCACTCCGACCACCAGGGTGAATGCAAATCCGTGAATAACCTCTCCGCCGAAAAGGAACAACGACAGCACGGCAAGGAAGGTCAAGCCTGAGGTCAAAATCGTCCGGCTCAGGGTCTGGTTGATGCTGCGGTTGACCAGGTCTACAAAGTTCTCCCGCTTGTTCAGCCGCACGTTTTCCCTGATTCGATCGAAGACCACAATCGTATCGTTCATGGAGTAGCCGACGAGCGTCAGCAGGGCCGCGATCACCGTCAGAGTGATCTCCTTATTGAGCAAAGAAAAGAAACCGAGCGTAATCGTGACATCATGAAAGGTGGCGACCACCGCAGCGACGCCGTATGATAGCTCAAAGCGGAACCAGATGTAAACCAACATCGCGCCCAAACCCGCCAGAGTGACGTAGAGGGCTTGCTGGCGAAGGTCCTTGCCCACCTTGGGGCCAACGATGCTCGTGTGCTTGATCGCGAAATTGGATAAACCGAAGTCGTTTCTGAGCGTGGCAATTACTCCCACATTTACGCTCGGGACCGAACTCAGTTCCTGGAAGTCCGAAATAAGCCCATCCCTCGGCGGGGCGTTTTTGAAACTAATGATGGCATCCGCCAAATCCCGGTAAGACTTGTTGGCGGCGTCGAAACCTTTCGAAGCCAGCCCCAAGGGATCTGCAGCCACGAGGTGATCGGTGAGGATCTGGGGGCTGGAGTTATTGAAATCCGGTTTCCCTTGCTGACCCTGACCTACCGCCCCGGATAAAGCCGCGATGATGGCACGCTTGCCTTCGTCCAGGGCTTGGGCGGAGGCGGTCGTCTTGAGATCCAGTCCGATCATCACCTCGTGGTTGCTGGCCGGGCCGTAAGTGGAGAGGTTTGCACCGTGCAGACCCTGGCGGTCAAGCTCATGACGGATGGCGTCCAAATTGGGGGCCTTGGCAAATTGCACCTCGAGGGCGGTTCCGCCCCGGAAATCAATCCCGTAAGCAAGACCCTTCTTAACCACCATGGAAATGATTCCGGCGCCGGCTAGCGCCAGAGATAAGGCGATCAAGTACCACTTAATCCCCATCCAGTCGATCTTTGGCTCGCGAAAGAACTCCATGACTTAATCCCGTACCTCGCCTCTCTGTTTGACACCGAACGCCAACCCGAAGTTCCCTAATTTTCCAGTGGCGTTTCGAATTCAACCCAGCCCCGGCCATCGGCCCGGCTGGTACCCCGACAAGCCCGGGCGTTGAGCTTAAATACTGAGCACCGCCCCTTTCTCCCGCCTGGAAAGGACATAATCAAATATCACACGGGAGACAAAAACGGAAGTGAAAAGATTAGCTAGTAAACCGATGGTTAACGTAACTGCAAAGCCACGGATGGGGCCAGTTCCGAAAGTAAAAAGAATCGCCGCGGAGACAATCGTGGTTACGTGGGTATCAATGATGGTTACAAAAGCGTGCTCGAAGCCGCCGGCCACCGCTGCTCCCACCGCCTTGCCTAACCGCAGCTCCTCCCGGATGCGCTCAAAAATCAGCACGTTAGAGTCAACGCCCATGCCCACCGTGAGGATGACCCCCGCGATTCCAGGCAGCGTGAGAGTTGCATCAATCCACCCCAGCGCTGCGATCAGGATAACCAGGTTTAACAGTAAGGCCAAATCAGCGTTGACGCCCGCGCCGCGGTAGTAGATCAGCATGAAAGCCATCACCGCCGCAAACCCCACAATGCAAGCGACGATGCCGTGGCGAATAGAATCCGCCCCCAGCGAAGGGCCGACCGTCTCATCAGAAAGGGTGGTGATGGACGCCGGCAGTGCGCCGGAGCGCAAGACTAGCGCCAAGTCCTGCGCCTTCTGGGGAGTAAAGCCGCCTCGGATTTCGCCGCGTTCGGTAATCTGGCTCTCGATGTTCGCCGCCTCGTAGACGCGGTTGTCGAGCACGACGGCGAGCAGCTTGCCGACGTTGGCGCCCGTCACGCGCCCGAACCTCGACGCGCCATCGCGGCTGAGGGTGAAAGTCACGTCGGGCTGCCCGTTGGCATCATGCGACGGCTCCGCCCCGGTCAGGTCGCGCCCGGTAACCGCCGCCACCCGGTTCACGATGTACCACGTTTCGCCGCCACTCTGCGACGCCTGTCCCTGCAACAACTGGGTGTCAGGAGGGAGCACGCCGCCGTGGGCCGCCAGCCCCGCCTCGCGGCTTGGGAAGGGTCCGTCCTGAACCAGCTTCAGCTCCAGCAGCGCCTGGGATTGCATAATGTCCCTGACGCGCGTAGGGTCATCAACCTGGGGAAGCTCGACAACCAACTCAAAGTCCCCCTGCCCTCCGTACTCGGCAATGTTGGGCTCGGCGACACCGTACTGGTTCACCCGGTTGGTGATCGTGCTCATGGATTGCATCAGCGCCTGGTTGCGAATATTGGCCGCAGACGTCGTTTTCAAGGAAAGCATCCAGCCGGTGGCATCGCCCGGCACGCGGGAGAGATCCCAGTCCGAAAACTGCTCGCCGGCCAAGGTCTGAAGATCGGAGGTCCTTTCCTGGGGAATGCCTTTCATAAGGATACGATGCACGGGGGGCTGAACCTTCGTATCATCGGCTTTCTGAACGTCCGCGAAGGGAATATTCTTGGCTTTCAGTTCGTCCGTCAGCCGTTCCAGCCCCTGGTCAGCGGTAATGTTGACCGCGTCTTCCACGTGCACTTGCAACACCAGATGGGTGCCGCCCTTCAGGTCAAGTCCCAAATGAATGCGGCTGCGGACGTTTTCCTTTAGTTCCTGGATGTTCTTTGGGAAACCGATTATGCCCAGAATGCTGGCCACCACCACCAGGCCGATAAAAATCACCCGATTTCTGATCTTGAATTCCATGCCTGACCCTCTTCTCTCACGTCATTCCCGCGCCGACCGGGAATCCAACCTCTGCCGAACATCGGCCCCCCCGCTTTCGCGGGGGCGACGTCAACACCCACGGGCCGCGCGGCCCACGGTGCACTACCATTTCTTTTGCTTAGCGGCCAGTTCCTGCTTCGCCTCTCCTACGGGCTCTTCTCCCGCCATCCCCGTGATTGCCGTGCGCGCCACGTCAACCTTGACCTGGGTGGCAATCTGGAGTTGAACCACGCCGTTCCGGAAGGAGACGATGGTTCCGTAGATGCCGCCGCTCGTCACCACGCGGTCGCCGGTTTTGAGGTTGGCGAGCATGGCTTGCAACTTGCGCCGCTGCTGTTGTTGAGGCCGGATTACCAGGAAATACCAGATGGCGAACATGGGCACAAACATGACGAGAAGGCTTAGACCGCTGCCGGCACCTGAGTCAGCCGCCAATACAAATGAGTTCACAATAATGCCCTCGATCCGGGTCCAACCGATTAGCAAAGGAATTTCGAATCTGCTACCCCGCCCGCGAGGCACGTGACTGGCGGGGTCGGGCTTTACGGATTCGTTTCAGGGATAGTTTGCACGCTTAACGTTCCGCGCGCGCCCTAGAATGAAACTCCGCGAACGCACCAAAAACCAAAGACTGCCTGATTTTGCTCATCCTGTCAATGTAAAAGTGGAGGTTATGGTGGGTGGCCAACATGGCCCCGAGCATCTCTCCGGCCACGAACAGATGGCGAATGTAACTCCTTGAGTAACGCCGGCAGACTGGGCACTCACACGCGGGGTCAAGCGGAGAGTCATCGCCCGCGTACTTGGCGTTTTTGATGATCACCTTGCCTTGCGACGTAAATACACAGCCATTGCGGGCGTTTCGAGTCGGCATGACGCAATCGAACATGTCAATTCCCCGCGCCACGCACTCAACCAAGTCTTCGGGCGTCCCGACTCCCATCAAATAGCGCGGGCGGCCGCGAGGAAGTAAGCGCCCGGCATACTCAACGACTTCGTACATTTCCTCCTTCGGTTCGCCCACCGAAAATCCGCCCAGCGCATATCCCTCAAAGTCCAACTCCAGCAGGCCCTCCACACTCTCGCGGCGAAGGTCTTTGTCCACTCCACCCTGGACAATACCAAAAAGGCAGGGACTAGGGGCTAGGGGCTGTGGGCTGGGGATTGGTGATTGGTGATTTGTGATTGGTGATTGCCCGCTGACCTGCGCTTCGCTCGCTGAAAGCTGAGAGCTGAGAGCTGACAGCTTTTCCCCAGCCCCCAGCCCCCAGTCCCCAGTCCCTTCGCTTGCTGACGGCTGAGAGCTGAGAGCTGACAGCTTCTCCTTCGCTCTCCCCGCCCAGCGCTCCGTCAGCTTGACGGCGCGGTGCAGGGCTTCGCGGCTTGCCGGATACTCAACGCACTCGTCGAGCGTCATGATGATGTCCGCGCCCAGCGCACACTGGACCTCCACGGCGCGCTCTGGAGAAAGGAAGTGAGAGGAGCCGTCCAAGTGCGATTTGAACCAAACCCCGTCCTCGGTCACCCGGCCAAGGCCCTTCAGGCTCATCACCTGAAAGCCTCCGCTGTCGGTGAGTATGGGGTGAGGCCAGGACATGAAGCGGTGCAGTCCGCCGAGATCCCGGATGATCTCGTGGCCTGGGCGCAGATAGAGGTGATAGGTGTTGGAGAGGAGTATCTGTACGCCCAACTCTTCCAGTTGGGCTTGCGTCATTCCTTTGACGGTGCCTGCCGTCCCCACGGGCATGAAGACCGGCGTCTCCACGGTTCCGTGAGGCGTGTGGAGAAGGCCCGCCCTCGCTCCGGTCGCCCCAGCAAGCTGCGGCATTGCGAAGAGGGCGAGGTGAACTCGCCGGTGCACCTATGACCCGATCATCGAAAGGCCGACTTTAGCCAAAACCCAAAGCAGCCAAAAACCTGTGAACACCAGGGAGATCGGCGTGGGCTTGACCTTCCCCCCGGTTCCCTTCGACAAAGCTATCCCCAGCAGGATCAGGAGCCAGATGCTGAAGATGTCGGCCGACGATGCAAGTGCGTACAGGGGCTTGGATACGGCGTGCGGGTCGAGAAAGAACCCGATATTTCCGGGGACAGGATTCGAGGAGTTGAAATGGTCAGGATCGCCGAAGAACATCAGCGCAATCGACATGGCTGCGCCTAAGAGCGTTACAAGGTCCGCATAACAAACCAGGGAGAAAACGGTCTTGAAGTTTGACCGCCCGCCAAGAATCAAGTTCACGATGAGAATCCCTACGCCTGCAATGACCAACAGACCAATCGGCGGACCCACGACTCCCACGACATGAGCAAAGATGGCTCCGTACTTCACCTGCGCGGCCACTATCTTGTCGAGATCCTCGGGACTCATGCTGGCGGTACGGCTGCTTTGTGCCAACTGCATCCGAATGATGCGCTCCATGCCGATCTTCCAGAGCATGGTCTCGACGACAGCGACCGAGCCAAGTATTAAGGTGATCAAAGGCGCCCAGAAACCTGGCTTGCGCGCCACATCCGCAAAAGTCTCACCCGGCGAGATAAAGACACCCATCAGCCGTTCAGGAAACGATTGTGCTGGAACATCCGGCTCGGCAGGACTCACGACAGCATCACCCATGGCAACGACCCCCCTTTGACTGAGTTGTCAAACCATCTCGCAATAGGAAGGACTGCGACAAACTCCCTGGACTCGTGGTTACGGAGACTTCCTCTGTTTGCGATTTGGACTACCGTGAACGGCAACATCATATCAAGTCGTGGCCGGGGAAACAACTGGCGCCAACGCGCACGAGGTTCGGGGGAGGCGTGATTCCAGATTTCAAATCTCAGATTTCAGATGTGAGGACCTGCCGGGTGAGAAGACGCGTGTGGTGAGTTACCAGACAAACAGCAATCGGCAGCGGACAATCGGCAATCCGGATCCAGCGATCGGCAATCGGCGCTCAATAGTGGGCAATCTGGGTGTGGGGATTAACAACCGGAATTCGCCAATCGTCAATCATCGATCACTCGCGCTGTTCGGCGTCCAGGAAGGCGCGCAGCTTGCGGCTGCGCGAGGGGTGGCGCAGTTTGCGCAGGGCTTTGGCTTCGATCTGGCGGATGCGTTCGCGGGTCACCGCAAAACTCTGGCCCACTTCCTCGAGCGTGTGCTCGCTGCCATCGTCGAGGCCGAAACGCATCTTGATGACTTTTTCTTCGCGCGGCGTCAAGGTCTTCAGTACCGACTCCGTCTGCTCTTTCAAGTTGATGTTGATGACGGCCTCGGCGGGCGAAATTACGCCGCGGTCCTCGATGAAATCGCCGAGATGAGAATCTTCCTCCTCGCCGATGGGAGTTTCGAGCGAGATGGGCTCCTGCGCGATCTTGAGCACCTTGCGGACCTTGATGACGGGAATCTCCATCCGCTTGGCGATCTCTTCCGAAGTCGGCTCGCGTCCGTATTCCTGCACCAGCAGGCGCGAGGTGCGAATCAGCTTGTTGATGGTCTCGATCATGTGCACGGGAATGCGGATGGTGCGCGCCTGGTCGGCGATAGCGCGGGTAATCGCCTGGCGGATCCACCAGGTGGCGTAAGTGGAAAACTTATAGCCGCGGCGGTACTCGAATTTGTCCACGGCCTTCATCAATCCGATATTACCTTCCTGGATGAGATCAAGAAACTGAAGACCACGATTGGTGTACTTCTTGGCGATGGACACGACCAGCCGCAGGTTGGCCTCGATCAGATCGCGCTTGGCCGCTTCCGCCTGCTCCTCGCCGCTCAGGATGTTCTGGCAGCTCCGGCGCAGCTCCACGGCGGAAGAACGGGTCCGCTGCTCGAAATCCGCGAGGCGCTGGCGAAGCTGCCGCAGGTCCTTCCTCAGGTCCTTGTTGCCGTTGGTGCGCGAGCCTTCGACTTTCTTTTCCGCCTTGTTCAACTCGCGCTCCAGCGGGCGCAGCTCGTCGATGGCCTGCCGGATTCTCTCGATCAGGGCGTTCTTCATGCTGTGGGTGAACAGCACGGAGCGGAAGAGCACCGAGATCAGAACGCGGTGGCGGGCCACGGCCCAACTGTAGCGGCGGAAATCCCTGGGCCGCCGGGTGCGGGGAATAGCGTCCCGCTTGGTGCGAAGCTGCGACAGCTTCTTGGAGAGCCGTTCGATCTCGTCGATGCAGGAAATGACATCCTTGGTTCGTTCCGCAACTTTCTCTTCGGTGAGCTCGTCGTCGTCGAAGACCACCACTTCCTTGATGGCCCTGTCACCGCTCTTCAGCTCCTCGCGCACCTCGAAAAGCGCCTGAATGACAATGGGCGAGCGCGAAAGCGTTTTCAGCACGTTAAGCTGACCGCGCTCGATGCGCTTGGCAATCTCAACCTCACCCTCGCGGGTGAGCAGAGGCACGGTTCCCATTTCGCGCAGATACATGCGCACCGGGTCGTTGGTCTTGTCCAGCGCGCCCGGAGTCAGATCGAGTTCGACGTCCTCCCCGAGCTCGTCCCCTTTGATCTCATCGACTTTTTCCAGGCCCAGGCCCTCGGCCGATTTGACTTTGGGGGAATCCACCACCTCGATGCCGGCATTGTCAAACATCGAGAGGAGGTCGTCGAGATCTTCCGCCGAATGCACGTCGGTGGGAAGAAGTTCGTTAACCTCGTCATAGAGGAGGTAGCCCTTCTCTTTGCCTAATGTAATTAGCTTACTGACCTGATCAAACTTGTCGTCGAACGCCAAGGCAAGCGCCTCCCTGCTGGGGAACAAATATTAATTCGATGTTAAAACAAGTATGGCGACACCGCCGCCTTTGCTCGGGCGGTGCCGCCTCGCGTAACTCCGTCGTCATTATGACAAGCCGTCAAACTGCACCGGCTCCATCGTATTAGATGTAATATACACGATTTCGTTTGTCAGTGGATGGATATTTTTCTGCCCTCTAACCTCCTGTAGGGGCGCCCCTTGTGGGCGCCCGGGGTTTCGTGCGTCCACCCCACCATTTGGGCACCCACGAGGGGTGCCCCTACTTCGGTGGCCGGACATCGTTTTCCCTTCCGCCCGAGGCTCTTATCCGCTTGTCCAATTCTGACTTGGCCGCAAGAAGCTCCGCCAGCTTCGCGGAGTCCTTCTCGCGTTCCGCTCGGTCGATTGCTCCCTTGAGTGTTGAAATCTCGCGCCCCAACTTTCTCTCCGCCACCTCCCGGCAAGATAGAACGGTCTGTTCACGACTTAGGTCGCAAGCCCAGAAAAGAGAGTCGTAAACCAGTTGCCTCTCCTCGGCAGTCAGCATTCCCTCAAGCTCTGCAAGCTGAAGCTTTAGCCCGCCACCCCGCAGTTCACGCATCCGTGCAAAGACTGGTCCCGCTACGAGCCCCTCGCAGGCTCCTCGATCCACGAGGTCAGGAAGAAATTCATCGGCGAGATCCTCTCGCTCAATGAATGCGCGAAGCAGTTGCTTCTCCGCAGTGGTCACTTTCGGAACGGCTGACTGGGTCTGGATCCGCACTTCTGATCGGGCCGGCCCCGCCACGCGCCGGAGTTCCTCACGCAAAAGCCGTGGGTCCAAGCGCAACCGTTCTGCCAACCGGCCCGCCAGTTCCGCCCGCAGCATAGGGTTGGGAACCCTGGCAAGGTAAGGCAGCACGGCATTGGCCGCTCCGACCTTTCCTTCGGGGGTGGCAAGGTTATGGGTGGCGATGGCCCGATCGGTCAAATAGTCAAGATAACTCGGCGCCCCTGTAAGCAGTTCACGGTAACGCCCGCTCCCTTCCTTTCGAATGAAGGAATCCGGGTCGAGTTTCCCGGGAAGGGCCAGCACCTTGGCTTCGAAGCCTTCCTCGAGGAGCAACGCCAAGGAGCGTTCCGTGGCCGCTACGCCGGCCGAGTCCGGATCGTAGTTCACCACGATGCGGCGCGAATAGCGCGCCAGCAAGCGAATCTGGCCTTCGGTCAGGCTTGTCCCACAGGAAGCGACAACATTCTCGATGCCGATCGAAGCCACCGCGATGCAGTCCATGTAGCCCTCAACCAGAATGGCGTAGTCAAGCTTCCGAATGGCTTGGGCAGCGCGGTCCAGGTGGTACAACACTCGCCCCTTGGTGTAGATGGGAGTTTCCGGCGAATTGAGGTACTTGGGCTGCTCGTCTCCCAAGGCTCGACCAGCGAAGGCCACGACTTTGCCGCTATCGCCGGCAATAGGAAAGATGATGCGGCGGCGGAAGCGGTCGTAGAAGCGGTTTCTTTCGGCGTCGTGGCCGATTAAGCCACTTTTGGCGAGCAAGTCGGACATCTTGCCCGCATCACCCTGTGCCATCTCCCCCAGAGCCCCGCTGAGGTGCCGGTTCAAGGCTTGCCCATCGCCCGGCGCATATCCCAACCGGAAACGGCCCACGGCCTCATCGTTCAAGCCCCGATCCTCCAGGTAGGCCCGCGCCAAGCGCCCCTCCGCGGTGCCGGTTAACTGACCGGCAAAGAACTTGGCGGCGGCTTCGTGCATTTTGTAGAGCGCGGCGCGGACTCGCGTGTTGGGATCGTAGGCGGCCTCGCCGAAAGACTCCGAGATCGTGACGCCCACCTTCTCCGCCACCCGCCGCAGCGCTTCGGGGAAACTAAGGCTGTCGATCATCATCACAAACTTGAAGACGTCACCGCCAACGCCGCAGCCGAAGCAATGGAAAATCTGCTTGGCCGGGTGGACGGCAAACGAAGGGGTCTTCTCCTGGTGGAACGGGCAAAGGCCCATGTAATTCGCACCGGCTTTGCGGAGCTTGACATAATCGCCCACGATCTTGACGATGTCAGCAGCCGCCCGTACTTCGTCCACCTGGCTCATCGCACCCTATGACTTCCCTTTCGATAACTCTAGCGATTCTGGATTCCAGATCTCGGATTTTGGATTAGCTTTCTCCTGCCGCTCCTTTGTTTTCATAGACATTCTCGCTTTGTTCCGTCGAAAATCAGCTTTCAGCAGTCAGCTCTCAGCTTTCAGCCAAACCGTCCCCGACCTCAGTTGACCTAGGGCCCTGGGGCTGAACCGCGCGCTGGCGTCCAACCCGTTGCGCGTACCGGCGGCTCGGGACTTTTTCACAGCCGGTCCTTTGTTTTCATAGACATTCTCGCTTTGTTCCCCCGTTTTCGCTGCCGCAAGCCCGGTTTCACGCCAAGGCGCAAAGCACGCCAAGGCCGCAATGTCCCACCGCCCCCACGCCCTCCTCAGCCGCGGAGGGGAGCCCGGAATTCCCCTTCCATAAGGAGGGGAGTCCGAATTGGCAGCATTGGGCATGAACTGGAACGTTGGGGCGAAGCAGAACAGGAGGGCACACATAAAGCAGCGCGGACCTTCCGCCGACACTCTAGAATTCTAGCCTATTTTTTCCCGATTGTCAAGAGACAACAAGTCCGTTTCGAAGAATTTCCAGCACGTTGGGGTCTTCGGAAACAAAGCAAACTCGAAGGTAGCAACCGACCCCTCACTCGTCACGCTCCCCTCGGGAGAGGGCCGTTGCTTCACAACGCAACTGCCGACTGCCTACTGCCGACTGCCCTTCTCAGTCCCTTTCCAGCTTTGCCCCGTAAAATGCCCTTCCTTTGTCCTTAGCGGGACGTCGCCACATGATGCGGGCAGGAATATCACGTTGTTCATCAGGGCTATCCAATCCCACTCGTACGTAGAGCCGCTCTCCGACTTGCAGTTCGAGGTTGCAGGCAAAGCAGAGGCCCGTCTTGGAGATATTCTCGGTCGTACTGGTTTCCTCGCTCCCGTCCGGGAGTCGGAGTCCCAGGGGGAGCTTTACCCCGAGGCGTTTTTCCTGCCGTCGTTCGAGTTCACGTTGCGCGGCCAAGTCCGAAATTGAAGTGGCGGGCAGAGTGGGTGAGGGTTTCTCAGGCCCGTTCTCGACGACCGCAAACGTCCAATCCCTGGGAAAGTCGCATCTTGGACAGGGACGCGGCACGGACGAATACGACACCAGCCTTCGATATTGTTCTACGGTGAGCGCGGTCATCTCCCGGTAGGAACACTCCCGGCACTCCAGCAAAACATGGACAAGACCTTCTTGTGCAGGCTCGTCTGATTTGGCTTGAAAGTGGACACCCCAGATTTCAACTTCCGGTTCCAGGGACTTCACTCCCCACTCAGGAGTGCCGCTTAAGGACCTTGCGGCGCGCATCACCACCTGGAAGAAACCGGAGATTTGGTTATTGAGGTTGGTAATCTTGATTACGGCACCGGGTAGCATCAGGCGCGAGACGACGATCAATCCTCCTGATTGGTTGACTACCAGCGTGTAAGTCAGCTCATCGAACGCGTCACCTTGGCTATCCTTGCCTTCGACCCGTATCGGGATCCTCAGCAGCACTCGTTCGCTTCGTCGCGTCGGTGTTTCAGAAGTTTGGTTTGGCATCGTCCCGTCCAGAATTCAGGATTCGGGATTCAGGCCCGAAATCCACGACTTCGAGATTATAGGAGAGGAGGCAAGAAATTCATATGACAAAAGGGGAGGCAGGATTCGGGATTCAGGATTCAGGGTGCTAAGACCGAGGCGGTGGGTTTGTCCTGAATCCCGAATCCTGAATCCTAGCCAGAACGCCCAGCACGAAGCCAATCGTGTGCGCCATCCCCGCGTGCCAGGGTGCGGCACAGCTCATCTGGGGTGTGTGGTCAGGGATGATGACGCCCTCGAAAGCATTGCGCTTCAGAATCGATAGGACGCGGACCATATCGACGTCACCTTCGTCGATGAAGGTTTCCCGATAGTGCGGCACTTTTCCGGCCACGTTGCGGAGATGGAGGTAAGCGATTTTGCCTTGGCGGCTGTATTGGTCGATGGCCTCGTAGATGTTTCCTTCCGTCATCTCGGCCAAGGTTCCGACGCAGAGCTCCAAGGCGTTGCTTTTGCTGGGCAGGAGGTCAATCAACTTCTGGTAGAGGTAGGGCTGGTAGACGAGGCGAGGCTGCCCGCGCAAGGCCGGCATCGGAGGATCGTCAGGGTGGGCGGCGAGGCGCACGCCTGCCTGCTCGGCCACAGGGATAATCTCCTCCAAGAACCTTTGCAGCCTGCGCCACAACTCCGCGTTGGTTACCGGTGGAACAGTTCCGCAAGGCGCAGCGCGATCGTAAATCATGTTCCACACCACACCATTGGGAAGGGGCGCATCCACCGGCCCGTCCATGCCGACTGAGGCTGCGCCGCCCCGTCCGAAGAGTCCGCTGACGCGGCCGCTGACCCCTGCCAGGCTGAAGTTATATCCCAAGACAGGGATCCCCGCCTGGCCCAAGCGGCGAACGATGGTCTTTACGTTCTCGATGTGGCGTGCGCGCTGCGGCCCATCCAGAAGAACGTCGTGCCAGTGGGCGGGATCGAGGTTCTCGACGGCGGCCAGAACAAGCCCCGCCTCCTCGATCTCTCCGCGAATTCTCTGCAACTCTTCCAGACTCCAGAGATTCTCAGGATCGCCGGCCACTCCCCACGGCTCGAGTTTGCCGCCCGTGGGCTGATTGTCGCGGGGGTTGGTCGACCCTCGATTGAAGTAGTCCACCAGGTGGATGACGACGTGTGTGCAACCCGCCTGGCGTGCGAAGGCATAGTTCTCCCGCGTCAACATGTGGCGGTAAAGTCCCAGTCCAAGCTTCATAGGTGTTCACGTGTGGGGGACTTTCGCGAACCGCTCCCCCATGCCAACTGGCAGCGCGAAACCCCCTCACCCGGTTCGCTACGCTCGCCACCCTCTCCCCCAAGGGGGAGAGGGGAGTTGCACAACGAGTTTATACCCTCTCCCCCCTGGGGGAGAGGGTGGCTCGCGACGGCGTTTTCATCAGCCGTCGCGGGCCGGGTGAGGGGGTCGCAAATGACCGGCATGATCTCGAGAGCGTGTTCAGCACTACTTCGGTGCCCCCAGACCGGCTCCCTGAAACGCCATGCCGCCGGCGGGCACGAGCAAGCCGCCGTCGACCGCGTAAGCCGCACCGGTTACGAACGAAGCCAAGTCGCTGGCCAGGAAGACAATCACCCGCGCCACTTCCTCCGGCTGTCCCAACGTGCCTCGAATGTGAAGGCCCGCACACCCGGCGACTACTTTCTCGGGATCGCCGTCGCGCGAAGCCGCCCAGCGCAGCAGGGGCGTATCGATCGCTCCCGGCATTACGCAATTGGCCCGGATATTCTGCCTTCCGAAATCGAGCGCAATCGATCGCATGAGGCCCAACAGCCCATGTTTGCTCGTGACGTAGGCGAGTGAGTTTTGCTGGGCCGTCACTGATTGTACGGAGCCCGTCATGACAATGGCGCCGCCTCCCCGCTTGATGATTTCGGGGATCGCATACTTGGACATCAGGAAGGCGCCTTTGAGGTTAACGGCCATGACCTCGTCCCACTCTTCTTCGGTGGTCGTGGTGGCGCTGCCGTAGCGCTGGATTCCGGCATTGTTGACCAGCACATCGATACCCCCGAAGCTCGCCACGACCTGGGGAACCAGGCGCTCGACCTCGGCGCGGGAACTCACGTCGGCCTGGAAGTATTTAAGCGTGGCGCCTTTTTGGCGAAGTTCCGCAACGGTTTGTTCGCCCGCCCCGGCCTTGCAATCCACCATTGCCACGGCCGCATGGCGAGCGGCGAATTCTCTTACGCAAGCCTCGCCAATGCCGGAAGCCCCTCCTGTTACCACCGCCACTTTGCCTGTGAAGTCCATCGTTTCCGTCCTTTCTGAAGGCAGCTCACCACAGAGGCACAGAGACACAGAGAATCAGATCGCTTCTTTGTGCCTCTGTGGTTAAGTGCTTTATTACCGGGTTCCTGCAAGCGCCCAGTTAAATTATAGGTTATTCGAGCGACTTGTGGAAGCGCAGGACGCTGATAGCCAGCAGGACGGCTGCCAGGCCGGCCATGGCGGCAATGTTTGGCCAGAGAATGTCGAGCCCCACGCCCTTGAGGTAGACGCTGCGCAGCAGCACCATGACGTGGGTCATAGGGTTGATGTAGCTGAGCTTCTGGAAAAACTCCGGCATGCTGCTGATGGGGTTGCCGAAGCCGGAGAGCGTGATCATGGGCATATTAAAGAAGAACGAGGCGAGCATGGCTTGCTGCTGGGTGGCGGAAATGGTCGAGAGGAGGAGTCCGAGGCCCAGCGCTGCCACGATGAAGGCCGCGAGTCCGAGCGCCAGCACGGCGACTTTCCCACGGAAAGGGACGCCAAACCACCAGGTGCCGACGATGGCGATCATGGTGGAATCGAAGGCGCCGATGAGGAAGAAGGGGAGGGTCTTGCCGAGGATAAACTCCCAGCGGCGGATGGGCGTAACCATAACCTGCTCGAGCGTGCCGATTTCGCGCTCGCGCACCACCGCAAACGCCGTCAACATCATAACCATGATCAGCATCAGGTTGCCGATGACGCCGGGAACGAAGTACCACCGACTGGTGAGACTTTCGTTGAACCAGGGGCGGGTTTCGAGCTGGACTTGCGGCACAAAGGAGGCCAGTTGCGGCGCGGTGCGGCGCATCCGGTCGGTTTCGTAGTCGCGCGCGAATTGAGCGCCAATCTGGCTGAGATAACCAAGCGCCACGAGCGCAGTGTTCGAGTTCGAGCAGTCCACCAGCACCTGCACGGAAGCGCCCTGGCCGTTGCGCAGGCGCTGGGCGAAGCCGGAATGAATTTCCAGGGCCACAAGAAAATCGCCACGGTCGATGCCTTCGCGGAGGTCATCCCGGCGCAGGGCATATCGCTGAATGTCGAAATAGCGGCTGGCGGAAAAATGCGACACCAGTTCGCGGCTCTCCTGCGTGTTGTCCAGGTCGAGCACCGCGAGCGCCACATGCTTCACTTCCATCGTGGCCGCATACCCGAACACCAGCATCTGGATGATGGGCGGGCCGATGAGCAGGAAGCGGGTGTGGGGATCGCGCAGCGTTTGGATGAATTCCTTCCGCAGCATGTGCCCGACGCGCGCGAAGGATTGGAGAATTTTCATTCCAGCCTCTCCGGGTGATTCAAAATTCCAGATTCAAGATTCAAGAAACTCACTCCAGCCTCTCCGGGGGATTCAAAATTCCAGATTCAAGATTCAAGAAACTCACTCCAGCCTCTCCGGGGGATTCAAAATTCCAGGTTCAAGATTCAAAGAACTCATTCCAGCTTCTTATGAAACGCTCGGGTGGCCAGCGTGACGAGTACTGCCGCAATCACCGCCAAGGCGAAGAGTTGACCTGCCATTAATCGAATCTCCGTGCCTTTCAGGAATACGTTGCGCAGAATGGCGACGTAATAACGCGCCGGCAGCACCCGCGTGATCCACTGCACCACCACCGGCATCTGCTCGATGGGAAAAATGAAGCCCGACAACAGGAAGGTGGGAAGGAACGTCGCCAGCAGGGCCATCTGGCTGGCGCCGAGTTGGGACTTGGCCGTGACCGAAATGAAGTAGCCAAGCGACAGCACCACCACCAGAAACAACATCGAGCAGCCGAACAAAACCGTCCAGCTTCCGCGAAAAGGAACGTCGAACCACCCAACGGCCACGGCGGCGCAAACCGCGGTGTCCATGATTCCGATCAGGAAATACGGGGTCAGCTTGCCGATCTGGATTTCCAGCTTGGTAATCGGCGTGGAGATGAGCTGCTCCATGGTGCCGCGCTCCCACTCGCGGGCGATGGTGAGCGAGGTGAGAAACGCGCCCACCACCGCCATCACGATGGCCAGCACGCCGGGGACAATGTTCGACATGCTCTCGAGGTCCTCGTTGAACCAGGTGCGGGGCTCGAAGGTGACCGAGGCGGGTATATCGGCGAGGCCGTGGCGCTCGCGCCAGTCGATCTGCACTTGGGCGGAGTAGGCCTGCACGATGCTGAGCGCGTAACCCATGCCGATGCTCGCCGTATTGCTGTCGCTGGCGTCGAGCAGGGCCTGCACGCTGGCATGGCCGTCGGAGCGAAGCCTCTCGGCGAATTGCGGAGGCACAACCACGGCCACCGTGCAAGCTCCGTAGTCAATGTTCCGCACCACCTCGGTGTAGCTGTCCGACAGATGAACGATCTTGAAGTAGTCGGTGGCCTGGAAGCGTTTGAGCAGGTCCTGGCTGGTCTGGGTCGCGTCGCGGTCGTACACGCAAAGCGGAATGTGCTTAACGTCCAGGTTGACCGCGTAGCCGAACATCAACAGTTGGATGATCGGCATGACGATGATGATCATCAGGCTCAAGGGATCGCGCCGGATCTGAATTACTTCTTTGCGCGTCATGGCCAGGATGCGGCGCCCACTCATGCGGGTTTCTCCAATCTGGCTTCGCGCCCTGCGGTGAGCGAGACGAAGACGTCTTCGAGGCTGGGCGGAATCTGCTCCAGCCGTCCCACGCGCAGGTGGCGTGCCTCGAGGGACTCCCGAACCCTGGGCAGGGCAGCCTGGGTGTCGGCGACGACGGCATGCAAGCTGCTCCCGAAAACCGCGGCATCGAGGACACCGGGAGTTTCCCGCAGCGCTTCCAGGCCCGGCCCCAGCGGCTCGCACTCGACGAGCAAGAGCTGGCCTTTCATGTAACGGTTCTTCAGTTCCGTGGGAGTGCCCATCGCTACGATGCGCCCGCGATCGATCATGACCAGGCGATTGCAGTATTCCGCTTCGTCCATGTAGTGCGTGGTGACGAACACCGTGACGCCCTCGTCGACCATCTGGTAGATCAAATCCCAGAACTTCCGGCGCGAGACAGGATCGACGCCGGAGGTCGGCTCGTCGAGAAAGACGATGGGAGGCCGGTGCAGGACCGCGCAGCCCAGAGCCAGGCGTTGCTTCCAGCCAGTGGCCAGCGCGCGCGTGAGGGATTGCTCGCGACCCTCGAGTCCGGCCATGCGCAGCGCCCACGCCAGGCGGTCCGGCAGGTCGCGGGCGGGCACGCTGTACAACCCTGCAAAGAACCGCAGGTTTTCGATGACGCGCAGGTCGTTGTAGAGCGAAAACTTTTGTGACATGTAGCCGATCTGCTGGCGCACCGCTTCAGGGGCTGCCGCCACGTCGATTCCCGCCACGAGCGCCTTGCCGGAGGTGGGCCGCAGCAGGCCGCACAGGATGCGGATGGTGGTGGATTTGCCGGCGCCGTTGGGGCCAAGAAAACCGAAAATCTCGCCCCGGCGAGCCGCGAAGCTGATGCGGTCCACGGCGGTAAACGACCCGAACCGCTTCGTGAGATGTTCGACCACTACCGATGCGTCGTTCTGGATCATAACGATCTTGCTAGTCCGATCCCTGTCATTCTGAGCGAAGCGAAGAATCTCAGCAGTGGTAACGCCCGAATGCAACTGCCGGGATTCTTCGCTTCGCTCAGAATGACATCCCCCCTCTGGGTCGATTCAATGCGACTCAGTTTCCAGCGCCGAAACGAACAGGTCTTCAATGCTCGGAGCCACAGGCTGAATGGAATCGTAGGCAGCGCCAGCCGCCTCGAGGCGGGCGCGCAATTCCGGAAGCCGGCGAGCGGCGTCATCCACGAAAAGATGGACGCGGTCGCCCACCAGCAGCGCGCTGCGCACTGCGTCGGACTTCGCGAGCAAATCGCGCACGCGCGCCGGCTCAGGGGCGTGCACGGCCAGAATCTCGCCTGGGAATTTCTTCTTGAGCGCGCCGGGCTGATCGCAGAATAGCAAGCGCCCCTGGTACAGGAGCCCCACGCGATGGCAGCGCTCGGCCTCGTCGAGATAAGAGGTCGAGGTGAGAATGGCAACGCCCCCCGCGAGCAGCGAATAAAGAATGCGCCAGAAGTCGCGTCGCGACACCGGATCCACTCCATTGGTGGGCTCGTCGAGCAGGATCACTTTGGGGGTGTGAATCAAGGCGCAGACCAGCCCGAGCTTCTGCTTCATCCCGCCGGAGAGGTTCCCGGCGAGGCGGGCGCGGAAATCGCTCAGGCCGGCCGCCGCCAGCAGCTCCGCGGAGCGCGGCTCGCGCTTTTTGCGGGTGACGCCGAAGATATCCGCGTAAAACCGGATGTTCTCGTCCACCGTCAGATCTTCGTAAAGGCCGAAGCGCTGCGACATGTAGCTGAGGTGATGCTTGGCGCCCTCGGGGTCGCGCACCACGTCGCAGCCGGCCACGGTCGCCGAGCCCGAATCCGCATCGAGCACCCCGGCGAGCACGCGCAGCGCCGTCGTCTTTCCGGCGCCATCCGGCCCCACCAGGCCAAAGATTTCTCCAGGGTGGACGTCGAAGGTGAGTTCGTCGACGGCGCGCACTTCGCCGAAGCGCTTACTCAGTGCGGAAACGATGATGGCTGGAGGCGAGCTCATGGCAACTTTAGCAACCGTGTCATTCCGAGCGCGGCGAGGAATCTCGCTCTGGTCTTTCTTGCACGTTGCGCGCGTAACAGAGCGAGATCCTTCGCTTCGCTCAGGATGACAGCGAAGGGCTCGGAATGACACCTATCATTGATGGACGCACTCACTTCGTCTTGATGTACGCATCTGCCGGCATTCCGGGCTTCAGCTCGTAGTTCGGGTTCTCGACATCCACCTTGACGCGATAGACCAGCGTGACGCGCTCCTTCTCCGTCTGGACGCTCTTGGGGGTGAATTCCGCCTCGGAGGAAATCAAGGAAATCCGGCCGTGGTAAATCTTGTCAGGATAGGTGTCGGTCCGCACGTCAACGCACTGGCCCCAGTGCACCTTGCCAAGATCAGTTTCCGGCACGTAGACGCGCAGCCAGAGATGGTCCAGATCGGCCAGAGTAACGATAGGCGTGCCGGGGGAGACCACTTCGCCCAGCTCCGCTTGCCGCACCAGGACCACTCCGTTGAAGGGCGCGCGCAGCACGGTGTAAGACAGCCGGATGCGCGACAGATGAAGGTTTTGATCCGCCTGATGAACGTTGGCCCGATCCACCTCGAGTTCCTCTTGGCGCGTGCCCTCCCTCAACTCGTTGTAGATTTGTTTCGCCCGGTCGTAGGCAGCCTGCGCGCGGGTCACGCTGGTGGCTGCCTGATCGCGGGTCTGCGTGGGTATTTCGTCCTTCTCGGCCAGCGCCTGGTAGCGCGCGTAATCCTTTCTTCTTTGCTCGAGGTCGGCCTGGGCGTCGAGGATGGCCTGCCGGGCTGCTTCAATCTCCTGGTGGCGGCTGCCCGCTAGGCCGAGAGCGAGTTGGCGATCCCGCACGCTTGCCGCGGCTTCGTCCACCACCAGTTGCTGGCGATAGTCGTCATTGTCAAGCCGCGCCAGCAGGTCGCCGCATTTGATGGTCATGCCCTCATCCACCGGCAAGGCGACGACGCGGCCAGTCACTTTGAAGCTGACCAGGCTTTCGTGGGCTTCGATGTTGCCCGAGAGCTTCAGCAGATTTGAGACGGGGCGTTTGCCAAAATACTGAGGATAATACCGGACTGCCGCCGCCGCGGCAGCAACCGCCAGCAGCAGGAGTGGAATTATGCGTTTCATTCTGTTGATACCTCATCCTGTGGTGCGGGCGTCTCGCCCGCCGTGGCGCGGGCATCCTGCCCGCGGGCGGGAGCGGGACGCTCCCGCGACTGCAGGCGAGACGCCCGCACCACAACATCACGGTTCGCCCAGGTACGTCTGGTAAATCTTCTCGGTTGCGCCGAGCGCCCGCGCCAGGGCCATTCCCGCGTCGGCGTGGCGTGCCAGCGACATGATGCGATCATCCTGCGCGCTGGCCAGGGTGTCCTGCGCCGTTACAACCTCGATGTTGTCCGTTACGCCATTGCGGAAGCGGTCCTGAGCCAAGGTGAGTTCCCGCTCCGCAAGCTCCAGGGCAGATTCTGTAACGCTCACTTGGTTAGCGGCGGAATCGAGGTCGAGCAGCGCCTTCCGCAGGTCCTGTTCGATTCCACGAGTGAGGTCGTCAATCTGCTGGTTCAAGCGCTGCACGCGGCTCGCGAGTTCCTTTCGTTGGCCGGTGCGGTCCCAGTCGAAAAGGGTGATGCTGACCGTGCCTTGAATTTCGCCGATTCCCGCCATGGTTTGAGCGGTGCCCAGCGCGCCGTAGTCGCCGTTGACCGACAGCTTGGGGAAATAGCGGGCTCGCGTGGCCTTCTCCTGCTCAACGAGGGACTCGCGTTGGGAGAAGAGCGAGCGATAATCGGAACGCGCCTCGAGCGCCGTGCGAAGCGCCGCGTCGATCGGGGGCACGGGGACGCTGTGGAATTGCATGTGCCCGGCCAGTTCCAGCGGCGTTCCGGGGCTCAGCCCCAGGAAGCGCGCCAGGACGAGCAGCGAGGTCTGGTAGGCGTCCCGCGCCACCAGCAGGGTTTGGCGGTCGCGTGCCAATTGCACCTGGGCGCGAACCAGATCCACCGCCGTCGCCAAACCCTCGTCGTGCTGGTCGTGCGCCAACTTTTCGAGGGCCTGGGAAGTGGTGACGCGGGATTCCGCCGCCGCAACCTCTGCGAACCCCACTTCCGAATCCAGATAGAGACCTGCCGTCTCCCGCACCACCAGGTCGCGCGTGTCCTGATAAGAGAGCTTCGAGGCCTGCACCTGTCGCTCGCTGGCTTTCAGATTGTGGTAAGCCTCACGGTCAATCAGGGGTTGGCTGGCGAGAATGCGGGAATCGTAGTGATTGAATGCCGGGATGACTGTGGGGATGGGGATGTTGGGAATGGAACTGAACCCCAGGGCGCCCAGGTTGACGTTCTGCCGGTTCGCCAGCAGGTTCCCGGAAACGCGCGGCAGCAGCGAGGCCTCGCGGCGCTCGCGCGTCCCCTCGAGTTCGTCCACTTGTGTCCCGGCCACTCGCACGCTGAGGTTATTCTTCAACGCCAACTCAATCGCTTCTCTCAAAGTCAGCCGTTGCGGACTTGCTTGTTGGGCGATCACCAAGCTTCCCTGAACAAGCGCCAACGTCGCCAGGAACGCGGCCCAGCCCCGATGCAGCTTCATGAATGTTCTCCTCTTCTCCGCAGGCCGTGCAGCACAAAATCCATGTGCGCCGCCATAAATGCGTGCAGGTTGAGTTGATTTCGCTCACCGAAGACCAGTCTCCAGATCGTGGCGAGGACCCCGGGAGCGACCACAATCTGCGGAAAGTCCTTGACTTTGCTTTTCCGGAACTCGCCGGATGCCTCGCCCTTCGCGAGCACCTTGCGCATCGCCGATACGCCCGGACCGATGATCTCGCGATGGAAGATGTCTGCAAGTTGGGGGAACTTCCCACTCTCTGCAATCAGCAGGCGGAGAATAGCGCGCGCCTTTTCGTTATTCACGACGTGGGTATATTGGCGCGCCAGCAACTCGCAGAGAAGCTCCTCCGCGGAGCCGGGAAACGCCGCAACGAATGGGACAAGTTGTTCGAACACAGGGTGAATCACGCTGCGAACTACGGCCCGGAAGAGTCCTTCCTTATCCTTGAAATAGAGGTAGATCGTTCCTTTGGCAATTCCTCCGCGCTTCGCAACGTCCTCGAGGCGAGCGGCCGCATAGCCGTTGGCGGCAAACTCCTCGAAGGCAGCCGCCAGGATTTCTTGAGGGCGTCCCTCTTTGGGCTTCCGCCCCCGCCGGAGCGTTTTCTTGGGGCTGCGCCGGGTTGGACGCTTCGCACTCATGGTGCTTCGCCCTTTTACTGACTGAACGGTCAGTCATTAAATCATGTTGGAAGATTATCCCGCGCAGGAGGGTTTGTCAAGACAATTCCGGCGACTTAGTGTGGTGCGGAGGGCAGGGTGATGCGGCCGACGGTCTTTATATTGATTTCCACTTGGTTGCCCACGCGCAGGAGCATGCCGCCGGGATTCCTCATACCCCAATCCACGTAGGGAATCTGGAACTGAGTGGTGGCGGTCAATTGGTCGCCGTTGCGGGTCAGCGTGGTTTCGACCATGAGATCGTGTTCGATACCGTGCAGCCTGAACGTACCGCTCAGTTGAAGTAACGACTCACCTTCGGCTGCCAGGCGGCCGTCGATATGGTCAGGGATGAAAGCCGCCTCGGGGTACTTGCGGGTCTCCAGAACTTCTCCCAGGATTTTGCGATCCAGCGAAACGTTGTCACTCTCCTCGCTGGTCATGTCGACATCGACCGAACCGCCGGCTTTTCCCGTAGCGCGGTTGAAGCGAATCGTCCCGCTTTTGAGTTTGAAGGTCCCGTGCACCGCGCGAATAGTCCCAGGCAGGGTGAACTCAATCTGGGTTTCCGCCGGGTCGAGTTCGAGCACCGCTTCTTGTGCGGACAAGGAGAGGGCCGTGGTAAAGACAGTAACCAGGGCAAACCAAATGAGAGTGTGTCGTAGTCTCAAATCTGACCCACTACGGTTGAGGGTGCTCGATCAAGTGCTATTGGCAGAGCGTCGTTATGACCAGCGGAGCAATACGAGTTCCGAGCAGAAGCCGGGCCCCATCGCTCCCAGGAGGCCGAACGTCCCCGGGGCGGGGCGCCGGTGCTGCATCACCTCCTCGAGCACCAGAAGGACTGATACCGAGGAGATATTGCCCACCCTCCGCAGGCATTCCCAGGAGGCCTCGAGGGCCCGGTCAGGAAGTTTCAGCGTAGCCGCCATCGCCGCAAGCACTTTCGGGCCGCCCGAGTGCAGAATCCAGCTCCCGATGTCTTTCCGGGACAGACCATTCTCGCCCAGAAACTCGTCCACGTCATGCGCCCAGTGGCGTTCCACCATGGCCGGCACTTCGGGCGACAAGACGATGGTGAATCCTTTTTCGGAAATATCCCACCCCATCACCTGCTCGGTGTGGGGATAGAAGACCGAGCGAGTGGCCAGAATTTCCGGTCCTGCCGCCTCCCTCTCCGATCCGGTCACTAGCACCGCCGCCGCCCCATCTCCAAACAAGGCGGCGGAAATCAGGTTGGCGATCGAGAGGTCATCACGCTGTATGGTGAGCGAGCAAAGCTCGACCGCAAGCAGCGCCGCGACCTGGCCGGGGTAGGCGCGGACGTAGTCGGCGGCGCGGGAAATGCCCGCAGCACCGGCCACGCACCCTAAACCGAAGATCGGGACGCGCTTGATATTCGGAGACAGCCCCATGCGATTGACCAGCCGCGCATCAATCGAGGGGCTGGCGATGCCGGTCACGGACACGACAATGAGAGTGGCAATCTCGCCGGCGTCCAGCCCTGCCCGCGCCAGCGCCCGGCAAAGGGACTGCTCACCCAACACTTGAGCGGTTTCAATGAAGGCGTTGTTTGCCTCTCCCCACGAAGCAATCTCGTAGTAGGCGCTGAGGGGAAGCGTAAGGTAGCGCGCTTCCACAGCCATGTGGGAATAGATCCGTTCCAAGCGCTGCGGATTGGCGAGCTTTGCGCCGAAATACTTCTGCAACGCCTCAACCAGAACTTTCTGGGTGTAGTGATGCTCGGGAAATGCGCTTGCCACAGCCGCGATTCTCATCGCTCAGACCCACGCCCGCGGTAGCGCTGACCTTGGGATCAGCGCAGTGAGTGCCAGCCTGGAGGCCGGCGCTACGGTACGCTCCAAGTCACGATCTCTAATGAAGCCGCTCGAGTTCTCTACGGTATAGCGTGTTATTGGGAAACTGCTGCACCAGCCCGGCGAGCAGTTCCCTTGCTTGATTGCTGTTCTTGTCCCTCAGAGCAGCAACGGCGAGCAGTAGCTGCGCGAAGGGAAGCAAGTAGTGCCCTTTCTCAGCCGTCAGCCGGAGTTTCTGAATGCCCTGGTCCTTATCTGTCTGCGCTCCGAACATCCTCAAGACCCAGCGAACCGGGGCGGGTTTCAACCCCAGAATGTAGTTCTCTACTCCGATGGCCAGATTGGCATCGTAGCAAGTCGGGTCAACGGCCAACAGTTGCTGGGCGAGAAGCCCGGCGCTCTTCATGTCTCCCAGGGAGGCCAGATATCTCTTTTCGATTAAGGCCAGATAATCCGAACGTAGCCCCAGGTCCATGACCTTGGCTAGAAGGGCGTTCCCATCCCGCGGCGACCGCGCCAGCACACGATCGGCGACCTGCTCGCTCAATGTCACTGACGCATCAAAGGCCCTTTTCGTTACCGGGTCGGGAGCCAGCTTCCTGCTCTGCTTGAATTTCTCATCGTCTAGAAACAGCTCCCACTGTAGCACTCCCAGGCGGTCGAATTCGGAAAAGAGGTAAGCCGCAGCATCCGAAGCAGGTCCCAGGGGGTCGTCCGGATGCAATTGCTCCCAGCCCTTGAACGTGCGGTGCGCCTCCTCGAACTGGAGATTATACATTTGGCGGAACCCCAAATCGAGCGGAATGGCGGTGGAAAGCGCCACCCCGGCGTGGCCGCGAGAGGCAGAGCCCAGCAAGGCGAGGCTGGCACAGAATAGGGTGAGTGCTTCGCGCATCGGGCGTCGGTTCCTAGAAACGGTACTCTATTTTTTGAAGTCTGTGAATACCCTGCGAGCTTTCCTTTGGATGCCCCCAAGAGGGTGGAGGTTGCGGAAGATGAGCGAAAGGCTGGCGCTACCCTCAATTGACGCTAGCTCACCGTTCTTATAGGATAGAGAAGTCGAGAAGTAGCGAGAGAATGATCTTGCGGTCCTTACACCTCAATCTCCGATTCCGCACGCGCCTGGCGCTGGTGATGTTTGTCACTATGACGTCTACGGGCGCTATTCTCACCTGGAACTATGTCAACCACCGGCGCGAGATTCTGAACTACGTGTCCGGGGAGGCATCACGGCTAATGACCGTCAGCCAGTTGGCGCAAACTCAAATTCCCGCGAAAGCGAGCGTAGACGAGGCTCTAAGACTCTACCAGAAGAGGTACGAGGAATTGGGTCTTTCCAGCGTATCCATCACTTCCACAGAAGGCAAAGTGGTGTCGAGCAACAACCCGACCATCCAGGTGGGAAAGAAGATCATCATCAAGAAGCGGCGGCTTGAAACCCGGAAGGATCCCGTGCGTCTGGACGCAGAGTTTCCTGTTATCGAGCCTTCGACCTCAACTGATCAACCCGGTTTCGAAATTCGTTATCCCTTAGTGCTGGGCGATAAGGTGATCGGATATGCCTTTATCCATGGCGAACCCGATCGGGTTACAACCCTCTCTCGGTTGTGGTACAAGCAGCGGCTCGTTTGGATTCTGGGAACGATGCTGGCGGCCTTGTGCGTGGTGCTGTACCTGGCATTTCGTTTCACCAAGCCGGTGGATCAACTGGTGAAGGGCGCCCAGCAAGTGGCCGCAGGCAACCTGTATGTCTCGCTGCCTTCTACTGGCGAGGACGAGATCGGCCTGCTGGCGCAGACATTTAACCAGATGGTGGAAAAGTTGCGGGAGAACCGGGCGCTTCAGGAACGGCTGAATGAGGCGGAGAAACTCTCCTTGCTGGGGCGGTTCGCGGCGACGGTGGCGCACGAAGTGCGCAACTCCTTGAACTTCATCAATCTCTCCATCGACCAGATTCGCGCCAAGCATCAGGACGGCGACGACCGGGTAGCGCGCGACCTGCAACGAAACTTGGCGAATATCAAGGACGAAATCAGCCGCTTGAATCACCTGGTGAATGACGTGCTGACCGCCGGACGCCAAGCGCCCCCTATGCTCGTGCCCTGCGACCTTAAGGCGACGCTGACCGAAGCGCTGACGGTGGTGGGTCGGCAGGCGAGCAACCAGGGCATCCAGATCAAACAAGACCTGACGCTGGACCTGCCGATTTTTCGCCTGGATTCGGCGCAGATGAAGACCTGTTTCTTGAACATTCTGACCAATGCGATCCAGGCCATGCCGGGGGGAGGCCAACTGCGCATTTACGCGGTAACCACGAAGTCGCCCAAGAACGGGGATTGCCTCCAGTTGCACTTTGCCGACACGGGCCCTGGTATCCCTTACGGGGAACGCGCGAAAGTCTTTGCGCCTTTTTATTCGACCAAAGCGACCGGCTTCGGTCTGGGATTGGCCATCGCCAAGAAAATCGTCGAGGATCACGCGGGACGAGTCTTCGTCGATGACGGAGTCCACGCTGGGACAGACTTGGTGGTCGAGCTTCCCGTTCCCCAACCTTTGCAGCCGGAGCGCGCTGAACTGGCTGCTTCCCCTGCAGCGTAAGGAAAACGCTCAATGACCTCCGCAAGTATCCTGGTAGTTGACGACGAGCAGCGTCAACGCGAAATCTATAACGACATCCTGCAGGATGAGGGCTACGCCACGGAGACCGCTCCCAGCGGCGAGGTCGCCCTTCATTTGCTTTCGCATCGTCGCTTCGATCTGGTCATTACCGACTTGAACTTGACCGGAATGACGGGCATTGAGTTGTTAAGCGAGATCGTGGGTGAGGACCCCGCGGTGGCGGTCATCCTCATCACCGGTTACCCTTCCATACAGTCGGCCGTGGAAGCGACGCGGCGGGGCGTTTATCAGTACCTGGAGAAACCCGTCGACCGTGACGAATTGTTGAGGGTCGTGGCGGAGGTTTTTGACCGCCTGGCAACCCTCAAGCGAGCCATTCTGGGTGACTCACCCGCAACCAAGGCCATGATGCGCATGGTCCTGAAGGTGGCTCCCACGGCCCACACGGTCCTTATCCTGGGGGAGAGCGGTACGGGGAAGGAGCTGGTGGCGCGTGAGATTCACCGCAACAGCCCTCGTGCCGAGCGCCCCTTCCTGGCCATCAACTGCGCGGCGCTCACCGAGACCCTCTTGGAAAGCGAACTCTTCGGCCATGAGAAAGGCGCCTTCACGGACGCTCATCAACAAAAGAAGGGCCTGTTCGAGAGGGCGCATCAATCCACGCTGTTTCTGGATGAAATCGGAGACACCAGCTTGGGGATGCAGGCCAAGATACTTCGCGTGTTGCAGGAACGCGAATTCATGCGCGTGGGCGGCACCGAGGCCATCAAAACGGACGTGCGCATTATCGCCGCCACCAACAAGAACCTCGAGCAGATTGTCAAAGAGGGCAAGTTTCGCGAGGACCTTTACTACCGCTTGAACGTCATCCCCATAGTTTGTCCGCCCCTGCGTGAAAGGGGAGACGACATCGATACGCTGGCCTACCATTTCATGCGGAAAGCCGCTTTCGTCGATGGCCGCAGAGTGGAGAAGATTTCGCCGGAGGCCCTTCAAGCCATCAGGAATTATTATTGGCCGGGAAACATTCGGCAGCTCGAATGGGCCATGGAACGTGCCGTGGTGTTAGGAGAGGCAGACTGCGTGGAACTTCGGGATCTTCCCCCGGAAGTCCTTCAGCACGCCCCGGCTCTGACGGCCGCGCCGGCCCAACCATCCGAGGAAGCGCTCCGCCCCATCATTCCCGAGGGAACCTGGGAAGAACATGAAAAGGCCAAGATCCTGGAGGCCCTCCAACGTTCAAACTGGAACATCACCCGGGCCGCTCAACTGCTGGGAATGACTTTCCGCACGCTGCAATATCGGCTGGAGAAATTCGCGATCAAACGCCCCAATGGGTAGGGTGAAGAGAGGGGTCTGCATGCGGAAGGGGGATGTGTAATTCCTTTGCGTGAGTCGAAGACCTATGACCACTCAGAACGACATGGTGGGATATCTTAAAGCGGACCACGTGTCGCGAGGCTCGCCCTTTCAACCAGGTCATTGGGCAAGACGCGGACCCCCGGGACCGGGGTCCGCGCGACCCGGCAGCGGCTGCACAGCCTCGGGCTGCCGCTAGGCTTGTTGGAAGCTGGCGATGGCTTTGGCTTCGTCGTCGTGGATGTCGAAGACGGTGTAGAGCTTGGTAATCTGCAGAAGGTCATGAACCTTTTTGGTAAGCTTCAGGAGCTTCAACTGTCCTCCCTGGTTTGAAACCGCCGTGAAGGCGCTGACGAGTTCACCGATGCCGGAACTGTCGATGTAGGTGACGTCGGCAAGGTTAAGCAAGATCTGCTTGTGGCCCTTGCTCAACTGGTCCCGAATAAGCTCGCGCAACTGCGCGCAGCCTTCACCCAGAGTGATCCTGCCGCTAACGTCAATGACTATCACGGAATCAACTTGTCGAATTGTGGCTTTCATGCTCACGGTCGGTTCCTCCTTTTTTGAGTTGGTGTGCCGGATCAATTCGCTTCACCAGGGTGACCTCGGTCCCGGAGCCGGGAAGGTGCTTCACGTGGAATTCATCCATAAAAGTACGGATCAAGAATATCCCTCGACCGGACACCTTCAACAGGTTGTCGCCTGAGCAGGGATCCGGTACGTCGGCGAGATTAAAGCCGACACCCTGGTCCCGAATACGAATCTCGAGCCGGTCCTTGTGAATCTCAAACCTCAGCCAGATGCGCTTGCTGGCGTCATTCTTGTTCCCGTGCCAGATAGCGTTGATCATCGTTTCGTGCACGGCCATTTCAATCTGGTGCTCGGACTCCTCGCTGAAGCCTGCTGTTCCGGCAACTCTGCGCACGATCTCTTCCGCCACCTCGAGATTCTTGAGATCACTCTCAAGAGTCACTTCCACTACGCTGGGTTCAGAAGTCATAGGCTGAGGATGGAGCTATTTGCCCCGTCCATGAAATTACCTTAGGGGTCAAGGAAAAGTCAAATAGTTGTAGCGGCGGCGGCTGCCTTTATTTGAACCGAGGCGCTCCGGCTTGTCAGGACACCTGCTGATCTGAAGGTCGGCGCGGTGGTTAAACTTAGATATTACCCAAGTAGCCCTCATAGGCAGATTTGCCGAAGCACACAAAAACTACCTTCTCCAGAGACGGAGTCTCTTCCAGGAACCGTTTCACTTCTCTTACTGCGATGGCTGTGGCGCGCTCGAAGGGGAAGCCGTAGACGCCCGTACTGATGGCGGGAAAGGCAATGGCGCGAACACCGTTCTCGACCGCCAACTGCAAAGAAGCCCGGTAACAACTCGCCAACAACGCATCTTCGCTCCGCCCGCCACCCTGCCAAACCGGACCCACGGTGTGAATCACCCATTTCGCCGGCAAGTTGTAGCCCTTGGTGATCTTGGCCTGGCCGGTGCGGCAACCGCCCAGCGTCCTGCACTCCTTGAGCAGCCCAGGCCCCGCGGCGCGATGGATGGCGCCGTCCACTCCGCCACCGCCCAGCAGGGTCGTGTTCGCAGCATTCACAATAGCGTCCACTTGCTGCTTTGTGATGTCACCCTCGACAACTGTTATCCTCTCGGCAATCATCGGTTCGACTCCGCTTCTTGGCAGCCCAGGGACGGCGCTTGCGGCCGCGGTGAGCAACCGCGCGGGTTGCCCCTACGAGGAGTCCGTGCGACGGCAGGTACCATGCTCGCGGAAAGCTTCGTACATGGCACGGATGTTTTCCAGCGGCACGTCCGGGCCGACCTCGCCGCAAGCAATGATACCACCGCGAGAGGAACCGCACGCCTCGAAGGTCCGGTGCACTTCTTCTTTCACTTCCGTTGTTGAACCCAGGGGCATGACCCGCTGCCGGTCGATGTCGGTGCGAAGCGCCACGCGTGCCCTAACGTTTCTGGCGATCCATTCGTGGCCCACCACCGGGACCTGGCAATTGATCACCTGCACGCCGATCTCGATCAGGTCACCGAATATGTCTCTTACTTGCCCGTCCGTGTGGTACCAGACATCCATGCCGCGCGCCCGCGCCCGCTGAAACATCTGCGCGTAGCGGGGTTTGAAAATTCGCCGCCAGGCTGCGGGTTTGATCAGTAAGCCGGTCTGGCCGCCCCAGTCGTCAGCAAAGTGCAGGCCGTCGTATTCGAGGCTGGTCCACTGGTCGATCCATCTCAAGTTAAACTCCAGCATATCGTCGAGCAGGCGGTAGAACTCCTTCGACTCTCCGGCGATATCCATCAGGAAGTTTTCCATGCCGCGCAACTGCTGGAGCTGCTCAAAGTAGGTGATCCACGCGCCGCGAGCATACCAGCGGCCGTCGTAGCCCATCATGTGCCCGCTGTAAAGCCTTCCGCGGGGAGGGCCGGCGCTAAAGTCGCACGGCCACTTGAACTCTTCGTAGCGGCTCAGGTCGCGGAGCGGCCATTCGATGGGAATGCCGCAAACGCCGAGCCATTTGGAACACCACACGGTGCCAAAATCGTCGGTATTTCTTCCCTGCTGGTACACCGCGGGGAAATCCGCCAGGGCCATGTCCGGCATGTAGTCCCAGCCGAAGTCTTCGCGGAATTCGGCCAGGATCTCATTCAGAGCCTGGCCGTACTTGAGTTGCGCCGCCGGAAGCACGGCATGAGAGATCGGCACTCGATCGGGATCAGCAAAAGCGATGGCGCACTTGACGCGCTGGCGGCTGTTCAAAGTGCTTTACTCCTTTAAGCCGTAAAGCTGGGGGTCCATCTTTTCCTCGGACCTCATCAACTGCTCCCACGTAACTTCGGCGCGATGGTAGGCGGCCGTGCGGCCCAGGATCGTGGTCAAGTTGCTCCTCACGCTGGGCGCCGTGGTGGGATTAGAGAAGCGGCCCCCGGTGACGTTCTCATAGAAAGTCGCGATGTTGCGCACCGCACCGTCTTTGTACAGTCCCGGCGACTTTCCTCCTTCGTAAGGGTTCTTGCCCCAGATCGCCACGCTTCCGGCGTAGTGGGTGTCGATGACGCCCTTGGTGCCATACATGCGGCAGAGAATGTCGTCGTAGCCCTCGCCGAACTGCTTCGAGGCGAAGGTCACCATCACTTCCTCAGGGAAAGTGAAGACGACCGAGAAATGGTCCCAGCAACTGCCTTCCGTGCGGGACTTCAGCCCGCCCATGCCCGAGGCCTGCAGCGGGTAAGCGTCCATTATCCATGTAGCAACATCTATAGAGTGAATATTTTGCTCTGTAATAATATCTCCTGAGAGCACCCGGTCCACGCCCCAGGCGCGCAAGCGGCGCTCCGGGTCCGAAGGGTTGGCCCGTAACTGCTCCACTGGGCGCGTGAACGGCGACCCCGCCCAGTAAGCGGCTTCGCCGCACAGGATCGGGCCGATCTCGCCGCTGTGCACGCGCCGGATCGCTTCCTGGTAAAACGGATCGGTGCGGGTTTGGAAGTCCACCAGAAAGCATCGGTTCTTGGCCGAAGCTTTGCTGCTGCTTTCCTCGATGCTTCGGCACCCGGGCACGTCCACGGCAACCGGCTTGGCGAGATAGACGTGCACTCCCGCGTCCACGGCAGCGGCGGCCTGTTCGGGATGGAAATAGGGCGGGCTCTCGATGGCCACGGCATCCAGCTTGCCTTCCAGCATTCGACGGTAACCCAACAAGCCTGAGTAACGGCGCTCCGGCGCCACGCTGAACTTCTCACCGAAGGGGTTCACCCGGTCCGGGAAGTAGTCCATCGCGGACACGATTTCGTACCCGCCGTGCTGCCGAAATAGATCGGCAATCCAGGTCCCCCGGCTGCCGCACCCGATCATGCCGAGGGCGATCTTCGAGTTGGCTTGCGACCCACGGACCAGCTCGGGTTTCATAATTGAGAACGAAAATGCCGCTGCTCCTGCGCCGGCCAGGAATTCTCGACGGTCCAGGGTCGTGCGCTGCGGCTCATCGGTCGAAGGCTTCCATTCCTCTGTCATGGGGTTGCACTCCTCAAGCGGAAGATTGCGGAGATAAGAACCGGAACCATAGCAGATCGGCACGACAAAAACCAGTTCGTTTTGCGCAGTCCGGGAATGCTAACTCCTTTCTGAGCCGTTCCTTTGTTTTCATAGACATTCTCGCTTTGTTCCCTCATTTTCGATGCCACAGAACTGGTTTTCACGCCAAGGTCCCACCACCCCCACCCCTTCCTCATCTGAGGAGGGGAGTCCGGGAATTCCCCGCCTTGGATAAGGAGGGGTAGGGGTGGTTGATTTCTAGGCCGTTCCTTTGTTTTCATAGACATTCTCGCTTTGTTCCGCCCGGTTTTCGACGGCGCAAACCCGATCTCTCACCAAGGTCGTAATGTCCCACCACCCCCACCCCCTCCTCATCCGAGGAGGGGAGTCCGAGAATTCCCCTCCTTGGATAACGAGGGACCAATGGTGGTTGATCTCTGAGCCGTTCCTTTGTTTTCATAGACATTCTCGCTTTGTTCCGCCGATTTTAGGGTGCGGCAACGGAAACCCGGCTTTGGAACGGCGTTTTGTCAGCCAGAGCTGACTACAAGAAGGCGGCCGCCTGACGCACTCCGAATGTCCTTCGGCGGACTGCTCGACCGGATGGGGTCGTTTAGGGATGGGGGGCAGACATGGATGCCGCATAGCGTCCGCGGCGAGGTGGGGGCTCAGCCGTGCTCCAGTCCAACATGCTAGCCTATGCTGGAGGGTTTGTCAAGAGACAAGAAGACCGAAAGATCAAAAAATCGCCAGGATCCCTCCCCCTGCGGGCCGTCGCCCGCGCAGCACGGGGGCACCGCTCGACTTGCGATTGGCACCTCGGCGGCGGGGGCGATTCAGCCTAACAAACGATAAATCACCTGATCCAAGGAAAGCGCGCCGGCGCCCTGCACGATGATCGCGACGGCCATGGCGAGCGCCAGGAGGTGATACTCAAAGCCCTCGCCTTTCTGGGCTCCAGTCCAGTTCGCGAACAGTCCGTGCTGCCAGTGCACTGTCGCGACGGCAACCAGCATGTTGACGCCCACGCCGAAGGCGGCGATGCGGGTTAAGAGCCCCAGGATCAGGCCCAGGCCGCCGAAAAACTCGGCACAAATCGCCAGGAAGGCAAGCGGAGCCGGGATCCGCATACTCTTGGTGAAAAAGCCCATCGTGCCGCGGAAGCCGTAGCCGCCAAACCAGCCGAGCATTTTCTGCGCCCCATGGGCAAACATGACGACTCCCAACACCACCCTCAATATCGTCAACACCCAATTCGGGTCGGTTTGCAGCAATTGAGCAAGCATTGTTGAACCCTCCTCGATTATTGGATCTTCGTTGTTGATCCTTCGCCCGCTGCCGGGGACCATGGCTTGGCCCAGGTCCCTTCAAAGATAAGTGTATCAAGCGACTTGCGCGGGCGTCGAGTGCTGTCGCGTTGCCGCAGCGCTTCCGGAAGCGACTCGGATTCGCCCGGATAGCCCACGGCTATCATCGCCGCCGGCTCGTAACCCTCCGGGATGTTGAGGAGTTGGCGCGCCTTCACAGGGTCAAAGCCGCCCATCTGGTGGACGTACAGGCCGAGTTCGGTAGCTTGAAGGGTGAGGTAAGCCGCTGCCTGGCCGACATCGTGCCAGGCGTGGCGGTTGGGTTGGCCGTTGTGTGTGAAATCGACTTTGGCGACGGAAAGCACCAGCACCGGCGCATTGCGAGCCCACGCTCGGTTCTGCTCGACGAGCGTGTCGAGCAGCCGTCCAAAACCCTCCGGGTCCTCCCGCCTGGCCGCCACAAAGCGCCAGGGCTGTTCGTTGTAGCACGAAGGCGCCGAGCGGGCAGCCTCGAACAGTTGACGCAGCTTTTCCGGTTCAACCGGGCGCGGCGAAAAAGCATAGGGGCTGTAACGGCGTTCCAAAAGTCCGTGCACGCCCGCGGGATTACTGTCCGTTTGTCGCTCTAATTCCATCACTGGCATGGTTTCCTCCTGGTTATTTGGGACTGAAAGGCCCCAGGGACGGTTTGTCCGGCCCGCGGGTCCGTTTCAGCGCATGACGATAATCGTTACAACGACTATATGATGCAGAAGAGGGTGTGGAGGTTACACTCGGTACAGGTCAGCACTACGGGCGGGTGCGGGCGGAATTGAGAAGCTCAATCAACTGCGCGAGGCGGCGCGGTCCGAGGTGGCCGAACTGCCGCCGGTGGCATTCCGCGATGGGTTTATCCAGCTTGGCGAGGATACGCAGTCCTTCCGGCGTGATCTGCGCCGTGATGACCCGCCGGTCCGAACTCGCGCGGGCTCGAACGATAAGGCCGCGCCGCTCGAGCCGGTCCAGCAGGCGGGTGATGTCCGGGTCGTGAGTGAGCATGCGCTCCCCCGCCTCGTGGCAGCAGAGACCCTGGGCTCCGGCGCCGCGCAGAATGCGCAGAATGTTGTATTGAGTGCCGGAAAGGCCGAAGGGCTTGATCACTTCCTCGGCGCCGCGCGCCAGAGCGTCTGACGCGCGCAGAAGGCTGAGATAGGCTTCCTGCTCGAGGGTGCTCGAAGGCCTGCGTGCCTTTTTGGCAGTCGTCGTTGGTGCCATGCTATTGGTGTATTATAGTCCACCTAATGGGGCGGAACAAAAACTTGAGGAAGAAGATCGAGGGCCACCGTCGAATGGTGCGACAACACCGCGCCAAGATAGAGCGCGAGTTGCAGTCCACTGCTCCTCGGGAGTTCCTGGTTGCGTATTGGGAAAAGCGCATTCGTGAAGTTGAGGGTGAAATTCTTCGTTTGGAGGAACGGCTGCGCCAGCATTAGAATGGTGACTATGAGCAAACGGAATACCGCAATTGAGATCGACACCCGGACGCTCGAAGGCCTGCTTGAAGACTTGCGAGACTTACGCAGCCGTCTGGAGCACGAACTTCGGCAATTGGATTCCTCCCCACGACTCAGCGAAACTTACTTCGACCATCTCTCGGAGATTTATACCCTAATGACCTGGGTAAAAGGCTTAGCCCCTGATTTACAGACTGAGATAGAACGGCTTGACGATCAATTGCCCGAAGATTAGGGACTACTTGGATCCGCCGTGGCTCACCGGGCGTCTGCCTCGCGCCGCAAGCATTCGTTTAAAAGCGTCTCTATGTGTTTCGGCCTGCCAAAAGGCCCCAGGTTGAGGTTTCAATTAGAAACCTCAAACAGATGCCGCGGAGGCCGCCGCTATTAGCCTTACCTTTTCAATGAATGGGCACCGTGCGCTGTTCGGGCTGAATTCACAACTCCTGCTAGTTGAGAAAATAAGTGCGGTACAGTGTGTCGCGCTTGACGGGGCGGAAGCCGGCCTCGGCGATCATGCGGCGGAGCTGCTCTTCGCTCGAGGTGCGGGTGACGCCGGCGGCGCGGACAACATTCTCCTCGATGAGGATGCTGCCCACGTCGTTGCCGCCAAAGCGCAAGGCGATCTGGCAGATTTTGTGGCCGGGCGTGAGCCAGGACGCCTGCACATTGAGGATGTTATCCAAGTAGATGCGGGAAACCGCAAGCGTCTTCAGGTAATCAATGGCGGTGGCTTCTTCCTTGACGAAATTGCCAAGTGAGGTGTTTTCGCGCTGAAAGAGCCAGGGGATGAAGGCGGTGAAGCCACCGGTTTCTTCCTGCAGTTGGCGGACGCGCTCGAAGTGGCTGATGCGATGTTCGAGGGTTTCGCCGCAGCCGAACATCATGGTGGCGGTAGTGCGCAGGCCGAGCTGGTGCGCGGTGCGGTGCACCAGGAACCACTCCTCGGTCGTGCACTTCAGGCGGGCAATCCGCCGGCGTACCTCGTCGTCCAGGATTTCCGCTCCTCCGCCGGGGATAGAGTCGAGCCCCGCGTCCACCAGGCGCGCTATGGTGTCGCGTACGTTCAGGCCGGAGACTTCCGCGATGTTCAGGATTTCCGGGGACGAGAAGCAATGCAAATGGAGAGAAGGGTAGCGCCGTTTGATGCTCGAAAGCAGGTTCTCGTAATAATCAATCTTGAGGTCGGGATGAAGGCCGCCTTGCATGAGGATTCCCGTCCCGCCCAGGGCCAGCGTTTCGTCGATCTTCTGGAAGATCGAGTCGAGCGGCTGTAGGTATCCTTCGGGCGAACCCACGGGACGATAAAAGGCGCAAAACGAGCAGTACTCCGTGCAAATGTTCGTATAATTGATGTTGCGGTCGACGATGTAGGTGACCACGCCTTCCGGATGCAGGCGCTTGCGCACGGCGTCCGCCTCGAGGCCGAGGCCGAGCAGATCGTCGGACTTCAACATGTCGAGCGCTTGGGTTGGAGTTAATGCCATCGTTACACGAACCGCAATTCCTTCTCAACTGGAATGATGCCTGCCTCGTACGCCAGCTTGAAGAAGAGACGCAACCCCCTGCAATTCTCCTCATCCAGAGAATAATCGATATTCTCGGTCAAGTAAACCTTCACGTCCGCAGGATCCGTATGGAGCTTCAAGGCGTATTCAGCCGCGATGTCATCGATGTGAGTCAGGCCGAACTGGCGCGACTCCTCGAAGTCTCTCCGGCACAACGCAAGGTTCTTGTCCGTGTGCCCCGCCCAGAAGGCGAACACAAACGGCAATCCCGTAAACTTCTTCCATTCCGCGGCAAGGTCATAAACCTCCGCCGAACCGCGATAAGTGAACGCGGGATCGCCGATCACGAGCGCCGAATCGGCAATGCTTAGCATCTCATCGGGGCGCGGGGCGGAAGGAATAAAGTTCACCTTGAGCGAATAAAACCTGCACAGGAGAATGCGAAGAAACGCCGCGGAAGTTCGCGAAGAAGTGTCTACGGCCACGCTTTGGATTTTCTCGATCGGCAGCTTGCTCAAAAGCAGCACGCTGCGCACACGCGATTTGGAGGCGATGGAGATGCCGGAGATGATTTGAAGGCGCTCGATGCGGTGGTACTCGATGGCGGGGATGATGCCGATGTCCGCCGTGCCGCGTCGCACCGCGTCCGCGCAATGCGCAGGTGTGGCGAACTGGAGTTCGTGTTTCCCGCGCTGCGGGCCGTGCAGCATGCCCCAGATCAGCGGGACGCTATTCAGATACTGGACGACGGAGATTCTGAGATTTGACATACGGATCCGGTACGGTTCGATTCGTCATTGAAGCCGGAAGCGATTATACATCCAACGCGGCGCAACCGACCCCTCACCCGGCTCCGTCAGCTGACGGACTGATGAAAACGCCGTCGCGCGCCACCCACTCCCCGTGAGAGAGGGCAGTCTTTCTGATTGCGAGAGGGCAGAACCGCAGACAACGCGGCATGCTCCACATACGACCTGCAATCTACCACATACCGGTCATCCAAAACTTTCTTCTTGCCACTGCATCTCATGTTCTGCGATTTTAGTAGGGCGCTGGCACGAAGGGCGGAAGGGAATTTGAGCGAGGACGACACACAATTCTGGCTGGGGCTGACGAAGCTCGAAGGCCTGGGCGTGCGTGGAGCGCACCGGTTGGTGGAGCATTTTGGTTCTGCGCAAGGCGCCTACATGGCCTCTTTGACGGAACTCGAAAGCTGCGGCATTCCGGCGCGGGTGGCCCAGTCGATCTTTGCGCAGGCGGGGTTGAAGGAAGCCGCGCGGGATCTTGAAACGTCGGCGAAAGCCGGCTGCCAGGTGGTGGCGTATTCAAGCGACGATTATCCCGCGCTGCTCAAACAAACCCCCGACCCTGCGTTGATTCTCTACATTCGCGGAGATGTCAAGTTACTTTCGCGCCATGCAGTCGGCATCGTCGGCACGCGGAGGCCCACGGCATATGGAAGCCAGGTGGCGCAGCGGCTGGCGCGCGACCTGGCGCAAAGGCAATTGGTGATTGTGAGCGGATTGGCTCGAGGAATCGATTCGGCCGCGCATCGCGGCGCCCTGGAAGCCGGCGGGCAGACGGTGGCAGTTCTCGGCTCGGGGATTGACGTGATCTATCCGCGCGAAAACAAGCGGCTGGCCGAACAAATTGCCGAGTCGGGCGCATTGATTTCGGAATTCCCGCCGGGTACTTCGCCGTCACCAGAGAATTTTCCCATCCGCAACCGCACCATCAGCGGACTCTCGCTGGGTGTGATCGTGGTGGAGGCGGCGGAGTACAGCGGCTCGCTGATTACCGCGCGCCTGGCCGTCGAGCAGAATCGCGAAGTCTTCGCCGTGCCGGGCAACATCACCTCGGCGCAAAGTTTCGGTCCTAATCATTTGATCAAGCAAGGCGCAAAACTTGTCGATGAATGGATGGATGTCATTGAAGAGTTTCCGGCGGAGATTCGGATGCAACTCCTGCCGGCGACCGAAGCATCGGAAGAAGCTGTGGCCGGACCGCAAGCGGGATCGCTCTTCGAGCAATCGTTGACGGCCGACCAGAAAGCGGTGTTCGAGGTGCTGCGGGCCGATGCGCCCTTGTTTATGGATGACATACTGAGTTCGGCCGCGATCCCGCAGCCGCGTGTGATGACGGCGCTGCTCGAGCTCGAGATGTCGGGCGTGATCCGGCAGTTGCCGGGAAAGAATTTTATTCGTAAGCTGTAGGGGCAACCCTTGTGGTTGCCCAGGGCGGCCACAAAGGCCGCCCCTACAAGGCGGGCAGAAGTTCTTATGGCTAAATCGTTGGTTATCGTCGAATCGCCGGCCAAGGCAAGGACCATCAACAAATACCTTGGCCCGGACTACTTGGTGAAAGCGTCCATGGGACACGTGTTGGACCTGCCCAAGAAGGACCTGGGCGTGGACGTCGACCACGGTTTCAAGCCAACCTACATCACCATTCCCGGCAGAAAGGCTGTGATTGCGGAGTTAAAGTCGGCAGCGGCGAAATCCGACGAAGTGTTCCTGGCCGCCGACCCGGATCGTGAAGGCGAAGCGATCTGCGCGCACTTGCGCGAGCTGCTGGAGGGGAAGAAAAGGAGATTTCATCGCGTACTCTTCAACGAGATCACGCGCGACGCGATCCGCGAAGCGTTCAAAGCGCCGGGTGAGATCGACTCGAGATTAGTCGACGCGCAACAAGCACGGCGGATCCTGGACCGCCTGGTGGGCTACCAGGTCAGCCCGCTGCTCTGGGAAAAAGTGAAGCGGGGCATTTCCGCCGGGCGCGTGCAAACCGTGGCTTTGCGCCTGATCGTCGAGCGAGAGCGGGAAATCCAGGCTTTCCAGAAAAGAGAATACTGGACCATCAGCGTTCACCTCGAGGGTAAGAACCCTCCGCCCTTCGACGCGCGGCTGGCGAAGTTCCAGGGCAAAGACCTGGAGATTCCCGATCAGACGACCGCCGACCGAATCGCCGGCGAGATCAAGGCGGCGAACCTGGTGGTAGAGTCGGTGACCACCAGGGAAAAGCGGAAGTACCCGGTGCCGCCGTTCATCACCAGCAAGCTCCAGCAGGAAGCCGTGCGCAAGCTGCGCTTCACAGCCAAGAAAACCATGACGATCGCCCAGCGCCTTTACGAGGGCTTGGAGATCGGCGAGGAAGGCGCGGTAGGCCTCATCACCTACATGCGCACGGACTCGACTCGCGTGGCGGAGGGCGCCCTGGCGGCCGCCCGCGAGCACGTTCTGAAGGCGTTTGGGAAAGACTATCTTCCGCCCGAGCCCATACGTTACAAGAGTAAAAAGGATGCGCAGGATGCTCACGAGGCCATCCGGCCAACCGACGTCAGTCTCACACCGGAGTCCATCCAAAGGTACCTGAGCGCGGATGAATTCAAATTGTACAAGCTCATCTGGCAGCGTTTTGTGGCCTCGCAGATGAATCCGGCGGTCTTCGACCAGACGACGATCGATATCTCCGCCGGCGACTACTCGCTGCGCGCCACCGGCTCGGTGGAAAAGTTCAACGGCTTCCGCGCCGTGTACGAAGAGGGCAAGGATGAAAAGGTGGAGATGGAGGAAGATGAGGAATTGAAACTCCGTCTGCCGCAAGTCGAACAAGGTGAGAAGCTGAAGCT
>JBEKMN010000064.1:0-34584 GCA_050008495.1 Terriglobia bacterium | reverse complement strand
CAGGAGTGGGCGTGCGTGGACTGCGGCATCAGCATCCCGTCGCTCGAACCGCGTTCCTTCTCGTTCAACAGCGTCTACGGCGCCTGTCCCGCTTGCCGGGGCTTGGGCAGCCTGTACACTTTCGACCCCGCCAAAGTCATCGCCGATTGGTCCAGGCCGCTGCTCGAGGGCGGGCTGGGGCCGGGCGCCGGTTCGTCCGTCATTCAGCGTGGCCTCCTGCGTGCCGCCGAACACTACGGGTTCGATCTCAAGACTCCCTTCGAGCGCCTTCCGCTGAAGATCCAGAACCTGGTGCTTTACGGGCGCAACCCGGAGCAACCCAAAGCCTCTTCGGTCTTTCCGGGCGTGCTGCCGCTGCTGGACCGCTGGTACGGGGAAAGCACTTCCGAAAACTATCGCGAGTGGTACAGCCAGTACATGTCCGCAGTGCCCTGCCCGAAGTGCCACGGCAAACGGTTGCGGCCGGAAAGCCTGGCCGTCACGGTGGTGAAGCTCTCGATAGCCGACCTCACGGCCCTGCCGGTGAGCCGGGCGCAAACTGTTCTAAAAGAATTGCACATGACGGAACGCCAGGCGTTCATTGCAGAGCGCATTCTGAACGCCATCTTCGAGCGGCTCGAGTTCCTGGACGCGGTGGGGCTGGGCTACCTGAGCCTCGACCGCTCGGCCGCCACGCTTTCGAGCGGCGAGAGCCAGCGAATTCGCCTGGCCACGCAGATCGGGTCGAAGCTGCGCGGCGTGCTGTATGTGCTCGACGAGCCGAGCATCGGCCTGCACCCGCGTGACAACCTGCGACTGCTGGAAACCTTGGAGCGATTGCGCGACCTGCAAAACACCGTCCTGGTGGTCGAGCATGATGAGGAAACCATCCGCCGGGCGGATTACGTGGTTGATCTGGGGCCAGGGGCCGGGAAGCAGGGCGGATTCGTGGTGGCCGCGGGGCCGCCCAAGCAAATCGAGACCGCCAAGGATTCCCTGACCGGGCAATACCTTTCGGGCAAACTGCGCATTCACGTTCCGGCGCGGCGACGCTCGCCGAACGGCAAGAGCCTCTCCGTGCTGGGCGCGCGCGCCAACAATTTGAAGAATATCGACGTACATTTTCCGCTGGGCCTGCTCACGGTGGTGACGGGCGTCTCGGGCTCCGGCAAATCGACCCTGGTGAACGACATCCTCTACCACGCGATGGCCAAAAAGCTCTACCGGGCTGTCGCCGAGCCGGGCGCGCACAAGGCCATCCAAGGCCTCGAGCACCTGGATAAAGTCACGGTGGTTGACCAGTCGCCCATCGGGCGCACGCCGCGCTCCAATCCCGCCACCTATACCGGCGTGTTCACTCCCATTCGGGAACTCTTTGCCATGCTGCCCGAATCGCGCGAGCGCGGCTATCGCGCCGGGCGCTTCAGCTTCAACGTGAAAGGCGGCCGATGCGAGGCCTGCCAGGGGGAAGGCCTGCGGCGCATCGAGATGAATTTCCTGCCGGATGTCTTCGTGACCTGCGAGGTTTGCCGCGGCCGCAGGTATAATTCCGAGACCCTGGCGGTGAAATATAAGGGCCATTCCATCGCCGACCTGCTGGAAACGACGGTTCGGGATGCTTTGCCCATTCTCGAAAACATTCCGCAAATCAAGCTGCGGCTGCAAACCTTGCTGGACGTTGGGCTGGGTTACGTGCACCTGGGACAGCCGGCCACGACGCTTTCCGGCGGCGAAGCCCAACGCATCAAGCTGGGACGAGAGTTGAGCCGCCGCCAGACAGGTCGAACTCTGTACATCCTCGATGAGCCTACTACCGGCCTGCACTTTGACGACGTCAAGCAACTCCTCGAGGTGCTCAATCGCCTGACAGACCTCGGCAACACCGTCATCATCATCGAGCATCACCTGGACGTGGTGAAACAGGCTGACTGGGTCATCGATCTGGGCCCCGAGGGCGGCGACGAGGGAGGCAGGATCGTCGCCCAAGGCACGCCGGAAGACGTGGCCCGAGTGAAGAAGTCCTTCACCGGCCAGGCCCTCGCAGCTATGCTGAATAATGGCCGGCAGTAGTGGTTTTCTTTGCGTCCTTAGCGCCCTTTGCGCCTTTGCGTGAAACCGCCTGTCTTTCCGGCGTGCTTCTCACTCCGCCAACCCGTTCACCACGCGCGCAATGCCATCCTTAATCAGGTCGACATCAAAATTGATCAGAATCCCGAGCCGCTTGTTCGCGAGGCGCAGGTAGGTCAGCAACTGCTTTCGGTGCACGGGCGCGATGGCCTCAACGGATTTGATCTCGACGATGACCTTATTCTCGACGATCAGGTCAACTCGGAAGCCGGCCTCTAAATGCACGTTCTGCCACACAACGGGAAGCGCTTGTTGCCTCTCTGCGTGCAGTCCGCGCCGTGTCAATTCCTCCGCCATCACGGCTTCGTAGACGGATTCAAGAAGTCCCGGGCCAAGTGAGGTGTGAATTCTGAAGGCGGCGTCAACAATGTGCTTGGCGATCTCGTTCTCAGTCACGGCAAGCATTCTCGCGCAAAAACTGCAAAACCTCAAACGCCGGTTTCACGCAAAGGCGCAGAGAACGCAAAGGACGCAAAGAATGCCGGCCGGGCTGAAGATGTGCTTTGTTCTGATGGGCTCTGTTTTCCCCTCAAACCTGGAGGCCATTGGAGCTTGATTCGACCGGACCGCTGGGGTAGAGTTAGGGACGAAAAACCGGATGAAGAGGGAAATGCCGGCGCATGCTACCTCTGCCCTGGACGCTAAATCAGAAATCCCGACTTTGACGCCGCCGGTACAGATGCCGGCATGCAGCACAGGCTTGGCCCGGAGGAGGGGTCCATGGAGCGCGGACACTCACCAGCAGCGTATGAGCCCTTGCTGCTCGTCTCTCTGACCTTTGGGTTGATCTCACCTGCCTCGGCGCAACTTCGCCGGCAGAGAGTGAACGTCGTGCGGGACGAGGGGCAAGTCCAGGGTACGGTCCGGCTGGAAGGGGCGAAAAAGGATAACGTCAAGGCGGTGGTGCGGCTGGAAGACCCCCAAGGCCGGATCGTGGGAGAAGAAGACGTCAGCGCCAACGGGCAATTCAGTTTCACGGGCCTGCCCGAACTCCAATACACCCTCTTCGCGGCCGCCGACGGGTACGAAACCAACATTCAGCGGCTGGACTTGACGACGGGCGGAGGCATGCCCGCACTCGATATCGTTTTGAGGCCTACCCGGAATGAGGAGGCAAACTCAATCAGCAGCGCCGCCCGCACCGACGCCACTGCGCCCGCGAAGGCCCGCAAGGAGTTGGAAAAGGGCGTGCGCGCTTCGGAGGAGCGGAAACTGAGCGAAGCGCAGGCCCATTTCGAGAAGGCTATAAGGATCTACCCTTGTTATGCGCGGGCGCAAGTGGGACTGGCCTTGACTCTGATGCGGAGTGGGGACTCGGCGCATGCCGAGGCGCCGCTCAAGAAAGCGATCGAGTGCGACCCGGACTTCGTGGAGCCCTATCTCCACCTGGGACGGCTCTTCAACGCCGAGCAGCGCTACATCGAGGGCCGTAGCGTCTTGGCGGAAGGAGTGCGCCGCTCGCCCGGTTCCTGGGTGTTGTACTATCACCTCGGGCAGGCCGACGAAGAGCTTAAGAACTATCTGATGGCCGAGGAAGAACTCCAGCGCGCTTTGTCGTTGGGCCGGGGTGTCGCCGCTTCGGTTCACGAAAAACTCGCCGAGGTCTACTTAAGGGACAAAGCTTACGATAAGGGTTATGCGGAGATGCGTGCCTATCTTCAGGCCGACCCCCAGGGCCCCTTCGCCGCCCGGATAAAGGCCGTGATGCGGGAGTTGGAATCGGAAGGGCGTGTTCATCCATCACAGAGCCAGGTTGCGGCCACGCCTCCGAAGTCGTAGTGGTTTGACACATCATGCCGGACAAGCGTACGATTCCATTATGGTTCCATTTTGGAACCCCGAGGGATCGTATATGGCAACTCTGACGATCAAAAATATCCCCGAGAAGCTACGCGAGCGGCTTAAGGAGAGTGCCGCGCAGCACCGCCGCAGTATTAACGGAGAGGCTATTTCCTGTCTCGAAAAAGCCCTTATCGGCAATCGCTTGGACCCGGAGGAGTTTCTGGCGCAGGTGCGCTCGTTGCGCGCGCGCATGCCCCGGGTTTTCATCACGGAGCGGTACCTCCGTGCCGCCAAGAACCAAGGCCGCTCGTGATTATCGCGGACACCAACCTCATTGCCTACTTGCTGATTCGGGGGCAAAACACCGCCGAGGCTGAGGCTGTTTTTCGCAAGGACTCACTGTGGGTTGCGCCACGCTTCTGGCGTTCTGAGTTTCGTAACGTGCTAGTACTCTCCCTGCGCCACAAACTGATCGAAATGGAGGATGCCCTCGAAGCCATGGAGCAGGCTGAAAGGTTGATCGGGGGACAAGAATTTGAGGTGGAATCTTCCCGCGTTCTTCGATTGGCAGCTACTTCGGGCTGCTCGGCTTACGATTGTGAGTTTGTGGCCCTAGCGCAGAACCTGGGCGTGCCACTGGTTACATCCGACCGCGAACTGATCGCCAAATTCAAGCCTGGTGTCGTATCCATGCGAGCATTCTGCTCGTAAATTCACACGCAAAAAGATGACAATCTACCCGCAAAAGCCGCTCAAGCTCGACAAGGTCAGCACGTACCCGCTCGCTTCGAGGGCAAGCAAAGTTACGGTTCAAGACTTCGCGCGGGTGCCACGGCCCGGAGCAACGGTGCGCGCGTGGCTCGATTCCCTGCCCCACATTCTGGCCGCCGAAAGTTTGCGCGCCGTGGTGGCGGCCATCGAGCGGGCGCGGGCCAAGGGCAAGCCGATCATCTGGGGAATTGGCGGGCACGTGGTGAAGTGCGGCCTCGCCCCCATTCTGATTGACCTTATGCGGCGGGGCTATCTCACCGCCCTGGCGATGAATGGCGCGGCGATGATTCATGACTTCGAGATCGGCCTGGTGGGCGCCACTTCCGAAGACGTTCCGGCGGTGTTGGGCCGCGGGAAATTCGGCATGGCGGAGGAAACCGGCCGCTGGATTAATGAGACCCTCGCGGCGGGCGACCGGGAGGACCTGGGCATCGGAGAAGCCGTCGGCCGGTTCCTAGCCCGGCGCCGGGAGGCGCGATTCCGCCGTTTCAGCCTGCTGGCGCAAGCTTACACCCTGCGTGTCCCTGCAACCGTGCATGTCGCCGTGGGAACGGACATTACCCACAATCATCCCGCCGTGGATCCACGGGCGATGGGGGCAGCCTCGCACCGCGATTTCCTGCTGCTCGCGGCCCTGGTGAAGAATCTACATCGCGGCGGAGTTTACCTCAATGTCGGCTCCGCCGTTTTGCTGCCTGAAGTTTTTTTGAAGTGTCTGAGCCTGGCCGCTAACCTCGGCCGAGCGCCACGGGGCATCACCACGGTGAACATGGATTTCATCCAACACTATCGCCCCATGCAAAACGTGGTCTTGCGGCCGACGGCAGGGGCCGGAAAGGGCCGGGACCGCAGCCACGGCTATGCGCTCATCGGGCACCACGAGGTGATGGTGCCGTTGCTGGCGGCAGCGTTGAAGAGCGGTGACGAGTGACAAGTGACGAGCAAGAGGCTGTCAGCCGTCAGCTACCAGCTCTCAGCAGGAGAATCGCAGGCGTGAGGTTCCGGGTGTCAGGCTTCAGGGATTGGGGGCTGATCGCATTCGGGATTGAGCATTCCATTTTGCACCGGTTGAAAAGATGCCCCCTTGGACGGCGATCTTCCCCTTCATAAGGCCCACGAGCCCTTCATTTCTTCGACCGGAAAACGGCTTGAGCCGGGCGGCAACTCGACCACGCTTGAGAATCACAATCCGTTCAGGCCCAAGTTCGTCCAGTATCGGCATCCACTTCGCCTTGAATTCAGCAGCGGAGATTTTCTTTCCCTTGCTCTTCATAATAGCTATAGCCTATCGTATGATCGATTAGATAGCCAGTCGGCAGGAGCGGAAGAGCGAGCCTCTGGAAGCTGTTAGCCATCAGCCGAGAGTGCGAACTACTCGCTTGCTGAAAGCTGACGGCTGATAGCTGAAAGCTTTGAATGTAATGGACGAGCTACAGCCACAGACACCGCCTCAAGATGTGCCAGCACCGCCGGAGGCGGTGGCCATGGAGGTGCGGGAATCCGCGCCGGCGTCTTGGAGGCTGCGGGACTTGTTTCTCTTCCTGGCCTTTGTGCCGATCGGTTTTCTGGCTGCGAATATCCTGGCCGGCTTAGGCTATGCTCTGATTCTTCCTGCTTTCCACTGGCAACTGAACAGAGAGAAACTCGCCACCGACCCTTTCTTCCTATTGTCGCTACAGACTTTTTTTTATGGCCTGCTGTTGGCCTATGTCTACGTTCTCATCGCCGTAGGCCACGCACAGCCTTTCTGGGCGATGCTGCGCTGGCGGCGCATCACCGCCGGGCGAATGCTGGCTTGCCTCGCAGGCGGAGCGTTTCTGACCCTCGCCATCGCTTTGCTTCCTCCCATCCTGCCGGATACAAATCAATTCCCCTTGGAGAACATGTTCAATTCCAGAGCGGCGGCCTATGCCATAGGAGTGTTTGCTATTGTCGTGGCTCCTTTCATGGAAGAACTGGTGTTCCGCGGCGTACTCTTCGGCATCTTCGAGTCGCAAGTGGGCCTCCGCTTCGCCGTCGTAACCACGGCGATCCTGTTCGGGGGATTGCACGTGCCGGAGTACTGGGGCGCCTGGAATCACATGCTGCTGATTTTCTTCGTGGGGCTGGTGTTTTCGCTGGCGCGCGGCAGGAGCGGTTCGCTGGCTCCCAGCGTTTTCCTTCACGTGGGATATAACGGCAGCATGATGATCGCGCTGTTCTTATCCACACAGCACTTTCGAAACTTGAACGCTTTCTACGGTCCCTAGCTCTTCTGCTGCAGCTCATCCGTTTCGAACGAGTTCTTGTCGCGCCTCGCGCAGCGGCCAATTGCCGCGATAGCCTCCAAGATGTCCGCCAAGCGCTCTGCAGGATCTCTCATACTTGGATAGCCTCAGCAAGTACTCGGCCCCGAATCTGCGGCTTTAGGCCTTTCTCAGTCACTACATCCACAGTATTGGGGGCCATAAGGTGAGCTGCTCAAGGGAATGCTTCACTCCATTGAATCGATAAGCAGAGCGATCTTCTGCCGGTCGACCTTCCCACTCACATTCAGAGGCAGGTCTTCCATATGATAGATACGCGCCGGCACCATGTACTTTGGGAGTCTGGCCTCACAGAGTTTCAAGACGTGATCGTCGTCAGACGAATCCGAACCACGAATGACTGCCACGATGCCTGAGGCGGTTCCATCTGAAACCGGCCAGGGTACGGCCACTGCCAATTTGCCGTTGGTCGCTTCGCCAAGCACCTGCTCGATCTCCTGCAGTTCGACCCGGAATCCGCTGATTTTGACTTGCTGGTCTTTCCTGCCCAAGAAATACAAGCAGCCGCTTTCATCCTGCTTCGCCAAGTCCCCAGTGCGGTACCAACGCGTCTTGCCGGACCCTGGGAGCTGAACAAACTGCTGCTGACTGCGCACGGGGTCATTGAGGTAGCCAGTCGTCACTTGGGAACCGGCGAGACAGAGTTCCCCCGGTTCGCCCGCTGGCAGGGGAGAAAGAGCCTCGTCAACAATGCAGCATTGTTGTCCTTCGAAAATCCATCCGATGGGTACAATTCCTCTTACACATTCCATTGGAGATCGATCTGGATCCCAAGTGTAATGGGAGATGGCAATAGTGGCTTCCGTAGGTCCGTAGATATTCTCCAGAATCGAACGCGGGGCCGCCCGCTGCCAGTCGGCAGCCAGCCTCGCAGAAAGAGCTTCGCCACAGAACAGGCTCAGGCGCAGCGACGGAAAAGCGCCGGCATCAAGGAGATCCAGCTTCGAGGCGAGGATCGCGACGGACGGCACGGAAAACCAGACAGTCAGCTCCTTATCCTTGATGATGCTGACAAGGACCAGATACTGCTCAGGGCACGGACAAAGGGTCGCGCCGGCATCCCAGCAAACAAACAGGTCGTGTACGCTGAGGTCGAACGTGAGGTCGAAGTTCTGTGAGCACCGGTCATCCGAGTTAAGCGCGTACCTTGGTCCCACAAAGTTCAGGTACGAAGTGACATTTCCCTGGCTGACCGCCACGCCCTTTGGGGTCCCCGTGCTGCCAGAAGTAAAGAGCAAATATGCGGGGGCGTTATTGTCCACCCGAGGCTCGCAAGGCTCCGCCACGCCCCGCATGTCCTTCGCCGTAATGACCCTATGAGCACTGAAATCAGGCTTTCCAACACTAGATCTTGTGTCAGGAAATATCCAAAGGAACGACTCCTTTATTCTCGGGAGGAGAACTTTCACTGATTCCTGGCACTCCGACCCCACGATCACCGCCTTGCAGCCGGAGGCGGACAACATGGCAAGTGTCCGTTCGATGGGAAATTTTGGGTTGAGCGGCACATAGCCCCGGCCCGTAGCTAGGATTCCCAAGATGCCGCTGTATGCGGTAACACTACGGTGTGCAAATAGCCCTACTAAGGGCGCGGTTCGATCCACATACTCGTTAATAGAATGGGCGACTCTTCCTGCCCTTTCCCACAGCTCAGCGTACGTTAGACACTGTCCTCCAAGGTCAAGTGCCACTCGGTTTGGGTGGGCACCTAGAGAGTGAAGGAAGCCGCTGATTAGGGTCCCTCTTTGGTTCTGCAGCCGCACTTAAGATCGTCACCTTTCCTTGGTACTTGAGACGATCAAGACTCAAAGGTCTGGCACCCGCGGGCAACCAAGCTCTTGCCAGTCGATCAAAAACTCAAAGCCCGATCGTGGAGGCTGCCGCGAACCTCCTGCATGCTGACAGATATGGGCTACGAGCCGAGGTGCTGCAATACCTGGAAGATCCGTTCGGCAACGATCCGGTTCCCCTCCACCCCAAGATGGTACGAGTCAGGAAAGAGCGTCTCCGGGTGGTCTTTGAAAATGTCCGCAAGATTGACCAAGTGCGGCCGGTTCACAGTCCGCATCAAGTCATAGGTTGCCTTCACCGCTTCGGCCCGGCCCGGATGGTTCATTTCCTCACGATCCCTGCTTAACAGCTCTGCGGCACTCAACGGTTTCTGCGATGGCTGAAGCCAAGGTTCCCAAAACCAAACATAGTGGAACCCATAGTGCGTAGCCAGGGCATCCGCTATTTCCATATTCTCCAAATAGTTATCCAAGCTGCGCTGAGCTCTTGCAGTAAGTTGTCGCGCAGAAATGCTGGTGTGAACGTCAAGGTGCAACTTACCAGCAAGCCTCTGCAGAACATGATAGGTATTTGTGTCACCAAAGTACGCAAATCCCTTGTCCCCCTGGCTCTCAAATCTCCTCTTGAAATCTGCAAACCCCGAATGGACATCGAATTCGTCCGTTTCGTAGGGGTGAACTGCATCCTCGGTGCCATCGTAAAAGATCACGACATCCGGTTTCCTCCTAATACGTTTCAACTCCAACAGCAGCTGGATAACTTCCTGTGTGCTGGTCCATGCTATCTGACCGTAATTCCTGACACAAACTGGGCGGCCAGAATCTTCATAACGCTTGGCAACAAGTGAGGGAACTGTTTCCCAATCGCGAACGTAGTTGCCCCACAAACCCGAATCGCCAAACATCCAGATCGTGTAATCGTCGGCTTCGCAGTGAGAATACATGGTTCGACGCAGGCCGTCCGCGTCAACGGTCACCGTCGTTTGCGAGTTGGGCGGGAGCACGCGCCAAACCACATAGGACCTATATTCGTATTTGAACATGTTCGGCGCAGTCCAACAGGAGAGGAGCAGGAATGCGAAACACTCGCCGGTCACCAGCAATCCGGCAAAAAGCGCAATCGAAACGCAAAGCTTAGTGGCGAACTGTCGAATGCTGCATCGCTCTCCTCCCTTCGTGCTCTGGTTGTTGTTGGCCATATCTTGCAATGCAAAACTACGCGGAAAGGATAGTAAAAACTATCAGTAACGGACAATCCTTGTGTGGGTTGCGTGGTTTAACTCTGCAGCCCGAGACATTCCTCAACAATAGTTATCTTCATCAGAAGACTCGGTACATCATCGGGCCTATCAGTGGCACCGGCTGATGGAGAATCAAGAGAGCATACACCGTTAAGACTATTACGATGGGAACCACCCACACCCAGCGGTCACGCGCGAGGAGGGCAAGCACGCCACTCGGCGAACGCTCATAGCCCGCAGCACCGCCGACGCTCGCGGCTGACGGCGCCGGGCGCGCTTGACGATCGAGCAATGCCGCAATTCCGACTACGGCGAAATAACCGATCATCGCTAGCAAGCTGAGACCACAGAAGTTCAGAGGCAGAGTGACACGGGTATAACGAGCTGGCGAGAATACAATCCTAACCATGGTCGCGGCTTGTTCCTTGCTCTCCGCCCGAAAGAAGATCCACCCAAGAGAAACAGCCCCAAACGTAACCAGCCAGGAAAGTGGGGTCAGTAAATGTCGTGGTAATCGAATCTCCCATTTGAGTTGCAGTTGCTGCCACTGGCGGTGCAGAACCAAGACGAAGCCATGGTAGATGCCCCACAACATGAACAACAAGCTTCCCTTGTGCCACAACCCGAACACAAACATGGAGATGACCAGAGACGCGTTGCGCCACCATATTTCCCGTCTAAGTGTAGCTATCGGGAAGAAGACATAGTCTCGAATCCAAAACGAGAGCGACATGTGCCAGCGCGTCCAAAACATCGACGGCGTGGTGGAAAGATAAGGACGGTTGAAGTTCTCTTGTAACCGAATGCTGAAGAGCTGAGCTGCGCCGATGACGATGTGAGAGTAGCCGGCAAAGTTGAAGAATAGCTGGAATCCATAGCCGACCACCAGACACCATACGTCCAATCCGCCGAGGGAGTTAGCAGCTCGCGCAAAACCTCCGTCGACGCCCTGACCAGATGCCAAGCCCACCGCCAGTACCTGCGAGACGGCCATCATGAAGATGCCGGTCAGCATGCGTTGAGTTCCTTTGCCCATATCCTCCCACGTCAGCCCACTTGCTTGGCGAAACTGCGGCAACATGTTGGGCAACCGACAGACTGGCCCGGAGATAACGGTAGGCCAGAAGGCCATGAAGAGGCAGAACTCCAACAGCGACGGATCTAAGTCCTCCTCGCGGTAAAGATCCAGAAGGTAGCTGATTGCCTGAAAAGTCCAGAAGGACATGCCGAGCGGTAGAACGATGTGACCGAGCCTGGCCGCCACGGTGTTAGAAGTTGATATCCCGCCGATGAGGGGGAGGTACTTGAAGAAACAGAGCAGTAGCAGGTTAAATCCAATTCCAAGCCATAGCCGTCCAGGAGTAATGCGCCGACGCAAATGAATACCGAGGGCGTAGTTCACCAGCGAACTGAAGACTAGAACGGCGAGGAACCACGGTCCCCAACTGGCATAAAACAGATAGCTAGCGACAAGGAACAACCACTGTCTGGTCCTAAACGAACTGATTGCGCTGGCCACCAGCCGAAGGAGCAGCACGCCGAAAGCATAGATGAGAACTCGGTGGGTAAGTGCGGAGTGAATCATGGGTGGACGAACCCTCGAGCAAAGTTGTTCAAGAATCGAGGCACAGAACTCACCTCACTCAGTTACGGCACACCGCATTGTCTAGATCATCTTGGCTCTCAATGCCAAAAGTGAGATGAGATTGAACCCGCTTACGGACAATGACTTGCGGTTTTCGCATCTCTCAGTCAATCCTTATGAAGTCCCGGTGGTGGTATTTCTCGTCGGCGACGGGTCCAGAGATTCTCGGCACGCTGGTTTAGAACGAGGTCGACTGAGTGGCGGGTCGAACCTTTTCCATCCAAGGCGCACTCGGAGCGAAGCGAAGCGTTCTCTCGGACCTTCAGGGTTGAAATTCGCTCATGCCACGAGGCTTCACAACCATTGCAGTTCTTGGGGAAAAGCCATTTGGCCAATGATTCTCATCTAAGGGGGTTCGCGACAAGGTTACCTCGACTCCCCTATTCTTTCCGCCATGGCAAGCATGAGACTAACTGTGTCCATGTCCTTGGCTCGCACCTTACCGACGGGGATTTCCCGACAGGTGATCTTCTCCAGTTGGAGGAAAATTTCGATAAGCGCGAACGAATCGATCAAACCAGAAGAGACAAGAGGGGTGTTCTCATCGATTACGACGCCGGGGCGGCGGATCACCTTCCGGATAATATAGTCCGTCACTTCATAGACCTGACCTGCCCGAGCTGAGGTATGCCGCTCCGATAATGCGACCTGCGCGCTTGGCATCCAACCTCCAAGTTTGCTGCCCTAAACAGGAATTTCCATCTTGCCTTTCGGCTACCGATCAACCGAAATTTCTGTCTTCAGGGTTTGCCCTATCTAAACAATACGCCCGAGCGCCTCTAAAGTCAAGGTCCAGCCCAGCTTTCACGCTGGGTGCATCCACGGACCACGGAAACCCGCATGAATATTGATGACGGCGACGATCCGAAGTTTCGGGATTATGGTTCAAATTGGAAATGTGGGTTTATAGCGGGCCGTTTATGGACTCCCTCATCCGGCCTCCCCGGCTGATGCAAACGCCGCCTGCTGTCCACCCTCTCCCCCAAGGGGGCGAGGGCTGGCTATACAAAGCGTGGCACGCTCGTGAGAAAGCGGGCGAGACGCCCGCGCTAGACTGGATGCGGTTGCGACGGTAGGAAAGATCGCCGGGTGAAGAGGTCTTCTGACTCCTGACTCCTGACTCCTGACTCCTGACTCCTTAATCCTTCTTTACGCTTCCCCGCGACGTTTGACGTCAATTTGGAGGCGCTTGATTTTTTGATTGAGGGTGGACAGGGGGATCTTGAAGCGTTCGGCGGCGTCGGTCTGGCTCCAGTTGGTGCGAGCCAGCATATCGAGAATCACGGTGCGCTCCTTGGCTTCCATGATCTCGAAGAGCGAGCGGCCGGCGATGTCCTCGGCGGCATTGCCGGCTACGCCTTGCGAGCCGTTTTGAAAAAGCTGTTCAGGCAAAAGATCGGGCCCTAGGGCAGGTCCGGAGGCAAGAACCACGGCTCGCTCGACCGCGTTTTCGAGTTCGCGCACATTGCCTGGCCAGTCATAGTCCATGACGGCCTTCATCGCTGCCGGGGCGAACTGGAGGCCCGGCCGGCCATTCTCCTCGCCGAATTTCCTCAAGAAGTGCTCGGCGAGGTGAGGAATATCCTCCTTGCGATCGCGCAAAGGGGGAAGGCAGATGTTAATGACGTTCAAACGATAATAGAGGTCTTCCCGGAAGTGCCCGGTCACAACCAGCTTACGCAGGTCGGCGTTGGTGGCCGCGAGAATGCGCACATCCACCTTGATGGTTTCCGTCCCGCCCAATCGCATGAATTCGCGTTCCTGGATCACCCGAAGCAGTTTGGACTGAGTTTCGACCCCCACGGTGCCGATTTCATCAAAGAAGATGGTTCCCTGGTCCGCCACCTCGAACAAACCGCGTTTAGTCGCAATGGCGGAGGTAAAGGCGCCTTTCACATGGCCAAACAGAGTGCTCTCGAGGAGGTCGACGGGCATGGAGCCGGTGTTGACAGGGACAAAGGCGTGGTCGGCGCGCGGGCTCATGGCGTGGATCGTCTTCGCGACCAGCTCTTTGCCTGTGCCGCTCTCGCCGTTGATCAGAACCGTGGCGCGGCTAACGGCAACCTGGGTGATGAGGTCCATCACCTTCTGCATCTTGTCGCTCTTGCCGACTAGATTGGGCAGAGAGAAACGTTTGAGCGCGCGCCGAAGTTGGAGGTTCTCAGCCTGGAGGCGGGACTTGTCCAGGAGGTTGCGGACCTCGAGAAGCAACTTGTCGTTGTCCCAAGGTTTGGTGATGTAGCTCTCGGCCCCTTCTTTCGAGGCCTGGAAGGCCATCTGGCTGGAATCGTAGGCGGTGATCATGATCACGCCGACTTCCGGCGCTTCATGTTTGATGACTTTCAGCAGATCCAGGCCATTACGGTCCGGCAGATTAATATCCAGCAGGACCAAGTCGAAGATTCCGCCTTCGATCTTTTTGAGGCCTTCTTCCGCGGTAGAAGCTGAATCCGCCGAATAACCCCCCGTGCGAAGCAACTCCAGGATGCTTTCGCGGATTTCCTGCTCATCATCAATGATCAGAACGGAGCCCTTAGGCGACATTGACAGCTTTCCTCGCAACCGGCAACTCGACGCGGAAGGAAGTACCGCGACCCACCGTGCTCTGCACCTCAATCTTCCCCAAGTGTTCGCGGATGATTCCGTAGGTAACCGCAAGGCCTAAGCCGGTTCCGCGGCTGGTCGACTTGGTGGTAAAAAAGGGATCGAAGATTTTGCTCAAATGCTCAGGAGAAATTCCCACCCCGTTATCCGAAACGTCCACGCGCACGAGGGAATCTTCGCAATCCGTGGCGATGGTAAGCTCGCCGCCCCGCGGCATGGCGTCCCGCGCATTAATAATGAGATTCATGAAAACCTGCTGGAGTTTTCCGGGGTTGGCGTAAACCAAGGGCAGGGCGGGGCACAGTTGCGCATTCACGGTAATCTTCGAGGCGCGCAGCATCGGTTCAACGAGCGATAAGGTCTCGCGAACCAGTTTGTTCAAATCCAGTTCGGAATACTCGCTGCCGCTGACCCGCGAGAACTTCAACAGATGGTTGACAATCTCGGAGGCGCGAAACGCCTGCTTAACGATCTTGTCGAGAGTACGGGAGAGGGAATCATCCGGCGGCATCTGGCGCATCGCCAGTTGGGCCTGAGAGGTGATGACCGCCAAAGGCGTGTTCACTTCGTGAGCCACACCGGCCGCCAGCAGGCCTATGGAGGAGAGTTTCTCGGCCTGAATCAACTGGTCCTCAAGATTGACCCGCTCGGTCAGGTCGTTGAAAATCAGCAGGCGGCCGAGCACGTGGCCGTCCTTTCCAACCAGTGGGACCGCCGAGAGGTTCACAATCAAGGTCTGACCGCCCGGGGTATTCAAACGAAACTTATACAAGCTCAGGGCGCTCTGCGCGTCCGAGGCCTGGGGCAATTCGGCCAACAGTTCAGGCGGGAAAATGGCCTGAAGTGACTTCCCCACCACATCGTTGCGCGCCAGGCCGTAGAGCTTCTCCATGGCGGAATTGCACGATCCTACTGTCCCTTCCAGGTCGCAGGCGAGAACGCCGGCATTGATCGATTCGATGATGTTCTGGCTGAAATCCGTAAGCGCTTGGTATTCGAGCGCTCGCCTCTCCAGCGATTCGTAAAGCTGAGCATTCTCGAGCGCCACGGACACATACCCCGTGAGAGTCTGGAGAAGGTCGATGTCTTCGCTGGAGAGGAAATTCCCATCGCGAGTCTTTCCCAAACCCAGGTAACCCAAGGTGTGCTCTTTCACTTTGAACGGCAAATAATAGTGCAGGTCGAGCTGCTCGATGGTCTTCTGCTGCGGGGGAGCGAAGCCAAACGCACGTCTGACACTGTCAAAGAAGAGATACTCTTTGCCCTCCTGGCGGCGAGCGGGGTCGAGAAAACTGGTGTCGAGCCCCTTCGAGTAGCTCACGCCGCGCGACTTGACCAAGCGGAATTGGTCAGATTCCGTGGCCCAGAAGACGGCCAGACGGTCAACGCCAAGGGTTTCGGCCAGTTGCACGGTTACCCGTTCCAAAAGCCGGTCCACGTGCAACTCTGAACTGAGTTCGCGAGCAAACTCCAGCAGTGTGCGCCGATAGTCATAACGCTCGCGGTTAAAGAACCGATCCAGCCGCACCTGAATCCAGTTCACCATGGGCTGGAAAACCAAGGCGGTGACGACGACGGCGAGCACCCATCCGCCTCGGCTGGTGATGGGGATCGAGGAGCGGAAATAATCCGCAAACAACCCGATCGCGCCGAAATAGGCGGCCACAATGGTGGCCGTGGCCAACGTGTAAGCGGCACCGCGGCGGAAGATGACGTCCACGTCCATCAAGCGGTAACGTACGATGGCGTAGCCAAAAGTGACGGGGAGGAAAACCAGCGAAAGGGCCGAGAGGTTCATCCAGGCGTTGGGAATGAACCCCAGGAAATAGGGCATCGCATAACAGGCCGCGAAGGGCACGATCGCAAGCCAAGTCCCGCGCGTCACCCATTTCAACTGCTGCTTCAGAAGAGGCACCTGGGCCCGCAAGTAGGCGCGATGGAGCACCACTGCTCCCAACAGAAAGTAAACGGCCAGATAGACAAATTCGACGCGGTCGAGAAGCCATCGAACATGCAGCAACGGCATCGGGAAAACCATTAACTCTATGGCCACCAGTACGTGAACGACCGCCAGAGTTGCCCCCGGGATGTAGAGGCAAGGGATCACGTAACGGCGTCCGCGCAACAAGGTGTTTTGCTCGGGAAAGCCCAGGCAGAAGTGCAGGAAAAGCGCTGGCTGAAGGAGTAAGGCGACAACTTGCAGCCAATAGACCGTCCAATCAAACAGGTTGAGCTTCCCGGTGTACGAGAATGTGTAAAGTATGAAGGACGCCAGGCAAAAAATGTAAAAATGCAGCGATTTGGGCGCTGTCCAGCGCCGGAAGAGAATATAGGTGCCGATCACGAGGTAGATCAAACCCACCAGGCTGAGATAGTATCGAACTGACGCGGCGGCCTTCTGGGGAACAAGCACCAGCGCAGTCTGAAACTTCTCGCCATTCCTATTCAAGACATAGCTGGCCTGTGACCACACTTCGTCGGCGAAGATCTGGCGGCTTGCGTCCGCGGCGGTGTGGATGGGTTTCTTGTCGATCGAATCCAGGAGATCGCCTTCCCGGATTCCCGCCCGGTCACCTGGACCATCGGGAGTAACTATCCAGGCCTTCACCCCCTTGACAGAATCGAGCCAGGAAACTCCGTCGTCCGGCAGCCGATAGTGCACTCGCTGCTGAAGATTGATAACGGCGAAGGCGATGAGCGTCATGCTGAGGATGGCCAGCGAAACGGAAGTGAACCGATATGGTGGGGCTTTGGTCATCTGAGCGGTGAGACGCTAAACCGACACTACTCCCAGGACTACCATTTCAAGCTGTGAGCAATTCAGTTTCCAGTAACGAGGGCTTGACCATACAAATAAGTTACACGTTATCAGTCAGATACGAAACGAACAACGTCGAAATCGGGTTTGCTACAGAATTCGGAATATGGGTTCCGCTTTTCTGTAGCGCCCCACGGAAAGGGCCTCTCTCTTTGCTTGCGATGAGCGCAGGATTTGTCAGGAGCGGCAGGCCGCTCTCAAAGGAATTTAGAATTCTACAGAAAGGCCCCCGCGGATGGACTTATAAGCTGAGCCGAGCAGCAGTATCGATTCTCCGGATTGGGCCACAGGTGCGTATCCTTGGCCCAGGAAGTTCCGGAAATCAGCGACTGCTTCGATGTGGGCGGGAAGAAATGCAAGGGCAGGAAGGGGTTGGCGGACCTGGACATCCAGGAATGGCTGGAGTTGCATATCGGCCTGGCCCTGAGGATCCACCATGGTCACACGCCCGCTCTGAACCCATTCGTAGGACGTCGTCAGTCGAGTTTGAGTAACGGGAATTCGGGCGGACACTCGTGCCGCCAGAGAAGGGCTGCGCGCAGGCTTGAGAGCGCCTTGCAAGTCCCCCGCTGGGGCTCGGCGAATAACTCCGCGCGCATCCAAGGAATCGCCCACAAAATACGCGACGAGAGTATCGACGTGATTGCCCACGCGTTGCGCGTAAGCCACGCGGTACCCCGTCGAGCGGTAATCACCCATATTCACGAAGACTCCGCCCGCGGCCGGATTAGACAGGTAACTCCCTGCCAGCACGCCCAGAGCCGCAACATGAGCCGGGCTCCAAACGGCTGCGTTCTTGATCCCATCGTGGTAGGCGGCAATTTGCAGGCGTGCGGAACCCTTGACCCGGTGGCTCAGGGAAACCTCGGAATGCTGAAGCTGCTCGAACTCCGGCTGGTAGCCTCGCAGCGTCAGCACGGGAAAAGCATTGAGCGCGTTGACCCGCTCGAGCAGAGGGTCGGAATCGTCGTACGGTTCCCTGCCCACTTGTAAGGCAAGGTCGGTGGAGTGCGAAACGTGGTAGGCGAGCCTCATGCGCGGCTGGGCAATCACCAGATTGCGAACCGCCTCCAGGAAATCAATATCCATGCCCGCAGTCAACGTCAGGTGCGAGTCGAGGGCGCAGGTTTGAGTGTAGCTCGCCACCAATCCACGCGCCTCGTAGTCGGAAAGCGGCCCCGCGCCAAGGGGAGCGGCCAGGCCGCTTGTGTAACCCAACTGGTGTGTAACCAGGGAAACTTCCTCAGCGTCACGCGAAATCAACCCTTTCCGATAAACCGCGCCTTCCGAGGAAGTCAAGGACCCGTCGGCAGCAAGCGAACCGACCGTCATCAAGTCGGAGTCCGGTGAAAGATGGCGAACGTAAGCGAAAACAGTGCCCATTCCTTGGTCGCTGGCCATGGGATCCAGGCCAGAAGGTCCCGGCACCACGCCGATCAAACGCTGGTCGGCGGGCACCGGAGAACTGGGATCCGTGGTCGCTGGGGTATCATGATGATAACGAAGAATCGGCCGCGTGGCGGCGGAGGTCCTCAGGACCCACTTCCAATCGTCGCCCAAAGGAGCTGTGACCTTGTCCGGCACCTGAAAGCGCAAGGGGGCGAAGGCGTCGGCCAGAACAAATTTCAGAGTAGAGGTCTGCCCCGCTTCGACCCTGACCCCGTTCTTACGAGCGGGAATCCGAGTTGGGGAAACGATCTGTAGGGAATACCAGCCGGGAATGAGATTTCCGACGGAGAACTTACCTTTGGCGTCGGTGATGACTCGCTCGACCTGGTCGCCGGTGCCGGCGGTAGCCGTCAACAGTGGCCCGACAATCATGACCGTGGCACCCATCAGCGGGTTGCCGTGGTCGTCGGAGACGATGCCCGCCAAGCGCCCATAATTCAAGGCCAGAGCCGCGACCGGACCAATCAAGGCAGAAACCAAGCCTCCAGCCAGAAGAATGGCTGAAAGCCTCATTCCAGGTTTGCAATCCTTCATGTTAATCGTCCCGATCCCGTATCACCGGCTTTCAGGATGGCGTGGAGGAAGCCGACCTGGAGGCCGGAACCGCTGGAAATCGTGCACGACCTGAGCGGCCAAGAGAACTTGGCCGCACTACTGTACCTCAAAACTGTCAGAAGGTGAAATAGTTTGATTCTTTACGTTGTCTTTGACCTTGATCTGCACAGTATATTTGCCCGGCTGCAGCGTCCTCAAGGGCATTTGCTTTTCCAAGGTGAACTGCTGGGAGGCCTCTTTGAGCTTGGCCGGGTCCTCAGCCTGTTGTAGAAGGGGTTTCCCGTCCTTCAGCAGTTCGTATTCCACGTCCAACGAGGGCTTGTGAGTCTTGGCGTCCTGGCCCAGGTTGTAAACCTGCATATAGATGCAAAGGTTTTGATCGCGCGAGAAAGTTCGGGTGACGCTGGGTCGAACCTTCGTTCCCCCGATCACGAAGGGACCGGTACCGACCTGACTGGTGGGCAGAGGCTGGAGGAGGTCAGCCAGAATCAAAGTACTGTTCGAAAGCTTGTCTTCATCAAAATGCGGCACCACCACGCCGATCTCCATCGACCCCATGTGCCCGCTCTGGTCGTCCTTCATGACCAGGCTCAGTTTGTAACGGCCAGGGTGCAAGGGTACCGCATATTGATAGACGGCCTTGCGTGACAAGGATTGCTGGAATTCATGTTCCGGAACATCCAAGACCATGCTCTTCTCGTGGGTGTCCACACTTCGCCCGCCCAAGCTGGTCAACTGGCTGTAAATATCCAGCACGCTGTGCATCACCCCATCTTTGTTCTGGAACTGCAGGTCGCGATAAGCAATTTGAATGGTAACGGGAGTGAGCACGCTCTCGGCAGTCACCCGGAGAAAATCCGTACGAACATCAAAAGGCAAAAGCTGACCGGAGATCTTCGATGTCACCACAGCTTTCATGTCTTTGAACTTGACTTCCGGGGGCTGGAATATCTTCGCGTAGAGGTCCAGCCGAGTGAACTCCTCCATGCTTTCGGGCATCGCGCCCATGGGCGTGCCAATCGTCATGCCGTCAGTACGGGTGAAGCGGTTCGCCTTGCTCGCCATACCCATAGCTTCCATGTCGGTCAGTCCAGCGTTGGGGACATGGAGCAAAGCATCCTTCTCGCCAGGATCCATGGTGAGGTGGAATTCTCCGGTCATGGTCGGATCCACGAATTCCAGAATGATGTTGGTACCGATGCCGTCAATATAACGATAGCGCCACTGCTCAAATGGATAAGTCGAGGTTTCGCCGCCACCTTCTTCCGGGGGTCGAATGTAGGTACCGCCGCTGTCGTGGTCATCGATCTCGTCCGCCGGGCCATACATGATGTAGATTCGGCCGCGATCCGTCTTCCAACCGGGGATACCCGAGGCATAGTGCTCGTTGGCGTAGGCGATCCGCCGGTAGTATTCCTCTTTGAACTCGTTCTCGAGGTTTCCCGGATTAGGATTGCGCCGCTCCCAGAACGCCTCAATGAACTGTTCCTTCTCATCGTCTGTGGTCAGTTTTTTGAAGGCCGCTTTTTCTTCATTGGTAATAATGTAAGGGACCTCTTCGTCAATCCATTTCTTATAGGCGCTCCCCATTTCCTTCTCGACTGATTTCTTGCGCCTTTTTTCCGCCTTGCTCAGCTTACTGTCGTTTCCTTGGTCTTGCGGAGTTGCCCTCAAGGCGGGAGGAATCAAGCCTCCCAGCAGCAATACAGAGAAAAGCACCCACAACCAACCCTGCCACTCGCAGTGGCTTCTCCAATCAACCCGTTTGGACACCAACGGCTCTCCTTTCCCAACCAGAGACAGTGCCGATTGTATTTGCTGAAGTACGAAAAGTCAAGGTCTGCAACCCCCTTGACGGACACTTGTTCCTGCTAATCGACGAACGCGTATTTTGATGCATGGCAAACCCCAAAGGTGGCCTGACCCCCTAAGGAAAACGGCGATGCGTCGACACTCTCGGCACGCGTTCCTCGGGGCGCCCCAAGGCCCCGTGGGTCCCCGGCTTGCTTTAAGCACCCCTTCCCCGCTGATGTGGGAGGTGGGACGAGGACAAGAGAGGCTCTGCGGCCCACGGCTCGCGCCGCAGGCTAACTTCATTGAAGACCTCTTGACTGAGGGCGCCAAGCACCATCTTGGTTTGGTGTGTATTAGGTCATTCCTCGGGCACTTGGCGGTCCGTTGGGCAGGGCTACAACGCTGCGACATTAAGACAGACATGTTCTTCTCAGATTTACCTTCCCTGTACCTACTGGGTAGAGTTAAAATGGGGAACTTTGGAGAAACTTTTGGTGTCAGGATTCCGTAGTATGGTTAGAAGCCGCCAACAGGGCCATTGGGTACTGACGTCGGCCCCGGCCGGCTGCGGGGGGCCAGAGGCGACCAACGGCCCGGTAGAGCGAGGGAGACCAAGATGTCTGCACGCACAATCGAAGAAAAGGACAAGCTAACTGTGGCCAAAGTAACTGACCTGCAACTGGGGAGTACAACTTCTCCTGCGACCGTAAGCCCGACCAGCATGGTTGTTTCCGGACCTGGAAGCGCGGGAGGAAAGAAGTCAAAAAAGAAGAAGATGATTTTTGCCCTCTTGGGAGCAGTCGTTCTGATCGCGCTGGTGATAGGCGGGATCGTTTGGAGCAAGGGTGGAACAGTCACGGTTCAGACCACCAAGGTCGCGCGGCAGGATGCATTATCGGCTATCGTGACGGCCTCGGGAGAGATTAAGCCGCCCACCGCGGACCTCGCCAACGTGAACGCGAGCTCCATGGGCAAGATAACCGAGATTTACATTAAGGAAGGCGACACGGTTAAGAAGGGTCAACTCCTTCTGAAGACGGAGGCGATCCAGGCGGATGCCGATGTGAACGCGCAAAAGGCGACGGTGGCCAGCGCCAAGTCAGACGTAGAAGAGCTCGCGTCGCAGGTGCAGGCGCAGCAGGCAGCTTTGAATACTGCGCAAGCCAACGTGCAAACCGCCCAGGCGAACCTTGTCCGCGCCCAGCAGGAGTTTAAACGCGGTGAGGATTTGCTGCGCGAAAAGCTGATTGCTCAAAATGAGTACGATACGCGCTTGAACAGTGTCAAGGTGGCGCAGGCCACGCTCGAGGCGGACCAAGCGGCGGTCGGCCAGTCCAAAGCCCAACTTGAAGTGGCCAGGTTTAATCTGGACAGCGCGCGCGCCAAGGTAGCCATGCAGGAGGCTAACTTGGTTAGGACCGTGGATGTCGCCAACAAGACCGTCTATACTTCGCCCCTGGACGGTATCGTGACCTCCTTGCCGGTGCACGTCGGCGAGAATGTGGTGCCGGGAGTTCAAAACACAGTGGGGAGCTTGCTCTACCAGATTTCCGATCTGGCGGTGATTACAGCGGAAGTCAAAGTCGATGAGACGGACATCGTCAACGTGAAACTCGGGCAGCCTGCCGAGGTGACAATTGACGCGGTCCCGAACAAAACATTCAAAGGCAAAGTCACCGAGATCGGCCAGAGCGCCATTGGACGGACCTCCGGGGCCACCTCGGGAACAAACACCACCTCGACGACCGAGGAAGCCAAGGACTTCAAAGTTGTCGTGACTTTGGATAGCCCCCCGCCGGGAATGCGCCCCGGGCTTTCTTCGACCGCTAAAATCACCACCGCCACTCGCCAGAACGCTGTGACTATCCCCATCCAGGCACTCACGGTTCGGACGCGGCGGCAGTTGGAAGAAGAAGAACAGACCGGAAAGGGCGGCAAAGGCAAGGTGGTACAGGCCGCCGCGACCACGCCTACGGCAGCCGCTAAGGAAAAAGAGAAGGAAGAAGTGCAGGGGGTGTTTCTGCTGAAAGATGGCCGGGCGTTGTTCACACCGGTCGAAACCGGCATTATGGGCCAATCGGATGTCGAAGTGGTCAAGGGCGTGCAGGCTAACGACCAGATCATTTCCGGTCCTTTCAGCGTGCTCCGCACACTCAAGAACCACACCAAGGTGAAGGTGGACAACAGCGTCCTGAACACACCCGCCGCCACTTCTTAGCGCGGAGCCAGCGCGGCCCTTGTGGCCGCCCGCGGACGATCACAAGGGCTGCCCCGGCAACCGGGGTGGGAGCGGAAAGGAAACACGCAAAGCGATGGGAACACAAGTGGCAGCGTCTGCGACTCAGGAAGCCCTGGCTCCGCCCTCGGGGGTCATGATCAAGACGGAAGACCTCTGGAAAACCTATGACATGGGCGAGGCCATCGCGGTGCATGCGCTCAGCGGGGTCACGTTCGAAATCGACCGGGGCGAGTATGTGGCCATCATGGGACCGTCCGGCTCTGGCAAGTCCACCTTGATGAATCTGATCGGCTGCCTGGACACACCGACCAGCGGCCGATATTGGTTGAACGGCCGGCTGGTCAGTGAACTCTCCGACGACGAACTGGCCTACATTCGCAACAAGGAAATCGGCTTCGTCTTCCAGACCTTCAACCTTCTCTCCCGCGCCAGTGCCCTGCACAACGTGGAACTGCCTCTCGTCTACAGCGGAGTGCCCGCCAAAGAGCGTCTCGAAAAAGCCCAGGAGGCTCTGCGCAAGGTGGACTTGATTGAACGCATGAACCACAAGCCGAACGAGCTTTCCGGCGGACAGCGCCAGCGGGTGGCGATTGCCCGTGCCCTCGTGAACAACCCCTCGATTATTTTGGCCGACGAACCCACCGGCAACCTGGATTCGGCCACCGGCGAGGAAATCATGGGCGTGTTCGAGAAGCTCTACGAGGGCGGAAACACGATCGTCCTGGTTACCCACGAACACGATATCGCCGCCCACGCGCATCGCATTATCCACGTGCGCGACGGCAAGATCGAACGCGACGAAAGCGTCAAGTGAATGGCGCCCTTTTGACATTCTGAGCGAAGCGCGGACGGCACAGACCTGCTTTTCAGGGCTGCGGTTCTTCCAGACCGAAATCCCGCAGACCTGAACGGCAGTTCTGCGCTACCCCCAGAATGACAGGTTGCGCCGGGACCAATCCTCGTGACTGCACTCACCCAACCGCACTCGCTGCTCGCCAAAGTGAACCCTCGGGCGATCCGGAGGAGCAGCGGTTTCTGGGTCACCTCCCGCGAGGCCTTCTGGATTGCCCTCGAAACGTTGCGCACCCACAAACTGCGTTCCTTCCTCACCCTGTTGGGCGTGGTGATTGCCACCACCACGCTGATCGTCGTCATGTCCATCATCAACGGCATGAACCTCTACATCGCCGACCACATTGCGAATCTGGGGGCGAATGTCTTCATCGTCTCCCAATATGATTGGTCGACAACCGGCGAGGATTGGGTGAAAATGCAGCGTCGCAACAAGGCCATCCGCATCGGAGATTTCGAATTTCTTCGCGACAGTATCAAGGGCTATAAGAACATCGGTGCAGAGGCCGGGCTGGGGGGAGCGGACGTCAAGTATAAGGGCCATATCCTGCATGAGGTGGATGTCTCCGGTGAAACTGCAAATATGATTGATATCGGTCAGGCGAAAGTGGGATTCGGGCGGTACCTCAATGAGACCGATTACGAGCACGAGTCCATGGTGTGTTTCATCGGCCAGGATCTGGTCAAAGAGTTCTTCCCCAGCGTCGATCCCCTTAACAAGGACATCACCGTCAGCGGCATCCCGTTCAGAGTGATCGGCGTGGCTGAGCGCATTGGGACAACGTTTGGACAGAGCCAGGACAAATTCGTCCAGATTCCCCTTACCACCTTCCGCAAAGTCTTCAGGGCGCGCCCCAATCTGTCAGTGGACGTGCAAGCCTGGGACGCGCAGGAGATGATAGTCCTTGAAGACACCGTCCGGGCACTGATGCGTGCCCGGCGCCATATTCCGTACCATGACACCGACAATTTCGGCATCAACGCCTCGGAGACCATCATGGGTCTGTGGCATCAATTGACGGCCTCCATTTTCGCGGTCACCGTGGGGATCGTGGGGGTTTTCATGGTGGTCGGCGGCATCGTCATCATGAACATCATGCTGGCCAGCGTGACCGAGCGCACGCACGAGATCGGCATCCGCAAATCCCTGGGCGCGCGGCGGCGGGATATCCTGATGCAATTCATCATTGAGGCCAGCCTTATGTCGCTGGCCGGGGGCGCCGCCGGCGTATTGATCTCTTTGGTGGTCAGCAAGATCGTGAGTATCTTTTTCACCTCCAGCGTGCCTTTGGGCGCGGTGCTGGTGGGGTTGTTCCTCTCCACGGCCGTGGGGCTCTTCTTCGGCATCTATCCCGCCAGCAAGGCCGCCAACCTCGAACCCATTGAAGCCCTGCGGACGGAGGCCTGAGCATGACCCAGCGACGCCAACCGGTTCGTGAAAATATGCTGCTCGCGCTCGACACGCTTCGGACTCACAAGTTCCGCGCTTTCCTCACCATCTTGGGTGTGCTGATCGGAACCGCGACGGTCATCGGAGTGGCTTCTATCTTCGCGGGCCTCGACCGGCAGGTGGTGGAAATGATGGAAGGCTTCGGCACTCGCAGCTTGTTCATCTTCAAGTTCGATCCCGGGATCCATACCGGCAACCTGACTCATGAAGAGGCCACACGTAAGCCCCTGACTTACGAAGATGCCATGGCCATCCGAGACCTATGCCCTTCGATAGAAACCGTTGAGGTGGAGACTTTCATCTGGGGTCCGTCCGTCACTGCCAGGTATAAGAAGGTGGAGATGGCGGACGCCAATTTCTCCGGCCCTACGCCCGAGGCGTTCCAGACGATGAACGCCGAACTGAAGGACGGCCGCTTCTACACGGATGTGGACAATGTCCACCGCCGGGATGTGGCCGTCTTGGGCGCCGAGGTCGTCAAGCGTTTCTTCCAGAACGAAGATCCCATCGGCAAGAGCATCAACGTCGATGGCCACACTTACGAGGTTATCGGAACACTGGCCAAACTCAAGCAGCTCCTGGGTGATAACGATCGAAACATATACATCCCCTATTTCACCTTCAGGAAGTACTATCCCGACGCCAAGGAGAACTTCATCACTGCGGTGGCTTTCGCCGGCAAGCTCGACCAGGCAAAAGATGAAGTGGAGAGCCTGCTGCGCCGGCGGCGCAACGTGAAGTGGTCCCAACCTGATAACTTCGGCATCTCTTCAGCCGATGCCATCATCAAACAATTTCGGGACATCATGGGAACCGTGGTTCTGGTGACCGTAGTGATTTCCTCCATCGGTTTGATGGTGGGCGGCATTGGAGTGATGAATATCATGCTGGTTTCCGTGACCGAACGGACGCGTGAGATCGGCGTGCGAAAAGCCATTGGGGCTCGCCGTAGCGACATTGCCTGGCAATTCTTGCTCGAGGCCATGAGCCTGACTGGAGCAGGTGGACTGATGGGAATTCTGTGTGGGTATACGCTGAGCCTCCTCATCCGAACCCTCGTTCCCGCCCTGCCCTCCGCCGTTCCTCTGTGGTCGGCGGCCGCCGGTTTTATTGTCTCGGTCAGCATCGGTCTATTCTTCGGCCTCTGGCCCGCCGTAAAAGCTTCCCGCCTCGACCCGATCGTGGCCTTGCGGTACGAATGACTTGGATTTTCGTCTAAACCAGGGCGCCTTGAATTACGTATAAGGAAGTAGGGGCGTCCGCCCGCGGCCCGAAGGTTTTGGGCCGCAGGGCGGGCAACCGCTAGAGTTGAGCCTACAAGAGAGGAGAGCGTTTTTTGGCCGAACTCATCCAGACGCAAGCGCTGCTTCGCAGGGTGCGGCCCAAAGCGGAGCGAAGGGTGGGACTTTGGGTCACCTCGCGCGAAGGCTTCTGGATCGCCTTCGAGGCGTTGCGCACGCACAAGTTACGATCCTTTCTCACGCTTTTGGGCGTGGTGATCGCGACCACAACTCTCATCGTCGTCATGTCCATCATCAACGGCATGAATCTCTACATTGCCGATCACATCGCCAACCTGGGGGCCAACGTCTTTATCGTCCACCAGTTCAAGTGGGCTCAGGGGTACGAGGCGTGGCTGAAAGCGAGGCGCCGCAACCAGCCCATTCGCATCGAAGACTTCGATTTTTTGCGCGACAACTTGAAGGGCTACAAGAGCATTGGCGCCGAGGCCTGGATGAATAGCTCCGATAACTACGCGCGCTACAAAGAACGCACTGTCTACGAAGTCGAAATCTCCGGCGAGACGCCCAGCATGATCGATATTGGGCAAACCAAGGTCGCTGCCGGCCGATATATCAACGACGGGGACTACACTCACGAGTCGATGGTCTGCTTTGTGGGCCAGGATGTGGTGAATGCGTTCTTCCCCAATGTCGATCCCCTGGACAAAGAGATTCAGATCAACGGCATTCCCTTCCGAATCATCGGAGTTGCCGAGAAACTCGGATCGATGTTCGGGCAGAGCCAGGATAACTTCGTCCACGTGCCGCTCACTGCCTTCCAAAAGGTTTTCCGCAATCGCCCGTCGCTAGCCGTGCACGTTCAGGCCTCGAATTCCCAACAGATGTCCGTACTCGAGGATGAGACCCGAGCCCTGATGCGCGGCCGGCGGCACACCCCGTACAGTGAGGACGACACTTTCGGCATCAACGCCTCCGAGACCATCATGGAATCCTGGCATCAATTGACGGCGTCTATCTTCGCGGTCACCATCGGAATTGTCGCCGTGTTTATGGTCGTGGGCGGCATCGTGATTATGAACATCATGCTGGCCAGCGTCACCGAGCGCACGCACGAGATTGGCATCCGTAAGTCCCTGGGGGCGCGGCGGCGCGACATCCTGATGCAGTTCCTGATCGAATCGGCCCTGATCGCGGGCCTGGGAGGAGTCATCGGCATCTTTCTGGCCTTGCTGATCAGCAAGATCGTTGACGTGTTCTTCACCTCCTCGGTGCCCCTGAACGCGGTTCTGGTGGGATTGTTCCTCTCCATGGCGATCGGATTGTTCTTTGGAATCTACCCGGCCAGCAAGGCCGCCCGCCTCGACCCCATTGAGGCCCTGCGAACGGAGGCGTAACCATGACTAAGCGGCCACAATTTATTCGAGAAAACCTCCTTTTGGCGCTCGACACGCTCCGCACCCATAAGTTCCGCGCATTTCTCACCATTCTTGGCGTGCTGATCGGAACCGCCACGGTGATCGGCGTGGCCTCAATTTTCAAGGGACTCGACCAGCAAATGGTCGAGATGGCGCAGGGCTTCGGTACCCGCACCTTGTACATCTACAAGTTCCAGCCGGGAATCCATTTCAACCTTACCCGCGAACAACGGCTGCGCAAACCCCTCACCTACGAAGAGGGCATGGCCATCAAGCAACTGCCCGCGGTGGAGTCCGTGGCGGTCGAGACGGCCAGTTGGGGTCCCGCGATTACGGCGAAATACAAGGGCCTGCAAATGGTGGACGCGCAACTCCAGGGCAATACGGCGGAAGATTTTCGTATTACCAACTCGATTCTGAAAGATGGCCGCTTGTTCACCGACATCGACGATATACACCGCCGGGACGTGGCCGTGATCGGCGCCGATGTGGTCGAGAGGCTTTTTCTGAATGAAGACCCCATCGGCAAAGAAATTAATGTTGACAGTAATACCTTCCAGGTGATTGGCACACTGGAAAAGCGCAAAGCATTCCTGGGAGACAATGGCGACGACAAGGTTATTTTCGTGCCTTATTTTACCTACATGAAGCGTTATCCAAACACCAAGGAGAACTTCCTCACCGCCCTGGCTTTTCCGGGACTCATCAACCAGGCGACGGACGAAATCACCGGCCTGCTGAGGCGGTTAAGAAACGACAAACTCTCCGCTCCCGACAGCTTTGGCATCGCCACGGCGGATACGTTCATCAAGCAGTTTCGCGACATGATGGGCACTGTAGTCCTGGTCGCCGTCGTCATCTCCTCCATCGGCTTGATGGTGGGCGGTATAGGAGTGATGAATATCATGCTCGTTTCCGTGACCGAGCGGACGCGGGAGATCGGTGTCCGCAAAGCCATCGGGGCTCGCAGCAGTGATATCACCTGGCAGTTCCTGCTGGAGGCCATGAGCCTTACGGGAGCCGGTGGAGTGATGGGAATTCTGTCTGGCTATACCCTCAGTCTCCTGATCCGAACCCTCGTCCCCACCCTGCCTTCCACCGTTCCTATGTGGTCAGTGGTGACAGGGTTTGTTGTTTCGGTCGCGATCGGCCTTTTCTTCGGCCTCTGGCCCGCCATGAAAGCCGCGCGCCTCGACCCTATTGTGGCCTTGCGCTATGAGTGAGAGTTCGCCGTCTAGCCGGGGCGACCCTTGTGGCGTGCGGTACCCGCCCTTGACGGCTAGGGCGGCCAAAGGGCCGCCCCTATGCCACGGATCCCTTATTGACTCAGATAATGATTGCGAGTACATTTGCATGCTTGCGGATCGCGTTTCGAAATTCTGCGTTTACTTGTTCTTTACGTTGCGCATCAGAAGGAAACAACCATGGCAGTAATCCCTCGTCGTCATTTTCTACAGACTTGCGTGGGCGCGCTTGCCGCCTCATCGGCCTTTACCGCCCGGGGTTTTTCAGCTTTGACCCAGCCCGGCCTCAGCTTTCCGAGTGCCCCGCGCGATCGCCTTGCGGTGCCCTCATGGCCGTTCCGGGGCTACATCGTGGCTCCGCTCAACAAGTGGGCTCGCGACCCGAAGCTCCCGGGAATGGACTTGAAAGACTTTGCCGCCATGGTCGTCGAGCGGTTCAAGGTGCGCAACATCGAACCGCTGAGCGAACACTTCAGTTCCACAGAAGCCAGCTACCTGCGGGAGTTCCGGTCGAACGTCGAAAAAGCCGGCTGCCACGTGGTGAATATTGCCGCCGACCCGCACTACAGCTTCTACGACGGCGTCGATGCGCAGCGCCAGAAAGCGGTGGACAACGGAAAGAAGTGGATTGACGTCGCGGTCGCCATCGGGTCTCCCAGCGTGCGCTTGCACATCGCCGAAGCGCGGCACATGAAACCTGACGTTGAGCGCGCGGCCGAGAGCCTGAAGCGCCTGGCCGAATACGGCGCGCAGAAGAACGTGCTGGTGAACCTCGAGAACGACGATAACGTCACCGAGGACCCTTTCTTTATCGTGCAGGTGATCGAGAAGGTGAACCATCCGTATCTGCATGCGCTCCCGGATTTCTGCAACTCCATGCTGACCCACGATCAGGTGTTCAACAATCGGGCGATGGACGCGATGTTCAAGCATGCTTACAACATCTCGCACATGAAAGATTCCGAAGTCGGAGACAAAGGGGAACTCTACACGGTTGATGTGTCGAAGTGTTTCGAGATCGCCCAAGCGAACGGCTATCGCGGTTACTTCTCCATGGAATGGGAAGGAAAAGGCGAGCCGATGGCAGGAGTTCAGAAGCTGATCGAGGAGAGCCTTAGCAACTTGGGCGCCTCGTGAGGCTCAAGCTGCCGGCGTAGGGGTTTCCCACGGCGAGCGCCAGGGCCGCCCCTGCGACTGCAACTCATTCGGTACAATTGAACGCGAAGTACCAACTATCAAAGGGGGACTCATATGTCTGATCAAGGGATTACCCGTCGTGAGTTTATTGGACGCTCTGTGGCCGGCGCCGCGACGGCCGGATTGGCCTTGGGAGCGCCTGCCATCGGGCGAGTCGCATCGCCGAACGAGCGCGTTACCGTAGGCATGGTCGGGGTGGGTATTCGCGGCCTGGAGCAGATGCAGGCCGTGCTCAACGTGAAAGCCGATGTTGCCATCGTCTGCGACCTGTACGATGGCCACCTCCGCCGCGCCAAGGAGATTCAGGCGAACACCGCCACCACGCGCGACTATCGTGAGGTGCTGGACCGCAAAGACATCGATGCCGTCTGCATCGCCACCTCCGACCATTGGCACGCGCCCGTCGCCATCGCCGCCATGCAGGCCGGCAAGGATATTTATATCGAGAAGCCCATGACTCACACCATTCCCCAAGCCCTGGAGCTGGTCAAAGTCTCGAAAGAAACCGGCCGCCTGGTACAGGTCGGCAGCCAGAGCCTGAGCATGGAATCGACCCACAAAGGAAAAGCCTGGGTGGATGCGGGAGAAATTGGCAACATTTACATGGTGCAGTGCGAGATCTACCGGCCCGACCCGGTGGGCGCCTGGAAGTACCCCGTCCCGCCCGATGCCTCGCCCCAGACGATCGACTGGGACCGCTACCTGGGTAACGCGCCCAAGCGTCCGTTCGATGCCGCGCGCTTCTTCCAGTTCCGGAATTGGTGGGACTACGGCACGGGTATTGCCGGTGACGAATACGTCCATTTGCTTTCGCGCGTTCACTATTTGATGAACACTCAGTTTCCCTTGAGCGCCGTGGCGAATGGCGGGATTTACAAATGGACGGGCGACCGGGATGTCCCCGACATCCACAACACCCTGTACGACTACGGCAAATTCCAGGTGGTCGTCATGGCCAACCTGGTGTCGAACTTCGATGGCGGCGAGATCGTGCGCTTCATGGGCGACAAAGGTACCGTAGTGCTCACCGAGGAGTCAGCCAGCCTGCTCCCCTACGACGAAGAGTGGGGTTACGAATACCCGCTCGAGAGCTGGCCGAAGGACACCAAGGACCCGTTCATGGCCGCGCACAAGAACGACCCGACCGCGGATATTGGCACCTACCGTAGACAGCCGCATCGGAAGGCGCAAAAACTCATGCAAAGGGCCGAAGGCACCGAGGACCACTTCCGCAACTTCTTTGCCGCCGTCAAGAGCCGCCAGCAGCCCATCGAGAACGTAGACTTCGGCTGCGGGACGGCGGTGGCCTGTCACATGGCGAACCTCTCGTATCTGAAAAAGCAGCGCCTCTTCTGGGATGCCGAGAAGTTGGAACTTAGATCGGAATCCTAGCGGTTTTTTCTAAGTGGCCCGAAGGGCGGCCCCGGCGCCGCCCCGGGCGCGTCTCTCCTATCGAACCTTACACCCGGGGCCTGGCGGCCAAAAACCTCTTCGCCTTCTGACCTTTCCACACATGCGCGAGAACGGTTAACGCGGGAGGGCTTTGACATCGCCTAACAGCTTTGAAAACACACTTTCGAAAGCACTCTCCCCGTCGTTACGAGGCTTGCCCTCCACTTGATAGAGTGTCTTGCCTGAGGCGCGGTTGGTAACGAGCATCTTGGCTTGCGCGACCGTAACCGACGTCACCGTGGAAATCCCCAGGCCAACCCCGGACGATGCAGGCGCGTGCGCATCGTCCCAGGATTCCTTATCGCGGTCTCGCATATCCAATTTCACGATCGCGTCCGCGCTGTCGCAAGCATCCAGAAGTTGCCAGTTCAACTTACTGAGCACTCCATTGGGTTTTGTGGCGCGGTTGACGACCCTTTTTAATAATCCTAATTCGGGCTTAGCGAGCGCGCTCGTATCGAGGCAAACGGTGTGAACCTTCAGCAGGCTGCCGGTATCAGCCACTTGTCCTTGAATTTCTTTTTTCGGTCCGGCGAACCCAAGGCACGACAGTAGGAAAAGAGAAAGAAAGCAAAAGCAGAGGGACTCTACTCGCGAGTTCATCGCAGCCTCCTCAACCCTTTGATGATTGTCCACACCCCTCAGCTGCGTTGTCAACCATGATGTTGCTCGGGCAGCGACTCAGATTGAAGTAGCACGGTCATCTTGGCCATGAGATTACACGCGCAGGATGCCCGTGCCACCTCGCAGTGAGACGCCACCCCCTTCTCCCTCTTGAATTTGGAATCTTGAATTTTGGGATTTCTCCGAAGGCCGAGACGCAACAGCCGGCAAACGGCTGCTACAGGACGCCGCTCAGCAAAGCGTAGCACCCGTACCCGAGCCCCGCGCCAAGGAGAGCCCCGACCACCACATCGCTGAGGAAGTGTAAACCCAGCATGATTCGGGAAATAGCCACGCTGAGCGCGCAGAAAAGGAGGCCATACATCAAGGAGGGCTCAAACAAGCCGATGGAGACTGCGAAGGCGAAGGCGCTGATCGAGTGCCCGGAAGGGAAGGAAAACTGGTCGGGCGGCAATAGCGTAGCCCAGCAATGCGAAGCAATTGCGCAGGGCCGCTTCCGTCCGGTCAGCCTTTTAAGAACCAGGAAGAGGGCCGCACCGACTCCGCAGGAAATTCCTGCGGCCGCCACTGCCGCGTAGCGCGAAGGACGGCCGAAAGCCAACACCAGGACCCCGAGGGCGTACCATAACCAGCCGTCGCCGGCCCGGGTTGCCAGAATCATCCAGAGCCTGATCCAGCGCGGCGGCTTCCAGCGGTTCACGCGCCGCATCAGGCGCTGGTCGCCGCTGGCAACGAAGCCCAACATGGTGCCCGGAAAAGTCACGCTGTCGCCTCCCCGGTCGCGGCTGGGATGTGGCGGACCGACTGGCCGCGATCCAGGCCACGCATGCGAGCCCACGCCTTTCCCCACTTGCGCGCGAACCGCCTCTCCGAAAAATAATTGACCAGGGTAACGGAAGGGACGCCGAGCAAGAGAGGCGCGAGGAGCAGCATGAAGGGCTTCTCACGAAACATCTCGCGGCTGACCGCCAGGACATCGCTGGTGAGTTTCCAATAGCTTCCCGACTCCCCCCGCACCCGCGCGCGCCCCTTGCACAACCCCTCGAGAAACTCGGCTTTGGTCCGTGCACCCCGAACCTCTGTCCACACGCTGCCCGCCGAAGCCAGCGCATGGGCGTCGCTTCCTCCCACCGCAATCCTCCTGTTGTAGGCTGCCAACCGGCCGGCAAGACGGTTGTTGCGCGCCGGCAAGTGTCCGTTCAAGACTTCGACGGCGGGAAAACAGGCTTCAAACCAGTCGAAATCGTCGGCCGCGCGGCGTCCGGTGAGAGCCGAAAAGACGTGGTTCAGGCTGAAGAACAACCGCTGCTCCTCGAGATATGCCAGCAGCCGGGGAAGATCGTTTCGCCGGCGTTGAACCTCAGTGTGCTGGCACTCGTTGATGTTGTAGACGCCCACGTGGAATTCGTTGCCGCTCGGCGCCCGGCAGGTGACCTCTTCACTCAGGAAAAAATCCCCATGCCGCCGCAAGCACTCTGCCGCATCAATGGAATCGTGATCGGTAACGGTGACCAGATCCAAACCTTGGCGCTTGAGCTTCTCGTAGAGGGCTTCGGGCGGGTTGTAGCACTCGCGGCAAAAACGGTTCAGCACCGGCAGGGTGGCCATGCCGGAGTGGACGGTGTGGACGTGTAGGTCACATCTCACCCTCCAGGCTACATTTCCTATGTTACATATGTGTCGCTTGCAGATGAAGAGTTGGTTAAAGGTATACGATTGACTACGGCTTGCGAACTCGGCTACAGGCGCGTTCCCTGAGCGCCCAGAAGTCTTGGGCCGGCCCGGCGAGACGAAAGTCGAGGGTGTCGGCCCGGCGTTGTGGTGCGGGCGTCCCGCCCGCACCACATGCACCGACTTTCGCCGGACGCTCCGTGGGGCAACCGGCGACAAGAGCTTCGGAATGAGAGATAGACTATCTCCAGCTGAGGCTTAGATCTGGCCTTCTCCAGGGTTTTTGCGGAACTTTCCCTAAACCTTCCTATTTTCGCATTCGCAAAAAGGGCTTG
>JBEKMN010000063.1:0-34822 GCA_050008495.1 Terriglobia bacterium | reverse complement strand
GGCCCGCGCGCGGGAGCGGGACGCTCCCGCGACAGCGGGCGAGACGCCCGCACCACACGCAGTTGCATTCCGCGCCAGCCATCTAGGACCAACGGCGGAGATGCTTCCCTGAGCTCGGCATGACAGCCCTCTTGTTCTTCGCATCTTGGCGGGCTTTACCCAAGATAAGTCAAACTTATCTTAACCCCTGTGTTTCCAACGCCCGTGCTGCAAAAGTGAGCTTAAACCAAGGGGGTTTTGTTCCCGTTTGTTTCCAACCATATTTCATCGTACGTGTTACGATACTTACGCGCGCTGCCCGAATTTCCGATGATACTGCGCTGCGGGCAGCGAAATGGTCAGCAGCCCGAGCGCCGTTTGAGGATATATGAAACAATCCACAGCCCCCACGTTATCCGCTCATCTTCTTCGCGAAGCTGAGAGATTTCGCATGTACCCCGAGCGGGTGTACCGCACGCGCAGCAACTTGGACGCTCAAAAGAGGTATGACAAGTACATGCGACAAATCGTTGAATGGCGCAAAACCTTCGCTCCAAAACCCGAGGACTCGACCAGTGAGCTTTTCAACGATCCTGGTCTTCTGGATGAGTTCTACTGTCGGGATCTCCTCAAAGGGATCCGTGCTGTTGTCGATCGCACCCTTCAGCTCTCGCATCTGACCCTCTCAGGCATCTCCAATTCCGAGTTTGTATACCTAAGGGAGGCCGCCAACTGCTATATATTGGGCCTGCCGGAAGCTGCGGTGGCGCTCGCTCGTGCGGCTGTTGAAGATTGCCTTCGCACTAAGCTAGCGAAGTTTCTCGGTAAGAAGGCTGTAGCTGACGCGAAACTGGAGAACTTGCTCCACGATCTGGCCCCCAGAGGATTCCTCTCCCGCCAGGTGCAAGATTCGGCTGACAAGGTGCGGCTCGCGGCGAACATCGTCCTGCACAGGCAGACGATAGGACAGCCAGAAGCATTGGCCGTTCTCGAGCAGGCCCGGAGCGTGATCTTTGAACTATCCCGTCACTAGATTGGCGGAGACCAAGGCAAGGCGGCGGGGCGGCCCGACCGCTATTCCGGCAGCCTCACTCTCACCGGCGCAGCAATTTGAAGGCGTGATCGCCGCCCCATCCCTGATTCACCGCGAGATCAATCCAAAGCATAGCGATCGGTTCAAGCCAACGAGCGTTCCTTAAAGGTCCGACATCCACAGGGTTCAGCCCGGCATCGGCAATCAGACTCTTGACTATCGCTTTCGCGCCGGCGTCATCTCCGCAAAAGAAGCCGTCGGCGGTTTGGCCGGCGAACTCCGCCCGGCCGAAGTTCCCCGCTCCGATGGTGTTAAACGCCTTCACCACTTTCGCGCCGCGCGCCCACGACGCAACCTGCTCGGCCGCAGAAGTGTTCAACCCTACCGTGAGTCCTTTCAGGTCGGAAGAAAGTGGATTGCTACAATCAATTAGCACCTTCCCGGCAAGATCTCCGCTCGACTCGATGGCCTGCTGGGCTGCGGGCCAAGGCACGGCCAGGGCGAGGACTTCGCCAAACGCCGCCGCTTCCGCGTTCGTGCCGGCGCGCCCCGCGCTGCCCAAGGCGGCTAAGGCCTTCCGAATCTTGTCGCTTTTCGCGTCCGGCACCCCGAACAACACATCATGCCCTTCGCTTGTCCACACGAGCCCGAGCGCAGCTCCCACATTCCCCGCACCCAATATCCCGATCCGCATTTCCCCTCCTTTGACGGTGAATCCCCACCCTTCGATAAGATGAAGATCAAGCCCGACCGGTTCCACGCGAAGCGGGCAGCAGGCACTGGTCTCGGGGCCATCGACTGGAAGAAGATGTTCGCGACGGTGTCTCTTGACGGACACGTGAAGCATTATCCCGTAGAGCGCGAAGGCAAAGCCCACTCGTCGCTTGGGGCTTTGCAAAAATCCTAAAGCTATTTGAATAAACTGGACGCGAACTGAGCACGGGGAAAGGCGTCAGCGCAGAGCAAAGCTACGCAGTCGGCGATCTCGAAAAAACCCTGCGCTACCGGATGTCACGGTTGGTCCCAGCGAAATAGACCCATAGGGCCCTATCGCTGCAGTGAGGGCAGTCTGGGAACTTGATTCCTTCCGTCAGGGACAGCCGCGTGATGCTCGCCTGCTTATAAAAACACAGAGCGCACAGGTATTCGCCAGTCTTGGGAACGGAGTCCTTATTAGGAGCAAAACCAAAGGGCCGTGCAAGAAAACCCGCAATTACATTTTGAAGGTCCACAGTCTTTGCTTGGGTCAGTCGCAAAGGTGGCCTATCCGCTCTGAAGTACGCTTTCGGTACACTCGCCATCATGCTCAATTCGGCGAAGGAATCCTCCGGAATCTGCGCACCGTAACGCGGAAGACAGAAGCGGTATTTGAAATCGCCGGCAAAAAGCGACTTCTTCTTCGCATCGGTCAAAATGCTAACCGGATAAATCGGCGCTACCTGAATATGCCTTTTTGTTGGCACCGCGATGTCACACGTGTGGCTCAGCACCAGCAACCTTTGCTTTGACGCGCAGGCCACCACCCACACAGTACCGCCATCGCGGCGCCATGCGTCATCTGTTTTGTTGGCGTCGAGCACCCTCTAAAATGGAGGTGTATGCTTGCCCGCAACGACTTCGTCAATCGGGAACTTATCTGTACTCAGAAGCAGCCAGCGGTCGAGGGTCGCTGGCAAGAATACGACTGGAACCTCTGCGACCACCTCGCCCTGATAGACCTTGCCTGGTTCAATCGGACTTGGGTCGTAGAAGTCGTCAAGAGTGGGTGCGACGTCCACATCAGCTCGGGTAGGAGTATCCAATGGGTTCTTCGTTCTCTGGCTCGAGATCAGCAACACCGGCGTCAAACCTGGAGTCTCGCATTGCCGAAAGTGTTGCTGCTACCTCATGGGTCATAAAGGACTCAGCTGCCACCTTCACCCCTTGTGTGTAATTCGAATCGCATGGCCGTGTGACGGTAAATGTGCTGGCACAGGCGATTACAAGGCTGGCTGCGAAGACCCATTGGGCGGCCGACGAAGTGACCCCTTGTGCCCGTCGGCTGATCTTACGAGTCTCGACGATCGGAACTCCTGGGTAAATGCTGTCCACGATATCCCAAATGCGCATTTTAAACTACCTCCGCCTTGGGGACTTCAATCTGCAGTGTGTTTTCGACAAAAGGTCTGCACTTGTCGAGGAACTCAAGCAACAGTGGCGTGGGCATGACCACGCGGATCACCGGCTCAAGTGCTGCCACTCCTCGTTGAGGTTGAGCCATATCGCGAGGCGAGAGGTAAAAGAAGTCCATCACGGCTTCCTCTCCCCATATCCCCATAAAAACATTGTTTGATCGAAACGTCTGAACCTTATCAGTGTCCTCGACCTCGCTTATGGGTGAGAAATTCATCCCAGCCGCCGCGGTTCGAAGAAGTTTGTGCATTTCTCTAGAAGTGCCCCATAGTTGCCTTCCAAACAAGTCCTCGGGGAAATCGATCTCTATCTTTGTGCGCAACCTGGACGTCCCAGTGATCAATTTACCGAAGAACAGTCCAAAACCGAACCGGGCTCTCTGCACGTCACAATAGTCCGCATAGTAGGAGCGCTCAGGAACTGGTGCACGCTGATAATCGACCCCGATCTCGCAATGGACAAAATTGGGCCCGGAGTCAATTACACGTATCCTGACAGGCCCATCAGCCGTCGCATTGATCGCGTGGGAGCCGGTCATGTGCTTCTTAGACATTCTACCCCTGCAAGGAACCGACGCGCGCCTTTCAGGCACCGCAGGCTCCCCACGATTTCACGCCAGAAGACGAACACTAAAACCGCCGCGATGCTACCACATGCAAGCGCTTGGTTCAATAGCACCGAAGTCGTGTTGGTCTGGAGTTTTCAGTATATTCCCCTTTGTGACGGGCGTCAATCCGGCACCTCCCCAACAGGTACATCGGCAAGCGCAGACTTGCTGTTTAGGTCTGCGGCTTTTTCGCTCCGGTCGCTATAGCGATCAGAAGAACCCCGGGCCTCGAAAGCGGGTCTGCGGCACTGGCTGGCTTATCGACTCGGCGGCTGAGTGACATTTTGACTTTTCCCAACATTTTGCGCATTTTCCACTTGACAACTTTAGGGTTCCGTGATAGCCTATAATTGTGATCTTTTTGTGGACAAGATGTCTTAGCCGGAAGCCGGTGCCTGCCGATGCCCATCCGCATGCGGAATGGACCTGGCAGTAGGGATAAGCAGGACACTACAAAAAATGGAAAATAGTGGGACGAAGCTAAGAAGTACTTGAAAACAAAGGGAAATGGCATTTCTGAATGCAGCAAATTACGTGCGTTTTGCGCGCAAATTTGCATGAAACGGACGCGAAAGGGAGCAAAAACAGCACATCTTGCGCAAAACGAAGCGAAGTTTGCGAGCTGCAGGCGGAGCCTTGGATATGACATCTTGTCGGCTAGCGGAGTCGGTTCGCGAGCCGCCCGCGCTGCGGTTCATCTCGCACGCCGGCGCCAGCCCTTCCCAATTCTCCCCGCGAGTGGTATGCTCCTCACCTTTGATTTGGGAGGAGGTCCGATGCGTCCACAACCTTCAGGGATCAGTTCACGCATGAACAGGCTTGGTTTCGCACTCACACTGATTTCCTTCATCGCCGGCGGCCACACAGCATGGGGGCAGTCGGTGCCGGCGTCTGGCGGCCCGCTGTTTCTCAGGGACGGATGGGCGATTCAATCCTCGGCCGATGTCTCAGCTCCGGGTGAGGTCGTCTCCACCCACGCCTACACGCCGTCCGGTTGGTACAGGGCGAGCGTGCCCTCGACGGTCATTGCCGCGCTCGTCCGCCAACGCGTCTTCGAAGACCCTTACGTGGGCAAAAACCTGCGAAAGATTCCGGGAACCACCTATGCCGTGGGCACCAACTTTTCAAGCCTCCCCATGCCGCCGGGCAGTCCCTTCCGCGTACCGTGGTGGTTTCGCACCGAATTCCCAGTGCCGCAGGAGTTTGCCGGGAAGACCATCTGGCTGCATTTCAGCGGCATCAACTACCGCGCCGGCGTGTGGCTGAATGGACAGCAGATCGCTTCTCCGGACAAGATGGTGGGAGCGTGGCGGGTTTTCGAATTTGACGTCACTCGCTTCGTCACTCCCGGCCAGACAGCGACGCTTGCCGTGGAGATCTCCCCGCCCCAGCCGGACGACCTGGCGATAACTTTCGTGGATTGGAACCCGCTGCCCGCCGACAAGGATATGGGCATCTGGCGCGAGGTGTATCTCACCCCCAGCGGACCCGTGAGCCTGCGCTACCCGCAGGTGATCTCGAAGTTGAATCTGCCCTCGCTTGACAAGGCTCAACTCACCGTCACTGCCGAGCTTCATAACGCCTCAGACCAAGCTGTGGAGGGGACGCTGAAAGGCAAGATCGAGAGCTTGGAGTTCTCGACGCCCGTCTCGCTTCAGCCCAAAGAATCCAAGCTGGTCAGCTTCTCCCCCGACCGCTTCCCGCAACTGGCGCTCGAACATCCGCGGATCTGGTGGCCCTACGCTCTGGGGCCGCAGAACCTCTACCAACTCGACCTCAGTTTCCAAACCAGCGGCGAAATTTCCGATGCCCGGTCGCTGACCTTCGGCATCCGGGAGATCACCGCCGACCTCGATGCCAAGGATCATCGCCTCTTCAAGATCAACGGCCAGACTATTCTGATTCGCGGCGCAGGCTATACGTTCGATATGCTGTTGCGCGCCGACCCGGCTCGCCAGAGGGCGGAATTGCAATACGTTAAAGACATGCACCTGAACACGGTCCGGCTGGAGGGCAAGCTCGAAGACGAGAACTTTCTGGACATTTGCGATCGTGAGGGCATCCTGGTTCTGGCCGGCTGGTGCTGCTGCGACCATTGGGAGCGTTGGCGCGACTGGAAGAGCGAGGACTTCGTCGTTTCCGCCGAATCCCTGAAGGACCAGATTCGCCGCCTGCGCAGCCACGCTTGCCTGCTCGACTGGCTGAATGGCAGTGACAACCCGCCCGTGGAAAAAGTCGAGCAGACTTACATCCAGATTCTGAAGGAATACAACTGGCCGAATCCCTACCAGTCTTCCGCCACCGCCAAGCCCACCAACGTGAGCGGCAAGACCGGTCTGAAGATGACCGGGCCTTATGAATACGTCGCGCCCTCCTACTGGCTGCTCGACAAAGAGCGCGGGGGCGCGCACGGGTTCAACACCGAAACCAGCCCGGGCCCCGCGGTTCCCCCGGTTGAGAGCCTGAAGCGCTTCCTGCCTTCCGACAAACTCTGGCCCATCAACAGCACCTGGGACTACCACGCGGGCGGCGGAGCTTTCCGCGACATTCATGTGTTTACGGAGGCCCTGAACAACCGCTACGGACAAGCCACCGGCCTCGAAGACTACGCCATGAAGGCCCAGGTCCTGGCCTACGAGGGCGAGCGCGCCATGTTTGAAGCCTTTGGCCGCAACAAGTACACCTCCACGGGCGTCATCCAGTGGATGCTCGACAACTCCTGGCCCTCTTTGATCTGGCACCTGTACGATGACTACCTGCGGCCGGGCGGCTCTTATTTCGGCGCCAAGAAGGGCTGCGAATACCTTCACGTCCAATACTCGTACGACGACCAGTCGATCGTGGTGGTGAACTCCTATTATCAAGCCTTCCCGGGGATGAAAGTCTCCGCGAAAGTCTACAATCTCGACATGTCGCCGAAGTTCTCCAAGGACGCGACCATCGACGTTGGACCGGACAGCACGAATAGAGTGTTTACCCTGCCAACCCTCGCGGACCTTTCGAAGACTTACTTTGTGCGCCTCGATTTGAACGACGCGACAGGCAAGAACGTCAGCAGCAACTTCTATTGGCTGTCTACTCAACCGGACGTGCTCGATTGGGATCGCTCGACGTGGTATGTCACCCCCACCAAGACGTTTGCTGACCTGACCGCACTTCAGGGGCTGCCTAAAGTCGACGTGCAGGCGACGGCGCAGTCCGAAATGAACGGTGACGAAGGCGTCACGCGGATTAGCGTCGAGAACCCCAGCCGCGGCCTGGCTTTCTTCGTTCACTTCAAAGTCGTCGCCGAGGGCGCACGCTTCGGTTTTGAGGAAGGGGGCGGGGGCGGCGATGACGAAGTCCTGCCGATCCTCTGGTCGGATAATTATGTATCGCTCGTGCCGGGCGAGAAGCGCGAGATCACCGCGTCCTACGCCAAGCGCCGCCTGCGCTCCGGCAAGCCGGTGGTGAAGATCGACGGCTGGAACGTTGTGCCCAAAACGCTTTCAGGCGGGGGTTAATCGTGAATGGTGAATAGTGAATTATGAATTGTAAATTATAAAGTCTGTCATCGCGCACAATGACATTCATTTGCTATTACTGTAACTGTTATTTCACAATTTATAATTTATAATTCACTGCACGGTCACATTAAGCTGTCCGGAATGCGCGTCATTGCCGCTCTGGGCGCTGTACCCGATGACGTAGTTCCCGGGTGGCGTGGCCTGCGGGATCCCCGTTCCGGTCAGGCTGACTGTCTGCGGGCTTCCGGAAGCATTATCCGAGATGGAAAGCGACGCGGTGCGCGACCCCATCGCCGCCGGCGCGAACGTCACGCTGAGGCTGCAGTTGGTTCCCGCCGCGACGCTGGCGCCGCACGTGTTCGTCTGGGCGAAGTCGCCGGGATTCGCACCGGCGACGGTGATGCTCGATATGCTCAAAGTCGCTTTGCCGGTGTTGGAGAGCGTGACAGTCTGCGGTAGGGTAGACGCGGCCATGTTCTCCTGCCCAAACGCCAGGCTCGAGGCAGAGAGGCTTAGGGTGGTTGCCGGAGTGACCCCCGTGCCGTTCACGCTCACGGTCTGCGGGCTGCCACTCGCGTTATCGGTGACCAGAAGCGAAGCGCTGCGCGAGCCTGCCGCCGCGGGAGCAAACGTTACCATAATTGTGCAACTGCCACCCACCCCGACCCCGCTGCCACAATCATTCGTCTGGGCGAAGTCTGCCGCATTCGCCCCGCTGAGCCCGATGCTCGATATACTCAGCGAGGTATTGCCTGTATCGGAAAGTGTCACGCTCTGCGCCGTACTCGCGCTGCCCGTACTCTGCTGGGTAAACGTGAGGCTGCCTGGCGAAAGGCTTACAACAGGCTGGAGCCCAGTGCCAGTCAAGCCGATGGTCTGCGGGCTGCCGCCGGCATTATCGCTGACGGTGAGCGAAGCGCTGCGGGATCCCGCCGCCGAGGGCGTGAACGTCACCGTGATTGTGCAGTTGCTCCCCGCTGCGACACTGCCGCCACAATTACTCGTTTGAGCAAAATCTCCCGAGTTCGTGCCGCTCACGGCCATGCTCGCGATACTCAGCGATGCGTTACCAGTGTTGGCGAGGGTTACGACCTGTGGCGCGCTGGTCGAGCCCACATTCTGCTGACCAAACGCGACACTGGCCGACGAAAGGTTGATGGCCGGCGCCGAAGAACTCTCTTCGGAATGTGGCCCCGAGCAGGCCGCCCAGATTCCTACCACCAGCAATGCAGTCGCAAGCAGTAAACATGCCGGACGGCGCGCTTTGGCCACGCCCATCAGCAACATCAGCGGCAGGAACACAGCCAGGAAGATGTAACGCCGGGGTTCTGCCTGCTGTCGTATGACTTCGCAGGCCGCCCATAGATAACTCTTTATGCCATCTCCCCAACTTGCCGCATGCGGACGTGGCACGTCCGAGGGAGTCAATGCGTGCGCCACCCATTTGGGCGCAAGAGGCGAAGCATCCGCGCCGGGTCCCGGCGCAGACAGCATTGAAGAATTAACTGGGGCGGTAGTGGTAGCGGTGAGGGTGGCGGTCAGGGGCGAGCTTCCAGTTATGTTTACGGATGCCGGCGAAATCGTACAAGCCATCCCCGGCGAGCTGTTCGCACAGCTCAGGCTCACTGCTCCTGTGAATCCGTTCTGAGGAGTAATCGAGATTGTTGTGCTCCCGGACTGCCCCGGCGCCGAAATGTTAAGCGTGGACGGATTCACCGATAAGCTGTAGTCGCCCACCGTCACCGTGCCCGCAGCCGACGTGGACGTCAGGTAGTTCGAGTCGCCGGCATATTGCGCAGTGATGCTGTTTACGCCTGCGCTCACCTTGATGGAGAGCGGTATCTGCAGCGATGCCGTACCTGAATTCGAACCGTTCGTCGACGTGATGCTTCCAACGGTGGCTTGAACCGGCGTCCCCCCATCCAGAACCTGCACTGTGCTGGTTGGGGCAACGCCGTAGCTCTGCGTGTTGACGGTTGCCGTAAAGCTGATCGGTGCCGACAGTGTGGCCGTCGAGGGTAGGCCGCTCAGCGTGACTGTGGTCGGCGCTTGGTTGTAGGTGATTGTATCCGTAGCGGACGAACTCGTGTTGAAGCTACTGTCGCCGGAATAGCTGGCGGCAACCTTGTTCGCCCCGAAAGTGAACTGGACGGCCTGATCTTCGGCGTAGCCCAGGTTGTTCAGCGTGTAACCGCCGAGGTCGAGCGGTTGGCCATTGTCAGTGAGCGTCACCTGCCCGGAGGGACACCCGTAGGGAACGGAAGAAGCGCAAACCTGCCCCGAGTCGTTGGTGACATCCACGCGCAAGATGTTAAGTGAAGCCCCGTATACCACCGAGGTAGCGTTTGAGCTCGTCTCGTTACCAGTGATGGGATCAAACGTCAACAAGGCGATGTGCGTTTGACTGCCTTCGGGGGTTATGCTGACCTGCACCGGCGCCGAGTCACTCGCTCCGTAATTTCCATCGCCCGCGTAATGCGCTGTGACACTGTACGTCCCACCGGGGAGCAGGTTCGTCGAGCTCGAGACGCTCCCGCCGCTCAGGGGGAAGCTGCCGATGACCGTGACTCCGCTCGAACTGCTGCCCGTTTGTGCGTTCACTGAAACATCGCCCGTGGGTGTGCCGCTACCCGTGCCGGGAGCCACGCTGACCGAAAAGCTGACCGGTTGGCCATGCGCAGTGGTGGTTGGAGAGAGGTTAGATAATGTCGTCGTGGTGGGCTTGAAGCTGACGGAAGTCCAATTGTTTACCAGATTCGCGGCATTCACCGAACCGAGTCCGGTGGCGAGGTCGTACCCCGCGGCAGCCATCCAACCGAGACTAGGATCAGTGGGAGGATTAACCTCGAGCAGGCCGTAACCGCCGCTGGTCGTGTTGCTGCAGTTCGGCGAGCCACCCATGCACGCCACTGAGTTGTTACCCGTGGACACGTCATAGAAAATGCAGCCGGAACTGTTGGCGGTAGGGGCCATGGCCGCGTTCGACGCACAACTACTGCCGCTCTGCGCGGCCAGCGCGTACAACACATAGTTCGCATTACCCTGCCGCTGCCCCGTCTTCTGGTTGACCAGCGCCATCATGCCGGCAAAGGCAGGCGCTGAGGCGGACGTTCCCCCGACACCGAGGAAAACCCAATTGGGATCAGCCGGATTGCAGGATATTGATTCAGGCTGCACCGTGTCCGCCTCGCAGACCACATAGGAAGTGCCGTTGAAGCCGTTGCTGGCGAACAACGACACATCCGGGATATCGCGGACGCCATCGTTGGGCACGCCCGGTCCACTCTGCCAGGCAGGTTTGGGATACCCTGAGGTGCAAGTTGTGCTTTCGCCATTGTAATTCGATGTGACGCAACTGCTGGCGCCTCCGCCTCCGCCCGTGAGGTCTACCCCGTGGGGATCGCTGCCGGCTGAGGCGCAGTCGCCCGCGTTCCCGTTGCGCGCGCAGCTATCGTTCCACGGAATCTCAGGAATGTACGACAGGGCAGAGGCCAGGGTGGTAGCGTTGTTGGTGCTGGACCAATACGTGGACCAGGAATTGACATCGTTAAAGTCCGTGCCGCCCACCGCAACGTTAAACGGCGTTGAAGCCAATCCGCTCACCGCCAGGCCATTCTGAGCCGCCGCGACGCCATCGTCACATCCGGCGGAACCCGTGTCGCCCGCGGACAAAATGATGGTGATGCCCTGGGCGGCGCCCTGCTCGTAGAGGGCGCTTGCGAAGGCATTGCCGCCCGTGCCCAGGAAAGCCTCGCAGCAACTGTAGCTTTCGGTCATGACCGGCGCCAGGTTGTTGTCGATGATGTAGAGCGTAGAAAGGTCCACCCCCTGACTGGTCTCGGTCGACTCGGAAACCACAAGGTCGATGGTGGCATTTTTCGCCACGGCGCCGGACCACTGGGTGTCCAGGTCAGATTCAGTTTCGTCAAACGTGACTCCAGGATCAGGTCCGTTGAGGATGACTTGGGGGGCGTTGGGCGGCAATCCGAAGAGGTTGCGAAAATCGGCCACGTCCTGGACGTTAATGTTGGTTTCGGCCACGATGGCAATCGTCTGTCCCGTGCCGTCGATGGGCGAACTGGCTTTCCAGAGCGGCAAGATATTGTAGATCGTGGCAAAATCGGTCGGTCCCAGAAAGTAGTTCGCCCCGTTGTTGGAAGGTTGAGTAAAGAGCGGCTTCACCACGCCGGTAGCCTTTGACCGTGAAAAGGCCCCCACGCGTTTCATCGTCGGATGTCGGGGGAAATTATTCAGCGAGGCAAATCCGGCCACCACCGGTTGGAGCGCGGCGGGAATCTGCGGATCGCTCGCGTTGGCCCAATGCTCTTCACCGTTCACCGCGTATTTGTGGATCTCCGTGTGCAGCGCCTGCCGCACCGCCCCCGCCGTGCCCGAAAACTCGATCACCGTGCGCCCGGCGGCCACTCGATTCACCTCGAAGCCCTGCGACGTTAGCCAATCGGTCACCGCCTGAATATCGGCATCGGCTGGGCCGAATTGCTCCCCGAACTGCTCCGGGATGAGCCACATGTGATAGTTGGGCGAAGACTTGATCTGCTGCTCATCGAGCAATTTCCGCAGCGTCCTTTCCTGCTCCGCCGAGCGCTGCAAGACGAGCAATATGCGCTGCATGGGCAGACTGTCCGGCGCGGTGCCTTGGTCAAATTCAGGGCGTGCGAGCGGATGCGTGTTACCCTTCAACGTGACGACGTTCGCCACATCGACAGGTTGCGTGACGCGGGCGGGGACGGCAGCCGTTTGCCCCAAAAGGGTTGCGGATGACAACACGATAAACGCGATCACGGGAAGGGTTCGCACCTGAGGCGAAAGCAGGAGTTTCATGCTGCCTCCAAAGACAAAAGGCGTCGATTCTGGGGCTCCGCGGGGCGCCTGGACTGTCTTTCGTGGGTGCGCCCGCGATGCTGGCGGCAGGAGAGTGAGACGAAGCACAAGCGATGCGGCTCGCTTCGTATTCCCATCCGCGCAGCCCCGACCGAGGTATTCTGGTGGCGGGTATTACCTCGATGGGAGTCTCCTTCGAACAGCCGTAACGGAATGTATACGCAGGTGCTTCGGCCGGCAATAGTACCTTTGGGCCTCTCGACGATTCATTCCGTCGGCAAGATTATCGTCTTGGTAGCCGATGGAAAAGATCCCTGCCGGACTTGCCCGTCAGGCCGTGCGGTTTTAGCCCTCTTCCCCTCGGGGGAGAGGTTGACCCGCGACGGCGACGTCACCTGCCGTCGCGGGCCGGGTGAGGGGCTGCGCTCAATGATTCATTGGGCCACTGCATCAATGAATCAATAGCGTGGGTTGCCAGTTTAACCAATTCTCGTAATGTAATAAGATGACAACTAGCGGACTCGACGATCCATGACCGAACGGGATTCGCGACTTAGGATTCGGGAAATACGTTCGTTGAATCCTGACAGGAGGTGCGGGCTTGGCAGAAACGGCAAAGTACGACATCGTGATTATCGGCAGTGGGCCTGGCGGATACGTCGCGGCGATTCGCGCCGGGCAGTTGGGTCTCAAGACACTGGTCGTCGAGAAGGACGACAAATTGGGCGGGACGTGCTTGCACGTCGGTTGCATACCCACGAAAGACCTTCTCCTCAATGCCGACGTTTACGATTACTTCAAGAACGGCAAGGAATTCGGAATCGTTGCGAAGGAATTCTCGATTGACTGGGCGGCAATTCAGGCGCGTAAAACGAAGGTGGTGACTAAGCTTTCGAAAGGCATCGAGTTTCTGTTCAAGAAGAACAAAGTGGAGACTGTTCAGGGTTATGGCCGCCTTGCCGGGCCGGGGCGGATCACGGTAACCGACGCTAAAGGGCAGAAGCGTGAAATTCAGGCTGCGAAGGTTGTGCTGGCCACGGGCTCTGAAGCTAAGACGTTCGCAGGCTTTGAGCCGGACGGGAAGACCATTTTGACCAACAGGGAAATCCTGGCACTCGAAGCCCTGCCCAAGTCGATGGTGATCATGGGAGCCGGGGCCGTGGGCGTGGAGTTCGCATCGATCTTCCACCGCTTCGGGGTCAAAGTCACGATTCTGGAGATGCTGCCGCGCGCCGTCCCGCTCGAGGATGAAGAGATTTCCGCCGAACTCGAGAAGTCGTTCCGCCACCAAGGCATCGCGCTCGAGACGCAGGCCAAAGTCGAGAAGGCTACGAAGACGGCCAATGGGGTGTCCGTTTCATACACTCGACCCGATGGTAAACCTCAAACCCTCGAAGCTGAAACCCTTCTAGTCGCCGTGGGTCGTTCGCCCAACACACAGAGTGTGGGCCTGGAAGGAACCCGGGCTAAGCTGGAGCGAGGCTTCGTCAAAGTCGATCCCTACATGCAGACCGAGGAGCCAGGCGTCTATGCCATCGGCGACATCGTGGCAAACAGCCCCTTGCTGGCGCATGTGGCCTCGAGGGAAGGGATCGTCGCAGTTACGCACGCGGCGGGAAAGCCGGCCGAGCCCATCAACTACGGCCAGATTCCTAACTGCACCTATTGTGAACCTGAGGTCAGCAGCGTGGGATTGACGGAACGCCAGGCTCGCGAGAAGGGGCACAACGTTCGCATCGGAAAGTTCCCCTTTGCCGCCAACAGCAAAGCCACCATCCTGGGCGCCCGCGAGGGCTTTGTCAAAGTGGTCAGCGATGAGAAGTACGGAGAAATCCTGGGCGTCCACATGATCGGGCCCCGCGTAACGGAGATGATTGCCGAAGCCGTGGTGGCCATGCGCCTCGAGGGCACCGTCGAGGATCTCGCTTATGCCATCCACCCGCATCCAACCCTCACCGAGGCGGTGATGGAAGCGGCCCACGCCGCGCACGACTGGCCGATCCATATCTGACGAGCAGGGGTTAGGGACTGGGGACTAGGGGCTAGGGAAACAATGACTGGTCACGTCGAACGCCTCGGCCGCGTCGATTACGCGGACGGCCTGCGCCTTCAACGCGAACGTTCGGCGGCGCGCAAGGCCGATCTGATTCCGGACACGCTTCTGTTGCTCGAGCATCCCCACGTTTACACTCTTGGGCGCAATGCGAAAAAGGAGAACATCCTCCTGTCAGTCGAGCAGCTCGTCATGCGCGGTGTGCAGGTCTTCGAGATTGACCGCGGCGGGGATGTGACTTACCACGGACCCGGCCAGTTGGTGGGCTACCCGATCTTGGACCTCACGCAGCATCGTCGGGATATCGCCTGGTACATGCGCTCCCTCGAAGAAGTCTTGATCGCCGTGGCCCGGGACTACGGAATCGATGCCGGGCGCCTTTCCGGCGCGCCAGGGGTCTGGGTGGGAAATGACAAGCTGGCAGCCATGGGCGTCCATATCTCCCGCTGGGTCACTTCCCACGGCTTCGCTTTCAATGTCAACACCGACCTGCGCTATTTTGATTGGATCGTTCCCTGCGGGCTGCGCGATAAAGGCGTGACGTCGCTCCAGAAGTTGCTGGGCGTGCCGGTCGCGATGGATGGCGTCAAAGAAAAGGTGATACTGCACTTTGGCCGTGTTTTCGAGCTGGAGATGGCCGAGGAAGTCGAGAGTCGAAGGGCGAAAGTCAGATAATGCCGCTCGGTTCGGTGTGTTGCCGGGCCCCGTAGAAGCCTGTGTGAAAACTCGATGGTTCTGCCATTCCGAGGAGCCCCGCCGGTGCGGGGCGACGAGGAATCTCGCCCTGCGTTGAAAACACTCAGAGCGAGATTCCTCGCTCCGCTCGGAATGACAGCATTGAAGCGTTTTCACAAAGGCTCCAACGGGGTTGACCAGTATAGAGTGGGACCTTAATCAGTAATGGCCAAAGCCAAGACAATCCGAAGCGGCACCGAGCGAACAGGGATTCCTCCCGCCACACTCGAGCGCATGTTGTATTTCCTGAAGCTCACGCGCGAGGCGGAAGCGAGGATCGAGCAGGTCCTCTACCGTCAGGGGAAGATTGTGGGAGGGGTCTACATCGGGCGAGGGCAGGAAGCCATTGGCGTCGGCTCGGCTTTGCAGTTGATCGAAGGCGACGTTGTGCTGCCCAGCCACCGGGATTTCTCTTCCTTCCTGATTCGCGGCTTCTCGCTTGCCGAAGTCTTTGCCAACTGGATGGCGCGCGCGGACACACCCACCCGCGGTCGCGACAACACTTTGCACATCGGTGATCTGAAACTGGGCGTTATCCCGATCATTTCTCCGCTGGGCGGGACCTGCCCGGTAGCCTGCGGGGTCGGGATGGTGTTCAAGTGGCGCGGCCAGGGTAATGTGGCGCTGGTCCATCTGGGCGAGGGCACAACCAGCGTGGGGCAGGTTCATGAAGCGATGAATATGGCGGGGGTCATGAAGCTGCCCGTGATTTTCATCGTTAACAACAACGGCTACGCCTACTCGACTCCAGTCGAGAAGCAATTCTCGATGAAAAACCTGTCGGCGCGTGGCAAGGCGTATGGCATGGTGGGCACGACCATAGACGGCAATGACGTCCAGATTGTTTACCGCGCTGTGGGGGAAGCGGCCGCACGGGCGCGGCGCGGAGAGGGTCCGAGTTTTGTGGAGTGCAAGACATTTCGCATGACCGGACATTCGGCTCACGACGCGGCGGAGTATGTTCCCGCTCGGCTGTTGCACGTCTGGGCAAAGAAAGATCCCATCCAAAGGCTTGAAAAACACCTGCTCTCTAAAGGGATCATGACCAGAGAGAGCATTGGCAATCTCGACCGCCGCATCAAGAGCGAGATCGACGCGGCCGTCGCCGATGCCGAGGCGCGCCCGCTTCCGCAAGGTGAATCAGCCTTGCAAGGCGTGTACTGCGGGCCGGAATGTTGGTGGGGGAACTACAGATTCAGGAGTCCGGAGGAAAACCGGGATTCGAAATTGGAGATTGGAAATTCGAAAACCGAAATTCCAAAAGCGAAAGGCGGTTGATTCGTCATTCCCGCGCACGCGGGAATCCAAGGGCTGATGAGTCTGTTTGAAAACTTCTTTTCGACTGTCATTCCGAGCCCTTCGCTGTCATCCTGAGCGAAGCGAAGGATCTCGCTCTGAGTGTTTTCAAGGCAGTGCGAGATTTCTCGTCGCCTGCGGCTCCTCGGAATGACAGCAGTGACGAGTTCTCACACGGTCTCTAATGGACCCCCGCTTTCGCGGGGGTGACGATGTAGTGGGCGAATTTCGATTTTCGAATTTCGGTTTTTCCCCGTGGTGCGCCAATGCCGCTGCTAACCTACCTCGAGGCAATTCGCCAAGGTATCTGGGAAGAGATGGAACGCGATCCTTCCGTGTTCCTGTTGGGCGAAGACATCGGTGTCTTGGGAGGCGCGTTCAAGGTCACAGCGGGGATGCTGGAGAAATTCGGGGAAGAGCGCGTGATTGACACGCCCATATCGGAGTCGGCGATTGTGGGCGCGGCCATCGGTGCGGCGTTGATGGGAATGCGGCCTGTGGCCGAGATGCAGTTCATGGATTTCATCGCCTGCGGCTTCGACCAGGTTGTGAACATGGCGGCGAAGATGCATTACCGGTGGGGGCCGGCAGTACCGATAGTGATCCGCGGGCCGTCAGGAGCCGGCGTGCACGGCGGCCCTTACCATTCGCAATCGAACGAAATGTGGTTTGTCCACACTCCGGGCCTGAAAGTGGTGATGCCGGCGACAGCTTATGACGCCAAGGGATTGATCAAATCCGCCATCCGCGACGACAATCCCGTGATCTTCTATGAACACAAGTTTCTCTACCGGCGAATCAAAGAAGAAGTCCCGGAGGGGGATTATGTGGTTCCCCTCGGCAAGGCGGCGGTAAGGCGCGAAGGGAACGACGTGGCCATCATCACTTACGGCGCCATGGTCTGGACCGCCCTGGAGGCGGCGGAGCAACTTGCAAAAGATGGCATTTCCCTGGAAGTCGTTGACCTGCGCACGTTGCTGCCCTACGATGAAGAAGCAGTGTTGGGCAGTGTGCGAAAGTGCAATAAAGTTATCCTGCTTCACGAGGACACGCGGACAGGAGGCATGGCGGGCGAACTCGCCGCCTTAATCGGCGAGCGGGCATTCGAGTGCCTGGACGGGCCTATCGTGCGCATTACCGCGCCGGACACGCCTGTCCCTTTCTCGCCGCCCCTCGAGGAATACTATCTGCCCAACGCCCGAAAGGTGATTGAGGCAGCGAGGAAACTGGCGAAGTACTAAGATTGAGTCATGGGGCCATTGAGTCATTGATTCAATGACTTGATGACGGCGGTGATCGCCACGGCAAACGATGGAGCAGGCCAATGGCTCAATGACTCGATCGCTCAATGACTCAATTGTGTGGGGGTTGCAATGTCGACCAACGTGATCATGCCCCAGATGGGCGAGAGTGTTGCCGAGGGAACGATTACAAAATGGTTAAGGAAGGTCGGCGAACCGATCGGCAGAGACGAGCCTCTCTTTGAGATTTCGACCGACAAAGTGGATGCGGAAATACCTTCGCCAGCAGCGGGGATTCTCACTCAAATCCTGGTGAAAGAAAACGAGACCGTAGCGGTGAACACGGTGGTGGCGGTGATCGACGGCGAAGGCGCAGCCATCAGCATACCGGCGAAGGAGGCAGACGCGCAGGTTTCGGCGCCTCCCGCAGTTCCTGTGGCGGCCGAACCGGCAGTGCCTGCTGCAACAGCAGGCGCTGAAATCGGGGCCGCAGGTCCGTCAGCTCCCCCTGAATCCGAGCCAGTAAGGTCGTCGCCACTTGTCCGGCGCATCGCCCGGGAATACCAGGTTGACCTCACGCAAGTACACGGCACGGGCTCGGGCGGCAGAATCAGCAAGAAAGATATTCTGGATTATGTGGAACAGCGCCGGTCTGCCGCCGCAAGTCGAACCGCAGCAGCCCCGGCGCCGTCCGCACCCGCGCCATCTCTGCCGCTGCCCGCCGCGGTCCCACCCGCGCCCGCCACAGTTCAGCCTTCTCCCGCCCCCATCGCTTTTGCCGGGCCGGCACAAGTGGTTCAGATGACGCCGATGCGGCGCCAAATCGCCGAGCATATGGTAGCCAGCAAGAGGACTGCGGCCCACGTCTACACCGTATTCGAAATTGAAATGACCAAAGTGGTGGAGGCAAGGGAGCGGCAACGTGAGGAGTTCGAGCGGCGAAACGGCTTCAAGCTGACTTACACACCCTTCTTCGTTCGCGCTTCCGTCGAAGCCATCAGAGACATTCCTGTAGTCAATTCCTCGGTCGACGGCGCCAACATTATCTACAAGCGCGACGTCAACGTAGGGATTGCCGTGGCGCTCGAGGCGGGACTGATCGTGCCCGTCATCAAGCGCGCCGATGAAAAGAACTTCCTGGGCATCGCGCGCGCCGTTCAGGATCTCGCCGAGCGGGCGCGAACCAAGCGCCTGAGCGTGGATGACGTGCAGGGAGGGACCTTCACGATTACCAATCCAGGAAGTTTCGGCGGTTTGTTCGGCTTGCCGATTATCAACCAGCCCCAGGTGGCTATCTTGGGCGTTGGCACCATCGAAAAACGCCCCGTGGTGCGTGACGATGCCATCGCCATCCGCTCCATGGCCTACCTCTCCCTTTCCTACGATCACCGGGTTATCGACGGAGCAGTGGCCGAAAAATTCCTGGGACGAATTAAGCAGATCCTCGAAAACTGGAGCGAGCCGGTGCTGTGAGGCAGTGACGAGTGACAAGTGACGAGTGACAAGCTATCGACCGTCGGCTGTTGACTCTTGACCGGCCGTTCGCGACTCTCGACTCTCGACCTTCGACTCTTGACTGACCGGCGGCGTCACGCCGGGCAAGCGATTCATGAGGTTTTCCAGGTCATCCAGGCAGACGTTGGGATCAATGCCTCGCTGTTGAAGATTAGGCAAGAAGCGGTTGAAGTTCATCGCAAAAAAACGCTTTCCCTCATCCATGCGGCCTAATTCCGCGAATTGGCCCGCCAGGGTCTGCAACAGCCCAAGCGACAGGCCTTTCTCCTGACGCCATTTCGTAAGGTTCTGGTTCAAAACGCCGGTGAGGTAGTCTTCATATTGCGTGGTATTGTCCACGTAATGCCCGTCAATGAACGTGTACACCGAGAGCACGTCGGCCGGTTCGGCCTGGTCGCCACAAGTTGTCGTATAGGGGCGATGCGCAACGCATTCCCAACTCTTATCCTTGCGGATGTCGCGAATTTCAAGGCCTTCGAACGGTAAGCCATCCAAACCCTCGATTCGCCCTACGACGGATGCCGCGTCGCTGCCTAATTCGATAATCGTGGCCATGGTGCAACAGTGATCCCCGCCGGAATACTGGCCGATCACAACGTCCGGCAGGCCGCTGCCGGTGAGGCTCCGGGCGTATTCCGGACGGCTCCGGCTGCCGGGGACAGGCAGCCCGTGCCGTCCGCTGAAGTCGTAGAGAGTCGTCCAGGAGTCTTTTGATCCTTCCAAGGTCTCCAGCTTGAAGACGGGTTGATCTTCTCGGTTGTAAACAACAAAGCGGCCCGGAGCGAAGATCAATGAGGCAGGGGTGCGGCGGTACAAGGCGGCGCTGAAGTTCTCCAGCCGATAGGTCTTGAGCCTTTCGTAGCCAACCAAATCCGGCACTTGGCCGCGTATCCCGGTGCTGGTGAGGATAAAGTCCTCCGCGGTCGAGGCCATGTCCTTCAGACTGGCAGGGTTCCACTGTCGCTGGATCGCCACGAAGGACAGAACCACAACAACAGCAAGCGCGAAAGAGATCACGTTTTCGCCCTTGTGCATTTCCCATTAACCTTTCCCCAGAACCGAGAGGCTGATTCCGACTTTCCAGGCATCTATTTAATCACTTCTCGCCAGGATTGTCATGAGCGGGCGGGGTCTGACCGGAGTTCGCCTACTGAGGGGATCGGAAGGAGTCCAGCAGCCAGATATCCTCCGCCTGTTGATGGCGAAGAATGTAGAAATTGCAGTCATCGGCCAGCACCTTGAAACACTGATAGCCCACGCCGTACCACTGATCCAGGACTTCTTTGACTTCGAACACGCGTCCGCCGGGCTTGTCTTGGAAGGAAAACCGAAGGGGCCGTTCATCGGCCTTGTAGCCGGAATAACATTCGACTTTGAGACTGCTGCTCATGTCATTTCAACACGCCTGTCATTCTGAGCGAAGCGAAGAATCTCTGCAGTTGGCTTATGCGCCGGGCGTTGGAGGACGAGCTGTGAAGATTCTTCGCTTCGCTCAGAATGACAGACGGCACCCCAAGCTAGATAGAAGACAGGCTCGGCATAGCCGCTTTTACGGTAAGCCTGTGAGGGCTAGATCGCAAGTTCTGCGCGGATAGACTGAGCGTATGCGTCGAATCCTGAAACCGGCACCAGGCGGATATGTTCGTGCTGAAGCACGCTCAGCGAGAAACGGACCTGGGCATTCTGCTGATCAGCGTTGTCTTCGTGACCCACCGTCAGCGTGGAACGCTCTTGCTCGAGGACTTTTTCAAAGGTCCACACTAGCGCCTCGGTGAGTTTGGGATCTCGTTGCAAGGAAACGGCATGGATTAGTTTCAGGCGTCCGTTAGGCTTGCCTGCCTGTGCTTGGGGCTTGTACCCAAAGTCGAAAGAGAAGGGATCGCCAACCCCCGTCCATTGGGAGGCTGGAACGCGCCTTTCGAATAACTTGTGCCCAAGAATGCCATGCCGGCTAAAGCAATCTGTCATCTGCTGCCTGACGTAAACCCGGGTGTCTTGCTCCGTTGGACCGGCAACACGCGCTCCCACATATCGTTCGAAAAGGTCCTGAAGCTGCGCCAAGAGGTTGGAAGTCAGGCAGGGGCGGGGCTGCGACAATTGAATGAGATTCGAAAAGGACTGTTGCATTTCTCCGAGGTAGCGAGCGAGATCATCCCTGTGATCTTCGATCTCCTGTTTGAAGTGCGATTGGAGATCCCGCAGAAACTCCTGATCCGCCTCCTGGTGGAAGCGGCTGATTCGCCGCCAGTCGTCGCTAAACACGCAATCCAGGAACCGCTCCCCAGGACAAGAGAGGAAGACACCGATGTTGATAAACTCTTCCTTCGTCACGTCGGGGACGTAGCGGACCAGGAAGTACGAGCATTCCTTCAATCCACTCTCTTTGACCATGGGTCCGGCCTCGGTCGAGCGATCCTATTAGTCTCACGCCAATTGGGGAAGGGTTTCAAGCTACTATTCTTGGCGTCAATAATCGCCTGCCGAATTCCTCTGCGCCGCTTATACAATGTCTCCGCAAGTTGGTTCAACTTGCCGGGGTCGGGTCCGCACCACTCGCCGGGCATTTGAGAAATGCATTCCCCGATTTGAGAGCTGTCCAGGTTCTCGACTCGAGAGAGGAAAGGCTCAAAAGACTTCAATCCCCGTACCTCGTCATAAACCAGCCGGCGCGGATAAAGTCCCCGAATTGGGGAATCGGGAAAACTCCAATCTCCGTCGTTAAAACAAAAACCCTGATCGATCAAAAGCGCCGAATACGCGGGGTCCTCATCGTTCACGGAGTGATAGAAAACGACCTGTCGCCCGTCACAATTGCAGGTCCATTTGTCGAAAACAAATCCGCCCAGGAATAGCGAGGCTAAACCCTTTACTCTGCTCAGCAAACGATCCGGCAGAAAATCCACTACTAGAGTTTGACCAGGCGCTCCTGGATAACGCGAGCCAAACTGCAGGCCAGCCAGGCAGAGTTCGCGGCGGGAACCGATCTCGAGTTCAAGAGGGGGCGTGCCACGGATAAGGCCAGGGGGAACCTCCACGAAGGCCGGAGCGGCAACCGGCAGGCCAATGAGCATCGCCAGGCGGCCGGCGAGCATTTCGTTGGCCAGGATGCGTACGTGCTGGGGGTTGTTCTGGAACTTGACGACGTAATTGGACTCGTCCGCACAACGCATCAGGTAGGGCTGTGAAGCCCCACGCATGCGGCGGATTACCTCCAAGGCGAGAATCGGATTATGGCCTGCCGGACCTTCCGGCCTTGAAGGCTCACCGTGGGGTTGGGAGTGCGAATCCATCCACGCTGCCTGACGAGCGACGCCCGGCCCGGCACTGGACGGCTCCGGGCCAGACACACCACCACGCTTGTTGTCCGCGCCCGCATTTTGAGGGCGGATAGGACGCTTTCGGGTCCTCGTGACTTAGTCGAGCTACTTGCCGCGCCCCTTCTTTTTGGCAGCCGGTTTCTCCGCCGGCTTGGCAGGCTTCGCCACTTTCTTAGCGGGCTTCTTGGCCTTGGCGGGCGCCTTCTTCGGCTTAGGCTTCGCTTTCGGCTTCGGCGCGGCTTTCGGCTTCGGCTTGGCTTTCGCGACCTTCTTCCGGGCCGCAGCAGGCTTAGGCTTAGGCGTGGGCGCCGGAGCTTTCTCCGTCACGGCCGGGACGACGGGCGCTTTCTCGATAATCTCGGTTTCCTCTACTTTATAAGAAACCTCCTCCTCGAGATCCTCGCCTTCCTCGCCCAACCTCTCGTCCGCTTCTTCCTTGTAGTCGGAGGAGAGCTCGTCGCCATAATCCTCGAGCTCATCACCCGCTTTATTGTCTTTATCGAAATCCATGCATCCCTCCCCCGTCAGTTTCTGATTCACTCAACCATGCCCGGCTTTGCTGCCCGGGCGACAGGTGCGAACGTCTTGACTACCCCGCTGGAGGCAGATTTATAACACACTCATCTTTGTGTCAAGTGTAATCGTTGGGTTCTTGAAGAAAAGCGTGCTAACGCCCCTGTGCAAGCTGCTGGGGAGTGGCCTTGGGAGCGGTCACGACCTCTCCTGCCCCGGACGCCGTCGGGGTTAGGCTAGCTGTCTTGCCTGACGGCCGGGAACTCTTTTTCCCCCGGGCTCGAGACCGGCTCGCTGGGCTCCTGCCCGCCACGAAGATGCGCAGAGACGCGCCGGCCGTCAACTGCGAGGTCTTCAAGTTATTCCAGCGGCGGATCTGGTAAGGAGTCACATCATAGCGATCGGCGATAAACTCCAGAGTGTCGCCGGGCCGAACACGATACTTGACCGCGTAGTGCGGCCCCCCCTCGCGCACTCGCGCCAGCGATGATTCGCTGCCTGGGGACATCGGTACCACCAGGTGGGTGCCCTGTTCGACCTCCGATTCATTATCCAGCTTGTTCGCCTCTCGCAAAGCAACCGGCGAGACGTGGAGCTTCTTGGCAATGCTGGCAAGAGTTTCGCCTTCCTCAACCTTATAGGCTCTCCACCAGATTCTCTTATCCTCCGGGACCGCGGCGATCCGCTGCTCGAACAGTTCCTTAGTCCCCGGTGGAAGGTTTAAGGTGAACTCCGGGTTGTTGGGCGGAGTCGTCCAGCGAAGCAAACTGGGGTTCAACCGCGTCAATTCATCCACGGGCCTGTCGATGAGTTGTGCCACCAGGCGCAGGTCCGTGGGTGTGTTCAGGACGACTGGGTCGGCAGCAAAAGGCGGATCCGGCTGGATGTCGAAGCCGTAGGCTTTGGGGTCCTTGGCGATCATCACGGTGGCCATGAAAATCGGCACGTAGTCTTCCGTCTCAGCGGGAAGGGCGTGCAGCCGCCGCAGGTCCCAATAATCGGCGTAACCTGTCCTCGCGATGGCGGCCTGCACGGTCAACGGGCCGCTATCGTAGGCCGCCATGGCAAGGGACCAGTCCCCAAACTCCTGATAAAGCTCCTTGAGGTGGCGGGCGGCAGCTTGTGTGGACTTGACGGGATCCTGGCGTTCGTCCACCCAGCGGTCTTTCTTTAAGCCGTAAAGCATGCCCGTTCCAACCATGAACTGCCAGATGCCCTTCGCCCCTTCGTGCGACAAGGCGTAAGGATTGAACCCGCTTTCGAGGGCGGCGAGGTAGATGAGATCCTGCGGAATCCCCTCCTTCTGCAGGGTTTCCGAAATCATTGCCTGGTATAACCCTATCCGTTTCAGGGCCGTCGTAACATAGCTTCGACCGTGGTTCTGAAGATAGGTCAGCACGCCGTCAACATAGTCGTTCGACACCAGCGGCAAGTCTGACCGGACGGCTTTCAGCTCCTGCTGAGCTTGCTGCTTGACCCGTAGATCAACCGGGAAGGTCAGGCCGGAAAACGATTCGAGCGGCGGAGGGACGTAGTTGTGCGGGCTCAAGGTGTCTCCGCGTTCCAGCGCCGCCGCCTCATCGGCATAGACGTCCTCCGTCAGTTTTTCAAACTCATTGTTGAGGCGATCGTCAGCCTGAAGGTCGAGGTTCGATTCGAGTAGTTTTTCCACCGCCTGATCGAACTTCTCTTTGGCTTCTTCCAGGTTTCCTGACCGGTAGTCGGCGATTCCGGCTTTGTACAGGGTTTCAACTTGGGAAACGAGCGCCTCGGCGGGGTCAGGGGGCGGCGCAGGCGGAGCTGCCGGCGTCGCCACAGAAGGCTTGGGAGGGGTTGATTGAGCGACTGGGGTTGGTGGCGCGGGGGTTTGAACGACCACTTTCTGCTGCTCCGTTACGCAACTTAGCGAAAGGGCAACAGCGCCCAGGCTCCATAAGAGCTTGACCTTGCTCGAAAATGCGCCTCCGTTCCTGAGTTTGATAGCTCTTTCCGTCCTTTCCTGGCCACTCGACCGAATTCTAACGACTAGGCCCTTCCACGGTCAACCCTAAAGTCGGTTACCACAATCCGTCGATACGATGCTTCGACCCGGCCGGAGATCCGACCGGCGCCGAGGGAAGTCCCGAGTTTGGCTAGCCGACTATTTGTCACTGTCATGCCGTCACGCTGGGAGTCGCAAGTCCTGGCTCCGTTTTCGCAAAATGCGGCGCCATTTGCTCCGTTTGGGGTGAGATTGCTGCTAATTTGCGCACAAAACACGCGAAATCTGCAACCTTCAAAAAAGTGATTCCCTTTGTTTTCAGGCACTTCTTAGCTTCGTTCCCGCGATTTTCGTATTCTCTCGCACTCCTCTGTATTCCCCCGACCGGGCGATTTCGACCCCCGTCCTCTTTCCCGTTCGAGGCCTCCGCCAAAACCTGTGAAGTGCTGGAGAACTCGAATTCTGCGCGTAATGCACGCATTTTAGCGCTCAATTGCGGCTCATTTTGAGTTCGTTTTAGTTCGTTTTGCAAATGCCTTCCTGTGTTTTCAATAACATACTGGCTTCGATCGTATTGTTTTTGTTGTTTCGAACCCCAGCTTTCCCCCGCTCGCCCGGACGACCCCGCTTTTTTCTTCCGTTTCGAGCATCCCGGCGCTCCCTTAGCGACAAAACGTCGGGAAATAGACAACCACGATAGGCTATCATAGGCCGGGCGGCTTGTCAAGCGAAAAGTGGGGAGTGGTACAATTTGATGTGGTAGCGGCGAGTTTAGCTCGCCAAATGGCGGCGTAAAGCCGCCCCCAACGTCAAACTGAGACGCTACCGTTCAAACCAAGCGCCCGTCGTTCCTGAATCGGGCGGCGGAAAAATCCCCCTTAATTGTCATTTTGTCATCCCGGGCGGTCATCGGCTTACGGGTGTCTGCAATGGTACCAGGTAGCGTTTTCAGGAAGGTAGCTCTGGTGTCGTGTCCCGCAATGGGAACAGTAAGGCGGGCAGATGTCGATGGCATGGCTGTCGCAGACACCCAAACTGCGGGTGTCTGCGCTAGCCGGCGGCGTATTCAGTGATAAGTTCGTGCTATCTTCGGCGGTGCGGCCAACGAGGGCAGCGGTGGGATGCCTTACAGTGACCGGATTTATGACACTCGACCTAAGCTAGGGGTTGCGGTCGCCTAGCTCGCCGGGTTCTGGAGATTCATGTGCGTTCACTCTTGTGAAGATTCCGTCAGGGTTAGGGATGGCATAACCGTAGCCGTAATTCCCCCAGATCGTTCCGCCCTCGAAGTAGACAACGGTGAGGCCGAAATTAAACTTCGGCACCTCGGCAAAGGCGCACCCCTCCTTTGAGTTCGCACGCTCGGCACAAGGCGCTTCGTCCTTCGCCTCATTTATCCCGTCGCGGTATAGGATGCCGTTGATGCTGTCCGAGAAGCCATGCCTCGGGTCGGTGATGGAACCAATACCCTCGACACGGCCAACTGGGGAAAGGGTGATTTCTTGGCCGGGTTCCAATCGGAGCAGTTCCTTGCCTTCAACGGGGTCGCTGTCCCCACGGTCTCCACGGGCCTCAGCGTTATATCGGGCCCGAAGACCTGTAGCCGCTTGGGTTGGAATCAGTCCCCAGTGAAAAGTCTTTTGAACCAACGCAGGGCACCCGCCATTGCACCAAGCAGGATTGGCATCACAGATCGGCTCGAGCACCCGTCCGTTATGAATTACGAACTGACAGTCCACGCCGGTCTGGCGCACAGGGAACACGACTGCCAATCCCACCGATACGATACTTTTTGACGTTTGGCTCTTCAAGGTAAATGAGACGTCGCTCAGCCAATCTTTGACTGCCTCCCAAAATTGCGAATCGTCCCCTTCTATCTGGGGCAACTCATATTTCCCCGGTAGGAGTTCTTCCCGTCCTTTTGTTATCTTGACCAGTTTCACCGGGTCCCCGGCTTGTGCCGGGCAGACCTGTAGCGTCTTCGGCCATCTCCATTCATTCTCGGTTCCGGCAGCTTGTTCCGTTTTACCAGCCTGGGCAACTGCATGGCCAAGGGGCCAGATTTGAAATGTCAGAACCACAGTTAGCAAGCCGCGCAAGAGGCAGACAGTGGACGCGTTCAATCGTTGGAGTGCCCTCGACATCGTTTCTCCTCTCCTCGCGCATTCCAGACAAACCGAAAAACGCGCCCACTGTCGGGTACTCGACGTGCCACAGGGCCGCTATAAAGGCCCGCGGCATGCAAATCGTAGCGTGGTGTACTCCTACGACCCCAAAGGGCGCATACATGCCGACAACTACCGTCGGCACGTATGCGCCACCCGTGGATTTGTTCAGAACAATCGAAAACTGACTTCGACGACGACTCGGACCGGGACCGGCATTCCGTCGCGGGTGGAAGGTTGGAAGTGCCAGGTGCGGACGGTTCGAATTGCTTGTTCGGACAACCCGAAGGAGAGAGGCCTCACCGCACTGACGTTGCCCACGTCGCCGTGCGCGTCCACCACGAGCATGAGCACAACCGTACCCGAATACTTGGCTACGCGGGCCTTCTCCGTATAGGAAGGTTCAGGCTTAAACTGTGGGAGAGGTGCAGTGACTTTTCCACCGACGGCGTAGCTGCGATGTTCAGGAACGGCAGCATCGGCTGGTTCGCCGGCGTCACCACCGGGCACCTTTTGCAACTCGTTATACTTGTGCTGGAGCCCGACGTCATCGGGTGAGAGCCGGCTGGCCTGATGGTATTCTTCCAGAGCGGATTGCGAGTCGCCTTGCTTTTCAAGCGCGTCGCCGAGGGCCTGATGCCAGTACGGTTCATCCGGATCCCCGCGCAGGGCGGCGCGGTACTCGGCGATCGCGGCCTCAAGCTTGCCTTGGTGATAAAAAACGCCGCCTTGTTCGTAGTGCTTCAAGGCCTCGTTCAACTTCTTCCGGGCCTTCTCGTTCTTATCGGACCATGCCCGGCCGGGAAAGATCAGAACGAGCATTAGCGGGGCCAAGACCAAGACCCCGAATCGCTGCAAAGTTCCCGGACCTTGCGGAGAGATCCTGGCGGTCATAATTGGAGAGTATATCACGGGCCGGCGCAGACCCCTGCGCTTTGGTGTCTGCGATGTCCCGGAGGGACCGATTAGAGTGGGCGGCGAAGGGCAGGTGTCAGGTTGCAGGGCGGGCAGGGCGAGATTCTTCGCTCCGCTCAGAATGACAGGGGAAGGGGCAGAGCGAGATTCTTCGCTCCGCTCAGAATGACAGGGGAAGGGGCAGGGCGGGATTATTCGCTCCGCTCTTTGGAGCGCGGGCGCATGCATTGCCTTGCATGTACGCGCCACCCACGATCAATGCTCGTGAGCCCTATCTATTTCTGATAATATTTAGCGTTACCCTCGGTATATTCGTGCCATTTCTCCGGCAGGTCATCGAGCGGGAAGATGGCGGAAACAGGGCAAACCGGCACGCAGGCGCCGCAATCAATGCACTCCACCGGGTCGATGTAGAGCATGGGAACATCGGCGAAGTTGGCTTCATCCTTTCGCGGATGGATACAATCCACCGGGCAAACGTCTACGCACGCGGTGTCCTTGGTGTTGACACAGGGTTCAGCAATTACATAAGCCATAGGAGATTCCTCCCGAGGGCATCTAAGTTTGAGTCTCCTTTTGCCCCCAGATAGCCTCAGATTATCCGGGCGCCGGGAAAGGCGCGATGACTTAAGTCGTGCTCAGGGATGAAGTGTCTGGTAAGCTATTCTAGAGAAGTAGGCGCGGCCCGGGTGGGCGCGCCTGACTGCCCATAGGCTTGCGTCCGGGCAGCCACAAGGGCTGCCCCTACAAAACACCTCATGACGGTTCTCGATCCAGTTGAGACTCTGCGCCGGGTGGCGTTTTTCGCGGTCCTGCCCGTTGATGAGCTTAGAGCCCTGGCCTGCCACTGCGTTGCCCGGCGGCTAGGCAAGGCGGAGATGCTGGCTGCGGAGGGTGACGCGTGCGACGGCCTCTTCGTCATCCAGTCCGGGGCCATCAAGATTTTCAAGATGGCCGAAAACGGCCGCGAGCAGGTGTTGGTGATCGAGCGCGCCGGATCTACGGTCGGCGAACTCTCGATTTTCGACGGCGGCACTTTTCCCGCCTCGGCGGCGGCTGTGGAAGACTCCACCTTGCTCTTCTTTCCCAAGAAGGAGTTTTTGGATTTGTGCCGCCGCAATTCGGAAGTGGCACTGGCGGTTATCCGGACCCTGGCGTGGAGGTTCCGGTACCTTGCCGATCTGGTCGAAGAACTATCCTTGAAAGAGGTCAGCCATCGCCTGGCGCGGTTCCTGCGTGACCGCGCGCTGCGGTTGGGAGCGCGCACGCGACGCGGCGTGGAGTTTCCCTTGGATGAAACCAACCAACAGATCGGCGCGGAGATCGGCACGGTGCGCGACTTGGTATCGCGCAATCTCCGGCGTTTTGTAGATCGCGGCCTCATTCGCCTGGAGCGCCGCAAAGTCATCGTGCTCGACATGGCCGAACTCGAAGCCCAGGCCGCCGGGGCAAAAAGAGCTTCGGGGTGAGTGGGCAGTCGGCAGTGGGCAGTCGGCAGCCGGAGCGGGGGTTGCGCTTTATCTTGTGGGAAGGCTGCCGAAGGTGTGGAGGAATCAAAACAGCTCACGCCAAGGCGCAAAGACGCAAAGAGACACAAGATTGACTATGCCTGTTGGATATTCCAAGAAGTCGCTGATCGAAAAGCTCGGCATCAAAGATGGATTCGCCATCGCCATCCTGGGCGCTCCAGAGAATTATGCTGCGACGCTGGGACAGCTCCCTTCCGGCGTGAAACAGGCCAATAAGCTCAAAGGTCCTCTCGATTTCATCCAATTCTTTTCTTCAAGACGTTCTCGTTTGAACGAGCAATTCCCGAGGTTGAAGGCGGCGCTCTCACCCAGCGGGATGCTCTGGGTGTCCTGGCCCAAGGCGTCATCGGGGGTGCCGACTGACCTTACCGAAAACGTGGTTCGTGAAATAGGGCTGGCGAATGGCTTGGTGGACGTTAAGGTCTGTGCCGTCGATGAGGTCTGGTCCGGCCTGAAGTTTGTGTACAGGATCAAAGACAGACCATAGACCCCTTACTTACGAGCGGACGCGAAAATGCCCCCGGGATCAAGGATGGATGCGCCATACGGCCGGGATGAAAGGCCCAGAGTAGTTGGAATGACGCTAGGGCGCTGCGGGCTTGTCAAACTTCGCGTCATCGATGGGCACGTTATGTTTCACCTCGCTCAGCTTGATGACGAAGGCGAATTCGCCCAGCGAAAAGTGCATGGCGAAGGGTAGTTTGATACCATCAACTTCGCGGTAGTCGTCGAAGGTTATGTCCAATGTGACTTTGCCGTTGGGCCCTTCGGCTTCCCTTTCTGTACGCGCCAGCAATCCCGAGTCGGCGTCGAACCACATCGTTTCCACGGCCCCATCCGGGGGGGTCGCTTCAACCACGTAAGCGTCGTGGCCATTAACGCTTTCCTTCCCTTTAACCGTCATTTTGGGGTAAAGCTCTCTGAGCTTGATCGCAGCGTAGAAGTCGGCGTCGCGCTTCATCGCCGCCAGTTCAGTCCCGGTAATATCTCGCATCCCGTTTTGCGGGTTGTCCTCCCAGCCCACGGCGCCATTGAAACCTCGCCTGGCCTGACCAAAACCGGGGAGGTCGGTGACCAGATACTGCTTGTTGGGGGCCTTCGCATAGATTTCCTCGGCCGCCGGTCCGGGCAACTGATCCATCTCGAACGTACCTTTGGAAACCCGGCTGGTCAGCTTCTCGAGGGCGGCCTTGCCTCCTATGGCTTTGACGTACTTATCGAGAACCTGGTCCACAGAGGGCAGAGCAGCTTGTGGGGTGGTCTGAGCCACGGCCGCAGCGAGCCCTGCCAAGAGAACGAGCGGACACATCCAAAGAAGTGTCCTCGGTTTGAGACTGTTGCGCATTTTTCCTCCCGGAGTTTGCCCTCCCGTGTGGCGCTTATATGCCGCTTTAAAGGTCTGAAGTGATTGCGAAGAGCGCCATGGGGCACACGGTTATTCCACACATTGAAGGGCGAAAGAGTCGCCGGTCACCGATTATCTCACAGCCTTCTGATTCCTGACCGCTGAATTCTGACTCCTACCCTTCATTTTCCTGCGTTCCCGGGCCCACCCACCGGATAAATCCTGGGCACCCGCTGCTCGACTGGCGGCAGTGCGGGGAAGGCTGCATGCGGCTCGGTTTGATACCAATAGGCGACGGAGAAGTAATCGTCGGAACGGTGGTTGGCGTGGCCGTGCTCGATGGTCGCGCGCAGCGATTGGGTGAAGGTGATGGGCGAATCAAGGTGGAAGCGGTAGACGGAGTATCGCCCCCCGACTCGCTCCACACCCTTTACGGGAGCGCCAAACATCAAGTATGAAAACGGCTGGTCGCCAAAATCCCAGGCTCCCTGGAAATAGTCTTCGGAGCCGGTGCCGTTGATGGAGGGCAACTTCTCACCGTCAATGAAGAACATATCGTCGCCCTCGCCCCACCATTCGTCCTGGTTTTGCAGCACGGACATGGTCACGCCCACGTAGTGGCCACGGCCGGTGGCTTCCATCCACACGTAGTTGCCCTCTCCGTCGAGGTTGGTTTTCTTATCTACCAGCGGGTCGCCGTTGGACTTCCATTGGTTCGTCCAGCCCTGGCAGGGAGCGCACTGGCGATACTGGGCGTGGAAATAGATTGTGTCCGCAGGGAGGGGAGCCTTGTAAGCGCGGTAATCAATATTGAAATAGAGGGCATCCACGCCTCGGTTTCCTTCATCGGTCAAGGTGATTTTTCCCATCTTGCGAAATGGCATGGGAAAGTAGCAGTTCAACGCCTGAGCCGAGCCCACGGCCAGCGGAAACGACTGGTAAGTGAAATAGTCACCCAAGCCCAAGCCGTAGAAATCGCCGATGGGAGCTTCCACACTGGGAGTGGTTTCGTTGTCCCAATACATGCGGAGCACAAGCTTCTTCAGGTGGAATTGCTCGCCGCTCGCAATCGTAAACCAGATATGCGTGATGACTCCCGGTCCGGCCTGTTCAAACACTGTGACCGTCTCACCGGCTTTCACTTTCCAGGAGTCCTCGTTGGCGCCGGTCCGATCGTAACTGGAGACCCGCTTCAGTACGTAGTTCTGCTGCTGAGTAAGATCGGGAAACAACCCGCTGAGGTTCTGGGCAACGGCGGGTACGGCAAGGGTAAGAGCGGCTAAGAGAAGCGTGAGCTTGCGCATTTTGACCTCCGGAATGTTCGAATCAGTATGCTGCTGCGAGCCGCGTCATTGTATCATGCGCAAGCTTTGGAGTGCGGCAGCTTGCTGCCGCTTTTTTCCGCGAGCTTGCTCGCGCGCGGCCGACGAGGGGCGACCCTCCAGTGCACGGCCAGCAAGCTGGCCTTCGCGAAAGCGGCAGCAAGCTGCCGCACTCCAAAGCTTGCGCAACCCAAGGTCCTCGACTTCCATCCCAAGGCGCGTTAAGCTTGCCAGAAGTTATATGTCTCACGCGCGAATACGGCAGATCGGCAGTCCCACCAACTCGATCGTGAAGGTCTATCGCCGGGCTTTGGCGAAAGGCACAACACGCGAGGGTTGGCTAGCCGTCGAAGGCCCTTTCCTGGTGAAGGAAGCCCTTGCGGCGGCCCCGACAGTTCGCACGCACAGCGTGCTGATCACCGAGAGCGGCAGCGCGAAATTTTCCGGGCTTCTGGAAGGGTTGCCCGCAGAAACCGAGGCCGTGCAGGTTCCTGACCGCTTGTTCGAGCAGTTGGCGCAGACCCAGAACCCCCAGGGCATCGCCGCGCTGGTGGAGTTGCCGGATTACAATCTGGAGACTATTCTGGCGGGCCAGAATGTGCTTCTGCTGGTGGCCTGCGGGCTCCAAGATCCTGGCAACCTGGGCACTCTGATGCGCAGCGCGGCGGCTTTTGGCGCCTCGGCCCTTTGCACGCTGCCGGAAACCGTCAGCCCATTCAATCCCAAAACTGTCCGGTCTTCCGCCGGCGCGATCTTCCACCTTCCGGTGCTTCACGACCTGTCCGTCCATGACCTTGTGTATCGCCTGCGCGCGGATGGAGTTTGCATGGTCGCCGCCGACCGCCATAGCCCCTCGCCGCTGTGCCAGGCAAATCTGCGAGGCTCGGTCGCCATCATGGTGGGCAGAGAGGCTTCCGGCCTGCAGCCGGAGATTGCCCGCGAGGCCACGCTGTGCTTGAGCATTCCCATTCGCCCCGGAATGGATTCCGTCAACGCGGCAACAGCGGGAAGTGTGTTCCTTTACGAAGCGGCCCGGCAGCGGGGATTCAAGTATTGAAACGACGTCCGTGGTCCGTAGTCAGTTGTCCGTTGCCGCTGGGTGGTTTGGGTTGTTTGGTTGGACCGGCAGACCGACACGTGCAGACAGGCAGATGGACGGAGGCCACGGACAACGGACCACGGACAATCAGTTTTAATGAGCCAATTCTTATGAGCTTATTTGAACCACCGGCTGCAGACCTCGCTCGTAAGTCAGCCCAGCAACCCTCCACCCCATCGCCGCTGGCCGACCGCATGCGGCCGGAGACCATCGAGGAATACGTCGGCCAGGTTCACATCCTCGGGCCTGGCAAGCCGCTGCGAAAACAGATTGAGCGCGACGAGCTTGCCTCAATGATCCTCTGGGGGCCGCCGGGTTCCGGTAAGACCACTTTGGCAACCATCATCGCGCGCAAAACGCGGAGCGAGTTCGTCCGCTTCAGCGCCGTGCTCTCCGGCATAAAAGAGATCAAGGAAGTGATGGCGACGGCGGAGAAGGTGCGGCGCTACGGACGGCGAACGGTGCTTTTCATTGACGAAATTCATCGGTTCAACAAAGCGCAGCAGGACGCCTTTCTCCCCTACGTCGAGCGCGGCGACGTGGTGCTGATCGGCGCCACCACTGAGAACCCTTCTTTCGAAGTGATCTCCGCGCTTCTCTCTCGCGCCAAGGTCTACATGCTTTCCGCTCTCTCCACGGATGAAGTACTGACGCTGCTGGAGCGCGCCTTGAAGGACGAGCAGCGCGGCTTGGGCAAGGAGAAAGTGGAGATGGCGCCGGAGTTGCTGCGCCAGATCGCCGTGTTTGCCAATGGCGATGCGCGCGCCGCTTACAACACGCTCGAGGTGGCGGTGGCCGCTGCGCCACGCGAAGGCGAAGGCGAAGCGCGGCGCGCCGTTGTCACGGAGGCCATCCTCGAAGACACCCTGCAGCGCAAAATGCTCCTCTACGACAAGGCCGGCGAGGAGCACTATAACCTGATTTCAGCCCTGCACAAGTCGGTGCGCAATTCCGATCCGGACGCCACGCTCTATTGGCTGGGCCGCATGCTCGAGGCCGGCGAAGATCCGCTCTACATCGTTCGACGCATGATTCGCATGGCTTCCGAAGATATCGGTCTGGCCGATCCCAATGCTTTGGCGGTGAGCGTCGCCGCCATGCAGGCGGCGCATTTCGTGGGCATGCCGGAGGGGAACCTGGCGCTGGCGGAGGCGGCCGTTTACCTGGCGCTCGCGCCCAAGTCGAACGCGCTTTACGTGGGCTACGGCGAAGTGGCGCAAGACGCGCAGAAAACCCTCGCCGAACCTGTGCCGTTTCACCTGCGCAACGCGGTAACCGGTTTGATGGCCAACCAGGGCTACGGCAAGGGCTACCAGTACGCCCACAATGCTGCTGAACGGCTCACCGATATGCAGTGCCTTCCTGACAACCTCAAAGAGCGCCGATACTATCGCCCCACTGACCAAGGATTTGAGAAAAGACTGAGAGAGAAGATGGCGGCGATCGCGGAATGGAAAAAGAAATTCGCGGAGAAGTGACTTTGTCTGAAATTGGAGATTTCAGATTTGAGATTATAAGACGTGCGAGGGTCGAATGACCGTGAGCGCTATGTGGAGTGCAGGGCCTACTCCAGAGGGGGGCAGGCAATGTTGTCGAGGGGGCGGCTCAATCCTGAGTGTTGAGGGTGGCCAAGCTGGCGGTGTGGCGGAGCTTCCAC
>JBEKMN010000062.1:0-35783 GCA_050008495.1 Terriglobia bacterium | reverse complement strand
TGGAAAATGAACCCCATGTTCAGTGCTGTAATTCAGGCCACTGAAGAGTCGGTGATCAACGCCATGGTTGCTGCGAAAACGATGACGGGCGCCGACTACTGGGTCGTCCCCGCTTTACCCCACGACCAACTGCAACAGGTTCTTCGGACGCATGCACTGCTGAAGTAGTAAGAAAGGGACTCAATGTCATTTCGACCGAACGGTTAGCTGAAAGAACATAACCCGGAGATTCCCCGCTTATAGCTGGGGCTAGAACGTAGTTTCACTTGCAACGCCCAACCTGGCCGCTCATTTGGTAGATTGTCGCCAACTCTGAAGCTACCCCGCAAATCGAGTCTTGGAACACCATCGTGGCCGTCGCACGTTCCGCGGCTGAGCAGGTCAAGGCACTGCGCCAGATGGCTTCCGGGAAGTTCATCAGCGCCTCGACGCCAGGAGTTTACCAGTACCAGGAAAACCAGTCTGTACCGAGGGGGCGTGTCATCCGAAACCTGGACGGGCCGCTGACCGTAATGCCACCCTCGAGATCCGAAGCCTGAACATCTCCATTTTGAATTCCGTCCACAAATCTTCGGATGTTCGTCGGCATCAATATCTACGCAGGTTTGAAGCCGGACCCGGTAAACTCCACCGCGCCGGGCAAACCAGCCGCTAGGCGGAGTGCGAGCCATCATTCACCGTCCCGCGTGATCGACTTTCGGCTCGCCGTGGCAAAGGCTTGCGCTCGCTGTGTTCCGTCTTTCTGGCGGCTGCACAAAACCCCGCTGCCTCCCTCTCCAGAGCTTCGTATTGCTCTTCGAGGATTGCCCGCCAGAGCAATTCATTTACGCGTTCGCTCCGCGAAAGGCTGTAACCCTTACGTTTAAGGTAGTCGAGGATGGAACGATCAATAGTAATGGGCAAAACCATTATGTCCTGCTGAAGGTGCCTTCACGGGCCGTCAAAATGATATTCCTTCATAAGGCTGTCAATACCTTGCAACGGAGGGAACAAACAAACTAATTCCCGCGCTCATAATTTCACCGCGTACTTTCAAGAATTCAGCCACAACCATGGCGCATAGACACGACGGCATAGTGCCATTCTATGGGGGCAAATGATGCAAAGTCAGTGTGAAGTCAAACATTCACGTTAAACGACCAAGTTATTTACCACTCGGTAATGTTATCGCAAGAAAAGACTCAGGCCCCGTCCGGGGTGACGCGGGAACTGTGGGAATCGACCCGGAGAGAGGTGTTGAAAGAGAGCTAAAAGGGCTGCTTCTTCGTCATACCCATTGGGTATTGATCTCCTGAGCGCCTTCATCACGTTCGAACCCGCATGAGTATTCATAACGGCCACGATCTGCAGATTCAGAAATATACATCAAATTGGAAATGTGGGCTGAATCCCTCTTGCCAAACTATGCCCGGACCGCAAGTGGATTTTCCACAACGGGTACAGACACAAGGCTCCAGGCAAGCCTCCGATCCGCCCGTCTTGCAGGCTACGGTCTGAGAACAGCTAAGTTGAAAGGTTATTTGCCGGCGCGGCGTGCGAAAGAATCCGCGGGATAGATTGGAGAGGTCATTCGCGTTTTCCGGCTTTGCCCATAGAATGCCCTACTCTTGCCCTGGGCGGGGCTCCTCCAATTGCCGGGTGGTGTCAGGCGAACCGGGAGATCGCCTCAACAAGGCCCGCACGTGTGCGGACAGCTCGCCAAGTGAGAATGGCTTCGCCAGGTAATCGCTGGCCCCGAGATCCAGCCCTTTCATTCGGTCTTCCACCTCTGCCCAACCGGACATGATCAATACAGGGAGAGACGGCTTTTGGGTGCGTAAGTGATTCAGCACTTCGAACCCATCAGCCTTGGGAAGCGCCAAATCCAGGATCACCAAGTCAAAGTCAGCCTCATCAACCAGCGACTGGGCCTGCTCGCCATCGTACGCCACATCCACCGCATAGTGGTTCGATTCCAGACCTCGCTTCACAAGACTGGCCACCGGCTTCTCATCCTCGACCAGAAGAATGCGCATTGTTCCTCCCGATTAGGCTGAGCGCTTTTCCAGCACTAGTCTGCCCTCGCGCCTGCCGGCTCTCATTCGTTTTCACGTCCCCTTCGCTCATTGAAGAGTAATGCTATCTTGATATGCGTTCCATCAATTCTCATCATCCCGGTTTACGTAGATCAACTCAGACTCGGATGCGCCATTGGCCGGAAGGCCGAAGACAGCCTTACCGGGCATGATTAAGGGCTTACTCCACGCCGCTCTTTCTTTGCTGGAGGAAGTTTCCGAGCGATCACTCAACAATCTATTCAGTAGCGGGATCCTCTCACGGTTCGATTCCACCAGGTCCACGCCTTGCGCCGTGATGGTGAAATCTGAGTTGTCCGCGATGGTGATGTAGTCTTTGCTCTTGAGATACCACATCGTGAAGTCCAAATAATCGCGGGGGAACCCCATGCGGCGTTCCACCTCGGCAAGTGGAACTTCCGGGGTGAAGGGTTTGATGCGGCGCTGAATATAGAGCAGCGCCAGCACCGCCACCCGTCGGTTCATCTCGCCGTCGTTCTTATTCATGAAATCAACCGAGTTGGATAAAGGCACCGGTTCGGGCGCCTGCTGCTTCTTATAAGTCGCATCGTATTCGGCGCGGCGTTCCGGATCCGACAGTACGTCATAGGCTTGCTTCAACAGCACGAACTTATCGGCATCCCCGGTCCCAGGGATGTCCGGATGGAAGCGGCCCGCCAGGAATCGGTAAACGCGAGAGACTGTGTTCGGCTCGGCATTCGGGCTGATTTGGAGGAATTCGTAGTAATCCGGAAGTGCCTTAGCGGCTTCCCCACGGAGGTGCAGACCAGCCGCAAACCTCCCGTTTCCGGTCGCCTTGCACCAACGCACGAGACCTTCCCGGTCCAGCGGTTGGCGACCGCCAGCCCGTTGGATGTCGCCGACAATCGCCACGAGCGATCCCTCCGCCAACTGGCTCTCGACGTCGACGCCCATACCTTCCTCGCTGAAATCGACGAGCCTGGCTGCCATCATGCTCCGGCTGGCCCCGAGCTGGCAAATGATTGTGATCTCTCGCTGACCCGGGAATGACTTAGTTCGCGGGTGGCGACGGCATTGCGGATACGGGGCCATAGTGTACCTCCGCGTCAGGGCGGGTCGTTGACTTGAGACCTTCACTAAAGCTACCGGTCTGGCGACGGTGGTAAACCATTCCCCTGGACACGTCAACGGAGATTTCCTCGCTCAGGGCCAAAGAACGTGGGCAGCTCAGCAGTAGCTCGAGCGGGCCGAACCACTGCCGGTGGGGGGATGAGCCAAACGTCTTGCCATTACGACATCATCGCACAACGACATACACCTTCAACTAGCTCATGCGTATGCACAATGGTACTGAAGTACCGAGTTAAGACTTCCAACCACAACAAGGAGGATCAAATGGCGACTGCAGTACCAATCTTGGATCTCCAGGAGCCTGGCACTGACCTGGCCAGGAAGACAGTCTTTATCAAGCTTCATCTCGAGTTGCTGGGCAACTGCCGCAAGGTGAATTCATCCCAGGTTGACGTGGATGCCGACAAGGAACTGATCCGGGTGGCTAAAACGTTGCTCGATTCGCCAGAGCTTCAGGCCATCCGCATACTCGATGGCGATGTTCGCCGCTTTTTTTACGATACCTGCCTGCTGTTCGAGGTGGGCATTCACCTCTTGCCGCTGGGGTTGCTGGAGACGGCGGATGAAAAGCTGGGCGAGTTCAGCGACAAGCGCCGGGTGTTGATGGAGGTGTTTCTCGCTGCCTGCCCGCGCCTGTGCCAGGAGGCCGCCGGCCGACTGCGCACCCTGCATAATCCGGCTGACTATCCGCCGGTGGAGGAAGTCCGTTCCCGTTTTACCTTCAGTTGGCAATACGTCAGTTATGGCGTACCGGAGCAGCTGAGGGAGATCTCAGCCCGTATATTCCAGACGGAACGTGACAAGGCTGTCCAGGCCATGTCAGAAGCCTGTGCCGAAGTCCAGCAGGTTATGCGGGCTTCGCTGCTGGAACTGGTCAGTCACCTCCGCGACCGGCTGGCCGATCAGCCCGACGGCAAGCCACAGCGTCTGCGGGAATCGACCTTGCAGAAGCTCCGTGATTTCCTGGCGACCTTCAACCTCCGCAATGTGGTGGACGACCAGGAACTGAAGGGGCAGGTAGAGAAGGCGCGCGGGCTGCTGGAAGGTGTCAGCACGGATGAGCTGCGCAACATGCCCCTGGTTCGTGCCTCTGTCCGGGAACGCATGGCCAACATCGCCGCTCAAATGGACGTACTCGTTAACGATCGCGTGAGCCGTGAGTTCCGCCTGCGCAGTTACGAGGACCGCGAAGGGAAGAAGCGCGACGTGACGGAAGTGGTCGTCACGCTGCTGCGGTTACTGGGGCCGGCCAAGAACGGGAACGGCGCAAAGGCGGCTGAATCTGCGAAGGCCGCGGAGCCTGTCGACGAGGGCGATAATCCGTTCGATTAAGTGGCGAGCGATAGCGCCGAGCAGGACATCCCATTTTGACGGGTTCCCCCGGCGGTACACGATTCCCGAACGGGCGTAGACCCACAGCTCAGCGCCAGACCCGGTGGTTGTCGGCCCAACTTCAAGACTTCTTGGCGTAGTCGGCCATGCCGGTCACGTCGATTACAACGACAGGTTCATTTCCCACAACCCAGGCATCGTGTCCCGGGGGAATATGACCCACATCGCCGGGGCCATACTCGACTTCCGTGCCGTCATCCATTCTGACGTGCAAGCGGCCGGAAACATGGTATTGGGTGTGCGGGGCCTCACAACTCTTCGTCTTTGCGATCGGTTGGACATCGACTGACCATTTCCAGCCGCGATCAAGGGTAGCGCGCCCGAACTTGACGCTGCCTACGGTGACCAGTTCAACCTTGCCTTTGGGAAAACTGCGGGTTTCGTCAGGTGAATTGAAGGTTTTCTTCGTCATCGGCTTCCCTCCCGTTTCCTCTATTGAGGTGGTTTAGAGATAGATAACAAGCTGGCCCACACCGTCCAAACTGGCTGGTACGTTGGTTGTCATTAAAATGTAAGCCCGAGAGGTTATCGTACCACAAAATGGCGAACGGCGTGGTCGCGAACTGCCGATGAGAAAGACTGAAGAGACCGCTTCATGCCTGTCCACAGGGAGGTCGAGCTCAAACTCGATAGCTTTCCCGATCGTCCACTCTGCTGATGCCAAAAAGAACAGCCCACCGCCGCTGATGTCGAGAGTTTCGACTGCAAGTTCTGGAAGCGCGGGGCTCTCGCCCGATGCCCGAGCTTTGACTCGACAAGGAAACTTCATGCCATATCGCCGGTGCCGCCTTTGATCCGGTGAAGTGGCTTGGTTCAAAGTGGCCCGGTGGCAGAGAGGCTCATGAACTTTAGCAGACATACAAAACCTCCGAGCGCACGCTGGGGGGCGCGTCCAATCTTCACGATGCGTGGGCGGAGATTTCACCCTGCGGTGGCTGGCAATGCGTCGTAACCGCATGTTCGAACTCCGCCGGCGTAAGGGGCTTTTCGAGATAATCCGTGGCGCCAAGTTGCATGGCTTCGAGGTAGCAGTTTATGTCCAAACAGCGCGTTAGCACTACCACAGGCGTGTACCGGTCGCGTCCTATAGTGAATTCCACGAGGCGGTGTGATTCATGAGCCGGGCTACTTTGGCTTACGATCACCAGGTCAAAGTACTCATGTTCCAGGCACTCCACCGCTTCCCGGTAATTCGCAAAGGCTCGAACCGAGTAGCCGATGTGCCCCAACAACGTGGTGAAATACTTCAGATCTTTCGCATCTTCATCCACCAGCAGTGCCCTTCCACGAGGAAGGGACGACTGGGTCGGATGGAGATGTGGTTCGCCATTACTTAGCATCATTGCATCCCTCCTTTCTGACACAGCCCCTCCAAAACAATGTCTGCGCCGACCGGCGGTATTCTCATCGCTTCTTTCTGGTGTCTGCGGATTGCATTACGGCCCGACTATTCCAATCTTGGACAACCCTCCTCTGAAAGTCCGATGGGCAGGGGGCACTCCGACCGATTGCCGGAGTGCCCATTGGGCTTTGGTAGCTGCACTTCTTAGGGCTTGCAGATGTGGAGGGGGGTTGCGGAGAATGGTCCGTAGCGAATTAATTAAAGGTTCGATGTGCGCACCCACGGTGCCTCCGCTCGTATGATTCGGACAATGTAACCGATGGAATGTTTACTGTCTGTGCAAAAGTGCACACCTGGTGCAAATATGACATTGCGTCCACTTTAGAGAACGGTTGGGCCAGTGTCCGCAGTGCTGTCCATCTTTGGCCAATGGCCCACCCATCACGATTTCGTCCCGACGATATCTGGTAAGTCTATATTAATCTGTCACATGCATCTCGGGCCGATGATTCGGTCCCAGCCTGCCGTGGGGAGTTGCGGCCAGTGACAAAGTTAGACAGGGTTACGCAGTTGCGTTCCAGGTCGCCTCGGAGCATAGGGTTAGAAATCTGCCGATGCCGTCAGGCCTGGCAGGGAGACACGCTGTCTGGCCCGACTGAGACTTCTCCGTGATTTGTCCGCGTCAACTACGGCGCTCCGCACGGCTCGGGGACCAGCTCCATCATTGACTTCGAGGGGTCAACCCAGGACGAACTCGACAATGCTGAGGGTGTTTTGGTGGGCGACCTAAGTCTCACAGCCCTCCGCAAGGTCAGAGATGAGTGGAATCCGGTTTATGGCCTCCCCAACCGCTTCCCGCCTGCCTACAAGCGCCTCAAGACCGAAAGGTGATAACGGTGGGCGGACTCAAGTCCATGAGCGGCATCACATGGATTGTACTGAAGGCGGGGCTTCCACCTGCTGTTGGGAGCTGCACTCTGAACCTCTGGCAAGGTCCAAGGAAGGGAGCCAGCGAAGGAGACTTCCCTGTTTCGGGATGCGTTGGTACGGAATCGGCAGGGGAGATTTGGCACCTGTGAAGAACTCGGGCAGCCGATTGGCAGAGCGCCCTTAGAAGCGGTACCCTGGACGCGGCATTGTAAGGAGTGCAAGGAGCGGAAGAGTCCTCGAATTTGAGTTCTTGACCTCCACGCGACACCAGTTCACGTTGTCCTTCGCACTCTCTCACCTCCGTGAGAAACTGAAAAAGGTCAACAGGAGTCCTAGATGACAAAGACGGAGTTCTCGAGAAGAAGCTTGCTGAGAAGCGCAATAGTGGGAACCGCGGCGAGCGCGGCCAGCATGCAAGTTGCTGCTCAGGGAGGGGACCCTGAGGGCCAGGCGCGCGGGTCGAAATGGGAAAGGCCTCCAAAGCAGAGCGGGAACAGCCTGAACCTCATCGTGATCGTCGTCGACACCTTCCGTTACGATAACTTGGCGTGCTATGGCGCAAAATGGCTGGAGCAGCTCGAAACTCCCAACCTCGACCGCTTTGCCGGTAACTCGACCGTCTTCGTGGATGCATACCCTGAGGTGATGCCTACCATCCCCATTCGCCGCACGCTTTACACCGGACGGCGGGCCATCCCTTGCTACTATTTCCCGCAGCACGAGAGTGTGCAGTTGCCGGGCTGGCACCAGCTCTACCATGAGGACGTCACCCTCGCGGAGACGCTGCTTGAGGCCGGATACGCCAATGCCCTCATCAGCAGCGTCTATCATCAGTTCAAGCCCGGCAGGAATTTTCACCGCGGGTTCCATACGTGGCGATGGATCCGGGGTCTGGAGTTTGATTATTACGGCACGGCACCTCACCGCCGATCGGGCGTTAGCGACTTCGCTTCGAAGGAATACTTGGCCAGGTTTCCGGAGCTTCATAACTTCCTGAGCCAATACAAGGCCAACAGGAACCTTTGGCTGCAGGACGGAGAATCCGTCAGCCAGATTACAGCGCAGACCGCCATTCGCTGGCTGAACGACAACCATCAGGAGCGGCCCTTCTACTTCCACGTGGAGTTCTTCGATCCCCACGAGCCTTGGGACCCGCCCAGCCGATTCCTGGGAAAGTACCTGCCCGGCGCCGCAACTCCGAGCTACATCGAACCTCCCTACGAAACGGTTTCTCTCCCCGACGAAGTCCAGAGACGGATGCGGGCGAACTACGCGGGGGCCGTGAGTTGCGTGGATCATTGGGTTGGCTGCCTCCTGGATACGATCGGCCAATTCGGATTGTTCGAGAATTCGGTCGTCGTCTTCATGTCCGACCATGGCGCGATGCTCGGCGAGCACGGGCAGTTCCTGAAAGGACCCGACAAACTTCGCAGCCAGGTAACGCACGTGCCGCTGGTGATCCGGGTGCCAGGAAGCCAATACGCGGGGAAGAAGGTGGCGGGATTCGTCCAGTTTCCCGACGTGATGCCCACTCTATTAGGCCTCCTGGGGTTGAAAGCTCCTTCCCGAGTAACAGGAAAAGACTTCTGGCCCTTGGTTACCGGCGCCACCAGCAGCATCCACGACTATGTGGTGCAAACCTATGGCTGGGTTGGAGTGGGGCGTAATCATGAATGGGCCTACAGCGAGATTTGGAAGCCCGGAGCGTCTCAGACAAAGTTCTGCAAATATCCAGGCGACTCTCCCAGCACCTATCAGCCGCAACTTTACAACCTCGACAATGATCCGAAGGAATTGACCGACGTGGCAGAGAAGCACCCGGACGTCGCCAGACAGATGTCGGCCAAGCTGAAGGAATACATTGCCTCGGGAGAGGGTTTAACCTATGGCAGTTTCAATGGGAAACCAGCCCTCGACACAGAGGAAGGCCTTTACGCAAAGTAGGCGCTCTCACTAAGGTGCATAACCTCTCGACGTGACCGCTGGGAGGAGACGGGATCGCCAAGACCAAAGTGTTTACAATCACCGTGGCATTATTGCGTCTGCGGAGCATCGCGAGCTCGCTCGGACTGTTGGCCGGCGCATCTCTGGCACTGACCCAGGTGCCGCCAACGGTTCGTCCCACACCGCCTACCCGCGATCCTCACACGCCTGGGTACGTCTCTGCAATAGAGTTACCTGATGGCAGCAATCCACCGGCGAACGCGGACGGAAACTTTGTCATCGGCCCCACCCACCGGCCTGCCGCTGAAATGTCCATGCATGATGGAGCGCCGCAAGGAACGGTGTATGAGTTCACCATAAACTCGGTTGACAGCAAAATCTATCCGGGCATCGCGCGGGATGCTCAGACCTTTGGCACCCCTGATCCCAGTGACCCGGCCAAGCTGGTGGTGGCCACCAGCCATCCCGCTCCCTACAGCCGCCAAGTGGCGGTGTACGTTCCCAAACAATACGTCCCGGGCAGCGCCGCACCCTTTATTGTCGGCGCGGACGGACCCGACCGCGCACTGTTCACCGCCCTGGATAACCTGATTGCCGAGCGCCGTGTCCCGGTCATGGTCGCCATTTCGATAGGCAATGGCGGCGGCGACGCACAGGGCAGCGAGCGCGGCCTGGAATACGATACGATGTCCGGCCGATATGCGGAGTTCGTGGAGAAAGAAGTTCTTCCTCTCGTCGAGGCAAGATGCCACGTTAAACTCACCAAGGACCCCGACGGCCGGGCGACGATGGGCGGCAGTTCCGGCGGCTCCTGCGCATTGATCATGGCTTGGTATCATCCGGAGCTGTACCACCGCGTCCTCACCTATTCGGGCACATACGTCAATCAAGAGTGGCCTTACAATCCCGCGACCCCCCACGGCGCGTGGGAGTTTCACGAGCACCTGATCCCGGCAAGTTCCCGCAAGCCGATTCGAATCTGGATGGAAGTGGGCGACAGAGACCTGCTCAATCCGAACGTCATGCGTGACGGTATGCATGACTGGGTCGTAGCCAATGAAAACATGGCCAAAGCGCTCGCCGCCAAAGGCTACCACTGCCAATTTGTTTTTGCCCGTAACGCCGGCCACACTGACCGCACCGTGAAACAACAGACCCTGCCTGAGGCACTGGAATATGTTTGGCAGGGTTTTCCGATCGGAAAAGTGAAGAACTGATTTCAGTGCGGTTACCGTCACGGAACTTCGGATGCAATCTGACTATACGTCGAGGTGAGCGCTTGGATTGTGTCCGAGTGGCCGACAATATGGGAGTTAGTCGCCAGCCAAGCGCGCTGCTTGCGTCAGGAGGTAATTCCGTTCCGGGATGCTCGTCGTCTGCGTAGCCGCAATTCGGTAGTGCTTGATGGCGGCCTCGTGATCGCCCATCTTTTCCAGTAAATGGGCACGAACCGCGTCGAGACGATAGTGACTGGCAAGGCGCGGGTCGGTATCGAGCGCTTTAAGCAGTTGGAGGCCTTGGGCAGGGCCGTACACCATGGCGGCCGCGATGGCGTGGTTGAGAGTGACCATCGGACTGGGAGAAACTCGTTTCAGCAAGTCATAGAGAGCCAGGATCTGTGGCCAGTCGGTGTCCTCTGCTCGATCGGCTTCGTCGTGAACGGCGGCGATCGCTGCCTGAAGCTGATACAGGCCTACTGATCCTTTCGATAGCGCGAAAGTGAGAAGCTTAAATCCTTCGGAAATCTCTGCGCGGTCCCACAGAGTTCGATCTTGTTTATCCAACGGGATCAACTCTTCATCCGGCCCGGTTCGGGCTGCGCGGCGCGCATCGGTTAACAGCATGAGCGCCAGCAATCCTGCGACTTCGGCGTTGTCCGGCAGCAGTGCATTCGTGTTGCGCGTCAAGCGGATTGCTTCACGCACCAAGTCGAGTCGTTGCAGTTGAGCTCCAATGCTGCTGGCGTAGCCCTCATTGAAGATCAGATAGAGCACATGGAGAACTGCGGGCAGCCGTTCTGCGCGTTCCTGTGCAGCAGGAAGGCGGAATGACAAGCCAGAAGCTTTGATGGTTTGCTTCGCGCGGCTGATCCTCTGCGCCATGGTCGCCTCGGGCACCAGGAATGCATTCGCAATCTCGGCGGTGGTCAATCCGCCAACCGCCCTCAGCGTCAGAGCAATTGCCGAGGGCCGACTGAGGGCGGGATGGCAGCACATGAACAGAAGAATGAGCGTGTCGTCTGGATCCATGTCTGACTCGATATCGGCGCTGGGTGCAGTGGTTTCAGCTTCGCGTGCCACGGCCGTTTCTCGATCGCGCCGGGCAACGTCGCTGCGCACCTGGTCGGTCATGCGGCGGCAAGCGACCTGAATCAACCAGCCGCGGGGGTTACCAGGAACGCCTTGCTGCGGCCATTGCGTAAAGGCCGCAATCATGGCTTCCTGCACAGCGTCCTCGGCCGCCGCAAAATCACCAAAACGGCGAGCAATTGCGCCGAGCACCTGCGGCGCGAGTTCGCGCAGCAGATGCTCAATGGGGATGTCAAATGTGTGCTCCGCCATTTCACTTTTTCCGGTGCAGTGCTCAAATCCCCAGATCCGCGTGGCCACTCAGTACGGGTCGCACTTCGATGGGCATGTTTGCAGGTTTTCCTCCGGGGCTTGGTGCCTGTGACGCCCGGGCAGCGATCTTATACGCCTGCTCCGGACTGTCCACATCGATGATCCAGTAGCCGGCCAGAAATTCCTTGGATTCCGGAAAGACTCCATCGGTGACGGGCTCTCCGTTCGCCCCGGCACGAACGAGTCGCGCTTCACTGGGCCACCCCAGCCCCTCAGTAGAGACGAAAACACCGGAATCCTTCAATTCCTTGCTGAACGCGCGCATGAAAGCGACGTTTGCCCGGAGATCCTCCTTCGACCACGTCGCATACCCCTCAAAATCGGACTTCTTGCCGCTCATCATCAGAATATACTTCATTTTCTTCTCCCTTCGAGTGCTTGTGGCGCTGCCTATTGCTCCTTCATCACCTAGCGGAACCGACGATGCGTTCTCGACACCCCTTTTACTTGGGCTTTGGCTCATATGTTGCGAACCGCCGCACTTCAATGGGCATATTTGTGGGCACTCCTCCCGGCCCGGGCGCTGCGGAAATCTGGCCGGCTATGACATACGCGCGTTCGGGAGTCGCCACGTCAACGATCCAGTAGCCCAGCAGAAATTCCTTCGATTCCGGAAAAATGCCGTCCGTGACTGGCACGCCGTTTTTCTCGCCGCGCACGACCGTGGCTTCCCTCGGTTCAGTTAAGCCTTGTGTCGTGACGAACTCTCCGGATGCGGTCAGTTCCTTGTTGATGCGATGGAGAACCGCCATGTGCGCCTCCATATCCTGTTTCGACCACGCGTGATACGTTTCAACGCCTGCCTTCGTGCCCGACATCAGCAAAATGTATTTCATGTCCGTTGCTCCTTTCCTGTCCTGTTCTGATTGTCTCTCCTTGGTCACAGCGCCTGCCATCTGCGCTTTCATCCTGTAGTCGGAGCCGTCCTGCCATTCTCTACATCCTCCGCAGAAATATTTCATCTCAAAAGTCACCATCCCGGTGTCGATTTCGGAGGGCCAGAACCGACATACGAGTGGAGGCGAGAAAATGACGACCGACGAAATGGTGGTGGACGTTAGCCAGGACTGGGTACTGGCCTGCGACGTGCAAGAGGGCTTTATGCAAGTGCCGGACACGGCTAGCGCTTCCTTAGACTATAGCGCGCGCTGCCGTCAGGTTCGCGCGCTCGGTGGCGACTGCTACGATTTCATCCCACTGAAGGATGACCGCTTGGCGTTGCTCGTTGGAGATGCGTCGGGCAAAGGTCTGGCCGCGGCACTCATGATTGCCAATGTGCAGTCCTCCGTTCGAACGGCGGCGTTGTTCACGGGGGATGACTTGGCCGCGCTGCTCGAAGCGGTAAATCGCCAGACATGCGCTTCCTCTCGGGCGAACCGGTACGCGACCTTGTTTTATAGCGTCTTCGACGAAGCGACACGAACGCTCCGGTACATCAATGCGGGACATAATCCGCCGGTCGTTCTGCGAAATAACGGCTTGGTCGACTGGCTCGAGACCGGGGGTGCTCCAGTTGGGATGTTCCCGGATTCGATATATGAGATGAGAGTCGCAAAACTGGAGCCCGGAGACTTGATCATTGCCTACACGGATGGGGTCGTCGAAGCGACGAATCAGGGCGCGGAGGACTGGGGAATTCAGGGCTTGTTGAAAGCGGCTGTCCGGGGGGTGCAATACTCTGCAGACGCCAGAGACCTCGTCGACCTGATCTTCAACTCGATGGACGACTTCACCAAGGGACAGTATGCCGACGATGCGACGTTGGCAATTGTGCGGGTAATCTGAGGAGTTTAGATAGAAGTCCGTGCTGCCTCCTTGACTCGTCATTTGAAGTAATCTGGCCAGCAAGATCCCTCGAGAGAGTGGAAAGTCGGTTCGTGAGAATTGCTTGAGTTGCCGATTTTGAGGACCCTTGCCTGCTGTATCACTGTCTGCTCTTCCACGGTCAGGGAAGAGTAACTTTGTCGCAGTCTCCAGCCCAGTCGGATTCGAGCTTGTGCGGCGGGGCAGAAAGTGGGATAAAGAGAATCGTAGTTCATGGGGGATCCCTCCCGGCGTTGACCTGCCAAGATCTGAGCCGGAAGCAGGGCCGCTCCTCCTGAAGAGAAAAATCCCAACTGGAGAAGAATAACGCTCAGCTACAGCACTTAGAGGTTTGATCAAAAAGATTGGCCGGTTAATTCCGACCAGCGAGGACTAATCCGCGATAGGACCTCCGATGGCCCCTTGCGCAAAAGCCCTCACCCATAGCGCCTCCTGCACTGGATCGATTTGCCGCCGCAATTCCGTATTGACTTGCCCCCGACCGATGTCTAACATGAACCCCAAGGGTAGGCTCCCACATCATGATCGGCCAGCTAGCGTCGCACTATCGCGTCCTTGAGAAGTTAGGCGGTGGCGGCATGGGTGTGGTCTACAAGGCGGAGGAAATCGAGTTGGGCCGCTTCGTCGCGCTGAAGTTCCTTCCCGAGGACGTGGCTTTGCAAGTTCATAGGACCGTCCGTGGACAGCAAATGAGGAGTGAGAAGATGCGCAAGTGGCATTCGGCATTATTCGTAAGCATCGGCTTGGTGCTAATGCTGATAGGCGCTATGGTGTGGGCGCAGCAGACACAGCAGCAACCGCAGGCGACATCCGCTCCGACCCAGCTTCATCAAACGATGCAGCAATCCCAAACGCCGCAGACACCCTCGTCAACGCAAGCGGCACGTTTCCCAGCGCGGAGCCAGCAACCGGCGGGGCAGGAGTCCCCATCGCCGCAACCGCCGGGTGAAGCCGAGCTTTTGCATGTGCTCGTGGGGCAGTCGCTGGAGGTAAGCTCGCCGCAACCCATCAAGCACGTCTCAGTCTCAAGGCCCGGCGTTATCGATGCAGCCATCGAGGATTCGAACCATATCAAAATCAACGGCAAGGCGGCGGGCGGCGTCTCGCTGGAGGTGTTGGATGAGGCCGGCGAGAGTCAGATATTCTATGTCTACGTAGACCTCGACGTCTCCGCCCAGGCGGGACAGTTGCCGGAGACCCCGATCGACAATCCGGCACCGGCACAAGTGGGGAAGAAGACGAGGACAGCTTGGCTTGGATGGGTAGTCTTCGCATCAGTTCTCTTGCTGGCAGGAGCGGTCCTTATAATGCGACGCCGGCGGCAACCCGCCTCGTACAGATTGGATCTTCAGACAGCAAAGGTGGCTCCCAATGACGGTCGCGCCGAATCTGCGCCGGCCCGGACCCAGGCAGCGCGCGACGAGAAACCGCACATGGGGGAGACCGTCACCGCCGCAAAGCGGCTCGAGCGCATTTATGCGCTTGGTTGGCCAGCAGGCTTTGAATCTATCTCGAAGGCAGCGGCCCCGCCCACTGGATTTGCCAAGGTCGGGGAGTCTCAACCCGAACCTGCGTCTGCCTCTATCGAGCCAAAGGCTCCTCCCTTCTCGTCTGAAATGCGGTCGGGAGAGGGTTCCGTCTCTGTTACGAACCAGCCAGAGAAGCCGGTCAACGTTTACGCATCAACTTTTGTCCGTAGTGACGAACGGGATCTGTCGGGACCTGACCAGATCCGCGAAGTGCCCATTTCTGACATTGAGGAACGCCTATCGCGAGTTTCCTTGGCGGCGGAAGCGCTGGAGGGGCGTGTGGGGGCGCTGCTGGAGGACTTCCAGGGGCGGATCGAGGGCAGTCTTCAGGCTTTCCAGGGGAAGGGCGCGCAGCAGGCGGAGGATTTGGAGAAGACCGCCCAGGAGTTGGGAGGGCGGTGGTCCCAGCAGTTTCAAAAGCAAGCCGAGGCAGCGGTGGAGAGGCTGCGGGAAGAACTGAACACTTCAGGGAGGATCGTGGAGGAGAGCAAGCAACAACTGGCCAGCCTGGCTGAGGCGAAGCTCGCCTCCCTCATGCAAGCTGTCCGAGACGAATACGGCCGGCAACTGGCACAGTCGATTCCAGAGCGAACGCAGATGATGCAGGAGGCGGCAGACGCGGGAGTGAAATCCATCAAACAAGCCGCCGAGGAAGCGATCGCGCAATTTGAGACTGCCGAGCAGAAGCGTGAAACAAGTTATCAGCAACTGGCGCAGACATTTCAAGAGCAAACCCAGGCGATGCACGAAGCAGCAGACGCGCATGTGAAATCCATCAAGCAGGCGGCCGAGGAGGCGATCGCACAATCGCAGGCTGCCGCGCAGAAGAACGAGGCGAGTATCTTGGCGTGTGCCCGCGCTGCCGAAGAGCGCTTCACAGGAGTTTCCTCGGCGCTGGAAGCGCTCCAGGGGCGGGTGGGGGCGCTGGCGGGAGACTTCCAGTCAGAGAGTGCGAAGCGGGCGGAGGATTTTGAGAAGACCGCGCAGGAGTTGGGAGGGCGGTGGTCCCGGCAGTTCCAGCAGCAAGCCCAGGAAGCGGTGGAGCAGTTACGGGAAGAAGTGAAGAACTCGGGGCGATTCGTGGAGGGGAGCAAGCAACAACTGGCCAGTCTGGCCGAGGCAAAACTGGCGTCAGTCGGCCAAGCTGCGGCTTACGCCGTAGCGAGCCTCGAGGCGGCGGAGGCGAAACTGCGGGAAGAATTCGACGCTTCGGAGCGGACGTTGGCGGAGAGCAGGGAACGGCTGGCCGGATTTGCCGAAGCAAGAATTGCTTTGCTGAACCAGGTTGCATCCAGCGCCGTCGCGGATCTCGAGGCCCAGCAAATACACTTTCGACGCCAACACGCGACCTCACGAAAAGAGCCGGAGGACCTCTTCACGCGACGTTCGGCATATCCGTCCGCCACTTTCGATGACAACGGAGCTCCCTCAAAGCGACGAGGTGTGACGGCCGTGCTGGCGGTGGGGGCAGGGTTATTTCTGCTAGTAGCTGCGCAGCAGTTAGGCGTATACCTCTCAACTCCCCCACCGGTCCAAATGCACCTGCAGGCTGAGGCCCCGCCCGAATTCGCCGACGAGAGTCCATCCTGGAGCGTCAAGCGTCGCGTCGAGGAGGAGGAGATGGCGCGGGACTACTGGCGGGCAGCGGCATTCAGCTTGCAGAGGATATACCCGTTCGGTAGCCAGCTACCCGCCGACCCTCCACCCGAATTTCAAGTCTACAATCAAGACGCCCCGACTGAGGGCGGGAGAGCTGTTACTGAGACAAGGGCTCACTACTGGGAAAAGCTCCGGGTCTGCTGGGGGCAGCGCCGGTTCTGGGTAGAAAGTCAACCTGTGAAGGAGACGTGGGCGGATCGCCTGCGAGGCGTCTGGGCGCAGAATTAAGCAAAACTCGCGTAAGGGAGGTGTCGCGCATCCGAAATGGTGGAGGGAGATCTGTGGCTGTCATCGACTGGCTGCTTGATGCGGACCCGTCGATCCGTTGGCAAGTGATGCGGGACCTGACCGGTGCGCCCGCGGGGGACGTCGCGGCGGAGCGCGCCAGGGTCGCGACCGAGGGCGCGGGCGCGCGGCTGCTCGCCCTGCAGGCGGACGATGGCCGGTGGGGTGGCGCAGCATGGAACCGCGGGTGGGACTCCACGATGCACGTCCTCATGCTGCTGCGCGAGCTGGGTCTGGATCCTTCGAGCAACCAAGCGCGCCGGGCGGTGGGCCTCGTCCGCGACGGGGTGACGTGGCAGGGATGTGGCCCGCCGGAATGCGACGGCAACGGCTTCTTCGAGGGCGAGGTCGAGCCGTGCATCAACGGGCAGGTCGGGGTGGTCGGCGCCTATTTCGGCCAGGACGTTCGGGCCATCGTCGACCGGCTGCTTGCCGAGCAGCTGTCCGACGGCGGCTGGAACTGTGAGGCGCCGAACGGCTCGACGCGGTCGTCGTTCAACACCACGATCTGCGTGCTGGAGGCTCTGCTCGAGCACGAACGGGCGGGCGGAGGGACACCGGAGGTGACCGAGGCCCGTCTCCGCGGGCAGGAGTACCTCCTCGAGCGCCGACTCTTCCGGAGGCGGTCGACCGGCGAGGTTATCGAGCGAGATCGCAAGGGCGGCACTTCCTGGATGCGATTCGGCTTCCCGACGTGGTGGCATTACGACGTGCTGCGGGGGCTCGAGTACCTGCGCGGCGCCGGCGTCACGCCCGACGAACGGGTGACGGAGGCGATCAAGTTGGTCGCGTCGAAGCGCGACGGCGACGGGCGGTGGCCGCTCGAGACCCGGTATCCCGGCGTGATGCCGGTCGAGACGGACGAGGGCGAGGGCCGACCGAGCCGGTGGAACACCTTACGCGCCCTGCGCGTGTTCCGCTGGTACGAGCGCGCTGATTCGTAACCGCAGGGAGCGAGCCGGCTGGCATACTTAGCGGGTCCCGTCGGATGGCGGGGCCCAGTTGAACTCGCCGGGGAGATAGCCGGGCCCATCGTTTGCATGGACACGGGAGGAATGTCATCATGTATCCATGCAAACTGTCTTCGAGGCGGCGGGTGGTAATGAAGGCCTGCGCCGTCTTGCCGACGCCTGGCATCGTCGCGTGCTGGCCGACGAAGTGGTCGCCCATGCGTTCAGCCACGGCTTCCACCCACAGCATGTGGAGCGACTCGCCGCTTACTGGGCTGAGGCACTCGGTGGCCCGATCACCTATTCCGATTCCTATGGTGACGAGACCACCGTCGTCAAGATACACAGCGGGAACGGGGAGCACGATGAAATGGATCGCCGCGCGATTGCATGCTTCGATCAGGCCCTAGCCGATGTCGGACTAGCCAACGACGGTGCTTTGCGACAAGTGCTGCACGACTACTTCGCCTGGGCGACCACGAAAACGATGTCCCGCTGCCACCAGTCCGCCGATGATGTGCCGACCGGCCTCAGCATCCCACATTGGTCATGGGACGGACTCCAGGAGTAAGACTCTACGGCAGACCACCGGAATTGGCCCTAACTTCGAACCTTGATATTGACCATTGTGGCGGCCGGCTCTTCGTTGTTCATAGGGGGCAAACCGGAGACCCTCAAGACTGCTCTGCACCGGCCGCGAATTGCGCTAACTCAATTGGCGATCGATTCGGCTGCCGTGCGAAGGTCATGCATGGATGCTAACCGGCGTGCCTCCATCGCCTCTAACTCACCCGGCGTGCAGGCTGATCCCGGAGCACGACGACACAGGACAGCACGGCTACCAGACTGTCCGCAGGGGGGCTCGGACTGGCAGATGTTAGACCGACTTCACCTGGCTACTTCTTCTTGGGAGGCACCACAGCGTCCTTGAACGCCTTCGCCAAGCGGAATTTCACCACCGTCTTCGCCGGAATCTGGATGGCCTCGCCAGTCTGGGGATTGCGGCCCGTTCGGGCCTTGCGATTTGCCTTCACCGCCTTGCCCAGCCCGGGAACCACAAACTGCCCGTTGCTCCTGGCTTCTTTCGCGGCCAGGGTGGTGAATTCTTCAAGCACCGCGGCGGCAGTCTTCTTCGGGATCCCCGCCTTTTCAGCCAGATGCGCGACGACCTGAGATTTAGTCATCATGTTTTCTGTTCTCCCTCTCTCCGTTGGAATGTTGACGATTGCCCTATTGAAATCGTTGTTGTGCCATTACTGTATGCAATGCAAGGATGGCTGTCAAGGCAGTTGCGGAGAGAATTGCGAAGGTGCTAATGCCAAAAACTCGCCTGCGCCAGGAGAAAGTTCCACCCGCGGGTGATGCTGTCAAAAACTCCGTGCAGGCTTAGTCTATCGAGGCTGCCGGCGCTAAGCAGAAGAGGGAAGAGGAATCCAATAACGGTCCGGGCAAATACGGTGTAATCGCCACATCTTAGCCCGCCCCGGGTTCTCGCGGGCGACAGGCTTGAAGCAGGGCAAGGGGCAAGAACAGAGTCCCTCCCTGGCGGACACACGCCATCGTTCGCGCTTGAGGCGGATTGCCGCAGGACCTAGCAGCGGGAGGGACCCCTCACAAACCCTGTTACCATCCTCTTTAGCACGGAAGCACTGTCCCGATACCCTGGACTAGGGCGCGCCGATAGAGGGCCAGCGCGACCGCCATATCCTCGAGGGCGAGACCCAGGTTGACAACCAGGTAACGATGGTTGGGCGCCGCTTGAGGATTTCCAGAAGAAACCAGCGCGGCAAGTTCCTGGTAGCTCGTGGGCATCCCCGCAAAGTGCCCATGCCGGCGGTAGTATTCGAATTGCTCCCCGTCGTCCACCCACATTCCGTCCGCCGCGTGCGCGACAGCAGGCGTGACTGTCGCATCAAAGTCCAAGGACGCAACCACGCAACCCGGCTTCAACCATTCCGGCGTGACGACGGGTTTTGGGCTTCTTACAATGGGTGCGCAGGTTACAACAATAGCCGCTTCAGAAACCGCTTCTTGGGGTGATCGCGCCTGCTCTACTCGCAGCCCCCAACTTGAAACTTCCTGCTCGAAGGCTTCACGGGCCTGCGAGGAGGGGTCAAACACTGCGATCTCCCGGATACTGGGGCGGACTCTGCGAAGGGCGTCAGCATTGGCCCGTCCCTGAACGCCCGCGCCAATAATAGCCATCCGCTCCACTCGTTCCGGGGCCAGCCGGAGGACAGCCACGGCGGTGGCGGCAGCAGTTCGCTTTTCGGTGATCCAGGTGCAATCCATGACCGCCAGGGGCACTCCGGTTTCGGGGCAGTTCAAAATGAGAAGCCCCGTGATGTAAGGAAATCCAAACCGCCGGTTGCCGGGGAAACCGCTCACCCATTTCATGCCTGCCACACCCATCCCCGCAAGATATGCCGGCATGGCGTGGATGAAAGCGTCAGGAGAGGGGTGGATTCCAGGCTTGGGCGGCATCTCCACCCGGCCTGCCGCCTTCTCGAGAAATGCCGCTTCAACAGCCTCCCGAACGTCATCCACCGAGACGCGTAAAGCCTCGATTTGCGCCTTGGAGAGATAGAGCAATTGACGGCCACGCTCAAGGTCCAACATGCCCATACTTTTACCCTGAACCTCCGAGAGAAGTCAACGTCAGGCCACCTTCGTACTCGTTTCCGGTGCCTCGCCGAGAACTATTCTGGAAGACGTCAGAGCAGGGTGGGTGTGATCGTCGAGGCAGTCGCAGGGTAAATCAACCAGTCCTCTCGAACAGATGCGATTCGCGGTAGGATAGTAACTGGAACTTGGACGGCAACCCATGCCGCACAGCCGAAGTCGGTGAGATCACTCACGGGGTCAGATGATGATCGGTGCGCGTCTCGCGGTCGGTACGGGAAGGGTCATAACGCGCATGGGCGAGGCCCCAGCTTTCGCGGAGGGTCTGTACGAAATCGCTGAGAGTACTTTCGCATGGATGGTGCCTAACGGAAGCTGGGGGGAAACCAATCTCGGGCTTATCAACTGCGGCCGGCAGAGCGTACTGATCGATACTTGCTGGGATCTTCACTTCACGCGTGAGATGCTTGAACATGCGGAATCGATACTGACGAAGGCGCCGATCACGCGGGTCATTAACACTCATGCAGATGGCGACCATTGTTGGGGCAACCAGCTATTCTCCGATAGGATTATTACCGCGACACGGGCGTGCGTAGACCACATGATGCACCCCTCGCCCAGGCAACTGTGGGCCATAAAAAGTAGTTCGAAACTGCTGCGATGTCTCCCCCTCGCGGGCCTGGATTCCCTGGGAAAGTACATGGGGGACATGCTGGCTCCCTATGAATTCCGCAAGCTCCACGTGAGACCTGCGCAGGAGACCTTCAGCGGAGAAATGACCATTACAGTCGAGGGCGTAACTCTGCATTTGATCGAGACTGGCCCTGGTCATACCGATGGCGACTGCATGGTCTGGGTGCCTGAGCGTCAGGCGGTATTTGCGGGAGATATCCTATTCGTCGGTGTCACACCTGTGGATTGGGCTGGCCCTGTAGAGAATATCCGGCGAGGCCTGAGGAGACTGCTTGAACTCAATCCGGAAGTGATCGTGCCTGGTCATGGGCCGTTAGCGCTTTATAGCGACATACAGGATCAAGTTGACTATTGGGACTGGCTCGAAAGTACCTTGGAGCCCATGGCGCGCAGTGGTCTAAGCCCTTTTGACGCCAGCCGTCAGTGTCTCGAACGGCATGACTTCCGCAGTTCAGCATTCGCCCGTTGGCGCTGCCCAGAGAGGATTTTTACCTCCGCGTGCACGCTTTACCGGCATTGGGGCGTCACGCCACAGACCTTGCCCGGCTCACTTGGAGCGCTGGACCACTTCAGAAAGCAATCTTTGGTACTACGATAGCATGCAGGCTCGCGCAACCAACACATCCGACTCTCTCGAAAACCAACCTTGGCAATGCGCCACGTGGGGCGTTATGCGGGGGAAAAGGCCGGGGCAAGGGTTTAAGGCTGACTTAAGCGGCGCTTGATAACTCCGAATTGTGCCCGGGACCCAGGCGCGCTTCGCGAAGCGCCGCCCGTCGTCTCTCACAACGAAGTCCGCGCCATCTGGCGGTAGAAACGAGCCAGGGCCGCGATGTTGCGGTCATTAGCTGCCAGCCGGCCTTTTCCCGTGAAGGCACTGACGGGCCGGCTGAGATATTCTGCAATCGGCAGCGGTAGCGAGTTGGCGCGCGGTTCCGCAAAGCCATACAAATCCAGCCTGCGATTCTTCGGGTCAGCGAGGAAACCCTGCGTGTCATGCTCCGCCCACCCGACAAGATTCTGAAGCATGCGGGCCTGCTTTCCTACCAGGCGCTTGCCCGCCGCGAAGAGTTCGGGGTCCGGTGACTCGTTCATCGCCCAGTCAACTTCCTTCAGCAGGGGAGAGGATTGAATGGTGGGATCGTTCAGATTGCTTACCGAAAGCCACAGGATGCATCGGGGATTGACTCCATCGCGGGTTGCTTTGATGCGCGCCCAGCAGCGATTGATGGCATTCCTTTCGTAGTCCAGCTTATCTTCCGGAGCGGGCGCTCCACGGGCCGGAAACGTCTTGCCGGTCAGTCGTGTGAAGAGTCTCTGCTCCGCCGGCAGCCAACCTTCCCGCCGCAGCTTGTCATCAGGGTTCCAAAGCCAGTCGATCATAGTGCCGTCCATGCCGGTCCGCTTCATCGCGTCGGCCATGGACCGCGAAAGGTATTCCAGATACTCGTCCGTGAACGGCATGTGAGGAGTATAAGGCGTGCCATAACTCAGGCCGGCATGCTCTTTACCCCACTTCGAATTCGCGCCGATGCAGAAATAGCCCATCACCAGCATGCCTTTCTTGTGCCCGAGTTCAACTGCTTCCCTGAGAAAATCGTATTTGAGACCCGGTTGGGGAGGCACGAAGCCGCCTTTGTACCAGGCGTAGCCATTGCAGGAGACAGCAAACGTCTGAATCACATTGGCGCCGAGATCCTCGTACCAGCGCACGTGCTCTTCGGGCGAAGCGTCGGCCCAATGGCCGGGCGGCGCGAAGTAACTCGCTGGCTCCTCAGCCTCTCCATTGCCGGTCTTGTTCGCCCGATTCTCATGCGTCCAGTTGAAGTCGATGCAGAAGGCCCTGATCTGCCTGGGTACGGGAAGGGATTCCCCCGACCCTGCTGCGTTGTCTGCCGTACTCCTCAGGCTCACACTCCCGGCTGCAGCCGCAACCCGCACGAGAAAGCTCCTCCTGGTTATCATTGCCATTCCTCCTCGCAATCTGTCGAGATTATATCAGGCGGGCTGTCGCGGGCATTCGCCTTTCAACATGTACGAATTGCCGCGGCATGGCAGCGCAGACCTGCCGTTGAAGGTCTGCAGCTCTCTGAGGACGACCAGCCGCAGGCCTAAAGACCTGGCCCGCGGTACTCGTTATCGGCAAAAGCGTCAGGACGAGCGCGCCGCCGGCGCAAAAGTAGCCGGCAAAAGTGAGGGATGTCGATTCGACCAAGGTCGAGCGCCTCGCGATGACCGGCGACCGTTACGTATATCCACCGGTCCTGCTCGTCGTCCCGATAGAGAAGATCCCCGGCTGGGCGCTGCGCATCCATCCCGATCATCCGGAGCGCAAGATGACTCCACCGCGGCCCGGTCCCGGGGGGCGGTGAGGTTCCGAGTTCGAGCAGGTATCACTCGTGCCGTACGGAGTGACCAATTTACGCCTGAGCATATTCACACGGGTGTAAAATTGCGGGTGCGGGTGTCGCATGCCGCATCCCCTGCGCCAGCGCCCAGTTGAAGGATTGCGTGCACAGAATTGGTGCGGATCACCGCGATCGTAACTGTTTAAGGCAGAAGAGATCGCAAAAGGAGAATAGGGTGTCCATCAATATGGCTATTAAGGCGAAAGCTGCTGCCCTTTCCGCGGCGTGCATTGCGGTAATGATGATGGGAATGACGCTTACAGGGTGTAAGAGTCAACCGAAATTGACCGGGAAATGGCTAGCGACTGGGAAAACGCTGGCCAACGGTGAGGTAGAAAAGACGATTTTCGATTTGAAGGAGGACGGCAACCACATCGGCGGAGAAGCGCGAGCGCTCGACTGGAAGAGCGGTGTAAAGGGCATCTTTAACGGCAATCACCTCGAACTTTTCGATGTCGCATCGAATGACAAGAAGCCATTCCTTGTGGCAGATCTCGTGAACGGCAAACTCGAAGGGACGATCGGGGATGACAGGTTCACGGCGAGGCCGGCGACCGATGCGGACGAATTTCCCAAGTTCGCGTACATCGAGCCACCCACGCTGCATTCGGTTCCTTCGAACGGTTTGGCCCTGACCCCTCCCATGGGGTGGAACAGTTGGAATCTCTTTGCGGAGAAGGTTGATGACCAGACCGTGCGCGCCATCGCTGATGCCATGGTTTCGAGCGGGATGAAAGACGCAGGCTACATCTACGTCAACATCGATGACACGTGGGAAGGCGTTCGCGACGCCAACGGCGTGCTGGGCACGAACCACAAATTTCCCGACATGAAATCGCTCGCCGACTATGTCCACTCCAAGGGCTTGAAGATTGGAATTTATACCTCGCCAGGTCCGCGGACTTGCGGAGGCTATCCGGCCAGTTATGGCTACGAAGAGCAGGATGCCAAAATGTTCGCGGCCTGGGGCATCGACTACCTGAAATACGACTGGTGCAGCGCCAGCATGATGTACAAGGATGACCAACTCCGACCGGTCTACCAGAAGATGGGCGACGCGCTCCATGCCGCCGGCCGGCCGATCGTTTTCAGCCTGTGCGAATACGGCCTGGGCGGAGCAGAGAAGTGGGGGCCGGCAGTGGGCGGCAATCTTTGGCGCACCACCGACGATATCAGCGACGACTGGGACAGCATGATGGGCAACATCCATAAACAAGTACCCACCGCTCCGTATGCTGGACCGGGCCGCTGGAACGATCCCGACATGCTCGAAGTCGGTAATGGCCATATGACCGACGATGAGTACCGCACGCACATGAGCCTGTGGGCGCTCACCGCCGCGCCGCTGCTGGCCGGCAATGATATCCGCAAGATGTCCGACTCGACGCGATCGATCCTTTTAAACAAGGAAGTGATTGCTATTGACCAGGACCGTCTAGGCAAGCAGGCTTCGCCAGTGGAGCACGGAAACATCGAGACTTGGATCAAGCCGTTGAAGGACGGCGGTGTTGCGCTGGGCGTGGTCAACCTTGACCGTGCGCCTGGCACAGCGCAGGTGAAAGCGAGCGATCTTCCTTTCAAGCACGCCGTGCGCTCGGCCCGCGATCTGTGGGCGCACAAGGATGTCAAGTTCACGAACGGAGAATACTCGGTGATCGTGCCCGCACACGGCATTTTGCTGCTTCGAATTCCAGCCCAGTGAGCCGTGGCAACGCGCGAAGGGAACTGATGAGCGAGAATCCCACACTGAGAGCCTCTACAATCGGTATAACATCGTGGACCTGAAAGATATCGCCAAAGCAACAGCAGTTCTGGACGCAGAACAGAACACTCAGAATACCCAGAATAGCCATAATTCAGCCATAAAGGGGCAGGCTGAATCTTCTCAGGAAGAGCCTCTCGGTATGGAAGTCGTTGAGAATCAGGAAGTTAATGGCAGGCGTGGAGGGACTCGAACCCCCGGCCCACGGATTAGAAATCCGTTGCTCTATCCACCTGAGCTACACGCCCGCAAACAGGTACAGTTGGATAATATCGACGGCTTCGGTTCAAGTCAAATGGCGGGACGATTCGGCATTGTCCGAATTTAACTCGTCGCGCTGGCTTTCATCCCGGCGCTGGCGGAACCAAAGGCGGGCGCCACAATCAGATTGGGGCGCCCTCGACGATTCTGAGCTGCGCTCCTGGGATGGGCAAGGGTTGGGGGTGGTTCGCCGCGGATGCAACAAACGCGCTACACTGAAGGGTGGGGCGGCATCGCGTTGAGAAGCGGGGATGGTGGGTCTTACGACCTGACCTCCGACTGCGGACTGCTCAGTTCGGAGGCGCGGCCGGCAGGATAAGGAGAGCGGGCTATGGGCACGGTGGTGACTGAAAAACAGAACTTCCCGATGATGGTCGGGGGCGAGTGGGTGCGGACGGAGGTGCGGCGCACGATCCGGCTCCCCTACGATGGCACGCCGGTGGGAGAAACCTACGAGGCGGATGCGTTGACAACAGAGCGTGCGGTCACGGCGGCCCAGGCGGGAGCATCGGCGATGGCGGGCCTCACCCCATACGAGCGAGCCGAACTGCTCGACCGCATGCGCCGATTACTGGAGCGCGACGCGGCGGAGTTCGCACGGCTGGTTTGCTATGAAACCGGAAAGCCGATTCGCGAAGCGCGGATCGAGGTCGACCGTGGCCAGCAGACTCTGCTCGCTTCCGCCGACGCCGCTCGGAATCTGCGCGGTGAAGTGATTCCGATGGAGGCGGCGCCCATAGGAAAAGGGCGATGGGGCATGACGGTGCGCGAGCCGTTGGGCATCGTCTGCGCCATTACTCCCTTCAACTTTCCTTTAAACCTGGCTCTGCATAAGATCGGCCCCGCCCTGGCGGCCGGCAATAGCGTGGTCCACAAGCCTTCCGGCAACACTCCCCTCAGCGCGCTGCGCTTGGGGCGTTTGATTCAGGAGGCGGGGGCGCCCGCGGGCGCTTACAACGTCGTCACCGGACCAGGAGGGACGGTGGGAGGGCAACTCATCAGCGATCCGCGAGTGGCGATGATCACCTTTACGGGCAGCGTGCCGGTGGGAGAACAGATCCGCACCCAAACCGGCCTGCGCCGCGTGACGCTCGAGTTGGGCTCGAATTCCTCGGTGATCCTCGAGCCCGACGCGGATCTCGACACCATGATTCCACGCTGCGTCACGGGCAGCTTCTCGCATTCCGGGCAAGTTTGTATCTCGGTGCAGAACATTTACATCCACGAAGACATTGAAGAGACTTTCACCGAACGCTTCGTCGCGGCCACGCAAAACCTCAAGATCGGTCATCCGCTCGAGGAGAGCACCGATATTTCCTCTTTGATTACCGTGGGAGAAGCCCAGCGGGTGGAAGAGTGGATCGAGCGCGCGGGCCGCCGCGGAGCGCGCGTGTTGACGGGCGGCAGACGGCAAAACGCCACACTCGAGCCGGCCATTCTCGCCGGTGCCTCACCCGAACTGGAGGTGTGTTGCAAGGAGGTTTTTGGCCCGGTTGTCGTCTTGCATACCTACCGGAGTTTACACGACGCCATCGCCGCCGTGAATGCGGGCGAGTACGGTTTGCAGGCCGGCATCTGCACGCGCGACATCGGCAAGGCGTTTCAAGCCGCCCGCCAATTGCGGGTGGGAGGCGTCATCGTGAATGATGTTCCCGCTTATCGCGCCGATCATATGCCTTACGGCGGGGTCAAGAAGAGTGGAATCGGCCGCGAGGGTCCGCATTTTTCGGTTGAGGAGATGACGGAGTTGAAAATGATTTGCTGGCGTGGATGATGTCGTAGAGGGCTAGCCCTATGGGTTGCCCGGCGGCGGCGGCTTGGACTGCGCCCACGCCAGGCCGGCGAGGAATTAAGCGCGGCGAGCCGCGGGCTCCCCGTGCGTCTCGTAGCAACGTCCGGCGAGCGCCGATACCTGCGCTGCCCACGCGGCGCGCCGGTTTCAGTTTCCTGGGTCTTACCTACATGGCCTGTTGAGGCCCCCCTCCCGGGCGCCCGGTCCGGGCGGGCACAAGGCCCGCCCCTACAGCGCCGGGCGCGGGGGTGGCGGATGGGTACCTGAGAATCAAGGCAGCGCAAAAATCCTCGCGTCTACGCGAGCCCCCTCTTTTTCGCCACCATTCCTCGTCTGGAGTTATCATATGAAGGAGGGGCTCATCTTATGCGCTGGGCATGGAAAATCGGCAGGCTGGCTGGGATCGACCTTTACATGCACGCTACCTTCCTGTTGCTGGTAGGGTTCATTGTAGTGGTCAACTGGACGCAAGGCCACAACCTCGAGCAAACCATGTTCGGGGTTGTCTTCGTTCTGGTGATTTTTGCTTGCATCGTGCTGCATGAACTAGGTCACGCGCTCACGGCGCGGCGATACGGCATTCGCACGCGCGATATCGTGCTACTGCCCATCGGCGGAGTGGCGCGACTGGAGCGCATGCCGGAGGATCCGAACCAGGAACTGCTGGTGGCGGTGGCAGGACCGGCGGTGAACGTGGTGATTGCCGCGGTGCTGCTGGTGTCGCTGGGTTTGGCTGGGCGGCTTCCGACGCTGCGGCAGGCGGAGACGATCAGTTGGACAGGCCACGACTTCTTTTCCAGTCTCGTCGCGGTCAACGTGTGGCTGGTGTTATTCAACTTGATCCCAGCCTTTCCCATGGATGGAGGCCGCGTCTTGCGCGCCCTGCTGGCCAAGCGAATGGATTACACGGACGCCACCCAGATGGCCGCGCACGTCGGCCAGGGAATCGCCTTTGTTTTTGGATTCCTGGGCTTGTTCTTCGATCCTTTCCTGCTTTTCATTGCCCTCTTCGTGTGGATGGGCGCCAGTGGCGAGGCGGGGATGGTGCAAATGCGCACTTCGTTGGGTGGCATCCCTGTGCAGCGGGTGATGTTAACGGACTTCCAGACTTTGCTGCCCGACAACACGCTGGACCAGGCAGTGGAGCATATTCTCTCCGGTTGGCAGCAGGACTTTCCTGTGGTGTTCGGCACGCACGTGCTGGGTCTACTGACGCGCGAAGACCTGATGCGCGCCATTGCCCAGGGTGGAACCGGAAAGCTTGTGCGCGACGCGATGCGGCGAGATCCCGAAACGGTCGACTCTCATGACATGCTCGAGCAGGCGGTCCAGGTGCTGCACCGCTGCGGTTGCCGATCGCTCCCCGTGCAGCACAACGGGGAATTGGTCGGGATGCTGGCGCTCGAAAACGTGGGCGAGTTCATGATGATCCGTTCCGCGATGCGACGGGCGCTTCGCGATAAAGGTACAGCCGTCGCGCGGCCTGAGTTGGGTGCGAGCCCCTTGCAGGACCATCGCAAAACGCCGTAAAAAGTCAAAAGGGTAAAGGCTAAAGTATAAAGTGAAACTTGAATAACGGATGTAAACACATTAATCCCTGAGCCTTAGTGTCAGGGACATTTTGCCCCTCACTTTGCGCTTTACCCTTTAGCCTTTACCCTTCGCCCTTTAGCCCCCCTTCCACCTTCCTGCCAACTCCGGTTCGCAATTCGGTAAGATTTTGAATATAATGGCGACCCTGTAATCCGGCATTGCCGTGCCGGAGGAGAACGTACTCAGCAAGCGCGGAGGGCCTGCCCCCTGGAATGAGTCATTCAGGGGCGGCAGGCGGCCAGCGATGGGACGTGCACGGGTTCTGTTAGGGGATGATCACGTCATGTTCGGCGAAGGATTGCGGCGTATCCTCGAGCCGCATTTTGAGGTGGTGGGCCTCATCGGCAACGGGCGAGAGCTGATTGATGCGGTCGACCGGCTGCGGCCGGACGTGATTGTCGCCGACATCTCGATGCCGTCGCTCAACGGCATCGAAGTTGCGCGGCGGATCCGCAAGATGCCGCACCCTCCCAAGATCGTGTTCCTCACCATGCACGACGACGCGACCTTTGCCACCTCCGCTTTTCAGGCCGGTGCTTCCGGTTACGTCTTAAAGCGGTCCGCGCCCTCGGAAATCATCACGGCCATTCACGAGGCGACCCGGGGGCGAACCTATATCTCGCCGCTCGTCGCGGGCGATGTTCTGACGGCTCTCCTGGCAAAGCGCGACCATCCAGAGGATCTTAAGCCGGAGCTGACCTCGCGACAGCGGGAGATCCTTCAGCTCCTGGCGGAAGGAAAATCACCCAAGGAGATCGGAGCCGCGTTGAACATCTCGACTCGAACGGTGGAGTTCCACAAGTACCGCATCATGGAGGCCACCGGTGTACGAACCATCGCGGAATTGACCACCTATGCGATAACCCACGGTATTATCCAGCCGACTTAGGTTTGACCTTCGACCTGCCACTAGTACCCTCTTCCCTGAAAACTAGTAAGTTTCCGAGTAGCCTTCGCCCGCACAGGACGTTATGTTGGAAAAAAGGGCAGGCAGTTGTCATCTATCGTTACAACTAGGAGTTTACCAGAGACCTCAGCCCGGGCTGCTGGGCCACGTGTTTGGCAGTGTGTGTGGAGGGATTTGGACAACTGGCTTTTCACTTTGGGTACGAAAGGTAGTGACTCGTCACAATCGTCGTTCAGGAGCGGAGGGACATGAGGACACAACTAATGCGCTTGTGGTATGAAGAGGAAGGTCAAGATCTGGTGGAATACGGCTTGCTCTTGACCTTCATTTTTTTGGCTTCCATGGCGGCAGTTGGAAACTTTAGTGTACAGGTATACAAGATCTTCAGCAACGCATCGACCAGCTTGTCATAGCAGCCTGAACCATGGCTCGCTTTTCCCTCTCGGATCACCCCAGCCGCCAGGCGGGAAAAGCCAAACACGGAGCGCGCAGAGAAGTGCCCACAGAGCACTCAGAGAAGGCAGAATGGCTTGTATTCTTTCTTTGTTTCCTCTCTGAGTTTTTCTCTGAGTGCTCTGTGTCGGAAGCTTTTGGTTGCGACGGTGACTGCGCTGCAACACGAGTTGGTTCACTAAATCCGGCTTCTGGGGTCGCCGGTTCTCACCCGCCCAGGCATGTCGGGACTGACTTATGCCTTGAATTTGGGTTACATGGCCCTAGCACTCTCTTCCCTGAAAACTAGCAAGTTTCCCAGTAGCTTTCGCCCGGGCAGGGCGTTATGCTTTGGGAAACGCCAGGTAGTTGTTAGCGAAGCGGCCGCAACTGAAAAAGCTCTCTCCGTGCTCCCTTTAGTTGGGAATAGGCTGAAAAGGGAGCACGGAGAATTTGAGCCACTCACGTAAAGGCATCCCAAGAAACTGGAAAGTCTCCGAGTTGGCAGGACAGCAAGCCCCGATTAATCTACTGCCGATGCTGACCAGAAGGTCATCACCCTAGGATCAAAGGCTACAGAGGTGACGTAAATGCAGAACGATGGCAGTTGGATGCAGCCTGAACACATTGACACTAGTGTTTCGCGGAACCCCTATCGTTATTCCGTTCCGCACGCCGTGGGCGACGGCCGCTCCAATGTTTCACCGGGCGTCGCGGTCTCCATCGAGGAGAAGGTCTCCGACTTAATTCAAAGTTATCCCCATCTGAAGACCTTGCTGAAATCCCATTCGAAGGATGGGGACGCGCGCCTTCGGGACTTGGCGATTTCCAGCCAGGAGCGAGACCAACTGCTGCTCCAGATCATTGCTGCGCGCCGCCAGCAACAGCTCGCATCCGGCGCGACGGGGCCGGCGCCGCAAACGGCCCGCGGTCCGCAATTACGCGCCGGCATCCAGCATCATCGGCGCAGGAAGCCTGCGCAAGCATGGCTGAAGGGCCTTCCGAAATCGTCTGCCCTCGGTAACGTCACAGGGAAATGGCATAAGAGACTCTGGGGTTGATCGTTTGCAGCGGCGACCCTTGTGGTTTCCCAGGGCGGCCACAAGGGTCGGCCCTGCTACGGTGAGTGACCACATTTGTTCGGCCGGCGTCACTGGCGCGCTATTGTTGATTGTCCTCGCCGTCACCGTTCGGTGAAACGACGATAAATGCTCCGTTCCCTTGTCGATTGAGGCGCAGTAGCGTGTCGCCCTTCGCCTCGGCTGCCAAGCGCTGGAAATCCCCCACCGAGCTTACGCGATGGCGATTGATTTCCTCGATCACGTCTCCAGGCTGCAAACCCGCCTGAGCCGCCGGGCAGCTCGGGTCGAGGTTACTGATGACCACGCCTTGCTGGTCCGGCGGCAGGTCGAACTGCTGGCGAATCTCCGGAGTTAGAGCCTGAACTGTAATCCCTTGCAGCGTGCCTTGCGAAGGAGTCGTGCCGAGGCCGGCGTGAACGTTCAAGTCCGCGGGACGTTCGCCCAGCGTCACCGGGATGGTCATAGGCTCGCCGTTCCGGAGGATGTCGAGCTTCACGGTGGTCCCAGGATTCGTTTCGGTCACCAGAGCAATCAATTGGCCGGAGTCGCCGACGGACTGCCCGTTGTACTTCCGGACCACATCGCCGTTCTTCAACCCTGCCTGGGCGGCGGGTCCTCCGGGAGTGACGTCCTCAATGATGGCTCCCGAGGTGTCAGGCACCTTGAAAGCATGCGCCACACCTTCGTCCAGACTCTTGATACTTGCGCCCAAGTAACCTCGCGTCACTTTGCCGTTCTTGATCAGATCTTCCATCACGTGCTTGGCCATATTGATGGGAATTGCGAAGCCGATACCGATAAATCCGCCTTCCCCTCCCATACCGCCTTCGCCGCTCAGGATGGCGGTATTGATGCCAACCACCTGGCCGTCGACATTCACCAAAGCCCCGCCGGAGTTTCCGGGATTGATCGGGGCGTCGATTTGAATGAAGTTTTGAATGTCTTCAATGCCGCCTTCCGTCCGGTTCAACGCACTGACCGCTCCCCGGGTCACGGTGAAATTGAGGCCGAAAGGATTTCCGAAGGCCATGACGATGTCGCCCACCCGCAGGCTGGATGAGTCGCCGAGGGCAGCCGCCTCCGGCAGGTTCTTGCCCGCGATTTTGACCACGGCAACGTCTGTCTGCGGATCCGCTCCTACGACTTTCGCGTCAAAGGTGCGCGTGTCCGAAAGCATCACTTTGATCGACGTCGCATGCCGGACCACATGGTTATTGGTCAGGATGTATCCGTCGGAAGAGATCAGCACTCCGCTGCCGAGTGCGTGCTCTCGCTGTTCGCGCGGAACCTGACTCTGCGGTCCAAAGAATTGCCGGAACAACGGATCGGAGAAAAACGGAGACATCTGCGTCTTCACAACTTGCGTGGATTGAATCGAGACGATCGACGGGGTCATCGACTGGGCGATCTGCTCGTAAGCCTTGTTGAGTGCCCGTAAGGCGTCGATATTCGGCCCATCCAGCGCCTTCCCCTCCGCGCTGGCGAACCGGGAGTGGCCGCTACGTTCGATGTAGGCAATCGTCACGGTCGCCATACAGAGCAGGCCAATAAGGGTGAGGCTGATTCCTAACAGATTGTCGCGCAAAAAGCGTCGATGGCTCGGCTTCATGGATGTTCTCCTCTCGTCTATCGGCGTCACCTCGCGAGCGCTGATGATGCGAATCCGTGCTCGGCGTCAGGTGTTAGTTTACCGCAAGCGCAACGTAGACGTTGGTGCAAAAAACAAAACGGCCGGCAGTACCCACTGCCGGCCGTTAAGGAGGGACTCAGGGATGTGCTCTACCGGTGTCCGCCGCCGTGAGAACCTCCACCCGCGTGGAAACCGCCTGCTGAGCCTCCTCGAGTGAAGCCACCGCGGTTCACGCCGCCCACTGGACCGCGTCCGCCAGCGACTGGTCCGCGTGCCACGGGGCCTCCCCTAAACCCTTCTCGTCCAGCATAGCCCGGGCGAGCATAGCCGCGGCCGTAGTAGCCTGGACGGCCCCCATAGCCGGGGCGTCCATGCCAGCCGTGGAACCAGGGCCCCGCGCCAATGAAGACCCCGCCGACGAACCAGTCCGGTCCATAGTAGCCGTACGGCGCACACGCGTAGGGGTAGGCCGGGTAGTAGCCGTACGCGCACACCGGAGGCGCTCCGAAGTAAACCGGTCCCACTCCGACTCCGAAAACCACCGGTTGAGCCTGAGCGGAAGGCGCTGCCATCAAACCCACACCAAGCAAGCTGAGTAGCATTAGCTTTTTCATGGTTCATACCTCCTTGGCTCCCAAGAGCCCTTTCAAACTTCAACCTTTCAGGAGGCAAGGGAGTTGCCAAACCGAGGTTTCCGCGCCCGCGAGCTAAGTACCACGGATTTAAGCTAATGGCAGTAACCGGAAAGGATTGTCGATTTTGCCCTGTAACCGCCGATCTGGTGCTTTTCAGTTAAGGCGGTGTTTTTCGGCCACCACAAGGTTGGACGGTTGTCCCCAGTTAGAAGTTCGTTAACAAAGTCTTTCCCGCGCGCGCCCGGCCAAATTAAGAATGCCTCAGTTGCGGTGGACGTGCGGCTCCGCCGCTTGCGGTGAGGAAAGGCGGAGAAGGTGTGACGCCGACCTCAATTCACAATGAGGGTGAGCTGAATCGTGTGGGTGAGGGTGGAGGTCGTGGCGTCGGTTGCCGTCACGTCCACAGCGTAAGTTCCCGCCGGCGTGCCGGGCTTGATGGGCGGTGGAACCGTCTTGGTTCCTCCTCCTCCGCAAGCGCTCCACAACATCGCCAGCAGCAAGCACGCGCCCAGCAGATAGGCGGCGCGACGCTTCCTGGCGGCAGCCAGCGTCGCCAAACTTGCCAGCCACAACAACGCGTACAGCCAGAATACTCTCCCTGACCCTGTCATGCCGGGCGGCAGGAATCTGCCCTGTGGCGGCGCGAGCGATGGCGCCGTGGTCGAGACTGCCACCGCCACCGATGCCGTCCCGTTCAGCGTCACAGTGTTGGGCGTGAGCGTGCACGTGGATTCCGAGGGCGCGCCGGTGCACGCCAGGTTTACCGCGTGGCTGAACCCATTCTGGGGCGCCAGCGTCACAGAGTAATTCGCGACCTGTCCTGGTGATACGGTCTGGCTGGGAGTAGAACTCGACACCGCGAAATCCATTCCAGTACCGGAAAGCTGAATCGTCTGGGGGCTATCGGCGGCGTTGTCCGTCAGCGTCATTGTCCCGCTTTGACTGCCAGCCCCGAGCGGCGAGAAGGTGACGCTGATGGTGCAACTCGCGCCCGCAGCCACCGAGTCGCCGCAAGTGTTGGTCTGGGCGAAGGGACCGGTTCGAGTGATCTTGAGAGGAGTCAGGGCCCCGTCGCCCGTGTTGGTGAGTGTAATCGTCTGCGGCGCGCTCTTGGTGGAGACTGTCTGCGCGGAAAACGTCAGGCTCGTACTCGAAAGGCTCACCACTGGCGCAAGCGCCGTACCGCTGAGCGTAACAGTCTGAGGGCTGTTTGTAGCCGCGTCCGTAATCGTGAGAGCGCCGGTCTGTGGCCCGAAAAAAGCGGGCTGGAAGCTAACGTTGATCGTACAACTGGAATTGGCAGCAACGGAAGGAAGGCAGTTGCTGGTCTCTATCCAGCCGCTCGAGGTCGCTACGGCGCTGACACCTAGCACCAACGGACCTTTGTTGGTGAGGGTCACGGGTTGAGGAGCGCTCGGTGATCCCACATCCTGAGTACTGAAGCTCAAGCTGGCGGGCGAGATACTTGCAGCAGGCGCGATTCCAGTGCCATTCAATGCCACGGTTTCCGTGCTGCCGTTGCCCGTGTAGTTGATGGTCGCCGTGCCGGTCCTGTTGCCCGTTGCGGTCGGCGAGAAGGTGATGTCGATCGTGCAAGTGGCTCCTGCCGCCAGTGTGCCGCCGCTGTAGGGGCAGGAAGTGGCCGTGGTCACAAGGGCAAAGTCGCCGCTCGTCGTAATGCCCGTGAGGCCCACGGCTGCTGTGCTGAGAGGAGTGGCCATGACGCTCTGCGAAGGGCTGGTTGTACCGCCGACCACGGTCCCGAAACTGAGGGTGCTTGATAGAAGCGTGAGCGCTGGGGGCGGCGATATCGCGGCCACAAAGGTGGTTCCGCCGCTCGCCTCGAGCGGATTGACCGTAGGGAAGTCACCCCCATCTATCCCAGCCACGTGCGCGTTGCCGGAGGAGTCAACGGCAATGCCATTGGCTAGCGCCTGCGAGGTCCCGCCGAGGTAGGTGGAGTAGGCAAGGGCCGACCCGGTCGAGTTCAAGCAAGCCACAAACGCGGTGAACTTGGCGTTCGTGTCTTGATTACTGGCCTGTATGGCATTGACCGTGGGGAAATCCGTCGAGCCGGTCTGTCCGGCCACATAGGCAACCCCAGTGGAGTCAATGGCGATGGCAAAACCGTAATCACCCCCTTCTCCGGGTCCTAAGTAAGATACCGGGCCGCTCCCGCCCAGGTACGTGGAATAGACCAGGGCGGAACCCGCCGCGTTCAGTTTCGAGACAAAGGCGTTCGAGTCCCCATTTGACGTCGCGTGATTGGTTGGCTGCAAAGGATTGACGGTGGGGAAATCTCCCGACCAGGTCGTTCCGG
>JBEKMN010000061.1:0-36115 GCA_050008495.1 Terriglobia bacterium | reverse complement strand
GCGAAGTGAGACGGACTTTCACAGACCTTACAGCCTACCAGAAGGGGACAGATTTGTCAAGTATAAAATGCGTCACGTCACGTAATAGGCACCAGTAGGCAGGGCAAGCCCTACCCCTACAAGCTGTAGGGGGACGGCTTGCCGTCCCCTGATCGTGCAAGCTGCTGGGCTTTGATAGGGGCGGTTCGCGAACCGCCCCTACAGCGCAGGCGGCCGTGAGGAGAGCAATTCGAAGAGGCAAGATGACCGATCATGGGAAGTTTTCTCCACCAGGACAAGTTAGCTTTTGATAAGAAGGTAAGACATGGCTGGTTTGACTTACACGACGACCCACGGTAGGATTTTCATGGGGAGGTAGTCCTGTGAAAGTTGAGACCGGCACCGTAACCGTCAAGGGACAGGTGGTAATTCCCGCACCGCTGCGTCGCCGCCTGGGAATCAAAAAGGGAACAGTTGTTTCGTTCCTCGAGGAAAACGGGCACATCGTGGTTCAGCCCGTCACCAGAGAATTCGTTCGCCGACTGCGTGGCTCGCTCAAGGGCAGCCCTTCGACGCTGGAGCACTTGATCGAGGAACGCAGGAAAGAGCGTGTCCTGTGAAAACCCACGTCCTTGACGCCAGCGCTCTGATGACATTCTTCGAGGATCGCGTCGGCGCTCGAACGGTCGAAGAACTGCTCGGCAAGGCTGCGGAAGCGAAATCCCCCCTGCTGATGTCGGTGGTCAATTGGGGCGAGGTGTACTACTCGGTCTGGCGCACGCACGGCGAAGGGGTGGCCGGCGGCAAACTCCGTGAGATCGCGCAATTGCCCATCGAGATCGTAGACGCAGATTTTGAACTTACCCGGCGGGCGGCAAGTCTCAAAGCGGTTTACGGTCTTCCTTATGCAGGCTGCTTCGCCGCCGCGCTCGCCGAGAGCCGCAAGGCTCCTTTGGTAACAAGTGACAAGAACTTTGAGCGGATCGAGTCTCTTCTCAAGATCGTCTGGCTCTGAGGGGGCGGCTTGTTGGGGCCAGAGGGCGCATATATGCAGAGCGATGAATGCGCCCGCGGATTGCAAAACAGCCTGCGGAGCCGAGGACGACGCGGAAAAGGTGTAAAAGCTAACTGAACCTCTTCTCCGTGGTTTTCACGCCGAATTCAGGTAGCACTCCTTACATGCGGCATGGTCACCCGACCTTCTCATGAAGGCATCGATATCCTTGACAATGTCATTGTGAAATTTCTTCAGATCTTTGATCTTTTTGTGGAGTTCTTCACTGCATTCGGCAACCACCTCGATTGTCTCCCCAAGATACAACTGGGTTTTCACGAGATGGTGCCTCAATCTCTGAATCTCGTAGAGTTTCGCCATGGCTGATCCGCAGACATCACCCTCAGGAAAATCTACCTGCTCCTTCTTCAACTCCGCCAACTTGTCTTTGACCTGGAAGAATTCCCAAAGGTGGATCGCAGCCTTCTGAATGCTCTCTTGCCCTTCTTTCCCTGCCTTTGAACCCCCGGCGCTACCCTTTCGTCCCGCCGCTTCGGCCCCCGCCTCGGCCGCTTTGTCGACGCCTACGTCGGCCCCTACGTCAGCCGCTTCGTGAGCGTACTCAATCAAAGCCTTAATTCCTTCTCCAAGTCCTTCGGGAACATGGGCCGCGCCCCCGGCAGCTCCGGCAGCCAGGCCCACGCTTGCGACCTGTGAGATTCCAAAAGCCCACTTTTCGCTTTTCGTCTTGCGATCCCAAGTGTTGGTCACGGAGTGCTTCACCTTGGTAAGAACGCTCCGGTTAAGATACTTCGCCTTAGTATCCGTGTACAGTTTCTGGGTGTCCGCATCGAGCCCATCACTAGGGTCGGGGACCTCGGCCACGGGGTCTTTTTCCAGGTGTTCCTCTGCTTCCTTAAGTTTGTCCTCTCGGTGTTTGAAATCCATGGCGCTCCAGAGCTTAGGCTCCGCTTGAGGATTAAATTCGCTTTTTTCACCATCCTTACCGCTTTGCCAGTAGCATTTGTCGCTTCCGCAAGCGTCTCCGTACTCCTGGTGCTTCTCCATAAGACCCTTGATCTGCTCGCTCACTGCATCTTCCAGCTTCTTGGCGCCGTGGCCCCCCTCCCAAACACTCCAGTAGGTTTCGTAGACTTTGAACAAAGCTTGCGACAGAAAATAGGCCGGGTGAATGTAGAGCCAGGACTTGTCGAGGTGGCGCTTGGCTTGAAACACAGAAGTCAACCGTTTCGCGGCTTCATCGCAACTCGTCACCTTGGGCTTTGCCTTTACCTCAGTCGTTAGCTCCTTCAGTTTATCCACCGCCGTTCGATAGTGCTGGCAAGCACGCCGAATCGTCTTGTGGGCCCGCGAGGAGAGGCTTTTCGACTTTTCCTCCGTATCGAAGTCCACCGGGTTATTCTTCATATGTTCGACAAAATCCCGGGTTTTCGCGCCGCCGGTGTATTGGCGTCCGTAGAGTTTCGCGAACATGGTGTCGTTCATCTTGCCCACCACAAAGCTCCCGGCGGCGAGGGCGGCAACGACAGGAATAGCTGCCCCGTGAGTGGCAACCCCCACGCCAATGAATAGGGTGGTCAAACCTACCGTGACCCCCAACTTCACGGCTTTCTTCTTGCCGTCTTTGTAGTGCCAGGACCTCTTGATTGCCCGATTTAATCTCTTGATTTTGTTTTCACGCCCCTGCTGCATCAAGTAAAGCGCATCGTTCTTCATCATCTCAGTCTCGGTCCTGAAATGGGGTGAAGGCATAGTCGCCCCTTCCTCCGTTGGTCAAATTGAGTTTTGTGTTTTAATCCCTACCTCTCACACTATACACCAATCGCCCCCCGCGCGAGAAGTCTCTCTCAGCAAGTCTGTTTTGACAATAATCCGACCGTAGCTGGCGCAGGTCGAAGCCCTGCGAAGACGGGAGGCTGCATTGCGGCCAGCGATGCTTGACTCGCTATGCAATAATGGTTGCCCGTTTGGTGTGAGGGGGGACCGCCACGGGGCCATGACGGGGGGCCCAGCGTTTGATCCCGGTCAGGAGGCCCGTTTATGGCCGATGTCGAAACCCAGTCGCTTTCAGAAAAGGCGTACCAGCCGTTGAAGGACGGCGAAGTCTATGTGCCGTTGGTGCCCGCCGGCATGGCGCCGCCGGAGGCGACCTGGCGCGCGGTGCTGTGGGGTACCTTGTTCTGCATCGTCTTCAGTGTCGCCTCGGCCTATTCCGCCCTCAAGGTCGGGCAGGGAATGGAGGCGGCGATTCCCATCTCGATCCTCGCCATCGGCTTGGCGCGCGTCTACGGGCGGCGCTCCACAGTGCTCGAGAACATGATCATCACCGGCATGGGCGGGGCCTCGGGCAGCGTGGTGGCGGGCGCCGTCTTCACCGTGCCGGCGCTCTACATTCTCCACCTCGACCCGCATCCGTTGCAGACCATCTTCATCTGCCTGAGCGGCGGCTGCCTTGGCATCCTCTTCCTCATTCCGCTGCGGCGCTACTTTGTGCGCGAAATGCACGGCAAGCTGCCCTTTCCGGAGGCCACGGCGATCACGGAAGTGCTGGTGACCGGCGAGAAGGGCGGCTCTCAGGCCCGACTGCTGATTCAGGCCACGGTCATCGCCGCGGTTTACGACTTCCTGGTCAGCACGTTCCACGTCTGGAAGGAGTACCTGAACTTCCAGTTCGTGCCCGCGGTCCGGGCACTGGCCGAGCGCGGGCGCATGGTCTTCAATTTCGACGCGATCAGCTTCGTGCTCGGCCTGGGCTACGTGATGGGGCTGCGCGTTTCCCTGATCTTTTGCGCCGGGGGCATTCTGGTGAATTTCGTGCTCGTCCCCATGATCTGGTTCATCGGCAGCCATATGGGCGACGCTACGGTGTATCCTGCTACCATCCCCATTTCGCACATGGCGGCCTCCGACATCTACCGCAATTATGTGCGCTTCATCGGCGTAGGCGCCATCGCGAGCGCCGGCCTGGTCGGCATCCTCAAGTCGCTGCGGGTGGTTGCCGGATCGTTCGGCATCGCGTTGCACGCCTTCCGCCACGGCGAAACGCCGCAAACGGAACGCACCGACCGCGACATTCCCATCCTCAGCATCGTCCTCGGCGTGCTGCTGGCGGCCATCGGAGTGGCGGCGTTCTTCAAACACCTTCATGTTTCGTGGACGGTGGTCGCCGTGGGCCTGGCGCTGACGCTTGTCTTCTCATTCTTCTTCACCACGGTGGCGGCCAACGCCATTGCCACCACGGCCAACAACCCGGCCAGCGGCATGACGTTAATGACCATCATCGTTTCGGCGGTGGTTTTGCTGAAGTTCGGGCTCTCCGGGACCACCGGCATGTTCTTCGCCATGGCCCTCGCCGGCATGGTGTGTGTAGCCCTCTGCGCCTCGGGGCAGTTCATTACCGACCTGAAAGCCGGCTACTGGCTCGGTTCCACGCCTGCGGCGCAGGAAAAGGTGAAGTTTATCGGAGTCGTCGCCTCGGCCATCACCGCGGGTTTAACCATCATCCTGCTGGCCAAGGCCTTCCAATTCGGAGAGGCGGCGCCCGGCGATTTGCGGCAGGTCCTGGTGGCGCCCCAGGCCTCCGCACTGAAAGCCGTAGTGTCGGGATTCATGAGCGGCCAGCCGGTCGCCTACATGTTGTTCGGCATCGGCGCCATGATCACCGTGGTGCTCGAGATGCTCGGCGTATCGTCCATGGTCTTCGCGCTGGGAGTCTACTTGCCGCTGCAACTGACCACGCCGATCCTAGTGGGCGGATTCCTCTCGCACCTGGTGAACAAGCGCGGGGAGAAGGTTGGCGGCCAACAAGGCAAGACCATCCGCGAGCGCGGTATCATCCTGGCGGGCGGCTTGATGGCGGGCGGCGCACTGGGCGGAGTGATTGGGGCGGCGCTGCGCGTGCTGCCGCATTTCAAAGAAGAGTGGATCCAGACGCCTTTCTACGCGCACGATGCGATGTCCCAAAGCGTTTCCGCCCTGCTGTTTGTTGGCCTGTGCCTGTATGTGTGGTTTAGCTCGCTGAGGATAACATCCCCAGCAGAAAAGTGAGCGAGTAGCGTGGGAAGCGCATACGTCGCGACGCCTTTTGTCGCGATGTATGCGCCCGTTGTCGGGAGAAAGAGGGGGAGAAGCTGCTTCCCTCCAGGTAAACAAGTTGATGTCAGATGCAAGCAATGCTACCATTGCTTGCATGGCGAGCTTGCATATCCGAGACGTACCCGAATGGACCCGCCGGGGCTTGCGTCTGCGCGCTGCACGCAAAGGCCGGAGTATGGAGGCGGAAGCACGCGCCATTCTGACCAAGGCCGTTCAGGGAGAAACCGGAACGCCTTTCGATGCCGAGGTGTTGCAGGATTTTGTCGTCCGGCTTTTCAAGGGCAAACCGCCGCGCCTCACGGATGAACTGATTCGTGGACGACGTCGCGAAGCGCGCCAGGAAAGGCAGTTATGATCGCGCTGGATGCTTCCGCGGTGCTTGCCTTCCTGTTGCGCGAACGTGGGCACCAGAAGGTTCGGGAGGTGCTCGGGGAATCCTGCATGTCGACGGTTAACTTTTCCGAGGTGCTCGGCTGTTTCGGGCGCGCCGGCCAGGATGTGCCCCTGATTGCGAAAAACCTTCTGGCAATGCCGGTGGAAATGGTTGAGTTCACGACCGAACAAGCGACGATTGCGGCGGGGCTGGCTCAAATGACCCGGCCGGCGGGGCTATCGCTCGGTGACCGTGCCTGTCTGGCACTGGCACGCGAGCGTCGCATCCCCGCGATGACCGCCGATCAGGCTTGGAGCCGCCTCCAACTCGGCATTGAGATCCAGACCATTCGCTAACGTCGCCTTTCATTTCAATCAATCGCGATCCTTGGGTGGAAGCAACTCGCTTGCCGCAGACTGGGAAAGAGCGTAATCTTGCAGCTTGAATACTCTGGATGCCAAAGAGGCAGGGGAAAAGCTTGACCGAATTGTGGACAAGGCGGCCGATGCGCATCGACCGGTCTTGATCACCAGTATGCGCGCCAATGCCGTGCTGGTGCCTGAGGAAGATTGGAATGCCATTCAGGAGACACTTTACCTCCTCTCGGTGCCGGGTATGCGTGAATCCATTCGGGTGGGACTGGAAACCCCTATTGAGGAATGTGAGAAAGAGCCCGGCTGGCGAACGATTGGAATCTTGTTTACACGAGGCAAGCGCATATGAGCTTGAACACGGTCCGGGAGATTGAGCACGCAATTCGGGCGCTCACGCCGTCCGAACTGGAAGAGCTCTACGCATGGCTGGACCAGCACTGCCCGCAGCCCATCGACGCGCAGCTCGAGGCCGATCTCGAAGCGGGGCGCATCGATGACCGCATCAATCGGGCCTTGGCCGAACACAAAGCCGGAAACACGCAACCGCTTTAACGACCCCGTCATGAACCACCGCGCGAACGCGGATTTCTGGAACGATTATCACGCCCTGCCCGCCGACATCCGCGCCCGCGCCGATAAGCAATTCGCGTTGCTGAAGAAAGACCCGCAGCATCCTTCCCTGCAATTCAAGAAGCTCGGCGAGCGCAAAGGGCAGGAAATCTGGTCCGCGCGCGTCACGCTGAAGTATCGCGCCCTGGCTGTCAAGTTTCCCGAGGAATACCTGTGGTTCTGGATTGGCGAGCACAACATCTATGACGTCCTCATTAGATGACGGAGGGTTGGAAGCGGGGTAGCGCGGACCGCCGATTTTGCGGTCCGCGTCTCTTCTCTGGTACGCCGGGGGGCAAGGGCACTTGGGTACGGCGCTATGCTACAACACTGTGGACATGATTGCGACCGAAAAGACGCGGACCGCAAAACCGGCGGTCCGCGCTACCTGCTGAATTCGTAGCAGAGCAAGGCCCGCCCCCGCGCGAGTCACCAAGTGCCGACGACGCGGTATTCGTGCCAGTGAAACTTTGGGGACTTGGGATTGCGGGGGTTGTAATACGGGACGTGTATGTGAAGCACCTTGCCGCCATCGGTCCAACCGTCATACGATCCCGGTGACAGAGGGTAGTAAAGGGTCATAAACCCCCAAGATTCCAACGTTACGTGCTTCCCATCCGGCATCACTGCGTATATGTACCCGGTTTGCATCGGCAAGCCAATTACCGACGGCTCCTGGGCTGGATACTCCTGAGTATTGCAAGTCGTGGTCGCACCACTAGGCGTGCTAGTGCAGTTTGTGGTGGACGAGCCGGGATGACCGGCCACGGGAACCCGCAGAACATAGGGATCCGAGGTATACCGTACCACTTGAACGGAAATCAATTGCCTTGGCTTGGCCCAGGCGGTGCCGGACGTGATCGCCAGCATGAGCATTAAGGAAACAACGCGATGTTTTTTCATGGGGGAACCTCCAGATTACGCATTGAGGGATTCTACCACTCTTGACGGGATCGCCGGCTGGCGCAGAGCGCCAGCTCTGCGTTTGGCCAGTTGTCGTGCTTCAACACCGCAGAGCTTCGCTCTGCGCCAGCCACGACGTAGCCTGCCTCTGTACCGGTCACTTCTTCTCCGCGTCTCCCCGTATCAACGCGGCAACATCAAGAAGCTGCTTGACCTTCTCCTGTTCTGTGCGCCGATTACGCTCCTGAATGGCAGCCTGTTCTCCCTTGTAGGTCAATTTCAGATTGTTGAAGAAGACCCCGTCGGCGCTCTTTGATCGCTTGCGTCGAATAAGCCCGCGAACAAAATGGTCCTCTATTACGCTGTTGACGTGAGCAAATGCAGTGCGGTACTCCGGGGTAGCGGTTTGGAGGTTGGGATTCAGCCTCTGCGTCAACGTGTACGACGAGAAGGGAACGTCTGGCCATTCGTAGATTTCGATCAGAACGTCACCCTCGGTGCCGTCGAATACAGGCTCGGGTCGCGGCATCCGGTTCACCCCTTTCTAAATTTACTGGCGGCCGGTACGTCAGCCGCTTTCCCTTCAGCGTCCCTGATACCCAGGAGGGTGCGGCCGGGTGGCGCAGACGTGCCGTCTTTTGGCATGTCTGCGCCCCTGACCATCCCGAGGGCCGGCTACATGCCGACAAAAGACGTCGGCACGTAGGCACCACCCGCAAGGCCGAAGAGACGCTGAGCGCAAGAGCGGTAGTCCACGCTATCCGCCCTATTTCAGAAGGCCCTTCGTGCCGATCTGATGGCCCCAGAACTCCGTGGTCACCCATATTCTCTCCAAGGCCAGCCTGACGGCGCTGATCATACTCTTCGCCTGCTCTTCCTGGATAACATCCTCGGGACGGCGAACTCTTTTCCCGTCGACATCGACGTAGAGCGCATCGTTGCGATCGGCAAAGCTGGGCTTGCCCCTGATGCGCACGAGTTCATCGAAATCCCAATAGCACGTTGGCTCATCCTCGTACACCCAATCCATCCTGGCAATCTTTTCCTTGTGATGTCGAAAAAGTGCCTGGAAATCGCTCACTTCGATGAAGCCGGTGAACACGTCGGCAGCCAGTTGTGACTTAGAAATCTCCTCAAGAGCAGTGAAGGCGAGCGCAAACGCTCTTGCGAACCCGCGGTGTTCGAAAAGAATCTCAGCCTCAGAGAGCAGTTGGCAGGCATTCCTATGTGCGGAGCTGTAAATAGTTAGAAAATCCGAGCGCCCTAGCGAGAGTTCAGCAAAAGTCCTCATGCTACCAGCACAGGGTGGTCCAGCCGAAGCGCTGCATAGCGAAGCGCTGCCTTCAAGTCCTCGATCTCGAGATCAGGCATCTCGGCCAGTATCTGTTCCGAGCTCAAGCCTGCCGCGAATAGGTCCAGCACATCAATGACGCGGATTCTCATGCCCCGAATGCAGGGACGCCCGCCGCACTGCTCCGGGTCGACGGTGATTCTCTCCATTAAATTCGGCATGGTCCTCTCCACCTACAACGCTTGCCAGGCAAAGAATAACACGCTCATGATAACATGCAAGGATTAGCAGCAGGTAGCACAGAGTCTCGCTTTACAGAGACTCTGCGGCTTTTCGGAATGCCATGTTCGTAGTCAGCAATAATAGACACGCGATTATCCACAATTGGAAGCCGCAGAGTTTGAACGGCGCAAACTCTGCGCGACCTGCTTTCAGAAAAGTGAGGAGCAATCCATGGACACCATAGGGCAATTTGTTGCAGATGCAGTTCTCGGCACCGACACGCTTTGGGGTGGCGATGTCATGTGTCCCTCGGGGACGGGCCGATTCATTGCTGACTCGTGGTTCTCGGATGAGCCGTTGACGGCGGCCTATAAGGCTGCGGCGGCGGCGCAGGTGCGGGCGAGCGGCGGGGTGGCAGGCAAGACGGTGGATCGACAGGCGGTGGAGGAGTATCTCGGCGAGGTGGACATCCCGCAAGCCATCGCGGGGGTTCGGGATGAGGCAGGGAAGATGGGCGGCCTGCGCGGCCAGTATCTGCTGGGCCTGGCGCTATGTCTCGAGACCATGTGGGATCTTGCCATGGAAGTGCTGGGGAAAGGCGAACCGGTTCCCTACGTCCGGTGTGTTGAGGCCTCGACTGGGCGTCCGCCGGAAGCCTCGAACCCCGGAGCCAAGCGGGAGCGTGTGGCGGAATTGTTGGGCCGGGCGGGTTACGCGACCGCTGGTTCAGCCAGCCTGCTCGGGGCGGTCGATGCGTGGCGGCGGGATCGGATGGTACCGATGGCTTCTGTCCGCGCCCTCAGCGCTGCCATGATCGCCCACTTCGACCGCCTGAGCGCGGTCAACTTGCTTCCTTATCTTCCGCCGGATCTCGCGCCTGTGCCTCGGGCCAATATTGAATTCTTGCCCATCAAGGACGCCTGGTTTTCGGGCTCGATGAACTACCTTGGGCGAGCGCGGACGGCGGATGGCAGTCCGCGGTACGAAGCTACCTACGAGATTAACGCATCGCTCAAGATCTCCGTGCCGGAGTTCGAGCAACTGGTGAGTCATGAAGTCGTGCCCGGGCACGTTACCACGTTTGCCTACTTGCAGAATCTCTATGTGCGCGGGAAGGCCGGCTTCGAAGTCACGGTGCCGACCATGAACACCCGCTCCGGCACCCTGTACGAGGGAATCGCCAACAATGCGATTCTCATCGCCCATGGCGTAACTGAAATCGAGCAACTGCCCGACGAGGATTTGCAGATCGGCGTGTTGCTGGCGTTACTCCAGGACGATGCCAAGAATCAATCTTCATACCTCACGTGGGGAGAAGGAGTGGAGCGCGAGAAAGTGGCTGCCGAGCTTCGAAGGGATTTCCTGGTCACCGAAGAGCGCGCGGACAAGCTCTCCGGCGCCTGGGGTCAACACCCGTTGCTGGGCCGAATGTACCTTCCGGCTTACCGGGCGGGAACGGAGCGAGTTGCGCAATTGCGGCGCATTTACCCGGCGGATCAGATTCTACCGGCAATCTATGGCTGTTCCGGGCTAGTTGACATCGTGACCATTGAGGCGATGTTAAAGCAAGAGTAGTAAGCTGTCATGCTGAGCGAAGCGAAGCATCTCCGCAGTTTCACGGAGAAAACAACTGCAGCGACCCTTCGCTGCGCTCAGGGTGACAGACCATCGGCTGTTTCACTTTATTCGGTAACGCAACACCAGCGTCCTGCTGCTCTGCGTTAGGAGGAGACGCCACTATGAACTCGGTTATTGGGCCGTCCGCTCCATCCGCTAAGGTGACATCACGAACCACCCTACTCGAGGTCTCGCTGTTTCGCCTGTACACGCTGCGGGCCGCGTATTTTGTGATGGCCGCTGGGCTCGGCGTGACTATCTGGCCCGCCGTCATCCACCACACCCATGAGTTCGCGGCGACGCATGGGGTCCAGTGCGCTTTGCTTGCCGGCCTCGGCGCGACCGCCGCATTGGGACTTCGATACCCCGTGCAAATGTTGCCGGTATTGCTGTTCGAGCTGATCTGGAAGGCGATATATCTCGCCGCCTTTGCGCTGCCGCTATGGTCCGCGCACGAGATCAATGCCGCGACGACAGAAGATATCAAAGCGGTCCTGATGGTGGTTATTTTTATCCCCCTTATTCCTTGGCGCTATGTGTTGGCGCATTACGTCCTGAAGCATGGGGACCGGTGGAAATAAGCCGTGCGATAAGCGTGGCCCGTTGTTAGCCCGCCAAGCATGAAACAACAGATCGGGTCAGAGCATCGTCCCGCACTCTCCGGACTTCGGTTCGTCTCTAACTGCCTCACCTGCCCTTTTTCGGGCCAGCCAGCCGTGATCGAGCCACTGGGCTCATGGAGAATAAAAGTACCATTGACACCCTGCCTCAGAGTCCTGGTAGAGTACGACAGGCAATCGTGTCGCCGTCTGGCGCGAGTTTTCCCGGCTCGGTTTTGTGGCGGCTCTGCCGCGCCGTGCTGGTATCACAGCCGCTCCAAAGCCCGGGATTTCTTACGACGCAGATCTGGAGGAATCCGTGGAAGCCTTGTTTGCAGTCCTTCTGGTGATCATTCTTGTGGCGATTGTAAGAACTTTGCAAGAACTGGCTGCCACCTATAAGAGAAAGCCGGCGGCAGAAAGAGCCGCTCTTGAAAAGCGTGAGGCGGAACGAAGGCAAGCAGCGGAGCGTCAGAAGGATTACGCGGATAGTCTGGGGCGTAACTGCAAAGAGTCGCGCGACGACTTCGAACTGCTGCCGGGACATCTTATGGCTGCAGAGGAATCCTTGGATCAGGCTGAGGCCGGATTCCGCGAGGGAGCTTTCGCCCCGTTCTGGGATTCCATCGAGCAGGCGGTTCAGGAGTTGGGCGGTTTCGATACGCGAGTCCAGTCAATCGCGAGCCGCCTCACCACCTACGACACGCTGGCGAAACAATATGAAGGGCAGCCCCCACAGTTTCCCATCGACCGTGACGGCGTTGCCAACCTGGCCGTCAGCGCAAGAACGGCGGAGCGACTGAGGTCCATAGTTTACAAGGCTCAATGCAACTTCGAATTCGCAACCATCTATGAGCAGCGAAAAAACCATCAGATTTCCATTGCCGGCTTCGCGACCCTCGCCAACGCCTTGGCGTTGATGTCATCACAGTTACAGTCCTCGATTGGCCAATTAGCGAGTTCCGTTGGACAAACGAGGCTGCAGGTGGATGACTCCTTACCTGCGATCCCTATGAACGTGGCGAATCCGGCTTCGCCAAGCGCACCGCACCACAACGAAGCAATGCTGGAATTGAAAACTGCCACGACCCAACGAATGGCGTTAGCGCTGGGCTTATTTGCGGACTGGGTACAAAACGTGCGAAGACACTTCTCGTAGTCCCGGGAAACCAGGTTCGTCCGTGTCCGGCAAATCCGAAGGGCCCATCCTTCTCACCCCGGTCGAAAGAAGGAGATACGATCTCAGGCACCCTTTTCAGAAGAGGGACTAGTGTGATATGCCGTCATGGGGAAGCGGAAACGGCACCTGACGCCGTTTCTCTTGGCACCGGCGGCCGTTTTAGAAGTTTGTTTGGAGCCTGACGAAGGCACTGCGAGGCGGCCCAATCGCATTTCCTGAGAAAAGGCCGGCAAAATCGATCACGTTTAGACGATTATTGATGTTCTGCACGTCCGCTTGCAAATGCATGTCCAGCCGATCGCTGTGATACAAGCTTATGCCGGCGGAGGCATCGAGCGAAAAATTGGGCCGAACGCGGCCATGCGCCAAATCGACGCGATCCACAACCTCCGAACCATACTCAGCCAGCGCCTCTTGAATCGTGCCTTCAAATTCAACCGGCAGCCCGCTTCCGTACTCGGCCCCCGCGCCCACCCACGCGCGCCCGGTCAATTGATAACGATAGCGCGTGCGCAGTGTGTTGCGCTGATCCTGTGAATCCCAAAAGCGTCCGGCTCCCTGCGTGTCTGAATTGATATCCTGTACACCCAGGAAAAGTCCGCCGGTGACGGGAAGATATGCTGACCCCACCTGGTACGAGTGGCTCACATAACCGGAGAGCCGTCCCCAGTTCGGCAAATCCAGCTTCGTCTCGGCCCCGTAAATTTCGGCCTTCCGAAACGAGACCGGGAAGCTGACCGAGCTATTCAACAGAAGGTCGTCGTCTGCATAATTGTCGAAATAGCGCCGGTAATAATTCCCTTCAAGCCGGAATTTGTTACGCAACGCGGAAGAGAACCCGCCCTCGTAGTAGTTGCCATGAGAGGGTGGAACGGGGAGCCGGAGTACGTTGGGATTAAGGCTTATGACCTCAGGCGAGCTCGACAGAAGGATGTTCTCGAACGCCGGCGTCTGAAAGATCCGGTCATACGAAATGTGAAAGACGGTGTTGGCTTTCTTCCAATATCGCGCCAGTCCGAGCCGCGCACTGAGGGCCTGCTGGTTGAGCAACAACTGATAATGATCCCATCGCAGGCCGGCGCTGACACTCCATTTACCCAGGTGGAGATCGTCTTGGCAAAAGGCTGCCTGCTCGTAGTCGTGGCCCCTTCCGAAAAAGCTGAAGCGGGCAGGGGTGCCGGGATCGAACTGGGAAGGGTCTGTAATGGTGTCGCTGAAGGCTTCGTGAAGCGGTGTAAAGTCTGCCTCCACTCCGGCCTTCCATTCCTGGCGGCCGTGGTGAACGGCCGCCGCGGCTTTCGCGTATCCTTCCTTAAACCCACGATTTTGAAAAGCCACGACGGGCGTGGAGAGAGAGTTGGACCAGAAGCCATCGGAATCCTGCCGCAACATGGCGTGGAAATCGCCCAGAATTTCGGGGGAAAAAATGTGCTGAAAAGAGAATACCGCCAGGCTCTCCTTATTGTTCCGATTTTGCCGCTGGCCCGCTTGCTGCTGGACTTCTTCGTTCGGCACGTCAAACTCCGTCTGTTCGTGGCGGATGATCAGCCCAACCCTGTCATGGTCCGTCAAGTCGCGCTCATAGTACGCCGAAAAATCGGAGGTTGTACCGGTGTTGGAGTAGTTTTGCGGAACCACCGGATTTTCATACCAGTTTGTGGCTGCGCCATCGGCGGTGAAGCTGAGCAGGTTCTTTCCCCACCCGTATTGTGCCTGGCCGTAACCATCGGCTGTCTCGAAGCTTCCGCCCGTGGTGACCAGCTTTCCATGCCATCCCTGGCGATTGTCCCGAGCCGTGTCCACCTCCACCACGCCCCCCATCTTGCGCCCATATTCAGCCGGGAAATTTGCAGTATAGATGCTCAGGGACTGAACAGCGTCGGCTTCAATATCAGGGCCGAAACTCGGCGAGCGATTATCGGTGAATGGAACACCATCCACCACAAACTGCACTTGGTACTCTGAGCCGCGTGGATGCAGCACGGCATTGCCTTCGTACAGCCAACCGGGTTGCGTATCGACCAGGTCAACGACTGAACGGCCTGGTATTGAGGACTGACGATTCTCGATTGCCTGCGAGCCGATTCGATAAATGTTGCCGACTCGGTAAGGATCGATCATTGTGGGCTGGCCAATGACGACCACCGACGTGGTCGCGACCGCTACGCTCAGCCCGACGTGGTAGGTAACCGGAAACACCGAGCGAATCTCCAAGGAGCCGGAAAAGGTCGCGAATCCCTCGCGGTGAACACGCATCTGATACACTCCGAAAGGCAGCCGGTCCACCTGCAACCTTCCCTTGCCGTTCGTGGCATACGAGTCGCTGAACTGATTCACTTCACTGATCAGTTCGACAGTGCTCTCAACTCCAAGCCCTGCTGGATCGGTGACTCGAAGGCGTAACTGACCCACGTTTGCCTGACCAAAGCCCGGCAGGACACAAAGAAGGACGGTAGCCAAGAGCTTTATTGTTAACTCGCTGCGCTGGTCTGCTCTCATGGAATCTACCTAAGCGCCGGCGCCTGTAGTCGGGGCGAGCAGCGCTCGCCCGGGGGCCGAACGCCGTTCGGCCCTACGGGTTGGGTTGCAGCTTTGCCGCGCTGTGTCACTTTCAACAGGACTGTTCCTTTTATCGTCCTTCGGTTCGATGCGTCTTTGCCCACTATCATTATAACCGCTGACCGGTCAGGCGTTCGACGCATCGGGGGCACCCGCGACGGAAAGAAACTCCCTCCCGGACAACTTTGTGCGTGACACACTTTCCAATGTCGTGCTACCATCCGCAACGAGTAGCACGTTTTGCCAAAGTGTAACACCACCTGGAATCGCTGATGACCTACAAAATGGTGGCGCTCACGTCGATGTTTTTCGCCCTCGGTCTCCGTGTCTGGGCAGCCGATGGCCGCATCGTCGGCCGCTTGACCGATCCGCAAGGCGCGGTGGTGGCGGGGGCTAAGTTAAGGCTCGCCACCCTATCCGGCGCACCTCCCGTCGAGGCCGCAAGTGATAAGGATGGGCGGTTTGTTTTCCCGACGATGCCGCCGGGCGATTACGAAATCCGCGCCTCGGCTGCTGGCTTCGACGAAATCAAGCAGGCCGTGCACGTTGGTGACGGCGAGGCACTGCGTGTCGATCTTCAATTCGCTCACCTCGCGGCGCGAGTCGAAACCGTAACGGTGACAGCCGACGTAAAGAACGTCGATGTTCAATCGCCCGATCCCGCGGTGAAGGTTTTTGCCAGCGCAGATCTGCTGGACGCCAATCCGGGTCGTCCGGGCGCACCGATTTCGATTCCCGGCTATCCGATTGAGACGGCCTCGAGCGGCATCAAGGCGCCCCAGTACTTTGCACCGGGCGTCGCCGGCGACCACGGCGAGCCCATCGCGCAATTCATCCAAGTGGGCAGCTACCTGGCGCCCAATAATCTTTCAGCCAACGCGCACGGCAACGGCTATACGGACCCGAACATATACGTTGCGGATGTGATTGAGAGCGTCGAAGTGGATGGCGGCGCGTTCAACGTGCGGGAGGGCAATCACGCCTTGAATCTCGCCACCAGCTATGCGCTGCGCTCGCACCTCGATCCCTTCGTCACCTTGACTGGAGACGACCGGGACATTACGGGCGCGGCGGGCTTCAGCCCTTCCACGACTTCGTGGATTGCTTTCGAGGGCTCATTCGGCAACGGATTCCTCGACCGGCTTGAGCACCGCAAGCAGCTCAAGATCAATGGCGGCGAAGTCTTCCACGCCGGAGATCACACCTTGACGTTGGTCGGGATCGGATACTACGGCTTTTCCTACGTGGCGGGGCTCAGGCCGATATGCGGATTTAATAGCATCGATGCTGCGGACGGCTGGAAAGAGTATCCGGATACGGTTGACCCGCGGCAAAGGGACCAGACCCACACGGCGCTCATGGCCTTGAACGATGTGTGGAACCTTGGCGGCAACGGGCAGCTACACCTCTCCGGGTTCTTCCGCACTTATAATCTTGCGCTCTATTCCGACTTCGGAGACGGATTGATCCGGCAAAGCGAATTCCGCACGGTGGCGGGCGCCAGCGCAGCTTACGTTAAGACTTTCTCCAAGCTGTTCACCTTGCTGGCCGGAACCGATTACGAGCGCGAGGCCCCGCGGCGCGACGACCTGGACCATTACACCTTCTATAACCCCGCTAATCCGTCTTATTATGGACCCTTCATCAAAGTGGACGGGAACAATGTGACGATTGCACCGGTCACTCCTTATGTTGCCGGCGAGGGAGCTGTGAGCCGATACTTCCGCTACTACCTGGGCTGGCGACGCGACGAAATCAGCATCGACAACCAGGACCTGGTGACTCCGGCGAATTCCTGGAGCAAGCGGGTGGGGCTCAGTTCGCCCAAAGCCACGATCACGTTCTTCCCCCAGGATTCCTGGTACGTGCCCGAGGTGGCGTTCAGCTACGGCAAGTCGTTTTTCACCGAAGATCCTCGCACGGGAATGGCCACGGGACAAGACACCGCCACCGGCGCTCCGGCAGCCGTTGACCCCGTGGAGACCGCACAATCCTACCAATTGGTGGCCAGCAAGACCGTCCACAAAACGGAGTTCAAACTGACCCTCGGACACGAGACGCAAACCGCCGAGTATGGCAAGATCGATCCCGACACCGGATTGCAGTTCGACCTGGGGCCGGGCCGCATCCGTTATCTGGCGCTGACGCTGCGCCGGAGCTTCAGCTACGGAGCGCTTCAGGCAACCTTTGAGCAGGCTGATGCGCGCGAGGTTGATACCGGTCAGATCATTCCAGAGACCCCACGGCTGATCGGCGATCTTTCCTGGACGTACCAACGATTACCCCTCCATTTGCAAGCCAAGGGCGAATTTGAGTATGTCGGAAAAAAGGTGGTAGGAAACGGATGCGATGAAAGCAACCCCAACAACCTCACCTCTTACTGTGTCGGGGTGCCGAACAAGGAGTTCCGGCTGGCACTGGCGCGACCCTTCCTGGAAGGAAGGATCAATGTCGGCATCAATATGATGATCGCCAGCGGTTATACGGGGCAGACCACGGAAAACTTTGCGACGAACTATGCGCCGAGTTATGTGGGTCCGTTGCCGGTTCCCGACAACCCGATTGCCGAGGTGGTGGGAGTGCGCATTCCGTCCTACGCGAGCGTGAACTTTACTTATAGGTTTGGTCGCTAAATCTCCGCTGCGAACTGCTGCCACTTTTCCTTGGGTGTGACGTGGATGATCTTCCCGCCGGCGTCAAGTGCGCCTCGGGTGTGTTGCAGGGCTGCCTCGGTATATTTGGCGAGGGCACGTTTCCGTGGTAGCTCCCGCCGAACAAGGCGAAGAACAATCTTCTTGAATGCCCTTGGGTCTGCCGAAATGCTGTCGGGAAAATGAACCTTCGGGAATGAACCGAACTCACAAACTGCGGCGTCGACTGACGTACGGCTGAGACAAACTCGGGCCGGGCCTGGATTTGAGTTATGGAACAAATTGGAACAGGTTTTTGCTTCTGAAGGTTTGTAAGTGGTTGATTCAATGGTACCGCGGGACAGGGTTGCCGTTACCCAAGGTTGATCTCGGCTGGCTGATAATCCCCTGGAGGCTGACCTCACAGGGAAACCCCCAGTTGGGATCGCAACTCCCCCCACGGCGATTTGCGACCGATCGAGCCAGACGGGGAGTCCTGCAGAGATTCGCACGATATCCAAGAAGCTTAAACTCGTCGGGTCTACTTTTCACGGCCGCTTCAAGCGTGCGGTCCAGTCGGTGATCAGCGTGAGTGGGGAGGATGCGGCGGACGGGAACGAGTTAATCAGGAAGCGGCCGTCGGCAGCGACGGCGTACTGAAACCACCCGAACATTGCCGTGGTGATGCGAGTTTGAGCAACGACTTGGGGCGGGCTGGCCGAGGATGTTGCAGGGTCGAAGGTTACAACCATGAGCTTTCGATCCGGCTGCACGAAAAATAGCTTCCTGCCATCACGGCTCCAACGAGGCTGCGTCGATCCGCGCATATTCGAGACTTGGACATGAGGCCCTGGAGCCGGAAAGGGCTGAACAACAATCTCGCGCTCCGGCGCTTGCACGTAGGCGACCCATTTCCCGTCTGGGGAGAATTGAGGTTCAGCTCCGAACTTCGCGAACTGTGTGGATTTATGATCGAGTGGAGAGTAGACGTCCAGGCTCGGGAACTCGCCTCCCTCTAGGCTCATGTAAATCAAGTGGCCGTCCCGAGACCAATCGCAAGGAATGACGTTGGTGCCGCTCACGAGGGCCCTGGGGGGGGCCGAGGCATCGGCGGGAACTTCTTCGATGTTCAAGGAAGCATCGCGAAAGGCGATGACTTTGCCATCGGGGGACCATACGGGAAGGCTCTCATTCCCACCGTCGGTCAGGCGAGTGCTAATTCCTCGTGCAAGGTCACAGACACGGATAAAGCGCTGGCCGTTGTGTTCGTCATCCGAGTAGACTGCTAGCGACCGGCCGTCAGGAGAAAACTGGGGTCCCTCGTAACCAATCTCGGGGAGTTGGCCGATCTCCTTGCCAGTTGCGTCGTACCAGACAAGCCGCGACGGGGCATCGGCGGCGGACTGGAAAACCAGCTTGCCGTCCTGTGAAACAGAAACGCCGGACTGCCAGAAGTCAAAGAACTTGTCCACTTCCTGCTGAGTGAGCGGCAGCGGCGGTGCGGTGGTTTTGAGGCGGCCGGCATCGAAGGGTTGGGCCACGACGCGGCGATCATGAACATAAACCAGATGCCCCGAGGCGAAAAGCACGTTGCCGATGATGTCAGAGGAGATCTGATGGGTGGCGCCGGTGTCGAGCGAGGCGGTGTAAAGGCCGTTGAGCTGGAGGTTGGAGGGACCGCTCCAATTCACGAAATAGAGGAAATGCTTGCCATCGGGCAGAAAAGAAGGCCAGTGTTGAGACTGAGTGCTGCTGGGGGGAAGTTTGGTGACCGCCGAGGGCGTGCCGCCCGCGGCGGGGACACGGTAAAGAGGGCCGGTGATGCCGGGAGCAAAGATGATGACGCCGTCTTGGTTCCAAGTCCCACCGAAGCCGGGTGCGGCAGCACAGAGGGTTTGCACTCCAGAATTAGCGAGATCGATGGTCTTCAGTCGTCCCTCCGCGAAGAAACCAACACGCAGGCTGTCAGGTGACCAAAAAGGATAGCTCGCGCCCTCTGTGCCTGTCAGTTGCTGGGCACTCGAGGAGGAAAGCCCCCGTACCCACAAAGCTGTTTTGCCGTCCGGCCCGAGGGCCACAAAGGCCAGGCGGCTGCCGTCCGGGGAAATGGCGAAATTGTACGGAAGGAAGGCCGTGTTGGGCGGGGGTAGCAAAGAAGAACGGACCGGTTCAGGCTGCGGCCCAGGGCGGCGGTAATAGCCCAAGGCAAGAAGCAAGGCGACGAGCAGGGTCGCGACTGCCCATGCGAGATATTCTCGCATTCTCGAACGCACAGTCGCCGCCACGGGAATGCCTGCCCCCGAGCCACTCTCTAGAAGCCACTCCAGTTGAAGCTTCACATCGTGTGCTGTCTGCCAGCGCTGGTCAGGGTCTTTAGCCAGACACGTCTGCACTAGTCGCTCCAAAGCCCGTGGCACCAGTGGCTGGGCAGCCCTGAGCGGTTGCGGTTCTCGCTCCAGAATCGCGGCCATCACGCTCATCGGGGCAGTCCCCTCGAAGGCTCTTCGCCCTGCGGCCATTTCGTAGAGGACCGCACCGAAGGCGAAGATATCTGAGCGCGCGTCGGCATCTCGACCTTCCAGTTGCTCGGGCGACATGTAAGGAAAAGTCCCCACCAGGGTCCCTTCCGCCGTCAAGGGATTACTCGCGGTTGGGAGGCCTTTATGGAGGGTTGGGCGATCCTGCATGGGCCCGTAGGGCCGCTTCGAGAGCGTGGCCTTCGCCAGACCGAAATCGAGCACCTTCACGCCGGCCTCGGTCAGCATGATGTTAGCGGGCTTGAGATCGCGGTGAACGATGCCCTGGTGGTGGGCTTGCTCGAGTGCGTCGGCGATTTGGATTCCATAGCGCAGCACTTGTTCGAAGGGCAGAGATCCGCGGCCAAGGCGTTCCGCCAGCGTCCGCCCCTCGAGGTACTCCAAAACCAAATAGTCGATCCGATCCTGGCGGCCGATATCATAAAGAGTGCAGATGTGCGGATGATTGAGGCTAGAGATCGCTCGGGCCTCGCGCTCAAAGCGCCGCCGTAAGTCAGGGTCGGCAGTAAACTCCGTGGACAATACCTTGATGGCGACGGTACGGTCCAAGCGTGTGTCACGCCCGCGATAGACTTCGCCCATACCGCCCGAACCGAGCGGTGAAACTACCTCGTACGGTCCAAGTCTAGTGCCTGGCGCGAGCTGCATGATTATCCTCGATTATACCAGTGTCCTCCGAGATCGAGTGTAGGAATCGCGGCCAAGAGTAACGAGTCGTCGGCTACTCTTCGCTAACCGCCGAAGAGACCAGCACGGCCGACACTTGGCCGGTTAAACGGCGAAACCGCGCTCTTGACCCGCGGGCGTCGGACCCACGGTCACAAGGGTGGTTTCGACATAACCGTCAAGAAATCGCATGCTGTGGACAATAGTCTCCGAGGTGCTGCACACGAGTTGAGCGAGTTCGCTCTAACCTAGGGCGTTACGCGGGATCCACCCTGCATTTCGGGTGCCGGGCGCTATCTCGCAAACACCCAAGGAGCGCAAACCGCTCGGCGGAAGTGGCGAGGCGCTGAGTATCTTACCAGATAGGTTGCCGTTCGAATTCCCAAGATGATCTTGACATTACTGCATACCCGCGTTTTAATCGCGTCGTGCTTTCCCGAGGGGCAGGAACCTTGGGAGTCAGGTGTCATCGTGGGTGCCTCCGGCACAAACCGTCAGTCGCCTTTGGGCCTGTTCCCAGCTCAGCCGACGCCGAGGCTCTACGGCATTCCTTCGCAACTCACCTTCTCAAAGACCGTTAGGATATCCGGCCGGACCAGGAACTCCTGGGCGATAGCGAGGTAAAGACTACGATTATAGACTCATGCACTCAACCGTGGACCGGCTGGCGTTCGCAGCCGCCTCGGACGGCGCCGTCGATCCCATGAGGTACACTGCAATGGGGGTCATGGAAAAAAGCAAGGTAAAGAAAGTCACCGCAATCGTAAGTAGTGCCCGCAAGCGGCTCACTCACAATGCGGTCCTGCAATTCCTGAAGAACCTACAGTCCCTCGGTAACGTCGAATATGAAATCGTCGCTCTCAGCCAATGTCGACTCGGGATCTGTAGGGGCTGCAAGCTGTGCTTCCAGAAAGGCGAGGAGTACTGTCCTTTGAAGGACGATCGGGACGCGCTCTTCGAGAAGCTCATGGCGTCCGATGGAGTCGTCTTGGCAACCCCGAATTACTCGTTCCAGGTCTCGGGGATGATGAAGGTGTTCCTCGACCGCCTCGGCTTCGTCTTCCATCGTCCGCGCTTCTTCGGGAAAACCTTTACCGGCATCGTCGCTCAAGGCCTCTTCGGCGGTACCAAGATAGTGAAATACCTCGATTTCGTCGGCAACGGCCTGGGCTTCAACACCGTGAAGGGCACTTGCGTCGCGGCCTGCGAGCCGATTACGGAGGAGGAACAGCAGAAGATTGACAGGGCCCTTGCGAGCCTGAGCAAGCGCTTTCACGAAAGACTGGTGAAGTCGGCCTATCCCGTGCCGAGGTTACTCAATCTCATGGCCTTCAGGATGGCCCGAACGAGCATGAAGCTGATGCTCGACGACAGCTATCTTGACTACAGGTACTTCACGGACAAGGGCTGGTTCGAGTCCGAATACTACTATCCCACTCACCTGGGTCCGCTGAAGAAGGCGGCGGGTAGTCTCTTCGACGCCCTCGCAACCATCGAGACAAGGCGCAGGCGAGGCACTCCGGCTACATGACCCCTGCGTGAAAGGGGGTGGCAGGCACAACCGCGCGGCGGGTCATCGGGAGCCGATTCTCGGACCACCTGTGCCTCATGATCGGCCTCGTGTTCGGAGAAGCCCAACGCCGCGAAATGCCCGTGTGTTCGGGCATCGCGCGCGTCGCAGCCCGAGCGGCAACGGCTCACGAAGCAGGGTGACCGAAATCGGTTTAGTCGTGCGGCTAACGGGCCCGGGCGACCCGTCACGGCCGCGGTATCTCGGAAGCGCAAGAGCGTAATGGCCAGCACCACGACCCATAGCAGGAAGCCGCCGATATTAATGCGCTCTTTAACCCCGAGCCACGGCGTGGGCAGGTTTGCGGCAAGCCGAGAGCCGTCGAAACCGGCCAAAGCGCCGAACGCGACCAGGGCCAGAATTGTTCCGATCGAGAAGAGGCGGAACCGCTTTCCGAAGGCAGCCGCCCCGAACCCGATGATAAGCACTATGAAGAGAACAAGCACCATTGTGACGACGACGTGCATGGTATCGGTCAGCGTTCCCCCGACCCCTCGATGGTGCATCGGGGCAAATGGCCCCACTAAACCGGTGACCCCGTATCCGACCAGCAGGCCTGCCACGACGCTCAGAGGGCGCTTGCGACCAGATGATCCCCAGACGCCTAACCCGAAGGCGATCACCAAGCCGTCATAGGCGAAGAGAAGAGGCACGACGAGTGGTCTCGACGGGGCGTTGATAGCGAACAGCTCACTGACGGATTGAGAGGTGGAGCTGTAACCCTCCTATCGCATCGCTCCAAGGATGGTAGTGGCGACATAGAGCAGCGAAGATACGATACCGCAGACGAGCAAGACCTTTCGTGTCATCGTTCACCCCCCGGACCGGCTTGTCTAGAGAATACATCACGATGACAGACGACGGTGAAGAGGTGTGCCGCTGCCGCGCGCATTCGCCGCTCAGCCGCTCGCTACGCCGAACACATTGACTAGAAACGGCCAACCCGCACATGTGGCGGCCCGGATCTCTCCGTTCAGCAAATCCCATGGTTGCAGACAGGAGGTCGCCCACCTTGGGCCTGTTCGGATTCCGGGAGGGAGGGGCGTTATCGCCAACTACCGTTCTCCGGTCTGTACCGTGCGTAGGCGCTGGCCTTGGCGGGTGCAACTTACGGGGTTGCCCGTCGGGAACATTCTGAGGAGGATCGCTTCGTGTATAATTAAGAACCACCCAGTTTCAGGGACGAGGAGCTTCTAACTGCCCAATACAGGGGAGCTCGATCTGGTCGGACGAACGCTCGCACACTATCGGATTAACGCCGCACTCGGAGTTGGCGGAATGGGTGAGGTGTATCGTGCCACGGACACCAAGCTGGGGCGCCAAGTGGCGCTCAAGGTCCTGCCGCCGAACGTAGCCAGCGATCCCGAGCGGTTGGCCCGCTTCCAGCGCGAAGCGCGCGCCGTCGCCGCACTCAACCATCCCAATGTGGTCACGCTCTACTCGGTGGAAGAATCCGAGGGCATCCACTTTCTCACCATGGAATTGGTTGAGGGGCCGTCGCTCGATCGCCTGATTCCGGGGACTGGCCTTCCGGTGGATCGAATCGTAGAGATTGCTGGCGCGCTGGCCGAGGCGCTGGCGGCGGCGCATGAGAAAGGGATTCTGCACCGGGACCTAAAACCGGCCAACGTGATGGTGACGAATGAGGGCCGGGTGAAGGTGCTGGATTTCGGGTTGGCGAAAGACGTCGGCGCCGAAAGCTCCGATGGTGCGACGCTCACCTCGGCAGGCCGCACGCAAGCGGGCGTGGTGATGGGAACGCCCGCCTACATGTCACCCGAACAGGTCTCGGGACGCGCGCTCGACCACCGTTCGGATATCTTTTCGCTGGGGGTCGTGCTGCACGAGATGGCAACGGGACGGCGGCCGTTCGACGGAGTTTCCTCCGCAGAGCTGATTTCATCCATCTTGCGCGACACTCCTGTCCCGGTTACCGAACAGCGCCCCGACCTGCCTTCCGACCTGGCGCGCGTAATCCGGCGCTGCCTGGAGAAAGATCCCCGCTATCGTGTACAGACGGCGCGCGATGTGGGTAACGAGTTTCGCGATCTGGCGCGGCTCATCTCCAGTCCGACTGCGGCTGCGGCCTCCACTTCCCAGGCCGTTGCTAAGCCCGACACGGGTGCTACTCGCGCTGACGAGGGCTTCTGGGTTGCGGTGTTGCCCTTCAGGGCGCCAGGCGGTGATGCGGACCTCGAGGCCGTGGCGGATGGCCTTACCGAGGACGTCACGTCGGGGCTTTCGCGCTTCCCGTACCTTCGGGTCATCGCCCACAACTCGGCCATGGCCTTTCGAGGCCGCGCGGCGGACATCCGCACGGTGGGCTGTGAATTGGGCGCGCGTTATGTGCTGGAGGGAAGCGTTCGCAAGCGGGGCCGTGCCGTTCGCGTCAGCGCGCAACTGTTGGACGCTGCAAGCGGCACGCAGCTTTGGGCTGAGGCATATGACCGCGAAATAGGCAACACCAGCCCTTTCGAGATTCAGGACGACCTGACCGACCACATTGTGACTACGGTCGCGGATGGTTATGGAGTTCTGGTTCGCTCCATGGCCACCCCCACTCGGGACAAGAACGTGGAAGACCTGAGCGCGTCTGAACTGGTCTTGCGCTACTACGCTTTCATGCAGCAAGTCGATCCGCAGGAACATGCCGTGCTCCGTGCCGGACTGGAACGGGCGCTCGAGCGCGAGCCCAACCACGCCACTGCCTGGGCCTGTCTTTCCGCTGTGTACCTATGGGAATATCTCGATCGGTGGAATCCGCGGGAGAAACCGATGGAGCGGGCGCGGGAAGCGGCCTGGCGAGCCGTGAAGATCGATCCGGCCTGCCAGATGGGCTGGAAGCAACTTGCGGAAGTGTACTTCTTCAGCCGCGACTTCAGCGCGTTTCGCGAGACTGCGGAGCGGGCCATGTCGCTCAATCCGCGGGACGGCATCACTTCGGCTCTCATGGCGATCCTGATTGCCTACTCTGGTGAATGGGAGCGGGGCGCGGCGCTGGCGCAAAGAACGATGGAGTTGAATCGCCATCATCCTGGTTGGTATCACCTTACCGTCGTTCACCATCAGTATCGCAAAGGCGAGTACGAAGCTGCGTTGCAAACCGCAAAGAAGATCAACATGCCGGAGTTCCATTGGGCGCAACTGATGATCGCGGCCGCTTGCGGCATGCTGGGCCGCCGTGAGGAGGCTCACCCGGCCATCGAGCTTTTGCGCAAATACAATCCGACGTTTCTCGACCTTAATAATGTCCGTGACGACATCGAGAAGTGGCTCGCGGACAAAGATGCCGTGGAACAGCTTTTGCAGGGATTGCAGAAGGCCGGCCTCAACTTCGGCCCAGCGGGATCTGCGGCGAGGGAGGCTGTGCTCGATCCCAAAGGTGAGGGGAGCCGGGCGCCCGCTCCCGCCTCAGATTCCATCAGCGGACCGAAACTTGGGATGGACTCCGGCCAGGTCCGCGCGGACGAGGGCTTCTGGGTCGCGGTTCTGCCCTTCAAATATACAAGCAGCAACGCCGACCTCAAGGCTTTGGCGGAAGGCGTGTCCGAAGAAGTGGTAACCGGCTTGTCGCGCTTTTCCTATCTGCGCGTTATCGCGCGCGGTTCGACGGCCAAGTATTCCAGCCAGTCTGGGGACGTCCGCGCGATCGGCAAGGAGTTGGGCGCCCGCTACGTGATGGAAGGCAGTCTGCGCCAAGCGGGAGCCAAGGTTCGAGTTTCCGTGCAACTGGTTGACGCAACCTCGGGTGCTCATCTCTGGGCCGACACCTATGATCGCACCTTCAACCCGGAAACAGTTTTCGAATTGCAAGATGACCTCGTTCCACGCATCGTCTCCACGGTCGCCGATTGGTACGGCGTCTTACCCCATAGCATGAGCGAGGCGGTGCGCGCCAAGGGCTCCGAACAGTTGAGCCCGTACGAAGCGGTCCTCCGCAGCTTCGGGTACTACGAGCGTGTCAACGCGGAAGAGCACGCCGTGGTGCGAGCTGGCCTGGAACGGGCCGTACAACAGGCACCGGAAAATGCCGATGGCTGGGTCATGCTTTCGATGATGTACGGAGAAGAGTTCAGATTCGGCTTCAACGTACGGCCGGATCCTATGGGGCGTTCCCTCCAGGCTGCGCAGCGGGCGGTGGATGCCGGACCTTCCAACCCCTCCGCCTATTTGGCTCTGGCCCAAGCTCTGTTCTTCCGCAAGGAATTCGGCGCCTTTCGAAGCGCCGCGGAGAGGGCCATCGCACTGAACCCCATGGACGGGGCGACGCTCGGATACTTGAGCCTTTTAGTGGCCTTCGCGGGAGACTGGGAGCGGGGCTGCGCCCTGGGAGAGCGAGCGCGGGAACTGAACCCCAACCATCCGGCATGGTATTGGGCTTTGCCTTTGCTGGACGCGTATCACAAGGGTGATTACGCCGGAGCCCGAACCTTCGCCCTCAAGATGAACATGCCGGGCGTGATGAATATGCCCGGCGCGTGGTTGACGAAGGCGACAACGACAGCTCCTCACGGGCAGCTCGGCGAGGTCGAGGCGGGACGGAAAGGAGTACAAGAGCTCCTTCTGCTGATGCCCGACTTCGCCCTCCGCGGCCGCGAGGAACTTTCAAAGTGGTACCTCCCCGACCTTGTCGATAGTCTGATGGAAGGTCTGCGCAAGGCCGGCCTGGAGATTCCAAGGTCCGAAGCTGAGGCGAAACAGGAGGGAAGCCAGCCGGTGCAAACGGCGCGCGCTGAGCCCCAACTGCTTGGTCCGAAGGCACATGGTTCGCGTCGTGTATAATGAATGGGATTAATGGTCCCAAGCTCAGGTGCAAAGCTAGGTGTTTACGAAATCCTCTCGCTGCTCGGCTCGGGAGGCATGGGTGAGGTATATCGCGCGCGGGATACGAAGCTGTACCGCGAGGTGGCGCTGAAGGTCCTGCCTGCGCCCATGGCGCACAATACTGAGCGCATGGCCCGCTTCGAGCGCGAAGCGCAAGTCCTCGCCTCGCTCAATCACCCCAATATCGCGGCGATTTACGGCCTGGAGGAATCGAACGGCGCGAGAGCGCTGGTGATGGAACTGGTGGAAGGCCGGACGCTGGCGGAACGCCTTGCCGCGGGGGAACCCCAGGACCGCCGACCACCCCTTGGTCCCCTCCTCAATGAGGAGGGGAAGCGTGAAGCGCGGGGTGGTGGCGTGGCTCTATCGCTCGACGAGGCGCTGCCTATCGCACGCCAGATCGCCGAAGCGCTCGAATACGCGCACGAGCGCGGGATTGTGCATCGCGATCTCAAGCCGGCCAACCTGAAGATCACGCCGGAAGGCATGGTAAAGATTCTGGATTTCGGTCTGGCCAAGGCGCTGGAAGGGGAGCATGCCGCGGGCGACGTCTCGAGTTCGCCGACGATCAGCGGGATGGCCACGCAGGCGGGGATCATACTGGGCACGGCGGCCTACATGAGCCCGGAGCAGGCGAAGGGAAAGCCGGTTGACCGCCGGGCGGACATCTGGGCGTTCGGCTGCGTGCTCTACGAGATGCTCACGGGCCGGCAAGCTTTCTCGGGCGAGACCTCGACCGACGTGCTGGCGGCCGTGGTGCGCGCCGAACCGGAGTGGAACGCGCTGCCCGCCACGACGCCTATCGTCATTCAGAGTCTGCTGCGCCGATGCCTTATCAAAGAGCCGAAACAGCGGCTGCGCGACATTGGCGAAGCCCGCATCACCATTGAGGAAACACTCAGCGGAGCGGACGGCAGGCCACCCCTCGGTCCCCTCCTCAGCGAGGAGGGGAAGCGCGAAGCGCGGGGTGGTGCGACGTGGCGCCGCGCTCTGCCCTGGGCGCTGTCCGGGATTTTAGCTGCCGCTCTGGTAGCGCTGATTATCAGCCAGGCATGGCGCGGACGCCCACAGCCTTCCTGGACCGGCGTGATGCTGGGAGGGCCCACGATCTCAATCTTCCCACGCCTTTCCCCGGATGGACGCCTACTGGCGTTCATTGCCATTGACCCCGACGACGTGATGCAACTTTGGGTGATGCAGCCGGACTCGGGTAATCGCATCATGCTCACCCACAGCCGAGAACGGGGCTTGGTTACGAGGGTATCGTGGTCGCCCGATGGGAGCCGCATTTACTACGATCGTTGGTATGACCAACCCAACGGAATCTACTCTGTGCCTGCGCTGGGCGGGGACGAACAGCTGGTGGTCGAGAACGCGGAGTTTCCGGAGGCCTTGCCGGACGGAAGCCTTCTCATCACCCGGCGCAACCCCGAGAACCGCTACCAAGTGTTCCACTACTGGCCGGAGACCGGCCAATCACAAGCCTATCCCGTGGCAGTGCACGGTCTATCAGACGTTAATCAAGTGCGAGCCATTCCGGGTGGCCGTGCGGCTCTGGTGATTGGAACCAAACTCGGGCCGGAGGCGGATACCGGCGCGCATCTTTGGGTCGTCGATCTGGCGACGGGAAAGATGCGGCAGCTTCCGGACGACTACCCTGGCGAATTCAGCGGTTTCTACTCGGCCGTCGCGGCTACTCGCGACGGCAAGGACGCGGTTATCTCGACCATGCGAGGGAACATTTATCGTGTGGCGGCAGCGCCGCTGGATGGCCACGGACCGACCCGAACGCTGCTCGAGATGGTCCACCCAGTCTTCGCGCTCGATACGAGTCCGGACGGCAGCATCTACCTCGATCAGAGCGACCGCGGGTCAGAACTGGTGCGTTTTTCTGCGCAGGGAGGGCATGCGGAGAAGGTTGCAGCCATCTCCAACCCTGCTGTGGGCGAGCATGACGAGGGCGAGTACTTCACGGTGCTCCCGGATGGCCACGTAGTGTGGGCGGAACGCACTGCCTCCCGCACCCGGCTGATCCTGGTCGAGCCCGGAAAGGTTCCTTCTCCGCTGATCAACACTTTGGAAGATACGGCAGGACCCATGACGCCGGTGGGCTCCGACCAATTGGCTTTCATGGTTGCAAGGCCGCCGCGGCACACGATTGCGCTGGCGGCGCTCTCGAACGGGAGCATTATACGCCGCCTGCCATTCGACCAAGGAGAGGTCACAAGTCTCGCCACATCGCCGGATTCGAAAACTCTTTACTGCCTGGCGGGCGGTATGATCTGGGCCGTGCCGCTGGCGGGCGGCGAGCCTCGCAAGATTCGCACCGGCGATGGAATCGCTGTGGATGCCGCCACTCAAAGCCTGGTGGTTGAGGTTCGCGAGCCGCCCAACAGCCGGCTGGTCCGCGTTCCCTTGAACGGAGGGCCAGAGCAGGAAATCGCCGGCCCTTTCCACTTGGGATATTACATTGACGCCGGCAGCATCTGGAATGGGAAGCTGGTGGCACCGATGGGCTCGCCCACCTGGTATTGGCCGCCTGGAGTATTTGATCTGGCCACCGGAAAGTCGGCGCGCATTCCGCTCGATTACGTCAGCGACTTCCACCGTATGACCTGGACTCCAGACGGCAGAATCATCGGGCTGACGGACGACTGGAAAGCCAACATTTGGAAATTTACGCCGCAGGGCGAGTGAGTATCCCGCGGCCAAGCCTCGCTTCGGTTTCGTCCCGCCAAGCGAGACGGCCGTGAGTAGCCGCAGGGGAGAGCGAAGCGGGGGAGCGGAGTTGGGGTTCGTTCTTCCATCAGGGATTTGAAATGACTTTGGCTTGTGGCACAAAAATGGGGCCGTACGAAATCCTGTTGCCGCTGGGTGCGGGCGGGATGGGCGAGGTGTACCGCGCCCGCGATACGCGTCTCGAACGCGACGTGGCCGTCAAAGTCCTGCCCGCCTCGTATTCGGCCGATCCTGATCGCTTGCGCCGCTTCGAACAGGAAGCGCGCGCCGCGAGTCAGCTCAACCATCCGAACATCGTGACGGTCCACGACTTCGGGACGCACCAGGGCTCGCCCTACGTCGTCCAGGAACTCCTCGAAGGTGAGACGCTTCGCGAGCGGATCGAATCGGGATCGCTCGGAACGCGCAAGGCCACCGAGTACGCGCTCCAAATCGCGCACGGTCTGGCCGCAGCCCACGAAAAGGGCATCGTGCATCGCGATCTGAAACCCGAGAACATCTTCATAACCGCCGACGGCCGCGTGAAGATTCTGGACTTCGGGCTGGCCAAATTGCTCGGGAGCGACGGAGACGCCGGAGCGGCAGGCAGCGCGCGCACCGCTACACTGCAAACCCTTCCAGGCGTGGTCATGGGTACGGTGGGTTATATGTCGCCCGAACAGGTCCGCGCCCAACCCACCGACGCCCGCTCCGACATTTTCTCGTTCGGCGCCATTCTTTACGAAATGCTCACAGGAAGCCGCGCCTTCCAGCGGGATACGTCGGCGGAAACCATGGCGGCGATTCTGAAGGAGGAGCCGCCGGTGGTCTCAACATCCGGCAAGAACGTTCCGCCGTCGCTCGAGCGGATCGCCGACCATTGCCTTGAAAAGAGCCCGGAGCTTCGTTTTCAATCGGCCAAGGACCTGGCCTTCGCGCTGGGTGCGCTTTCCGGATCGGGAACTGCGCCCAATTTGCCAGCGCTCGAAGCGCACCGTCAGCGACGATGGATTCCGTGGGCAGCGATTGCAGCCGTGGCGGCGGCCGGCTTATTCGCCCTTTATCTGGTTATGGAGCGGCCTGCCCCGGCTGGGCGGATGCAATTCGCGATTCCTCTCGAGAGTGACGCGGTGAACCTGGCCCTTTCTGCCGACGGGAGAATGCTGGCTTTAGTCGAGCGCGATGACGCCTCTGGCGAAAACATGCTCTATTTTGAGCGGCTCGGTTCGCCCGGCGCTACCCGGCTGGAGGGAACCGAAGGCGCTTCGTACCCCTTCTGGTCGCCGGATGACGCGAGCATCGGTTTTTTCGCCAATGGGAAACTGCAGAAGATCGCCGTCGCGGGCGGCGCGCCGCAAGTGCTGGCCACGGCATCGCGCGGCCGGGGAGGATCCTGGGGCAGCCGGGACGTGATCATCTACACGCCAGACGCGGGCGGCCCGATTTGGCGCGTCAACGACGAGGGCAGTGGCGCGGCGCCGCTGACCGACAAGGTCTATCTTTCCAGCGAGACTTCGCACCGCTGGCCCCAGTTCCTTCCCGACGGCAATCATTTCCTCTTTTATTCAGGGTCCTTCGGAGCGGGGAACAGCTCAAAGGACGGGATCTATTTCAGTTCGCTCGCGGCTAAGGAGAAGAAACTGGTTGTTTCGACGGAGGCCAATGCGTCCTACACGAACGGGCGCCTCTTTTATCGCGATGAGAGAACGAGCCTGGTCGGCGTTCCGTTCAGCCCCGGCGCCGGGAAAGTTACCGGCAAGCTCGTAGTGATTTCGGACCACATCAGCTTTGAACCCTCGATTAGTTACAGCGCCTTCAGCGCCGGAGGCGACGATACCGTGATCTACAGCGCCGGCGCCGGGGCAGTTGTGCTCTCGGATTTGGTGTGGTTCGACCGAAGCGGTAAGGAGTTGGGACGCATCGGCGCGCCGGGAGTGATCGCGAATCCCTCGATTGCGCCCGACGGGAATCGCGTCGTGGTGGACATCGCCGATCTCAAGACCTCCAACGTCGACATCTGGATCGAAGACCTCAGCCACAGCGCAGGCTCCCGATTTACCTTCGATCCCGCCGAGGAGGCGACCGCAATCTGGTCGCACGACGGGCGAACCATCGCCTATCGATACAACGGCGCCGACGCCGGAATTCTTGACATCAAGAACGCGAGCGGACTGGAGGCCGCCAGGGAGGTTTACACCACTCGGCCACAAGACGATATCCTGCCGAACTCCTGGACTCTCGACGACAAGGCTGTCCTCTGCACCTACGAGCCGGCGACCGGCGGCTCCAACCTGGTCCTGGTGGACGTCGCGTCCGGCAAAATGAATCCCTTTCTCGCCGGCCAGGCGAGCAGAACCAATGGGATGATTTCGCCCGACGGCAAATGGGTGGCGTTCGCCTCGAATGAGTCGGGTGAATGGCAAGTTTACGTGACCACTTTTCCGGGCGGGCAGGGAAAGTGGCAGGTCTCGCCGGGCGGCGGCACCGAGCCCCGATGGCGGAGCGACGGGAAGGAGATTTTCTACCTCGACCCCAAAGGAGTGCTGACCGCCGTGCCCGTGAATGCCGGCGAAACGTTTTCCACCGGGTCGGCTTCACCGCTTTTCCAGATTCACGGACGAGCGCCAATCTCGAATACCGACCTTTACACCTACGACGTGTCCAGGGATGGAAAACGCTTTCTCGTAAACCGCTACGTCAGACCCGACCATGTAGAACCGTTGACGGTGGTGCTAAACGCGACGGCGGGCACGACGAGATAGTCCTGCGGAGCTGGTCCGGAGAGTGCCCAATTGGACGGTGTTGAGTTGAACTTCACCGGCGAGGTGCTTGCACCCGCCGGGAGTGGAAAACCATGACCCTGCAGGCCGGAACCAAACTCGGGCCGTATGAAATCCTATCGCCGCTAGGTGCGGGCGGCATGGGCGAGGTGTATCGCGCCCGCGATACGAACCTGAACCGTGAGGTTGCGCTCAAAGTTCTGCCCGAAGCCTTTGCCCGAGACGCCGATCGCGTGACGCGATTCCAGCGCGAAGCCCAGGTGCTGGCCTCGCTGAATCACCCCAACATCGCAGCCATTTACGGCCTGGAGGAGTCTGGCGGCGTGCGGGCACTGGCGATGGAACTGGTGGAAGGCCCCACTTTGGCGGACCGCCTTCAGCGGGTAGCCCTGCCGTTGGAAGACGCCTTGTCCGTGGCACGGCAGATCGCCGAAGCGCTCGAGGCTGCGCACGAGAAGGGCATCACCCACCGCGACCTCAAGCCCGCGAATGTGAAGGTGACACGCGATGGCATGGTGAAAGTGCTCGATTTCGGCTTGGCGAGGGCTGCTGACGACTCCGTAGCTCCGGGCGATCCGTCCAGCTCACCCACGCTGACGGCGGCGGCAACGCAGGCCGGGATGATCATGGGTACGGCGGCCTACATGGCTCCTGAGCAGGCGCGGGGCCACGCTGTGGACAAGCGCGCCGACATCTGGTCGTTTGGGGCGGTGCTGTTTGAGATGCTAACCGGCCGCCGGGCCTTCCCAGGCGAGACCACCGCGGACGTATTGGCCTCGGTGCTGAAGTTCGATCCCGAATGGAACGCGCTGCCGGCCTCCACGCCGCCGCCCATCGTCAAGTTACTGCGTCGCTGCCTCACCAAGGACCGCAAGCAGAGGTTGCAAGCCATCGGCGAAGCTCGCATAGCCATTGAAGAAACGCTCAGCGAGGCGGACGGCAGACCTCCCCTCGGTCCCCTCCTCAGCGAGGAGGGGAAGCGCGAAGCGCGGGGTGGTGCGACGTGGCGCCGCGGTCTGCCCTGGGCGCTGGCGGCGCTTGGATTTCTCGCAGCCGGAATCCTCGCGGTGGACCGCATGGCGCGTGCCCCTCATCCTGCCGCGATGCACTTCAGCCGCGTAACCAATTTCGCCGGCGTGCAGACGCAGCCGTCGCTTTCGCCCGACGGTCGCTCGGTGGCCTTTGTTTCGAACCGCGACGGTCATTACAACATTTATGTGGGCCTGATCAGCGGTGGCAGCCTGGTTCAAATCACCCGCGACCCCAACCTGAAATCACATCCTTCCTGGTCGCCGGACGGCAGCACGATCGCGTTTGCGCGGCTCAATGAATCCGGCGTTTGGGACGTCTGGGTAGTTCCGGCATTGGGCGGAACGCCGCGTCGGGTGATCCCGAATGCCACCGATCCGGCCTGGTCGCCCGACGGCCACTCGCTCGCTTACGAGAACTGGTCTACGGGCACAATTTGGATCTCCAGCGTGTCCGGCCAGAACGGGCGGCAATTAGTGTCGACCGAGCCGGGGCGGAGCGCAACTGAGCCGCGGTTTTCCCCTGACGGGAGGCAACTGGCTTTTGCCGACAGGGCCCCCGGTCCCTATGGTGAACTGGCGCTGGTCGATGTCGATTCGGGGAAAGTGCGCCTGTTGACCCACGATCGCCAACTGGCACTTTCTCCCGCCTGGTCGCCGGACAGCCGCTCGATCTATTTTGCTTCGAGTCGTAGCGGAACTCTGAACATCTGGAAGATCGGCGCCGACGGCAGCGGGCTTCAGCAGATTACCGCCGGCGAGGGCGACGACGCAGAACTTGACGTTTCTCCAGACGGGAAACGAATCGTGTTTTCGACGCTCCGCCAGAACATCGTTCTCGCTCAATTGGATCTTCTGGCAAGAGCGGGCGAACAAAGCGTGAAACTCCTCACCACCGATCCGGCCCGCAGTCAATTCGGGCCCGCGTATTCTCCCGATGGAAAGCATCTGGCCTACTTCACTAATCTCAAGGGTACGGAAAACGAAAGCATCTGGCTTGCTGACGCCGATGGCTCAAACGCCGTGCAGTTAGTGCAAGACTCGCACATCAATGTCTTTCCGGATTGGAGCCCAGACGGCACACATCTGGTCTATAGGGCTCAGTCTTTTATTGCGGGGAAATCGGAAGTTCGCAGTGTACCCATAACAGGAGGCGCGCCGCAGTCGCTCACGGAATTTGCTCACGCCCCAGTTGTTGCCGAGGTGGCCTCGATCGACATTCCCAAGCTCGGGCGCGACGGTCGTATGCTCTTCCTAGGGCCCAAAGGGCAAATTGAAGCGCTCGATCCGCAGGATGGCAAGACCCAGACGCTGGGGACGCTCCCCGATCAAAACGGTGGGCTGTTGCGGTGGTCGCAGGACCAACATTCGGTTGCTTACGGGGTGGAACCGAGCAAAGAGAACGACCGCAACGCCGGGGTCTGGGTGTATGACTTAAAAGGCCAGCCGCGCCAGGTCTTTCGCGGTTGGGTCATCTGGTACTCCACCGGCGCGGGCAATGAGATTTATCTACTTGAGGGAAAACCGGATTTGAACGGGGCTCTGTGGAAGGTGAGTTGGAACGGTGAGGGCCTCGTCCGCATAGGGGCGAGCATTCCGATACTCTATAATCCCAGTTACCAACGGTCGTCCGTCGGGAATCAGTTCGATGTTTCTCCCGATGGGCGCCACCTAGCCTTCCAAACGCAGCCGGTTCTGGAAGAGAATATCGGCATGATCGAAAACGTGCGGTAACGCCGCTTCCGTAAGCGACAAAAACTCAGCCGCAGTAAGTCCATTTTTGAATCTCGGGTTTCCATTTGGAATTTGAAATGACCTGGGCTTCTGGCACAAAGGTCGGCCCGTACGAAATCCTATCGAGGCTCGGAGCAGGCGGGATGGGCGAGGTGTATCGCGCGCGCGACACCAAGCTTGGGGGCGACGTGGCGCTCAAATTCTTGCCGGAAGCCTTCGCCAGCGATATCGATCGCATGGCGCGGTTCAAACGGGAAGCCCAGATGCTGGCCTCGCTGAATCACCCCAACATTGCGGCGATCTACGGCTTCGAGGACGGTGGAGAGCGCCCCGCCCTTGTGATGGAGCTGGTCGATGGGCCGACGCTCGCGGATCGCATCGCGCGTGGCTCCATTCCGCCCGACGAAGCACTGATGCGAGTCCTTGTCTCCGGCGGTGCCGGAGAACCGATTCCTATCCAAGGCAGTCTACCCGTGGCCCCTTCCCGGATCAGCCCTAACGCCGTCGGCAAAGACGGACGGATTGTGCTCTCCATTGCTCCGCCTGACTCCTGGTTTCTTGACGTGGGCATCCTCGATCCGCGCAGCGGTAAATTGGAAAGAGTTCCGATCAACTTGACGGGCGGTGGGTACGCCATCTACCGCCGGGCGGCGGACGGCTCTGGTGCTGATGAAAAGGTACCGGAAACACCTGGAAGTGAAATTGAGCCCTATTCTGTCTCGCCCGACGGGCGTTAGATCGCATACCAATTCTTCATGGGATCGAAAGCCAACGCGAATGACGTCTGGGCACTCCCCATGTTTGGCGACCGG
>JBEKMN010000060.1:0-60404 GCA_050008495.1 Terriglobia bacterium | reverse complement strand
GCTCCGCTACGGGCGAGGCCGGCGAAAGACCAAAGCCAGAACAACCTCACAGCAATAAGTTCGAAAAGGGGACATTTCTAACGAGATAAGAAAGGGGACATTTCTAAAGAGCTTTGACATTTTGCATTTTCCGCTTGACAAGCCCACGCACCTGTGATAGCCTATGATGGTGGTCTTTTTGTGGACACATTGTCGTAGCTGGGCGCCGATTAGACACGCGGCGCAAGGGATGGCGGAGAGGTCCCGGCTATGGGGGAATGTAGGAAACTACAAAAAATGAAAAATAGTGGGAACGAAGCTAAGAAGTACCTGAAAACAAAGCACATCACTTTTTTGAGTGCTGCAAATTATGCGCGTTTTGCGTGCAATTCAGCACGAATTATGCACTAAATGGAGCAAAAACAGCACAAATTACACAATTGAACCGGAGCTTCCGAGGGCTGGTGAGTGACAAGAAGTCGGCTACAAATGACCGTTTCCCAAAGCGAGTCGAGTGCTTAATAGGTGAATGCGCCGTCATTAACGTGGCCCTTGGAAGGGCGGGGCTTCAGCCCCTGAGGCAGCGTGCCTTCAGGGCCTAAAGGCCCGACCCGTCGCGCTCCCCCGGGCGGCGGGGCTGAAGCCCCGCCCTTCTCGGCAATCCGCAACAGGGCGCGGACTTTCGTCAGCGGGTACTAAGGCGCTGTGAGTCTTCGGCTCGAGGCCCAATAGGGGATCAGGTTATGGACACCACGAATCTCAAACTCCGCAGCCGCGACTGGTTCGGAAAAGACGATCGCTGGGGAGTAGCGCACCGCGCCTGGCTGCGCGCCGAAGGCTTCAGTGAGCGCGTATTCGCGGGCAAACCGGTTATCGGGATCTGCAACTCCTGGAGCGAACTCAACAATTGCAACGCGCATTTGCGCCAGGTGGCGGAGGCCGTCAAGCGCGGGGTGTGGGAAGCGGGGGGATTTCCGCTCGAATTCTGCACCATCTCGCTGGGTGAAATGCTGATGAAACCCACCACCATGCTCTATCGCAACTTGATGGCGATGGACGTGGAGGAATGCATTCGCGCCTACCCCCTGGACGGAGTGGCCCTGCTTTGCGGATGCGACAAGACCACGCCGGCTCAGTTGATGGGCGCGGCCAGCGCCGATGTGCCGGCGCTTATGGTTCCCGGCGGGCCCATGCTGCGCGGCATGTGGCACGGCATGGAACTAGGCTCGGGAACCGACTTGCGCCGCTTTTGGGAAGAGGTCCGGGCGGGCCGCCTGAGCGATGAGGAGTTTTGCGAAATCGAAAGTTGCGTCTCGCGCAGCGCCGGCCACTGCACGGTGATGGGCACCGCGTCCACGATGGCCGGCCTCGCCGAGGCCCTGGGAATGACCTTGCCGGGGGCGGCGGACATTCCCGCCCCGGACTCGCGTCGCCTCTCGATCGCCGAGCAGAGTGGGCGGCGCATCGTGGAAATGGTGGCCGAGGGGCTTCGTCCTTCGCAGATTCTTACCGCCGCCGCGTTCGAGAACGCCATTTGCCTGCTCATGGCCCTCGGCGGGTCCACGAATGCCATTATTCACCTGGTTGCCATCGCCGGACGAGTGGGCCTTGAACTTCCTCTCTCGCGGTTCGAGGAGATTTCCCGCACCACTCCTATGCTGGCGAATGTGAAGCCTTCCGGCAAATACCTCATGGAGGATTTCAGCTACGCGGGAGGGGTGCCCGCCGTTCTGAAGGAGATCGCGTCACGGCTTCACCTGGAAGCGGGCACGGCCACCGGCAAGACCTTGGGAGAGAACATCTCCCGCGCGGCATGTTTTAATCGGGAAATCATCAAACCATTCAGCCAACCGCTCTACCCCGAAGGAGGGCTGGTAGTGCTCGGTGGCAACCTCGCTCCCTGCGGCGCGGTGATCAAGCAATCCGCCGCCTCCCCGCACTTGCTCCGGCACAAGGGCAAGGCCGTGGTATTCGAAGACAATCGTGATTTGCTGGCACGCATTGATGATGCGCATCTTCAGGTTGAGGAAGATTCCATCCTTGTCCTCAAGAACGCCGGCCCCAAGGGCGCCCCGGGCATGCCGGAGTGGGGTCACCTGCCGATCCCCGCGAAATTGCTCAAGGCCGGCGTGAAAGACATGGTACGGCTCAGCGATGCCCGCATCAGCGGCACCAGCTTCGGCACCCTTGTCGTTCACATCTCGCCGGAGGCCGCAGAGGGCAGTGCGTTGGCCATCGTCAAGAACGGGGACGAGATCGAGTTGGATGTGCGTGAGAAGAGGCTGGAGTTGCTGGTTCCGGAGGCGGTAATCAAGGCGCGCCTGGCCCAATGGACGCCGCCGGCCCCCCACTATTCGCGCGGTTACGGGAAAATGTACCTCGATCATATTTTACAGGCCCACCAGGGTTGCGACTTTGATTTCCTGCTCGGCCGCGACGCCGCAGAGGATCTAAGTCCCCTGCGAAGATTCCCTAACCCCGCGTTGTGATAAGTCTATTTGTATGAGTGCATCGCCTCTTGACAGCTTGGCCTTAAATCGTGTATTAGGAGACCTAGGAAATAGAGTTCTCAGTAAGGTCGTCCAGAATTGCCATCGACGCGCCAGTGAGTTATGGCATCATTACTCTGTCCTAATTGCGGATCGGCGCGGGTCAACAAGTCGCCTAGCGGCCTGCACTTCATCTGTCTCGACTGCCAGCGAGTCATTGTTCAGGACCGGATCAAGAAGCCCCGCGGTCGGAGGACAAAAGGCCGACCGCCTCGATCGCTCCCGGAGCCCCGTCCAGAACCGGCGAGTTGAAGGCCTGCGCTCCTATTGACTCTTCCGGATTGCCCTGGGCATCCCGGTCAAAGCAGAAACCTGTCGAATAAGTTCCGTCAGCCGGTAACGTCCCGCAGAGCCTCCGCCACTGTAGCAATGTAGCCTATTCATCCTGCCCGCCGTCACCTTTGGCTGGCTTGGCCGCTCGCCACCCGGGTGTTGAAATCCCCCGACTTGCCGCGCGGGATGCTCAGCGACACCCAGCGGGAAGACTGGAGATGCTTGGCCAGGAAAATAATCTGGCCGATGTGGAGCGCGTAGTGCGCCACTTGACGGTTGATCGCCTGCATCACCGAATGAGGCTCATTGCGAGTATAGACCGTGCGTTCGAGGTCCGAGCCGTGAAGCGGCTCGAGCGCAGTAAACACACACTGCCAACCCGCTTCCCATAACTCCATCAGCGCAGCCCGCGTCGCCGGCGGCGCGTCAAATTCACTGTCGCGATTCCGGTCGGGCTTCTCGCCGTCCGTGGTGAGGAAGTCCGTCCAGCGCGAACGCATGTTCCCCGCCAGGTGCTTAACGATAATCGCAATCGAATTGGACTCCGGATCGATGGCCAATTGCAGTTGCTCGTCGCTCAACTGCGCCATGGCCCGCTCGCCCAGAGATTTATACACTCGCAGGACCGCCAGCGAATCTTCCAGGTACGAAGTCAGAAACTTGTGTGCCATGCATTCAATTATAAACCCAGCTCATCAGTGCAGATAGCCCACAAAGCCTTCGGCAATGACTCACTTTGATGCGCCACCCGTGTACGGTGGTGTGGGAGGGGAGAGCGGGTGACCGCTCCCACTACCCGATCTAATGAGGTTGGTTTGACGGTGATGATTGTAGTTCGGCCTTGTCTGAATTACTCGTTTCGACGGAGCGAACGCTGAAGGTTCCGTCCGGATTCCGCGCGCGAGTGGTTTTCGTCTCCTCGGTACCGGCAGGTCCGGAAGTCACGACACCTGAAGTTTTGGTCATGACTTTCAAGTCCAGGCCAACCGGATCAATCTGCTCAATCTGTTGCTCGGTGGTTGTTCGACCTGCGTCGCCACTCCCCACAGTCGTAACGCGCTGGATCAGATGGAACTGGCCATCGCGACTTTTACCAGGAACATCCAGCGAATAGGTCTCAGCCGTCTCCACGTTCTGCCCGTGACTTTGCGTATTCTTAACGACTGTCCGTGAAACCTCCGCAAGGTTACCTTCCACGTCCGGACGCGAAATGCTTTCTTCGGTCGTTCGATTCTCACCGTCTTGTTTGACCACCCTTTCACTTATCTCAGCAAGTGCCAGACCGGCCTTGCCGGAGTCCGCCGACTTTGTGGTCTTCGTCGTTTCTGTACGATCGTTGTCGGCTCGCTTCTGCTGTTCGTCTGTCTGCCGGACCGCAGCCATATTGCCGTTAATGTTGCCGTCGCTATTGATCCGGTAAGTCGTGCTTTTGGTCTCCTCCGACTCCGGGCCACTCTTCCTTGTCTCGACGTCTTCGCGCTGTACGATCTGGAGATTTCCCTCGGGATTGGGCTTCGAGGTGGTTCGAACCACGTTGGATTCGCCGTTGGGCAATTGGTTTGTTTCTTCTTCTGTCACCTGCGTAAGCTGTTTCCGCCCGTTACCATCCGGCCTGTAGCTGTGCTGGATTGAGCGGGTAGTGGTGGCGTCTTCCTGGTCTGTTTCTGTCTCAATATAAAAAGAAGGGCGGTACCCGTCGGGGCCGAGCACCTCCACATTCTTTTCACACAGGATTTTGCTGCCGGACTTACTGCACTTCTCGGTCGTTCGTAAAGGGGCGCCAGGACCTTTCGCGACCGTCGTGACAGTCCATGATTGGTCTGCGTTGTTCGAAACAGTTTGCGCTTCTGCGAATATGATCAAACTCAGCCAAGCAAGCAGAAGAACGATCGACCGGCGCGGGAACGAACAGGGGAAATGCTCCATGGGCTGCCCCTCCGAAGTAGAGACACCGCACAGCTATTTTCTCACCCCTATTATGGGTAACTCAAGTTTATCATAGACTCTGTCTGCGGCGGAAGGCCATCAGCGCGGGTGGCGCAGACATCAACGACTAATGTCTGCGCCACCCGCGAAAAGTCTTAGTTGGTTCATCCAATCTCCCCGCCCAGACGTTAGCGGGAGGCCAATTCATTAGGAACAAGCCCTTGGCTGGTATTTCTCGGATGTTCTCTTGTTGAGAGGTGTATAATTGCCGCCGCAGGTCGTTGGGACACTTGAGTAAGCCGTGCGTCGTCCGCGCCTGCGGGGGTTACGAACGTGAAAATCATCTTCAGCCGCAAAGGGTTTGACAAGCGGAACGGCGGCGTTGCGAGTCCAATCTTTCCTGACGGGGGCTTGCGTTCTCTCCCGATTCCGTCACTGTGGGACCTAAAGCACCCACCGGCACCCAGGTACCAAGTCACATACGACGACCTGGGCGATGGAAGAGAGGCCCTTGGGTCATTGGTGGAGGAGTTGACCTTCAACCATCGGACCGGCAAGCCCCGGATTAAAAGGACCGCCTCTTGCCATTTGGACCCTGACCTTATCCGTGGCGACCTCGTCCGAAAGGCGGGCTGGTTGCCCATCTTCGGGCAATCCGATAAGGCATGTGCCCACCTCCTCAACCGGGGCGTTCGGGAAGGTGACCTTTTCCTGTTTTTCGGCTGGTTTCACCGGCTGCAAGATGCCGATGGGCATTTCAAGTTTGACCCCCAACGGCAAGACGTCCATCTGATTTTCGGCTGGTTGCAAGTCGGTGAGGTTTGGGGCTGGTTCAATGCGGACCCGGTTCTCCCGAAATGGGCGAATGACCACGCTCATGTTCGTGGCGAAAGAGACGGGTTCTGTAATCTTAGAAAACCCGTGGACGCGGTTTTCGTTGCCCGGAGGCGGCTCGAACTCCCCGGTCTGCGCACTCGACTTCCAGGCGGGGGCGTATTCACGGAATTCCACAAGAAACTCCTGCTGACCGGGCCTGGAGAAACCCGACGCAATTGGCGTCTACCAGCATGGATGTATCCGTTTCCAGATAAGCTCCCACTGTCCCATCACACGGACAAGAAACGATGGGGGATGGGTAGGCGATGGGCTACGCTAAAGACCGTCGGTTATGGGCAGGAATTCGTTTTGGACGCCGACTGCTACCCCAAAGCGTATCAGTGGCTCGCCGGATTGTTCAGGGCGGCAGCTTAGAGAACGCCGGGGGTGGGGGCGGCCGTTCTCGCCAACATCAACACCAGATCCCTTAGCCGCTTAGTGTCGGCCTTCATCCACAAAGACGCTGGGAATACTCGCCAATTTGGCCCCAGCCGTAGCTACCCTGGCAATGGCAGCCCCGGCACTTTACTTTGCGCGGCCCTGCGATATCCTACGCTCGCCCCGGAGTTGAACTCGCAGCGGCCAGCGAGTCCCGCCCCAAAAGTCCCCCCGTCCATAATTCAGAAGTCTGTCGATTTTCGTCATTATCAGCCGTAGCAATACTATTTTGTAAAATGTCGGACCTGGAGAACGGGCAGTGGGAACCGTTCGCGTTCTTTGTCCGTATGCGGGGCGTTACTGGCGACTTCGCCACCTTACTTTAGTACGATTTCAAGTGTCGCATCCTCGGGTATAGGATTTAGATCATCGGATAAGAAGCGTTGGCAGAAACCATAGCACGGCAGGAGTTGAGAAAGTGGACCCTCCGTTTGCAAAAGCCAACGGGAAACCCTCCCCCCTTCGCCCGAAAGACGAGCAGAAAGCAGCCACAACCGCTGGTCTTTGTGACACCTACCTGAAAGAGGTCGGCTTCCGCTTGGTGCAAGTCGGCGCTGACTACGCCTTATACCAGAACCGGAAAGGACATCGAATCGCGATTCAAGGCCACCTGTGGTTCTGCAAGTTCCCGAATGGCAGGGAGGTTTCAGGCGTAGGATACGTTGAGCTTGAGAATCTCGTAAGAGGGGGCTGACCCGGCGAGGGGCAAGGAAAGGGAAATTTCATGGATGCACATAACAACCTGACGCAGTCCGCCGATGCCAATGCCCGAATCCTCATCGTCTTTGAAGGGGCAAAAGACCGCTTTCTGCTCGAAACGTGGCTGACACACGCGGGATTCCATTGCCACACGGCCTCGAACGGGGAAGAGGCATTGGAAATTCTAGGGCAGCGTGAATTCGATGTGCTGATCTGCGATTTGGGGCCTCCGGTTGTCCCCGGATTGGCGCTTTTGGAGACTGCACGCGAAAAGTACCCACGTATGAGTTTCATGTTTGCCGCCGGCATGCGTAAGCCGCGCGCTGGCGGCACAGCGAGGAAGTCGGGCGAGGAGTTGGACCCGTTGTTGGAGTGCTTGTGGAAGCCGTTGAACTCTAACGTGGTCGTGGCACGGGTTAAGGCAACTCTCAAACACAAGCAGTTCCAACTGCAGGGGCCGGATGAACGAAAGAAAAAACTTCAGCAGGACCTCGACGAGTGGTCGGAGAGGGTTAAGGCTGCCGGACTGGTGCTTAGGGACAAAGAGCCGGGTAAGGGCTTGAAGGGCACCTCAAACCGTGTCTCGGGAGCCATTGTGGGCGGTATCCTCATCTTAGTGCCTTGTTCAGTGCTGGTTTGGATCTACCTCCGGCATCCACTTCTCGCCGCCTTCGGCTTGATCTCTTGTTTGGTCTCTTGTGCCGGCCTCCATTTTATCATCCGGGGTGTCTGCAAAAGGATTCTGCTCCGGCAATCTGGCCGGACGTACTTTCAATCCATCGCCAACGCCAATCGTTTGGAGTTTCCGTCTTTGCGAAAGTCGCTGGAGGAGTTCGGCGCCCCGGTCGATTATTCCAGGCTACGCATGATGCTCAAATGCGACTTCCTCGCCCTCACACATCTCCTCAAAAATTCGTCGCTGAACCGGCGCTATTCAAATGAAGAACGGCTCTTGAGGGTGTATTTCCGCTTTCAGTTTTTTTCCCTGGCATTGCGACATTCACTGAGGCTTGGAGAGAAGAAGACAATCCTGAGAATGACTCTAATTCTTCAGCACTTTGCCAATCTGGTTGGCCCGCGCTCATCGGCGACGCATGGCTTTGACATAGACAGTGTGGAATTGCGTCTAAACAGCGGAGAGGAGTTCGCCACCGACGGTCTGACGGGCCTCAAGAGCCGCCGCATGTTTAATGAATGCCTCGCTCAGGAGATTAATCGCTCAATCTGGGATGGGACCTCGTTCGCATTGATCCGGTTGGACGTTCGTAACCTAAAGAGTGTCAACGACACGTTCGGACATCCTACCGGGGACGAGATTCTGCGAACTGTGGCTCGTGCGAGCGTTGAGACCTTTCGCGGCTGTGAAATTTGTTGCAGGATCGGCGGCGACGAGTTTGCCATCCTTCTTCCTCAATCCGAGCGGTCTAGCGCTGAAGCGTTGGCAGAAGGGATCACACGCAAGTTCGAGGTCTATGTCAAGCCTCTGGCTCCCAATACTCCGGTTGGAATTGATTATGGGATTGCCGTTTTTCCTGAAGACGGCGAGGACCAGGCGAGCTTGTTCCAATTCGCGAACACGGACCTTTGCGAGCGTACTGCTGATTCCTCACGTTCTCGGGAATAGCACTTTACCTGCTTCAGATAGCAAAAGGGGAAATTTCATGGATGCACATAACAACCTGACAAAACATGCAATTCCGAAAGCCCGCATTCTCATCGTAGACGATGAACCCGCCGTTTGCACTCTACTCACCAAGGGGCTATCCGCACAAGGATTTGAGTGCCGGGTTGCGAATAGCGGCAGCGAGGCCATCAATATTTTAGAAATTGAGCGTTTTGACGCGCTGATCTGTGACCTGCGGATGCCAGGGATCTCCGGCTTGTCGCTTCTGGAGACGGCGCGCACCAAATACCCTTGGATGAGTTTTCTGATCGCCACCGGCGTGGACAATGTCCGGGTCGGCGTCGACGCGATGAAGCAAGGCGCGGACGATTACATTCTGAAGCCTTTCCGGCTTGAGAGGGTTGTCATAGCAGTGGATCGTGCTCTCAACAAAAAGCGTCTCGAATTAGAAGTCGAAGCGTATCGCGAGCGCCTCGAGGACATGGTCACGGAGCGAACGGAACAGCTCCGGACTGTCGTCACGAGTCTTCAGCAGACGTACGACGAGACGTTGAAAGCGCTCGCAGACGCCTTAGCTATGAAAGACACTGAAACAAGGGAACACACCGGGCGTGTGGCCCACTACTCCTTGAAGATTGCCAAAGCGGCAAACTGCACGCCCGAGCAGGTCGTCCAGATTTTGCGTGGCTCCTACTTACACGATATCGGCAAGATCGGAATCCCGGACGCGATATTAAAGAAGCCAGGCAAATTGACACCGGAAGAAGTCGTCGTGATGCGGACCCATTCGCGCATCGGCTACGAACAGGTTTCCCACATTCCATTCCTTGCGCCCGCGGCTGAGATCGTTCTGGCGCACCATGAACGGTTTGACGGGTCGGGGTATTCCCAGGGACTCAAAGGGAACGACATACCGTTAGGAGCACGGATCGTTGCGGTTGCCAACGCCTTCGACGTTATGGTCAACGACCAACCTTACAGGCGTGCCGGTTCTTTCGATGATGCCTTTGACGAAATCCGCCGGTGCTCCGGCACCCAATTCGACCCCAAAGTCGTAGCGGCCTTTTTCGCGGTTCCGCAGGAGGTTTGGCAGGACATTCGTCGAGAGCTGGTGCAGGGCCGCAGGCAAGCCCCTCTACCGGAGTCAAGGACGAAATGAGCGTCGCCCTCATCGTTGTGCTTATCTTGGCTGCCTCGATTGTCGTACCGTCCGCTGTTCTGGATGCGATCGCCCATATTCCGCTGCATCAGCCGGGCAGGAGACACAGGCGGGAGAGGAGGGCTGCCGTCGAACGGGTGCCTTTCGTCTTCACATTTCCCGCGCATTCGGTGACGGTGCTGGAATTGCCAGGGTCGGTCGAGGCGGCGGCCCACTCGCTATGAAGGCTAGAAAGATAGGGCTACATAGCAGAGCCTAGAGTGACGCGGCGGGCCGGCGGCCGGACGGGCCGGGAAGAACTTCACGCCTCAGCGCAGGGTGCGGCGGGCTCGCAAAGGGGTCCTCGGCGGAGGCGCCGGGAAGGGGGGGACATGAGACCTCTGCGCTTCACGGGCGTTTCAGTGCGGCCCCGGGGCGTCGACCGCCGGCGCGGCGGCTTCTTGAGTATCACTTTTGCTTTCAGGGGCGGTCGCGGCCTGGGCTGCGGGTCCGGGAGTGGGCATGTGGCATTGGCCGTCGAAGAAGCCTCCGGGATCAACGAGGAGGCAGGGCGTGTAAATTGAGCCCAGAACCACGCCGTGTTCCTTGATCTCCAGGCGTTCGGAAGCGTGAACATTCCCTTTGATCTTACCGGTGACGCTCAGGATCCTGGTACGAATGTCGCCATCCACTTCGCCCTGGTCGTGGACGACCACCGCGCCTTCGGAATCGATCTCGCCTTTGAAGTGGGTGTTGACGCGGATGAGGCCGGAGGCCACCTTCATTTTTCCTTCAACCTCAACGCCCGGGTCAAGCCAGCCGACCCAGTCGCCGGACAGTTCAGCCGCTTGACGTCGCGTGGACTTTCCTAAGCCGAATGGCATCGTTGCCTCCCATCGAGGGCTGTTGTACCCCTCCTGTGTATTATTGCCGCACGATCAATTCGTAAATCCTATTGAGATCTTCGGCGGAGAAATAGCTGATTTCGATAGCCCCGCGGCGGCCGTCGCCACGGATTTTGACTCGCGTTCCAAGCGTTCGTTCCAGTTCCTGGGCAGCGGCGCGCACGTTAGGGTCCATCGGCGGCTTGGCCTCACGCGTCGGCTCAGGCTGTTTTGATTGCCGAGGCCCCACGAGGCTTTCAACTTCGCGCACCGAGAGGCCTTGTTGTGCAATCCTCACAGCAAGCTGTAGTTGAGCGGCTTCGGAGTCCAGAGCCAGAAGGGCCCGTGCGTGCCCATAGGTGATTTCCTCCCTGGTGATCATCTCCTGCACACCATTGGGCAGGCGCAAGAGACGCAGCATGTTTGTAACGGAGGAGCGGTTGATGCCGAGGCGCCCGGCGACCTGTTCATGGCTGAGGTGGAACTCATCCTGGAGCGTCTGATAGGCGTGGGCCACCTCGATGGGATTGAGGTCGCGCCGAAGCAGGTTTTCGGCCAGGGCGAATTCGAGGGCGTCCTGGTCCGCAAGCTCGCGGACGATGGCGGGCACAGTCTCGAGGCCAGCGAGGCGAGCGGCGCGCCAGCGGCGCTCGCCCACCACGAGCTGGAAGCGACCCTGCACCGAGGCGTTGCGGCGCACGAGAATAGGTTGGATGACGCCGCTGGCTCGGATGGAATCGGCGAGCTCCGCAAGCGAGTCTTCAGGGAATTCGCGGCGCGGCTGAAACGGGTTGGGATCAATGAGGTCGAGGCGCACCTGCTCGATCCCGGCCGTAGCCGTCTCAGCCGTCTGCAGAAGAGCGTTCAGCCCCCGGCCCAACACCTTTCTCGGCATGACTCATAACCTCCTTTGCTAGCTCAAGATAGCTCGTCGCTCCCTTGCAATCGGGGTCGTAAAGGAAGATGGGCTGACCGAAGCTCGGCGCCTCGGCCAAGCGGACGTTACGGGGTATCACGGTAGAGAAGACCTGGTCGCCGAAGAAATCCCTCAAATCGTCGCGGACTTGGTGAGCAAGGTTCGTACGTTCGTCGAACATGGTGAGAAGGATGCCCTCAACCGCCAAGTTGCGATTGTGAGCGCGTCGAATGCGGATCAGGGTGTCGATGAGTTCGGAGACCCCTTCCAGCGCGAAATACTCGCACTGGACAGGGACGATAACGGAATCCGCCGCCACGAGGGCATTAAGGGTGAGCAAGTCGAGGGCAGGGGGGCAGTCCAGGAGGATATAATTGAAATCGTTGCGGAAGCTCTCCATTTTCTTGCGGAGGGTTTTCTCCCGGTCGGGGCGATCGGCAAGTTCGAGCGTGGCGCCAACCAGATTCTTGTTTGAGGGGATCAGGTGAAGGCCCTCGATTGGGGTGTTGAGTACAAGGTCCTTCAGGGGAAGATCGAGCATAAGCGCATGGTACAAGGTCTTGCGCGCAGGGTCGCGGGCGAGGCCCAAGCCGCCGGTGGTGTTGGCCTGGGGGTCGCAATCGATGATCAGGGTCCACATGTCGTGGCGAGCGAGGGCCGCCCCCAGGTTGATGGCGGTAGTTGTCTTGCCGACGCCGCCTTTTTGATTGGCGATGGCGATGACTCGTCCCAAAGGCACCTGCCTGCTTGGAGTCAGAGCGAATGTATCAAAGGCGAGGGAATAACGCAAGCGAAAGGTGTTTCACGTGAAACGTCTGCCGGCCACCGCAACTCACCGAAGAATGTTTCACGTGAAACCATCTGACTCCGGCCCCCCGGCCAGCTTCGTTTGAAAACTGGATCGGTTTCACGCCAAGGCGCAAAGCACGCAAAGTCCGCAAAGCCAAGAATCCCCACAGCCCGCGCTTTCTCATAAACCGCCGTCACCAACGGCCCCATGACTGGGAAGGCCCTTCTCCCCCCACCAGATCTCACCTCGCGCGCCACCCGGCACAGGCAGGCCCCTCACCTTCCTCATCTCGCCGCCTCCATAGCCTATCTCACTTGCCTGCCGGCGGCTCAGCCAGAGGAAGAGCCCCCCTCCCGCTCTCAGGCAGCGCGAGGCGAGCGGGACAAGCTCCTGGAAGTTCCCCACGGCGCGCGCCGTCGCCGACTCATAGCCCTCCGCCGCCCCCGCCGAGCCAGCGAACTCCTCCAGACGTTCCCGCCGCACTTCCACGCCGCTCATCCCGCAGACCCTGGCCGCCTCTTTGAGAAATCCCCGCTTCTTGGCCACCGGCTCGAGCAGAGTCACCGCCAATTCCGGAAACAGGATCTTCAGGCACAACCCCGGAAACCCAGCCCCGCTGCCGATATCCAACAATTTGCCGCTTAGCTCCACACAGCGCCCAAGATAGAGACTCTCCCCAAAATGCCGTCGCGCGCAATCGGCAGGGTCGCGGATACTCGTGAAATTGATCTTCTCGTTCCAGCGCAGCAGAAGTTCCAGATAAGCGGCCACCTGGCCGGTTTGTTGAGTACTCAACGTCAACCCGAACGGTTCGAGCAACTGGCGAATCATGTCCTCGCTCAGCATCGTCATGCCATTCTACTCAAAAACCAGACCGCGCGACATCCGAATCGGGCTCGCCGCATTGGAGCTTTGCCGGGCAGCACTAAGACCTCGGGAAGGAGGCGGCAGCTTCGCAAAACTCGCCCGGGCTTTTGAATAGGACTCGGCTATCTCTCTAGGCTCCACCTGTCAGATCCTTTCACGGACCGGCGTAGCCAGCGGGATCCCCCCTGACTGACCGCCAAAGACGAACTGATACGCCGTTCAGGTTGCGCCGTCTCATTCCCAATTTGCAGCCCGCACCTTGAAGAGGTAAGCTCAATAAAGTGGCTTTCGGGCGGCTCCTGCGGTTCCGGCATGTGCGACTCGGCATAGCCCTAACGGCAGGGTCATGTCTGCAGCCCCATCGCTTCGGCTATCACCGGGGTTATTCAGACCAGGGCGTTGGGGCATCCGCAGTTGGCATTTGCGAGCAGCCGACGCGCCGACCTTCCGCCTCGAGAGGAGAGGGCTGATATGCAGGCAATCATCGCGATGCTGCGGGGTGTGAACGTGGGTGGGCACAACCCGATCAGCATGCAGGCGCTACGCGCGTTTTGCGGCTCACTGGACTTGCAGGGTGCGCAGACCTACGTGCAGAGCGGGAATGTTGTCTTTCGAAGCAAGGAGCGCAATCTGAGTGCTCTCGCGAAGCGATTTGAAGACGCCTTTGAGAAAACCTTTGGATTCCGCGCCCAACTGGTTCTGCGGACTGCGGCCGAGATGCGGATGGTGATTGCGAACAGCCCATTCGCCAAGCGGAAAGAGATTGAGCCCGGCAAATTCCACGTGATTTTTCTAACGGCGGAGCTAAGTCTCGAAGCAAGGAAGCAACTCGAGGCGGCGAAAGTCGGCCCGGAAGAGATCAAGTCAAGCTCCCGGGAGGTGTATGTCTATTACCCAACCGGCATGGGTAAATCAAAGCTTCCGCCGCTTCTGGACCGCATCCTGAAGAAAGCGGGGACGGCGAGGAACTGGAATAGCGTGACAGCCCTGTTGGAAATGGCGGACAAGTTGGAGAGCTCCCCGGCATGAACGGTGCCCCGTTCAACATCGTTACCGGAGCCTTCGGCTTTTCGGGACGGTACATTGCGAGTCGATTGCTTGCCCGCGGCGAACGGGTGCTGGCGCTGACCAGCCGGGTTCCGTCGACTCCCTCCCTGCGCGTCGCGCCACTGGATTTTCGCAACCCGCAAGCCCTGGCGGACAGCATGCGCGGCGCTACGGTTCTCTACAACACTTATTGGGTGCGCTTCGCCTACGGCGAGGTCAACCACGAGAGGGCGGTGGAGAATTCCAGAATCCTGGTGCAGGCGGCTGAGCAGGCAGGGGTGAAAAGAATTGTGCACCTCAGCGTCACGAATCCCTCCCCGGATTCACCCTTGACCTATTTCCGAGGCAAGGCGGCGGTAGAGGCTATTATTCGAGCCTCCTCTCTCACTTACGCCATTGTGCGGCCGGCGCTGATTTTCGGGAGAGAAGACATTCTGATTAACAATATTGCCTGGCTGCTGCGGCGGTTCCCGCTCTTTGCAATTCCTGGCGATGGGGAATATGGCCTACAGCCGATCTTTGTCGAGGACCTGGCGGCATTCGCTGTCGAAAGCGGTCACGGGCGCGAAAACGTGGTGGTGGACGCCGTTGGGCCGGAGACGTATACGTACAAAGAGCTTGTGCAACTCGTCCGTGAAGCGATCCACAGTCGAAGCCGAGTGTTCTGCGCTCCTCCGACCCTCGTCTGGTTGGCTTCCCAACTTCTCGGCTGCTTGGTGCGGGACATCCTGCTCAACAGAGAGGAGATGAGCGGGCTGATGGCTAACTTGCTCGTCTCGAATCAGTCGCCAGCCGGAACTAGGAGCCTGCGCCAATGGCTTCGAGAATATGCCGGGACCATCGGTGTTACCTACGCCTCCGAAATTAAGCGGCACTACAGGCAAGCGTGACGACATGCGCTAGAATGGTTTGGCGACATAAAATCAACATCAGGACTTAGTCGATTCAGGCCACGCGGGCCGGATGGACCCGTCAGGTAAGAGATCAAGTTGCCGCGACTCTCCAGGAGGAAAAATGCTGCTTATCTCCCCTCGAAGCAGATTGCAGACGATCGCCCTTCTGCTCTTCGTTATCGTCGGCGCCGCTATGGCGCGAGGTTCCTTCACCATCGAGCAGGTGCTGAGCTCGCCCTTCCCAACCGAACTTATCGCTTCCCCGGCCGGCAACAGGGTAGCCTGGGTGTTCGACGCGCGAGGCTTGCGCAACATCTGGGTAGCCGAACCGGGCGCGGGCGAAAGTTACCGTTCACGCCAAGTCACGCGTTACACCGAGGACGATGGGCAGGACGTTGGCGAACTCGCTTGGACTCCCGACGGCCAGTCGATTATCTACGTTCGTGGCGGCGACTTCGAGAACGACGCCTCCTACCCCAATCCGGCGAGCGCGGCCGAAGGTGTCGAACAGGACGTCTGGGTGGTCTCACTCGAAGGCGGAGCGCCGCGCAAGCTGGCCGAGGGCCATTCTCCTGCCGTCTCACCCAAAGGCGGCGATGTGGCCTACATCTTCAAGGACCAGGTGTGGCTGATCAAGTTGGCTGCCAGAGCCAAGCCGGAACAACTGATCCACGACAAGGGCAAGTGCGACTCACTGCACTGGTCGCCGGACGGCTCGAGCCTGGCTTTTGTCAGCCGCCGGGGCGATCACAGCTTCGTGGGAGTGTATAACGCGTCGAGCAAGAGCCTGATTTATCTCGACCCGGCGGTTGACCATGATTCCGAGCCGGCCTGGTCGCCCGACAGCCGCCAAGTCGCCTTCCTGCGCATTCCTGCGCGTGACGACCTTACCTTCGGCCCGAGGCGAACCGGCCAGCCGTGGTCGATCCGGGTGGCCGACGCCGCCACCGGCCGTGGCCGCGAAGTCTGGCGAGCCGATGCGGGCCAGGGCAGCGTTTTTCACGGAATTGTCGCCGAGTATCAGATCCTATGGGGGGGGCAAGACGTCCTGGTTTTCCCCTGGGAGCGCGACGGGTGGACACATCTTTATTCCGTTCCCGTAGCGGGCGGCATGGCGAAACTCCTCACTCCCGGTGAACTCGAGGTCGAGTTCGTTTCACTCAGTCCGGATCGCCGCACGTTAGTTTTCGCCTCGAACCAGGATGACATTGACCGCCGCCATTTGTGGTCCGAGCCGGTCACGGGCGACCAACCCAAGCGACTGACGGGCGGCGAAGGGATCGAATGGTCGCCGGTGATGCTGCACGACGGCGCCGCGATTGCCTTGCTTCATAGCGACGCTCAGCGCCCGGCGCGCCCGGCAGTGCTCGCGAGCGGCGGTGAAATCCGCGACCTCGCTGCTGAAAGCCTTCCCGCCGATTTCCCCTCGGCAGAACTCGTCACTCCGCAGCAAGTGATTCTCACCGCTTCCGACGGCCTACGCGTCCACGCGCAGGTTTTCCTGCCCAAGGATGAAGCGGCCGGCGAGCGGCGCCCGGCGGTGATCTTCATGCACGGCGGCTCGCGGCGGGAAATGCTGCTGGGCTGGCATTACATGGGCTACTATCACAACGCCTATGCGCTCAACCAGTATTTCGCCAACCGCGGTTACGTGGTCCTCTCGCTTAATTACCGCAGCGGTATAGGGTATGGTCTGGACTTTCGCGAGGCGCCGAATTACGGCCCCAGCGGCGCAAGCGAGTTCAACGACGTCGAGGGCGCCGGGCTCTATTTGCGGCAGCGAGCGGACGTGGATCCAAGTCGAATCGGACTCTGGGGCGGCTCTTATGGGGGTTATTTGACGGCCCTGGGTCTGGCGCGAGCCTCTGATCTATTCGCTTGTGGGGTTGACCTCCACGGCGTGCACGACTGGAACCTCGAAATCGAGAACTGGCCGCACTCGCCCGCCCGCGAGGAAGCTTCAAGGCTGGCGTGGGAGTCGTCGCCGCTGGCGTCGGTCGAGACGTGGCGCTCGCCCGTGTTGCTGGTGCAGGGTGACGACGACCGAAACGTGCCCTTCTCGGAAATGGTCCGCCTGGTCGAGGCGCTGCGGAATCAGAAGGTGGAATTTCAGCAGCTCGTCTTCCCCAACGAGATTCACGATTTCCTGCGACATAGCTCTTGGCTCGCCGCCTACCACGCCGCCTCGGATTTCTTCGACCAGCACCTCAGGAAATGAGGGGCGGCAGATGCGAGTTTGAAATCTGCAATCTCGAATGACTCGTGCGCACGTTCGCCGGGTGCGGGTTTGAAATCTGCAATCTCGAAACAGAAGCGTGGCAGTGGACCGCGGATCGACCAGGTGCGCCTGCCGTCCGTCGAGAATGCCAGGGTTCGAGAGTAAAAGGCGGCAGTCCCGGAAATCGTCTCTTCGCTGCTAGCGTGTGCCTTTTGACTTGATTTATCGAACACGCAGATGTATAGAAGCGGGTGCGAACGCCTTAGTAGAGGTCATGCGTCCGGTGTTTCCTCAAGGGTTTGCTTGCGCGCAGATGTCACAGTGAGGTATACGTACCGGACTTGCATGACGGAAGTGGCAAATGTGTAGTCTACCGACAGATGAAGGCACCTTCTCAGTCGTGGGTGACGCCAACTTCTTTTTCTATCTGCTGGAAGCGCTGATCAACGCTGTCGAGAACGACAGCCCCGGCCTCTCACGAGATGAGATGTTTGACCGTTTCATAGAACGTCTGCATCGCGTCCTGGCGGGAGTCGCCACGAAGGCGACCGGTGGCAAGCTATTGATTTCATCGTCGGTCTACCAGGAGGAGCTTTGCCTGACGAATCGAGACAGTTCGCTGCGCAGGAAATTGGGATGCATCGATACGATGTGCGCGAGTCAGAGGGAAAAATACGAAGTGCTTGACCAATGCCTGCTTGACCATTTGACGGTCGTAGACGTGCCGGACGAGGATGTCCAATTCCTTATGCAGTACTTCAATGAACCGCTGAGGCCAAAGGACCGGGACGCGAGCCTTCTTATGCTGGCTCTAAGGCAGTGTGGAGGAGTCCAAACGTTTCTCCTGACTGATGACACGGGACTGACCAAGGCGTGTGACCACGTGGTCCGCAGAGGGAAAATCGTTTTCGCCTGTGGTACATTTGAAACTGGGCAGCTTAATCATGTGCGCTACATGGACTTTTTAAAGTGGGCCCACGACGCATGTTATGTGACTACCGAGGAATTCAGGTCTTGCTTTAGCCTGAGGCTCGCAATTGAACACGAGTGGCTGGAAAAAGTGGGACCGTCGGAGCGCCGACACAAAGTGAGGCAGTTCGATAGAGCCGCTCAAGCGTTCATACGGTCCGCGATCATGAAGGGTCAGTCGAATAATCCGTCGCCGCCTTCGCAGAATAGGTAGGCCCAGCGATATGACACAGAGGCAGGCATCCCGAATCTTTGAGGACCTACAAGTCCGGGGGAGGGGCATTTCTCTTAAAAGCTACAAAGAGCACCTTGCCCTCCTCGAAGAAGCGCGGGAAAGGCTATTGAAGCTGACCGGGGAAGGTTACAATCTGGAGGACGGGTCGCTCGATATTATCCCTGGCGAGGGTCCGATTGAAATTGAGCCTCCGGACTACGTAGTCCGCAAGGGCGATGTCGTTGACTTCATATTCCTCTTGGAAGGGTCTGAAAGAGCAGCGGTCGGTAAGGACTACTGGGAAAGAATCACTGGAAACCTTTTTAGCAAGCCTGTCACCGGCCTGATTCTCTGCTGGCCGAGAGACTTATGGACGGCTTGTGCGATCGACCTCTACGCTTTAAGGAAATACGCCGACTCACAGGGGCCCGCCATAAAGCTAGAAAAGGAGAGCTTCTTCGAGCTAGCCGACTGCGTCCGTGATTTCTACGCTCAGCAATTCGTAGACTGGAAGCCCGGAATGATTCCGAGCACTAAGCCAAGCCAACCGAGCGCTTGGTCTGCGCTACCGGAGCAGCTGGCGAAAGCGCTCGCGGAGAGCTTTCGAAGGATGAAAGCCAGTAGATTTCAAATTCCGGAGAAGGTTGCAGCTCAGGAGGGTTTAGGGGAAAAGGACCTTGAGGTCATCACCCGAAGTCTAGTGCGGATGCTGTCAGCTAGACAGGTTGAAAGTAGGGACGTAGAGGAATTCCGCAACCTTTTCAGAAAGTTCCAGGCGCCTCGCAATGATTAGCTGGGTGTCAATCCAGAACTGGAAAGCATTTGAAGATGGGGCTCCACTTGCATTCAAAGAAGGCCTCAACTTGTTTGTTGGCTCCAATGGCAGCGGCAAAACTACGCTCCTTGAGGGCATATGTCTAGGACTGACTGGGGCCTGCTCCATCCGAGATTTCGAAGAACTGATCAGGGATCAAAGCAGGGGGGCCAGCATAGGGATTTCCTTTAAGCGAGGCAGTGAGGAGTATATTGTTCGGCGCGCATTTGGTGGTCATAGGAAGTCGGCAGAGCTCACGGAGGTTTCAACGCAGAAGAGGTTTTCCACCTGGAACGCCGTGAACGATCGAGTCCTTGAGATTCTAGGTGTTGACGCTACCTTCTTCAACAGGCTCGTATACATGTCTGAAGGCGAGGTACAAACGTGCCTCTCGGATCCGCCGCAGAAAGCCTTGGCCGGACAACTGCGTGCCCTGTTCGGGCTAGCGAGCATCGATCTGGTGGCAGACGCGGCCGAAAAAACGAGCAAGGAAATCAAGCGCGAAATTGAGAATTCGAACAAGCAACTTCAGTTCCTCAGGGACGTGCCTGAGCAGGAGAGTGGGGAAGTACTCAAATTGGAAAACGAGATTTCAGGGCTTCGCACAGAGCAAAAGACAAGCCTGGCAGCGGCAGAAGCCGCAAGATCCCATGTCCAGACACTGGACAAGACGGAGCAGACGCTAAGGCAGATCCTGGAGGGCCTCTCATGGTATACGGAATGGGCAAAGGAGAAAGGAATCTCCGTTCCCCACGTGGAGCCCCGCTCCGAAGACGTAAGGCTAGAGATTGAGAGGCTCCGGAATCGATCAGCCGACCTGGAGGGTTCGCTTTCAGCTTTGACTAGCGAAAAGGGGAGCGTAACCGCTGATCTAATCCGACTTGGCGGAGTCCGCGAGCTCCTAACGACGGCGACTGGCCCGGAGCAAAAGGCTGTCCCTTGCCCTGTTTGCAAGAGGCCAATCGACGAGCACTTGGCACGGAGCCTCTTCGAAGAAATCGATGCGTCGACATCTGCACTCAAAGACCGCAAGTCCCGAGTCGAGACTGAGATGGGGGAGCTTGCGGAAAACCTGAAACGCACACGAGAGGACCTTGGGCGCTTAGTTCAGTTTTCGGAACGGATGGATCATCTCCTCGAACAATTGCCGAGGGTAGAGCCGTCGGCGGGCACCCAGTTTCGCGAGAGACTGGAACGACTACAAGCAGAGAAACTGCGTGCAAACGAGTCACTGGTCAAGGCAACTGCTGAGGTCTCCGGCGTCGTAGAAAAGGTGGCGGCCAAGGAGAGAGGCTTGGCGGCAATCGTGGAAGCCAACAAGCGAGTTCTCTTGAAAAGGGATTTGGAGGCAAGAACGGTCGGTAGCTTCCGTGCGTCGCTGCTGTTGGAGTCTGTGACTGAAGTGCTGCAAGATCTTCGAAGGTCACGACAGAATCTGAACATGGAGGAGATTTGCGGCGACATTGCAAACCTTTGGAACAGATTCCGGCCAGACGCTCAGTGGACTGTGGAGTTTGACACCGATGGTAACTTTGTTCTCAAGGCAAAGGGCAAGAAAATTCGCTACGCCCACCTCAGCGGCGGCGAAAAGACAGTGCTACTGGTTCTCGCCCGGGCCGTATTGAGTAAGACCATCGCTGACATCGACTTCCTTTTAATCGACGAACCCCTTGAACATCTCGATGTCCGCAACAGGCGTTCGCTGCTGAATTTCCTTCGGGGGCTTGCGTCGCAGCACGTCATCCCCCAAATTGTTGTGACCACATTCGACGAAACCCTCACCCGGCACTTCCGCGTCGCCTCTGACGTCAACCTGGTCTTCCTGGGGGAGCAAAAGCCTGTTTTTCGAGCCTGACGCAGCATAAGGAGGGCGAATAAACGGGTTGCCGGCGCGGGGCTTGAGAAGGTGCGCCACCTGCCCCGGTTCGCGGGCTGCCGCAGACCTCTGTCAGGTGAGGTCTGCGGTTTCGTGGAGCGAAGGTTTTCGCGGGCGATGGCCGATGGGCAATCAGGGTTCGCTGGTGCGAACCTCGCAGACATCAAAAACCGGATGTCTGCGCCAGCCGCCGCCTTCATGATCGCACGGACTTCTTGTCTCCTCACATTTTTCTCTTGACAAACGGGACAGTATAGGCTAGAGTTGTCTGGTGGGGTTGGGCAGGCGGCAAAGGCCTGCCGGATAGGTTATGCTGGGAAGTCTTCCTCTGTTTTCATCTGTAGTCCCTGCCTGTGATTCCGGCCTTCAATTACGGTCAAAAAGTCGAGGAGTTGCTTGTAGGGGGACGGCTTGCGGGCCCCTAATGAGCGGGGTAGCGCAAGCCCTACCCCTACACCTTTTCGGAGCAGCGGTAGGCGCGGATCGCGTACCGCCACTGCGTCGGCTGCATGGAATTCAGGGAACAAAGCGAGAATGTCTATGAAAACAAAGGACGAGGTCAAAGAGTCGGAGAGTCGAGGAGTTAAGGAGTCGAAGAGTGCAGAACCAAGAGCCTGCCGAATTCCATGGGCCGTCGGACGGATGGCGGCGGTTAGTTTCTCGACTTCTGGACTTCCCCACTACTCAACTCCAAAATTCAGGGAACAAAGCGAGAATGTCTATGAAAACAAACAGTCGAGAAGTTAAGAAGTTGAGGAGTCGTGAAGCCGAACCAGGAAGTCAAGCTGTAGGATGCCGACGGTTTGTCACTCTTCGACTCTCAACTCTCGACTTCTCGACTTCCGAATTCAGGGAACAAAGCGAGAATGTCTATGAAAACAAAGGGAAAGGACAAAATGTCCGCAAGCCTGGGCTGCGCTGGCCCTGCATCATCGCGCACGGTTTGACAACCTCCACGCCATCAACGAAGATGGGAGTTGGGGAATCGGGGCACTTTCAAAGCAAGAACTGCGGAGATCCTTCGTCGTCCCGATCGGATCGGGACTCCTCAGGATGACAGCCCTGGGAGGGGGGAATTCCGGGACGTCTCCAGACGACAGCCGGGGGGCGATTCGGGGGCTCCTCAGGATGACAGGCCAAAGGAGCCAGGCGGCTGCAGTCCCCGTTGAATGAGCGGCTTGCTGACGGCTGAGAGCTGAAGGCTAGACCATGACACGCGAAGAGCAAAGGCTCGAGGAGTCCCGCCAGCGGACGGCCCACTGGAAGCGCTGGGGTCCGTACCTGAGCGAGCGCCAGTGGGGTACAGTTCGTGAGGACTACAGCCCGGACGGCAAGCCCTGGAAGTATTTCCCGCACGATCATGCGCGCTCGCGAGCCTATCGCTGGGGCGAGGACGGGATTGCCGGGCTTTGCGATCGGCATCAACTGATCTGCTTCGCCCTGGCGTTGTGGAACGGCCGTGACCCTTTTCTGAAGGAACGGCTCTTCGGACTCACCGGCGACGAAGGTAATCACGGCGAGGACGTGAAGGAGTACTACTTCTATCTGGACTCCACGCCCACCCATTCCTACATGAAGTTCCTCTACAAATATCCTCAGGCCGCTTTTCCCTACCAGCAACTGGTGGAAGAAAACCGGCGGCGGGGGAGGACGGATCCGGAGTTCGAACTGGCCGATACGGGCGTCTTCAACGAGAGCAGATACTTCGATGTTTTCGTTGCCTATGCCAAGGCCGCTCCTGAAGATATTCTGATTCGGATCAGTGCGTATAATCGCGGTCCGGAAAGCGCGGAGCTGCACTTGTTGCCGACACTCTGGTTCCGCAACACCTGGACATGGGCCGGGGACACCCCGCGCCCCGCACTGGCGCGTCAAAGCGGGCTTGCGGAGGTGACGGCCATCCAGGCGGTTCACGATTACTACGGCAAGCGCTGGCTGGTCTGCGAGGGCGCGCCGCAACTGCTTTTCACTGAGAATGAGACCAATTGCGAGCGGCTCTACGGCACGCCGAGTCGAACGCCTTTTGTAAAGGATGGGATCAACGAATACCTGGTTAACGGCCAAGCCGGCGCGTTGAATCCGGCAGACACGGGCACCAAGGCCGCCGCGTATTATCGGCTGAGTATCGCGCCGGGCGAGAGGGCGGTGCTTCGCCTGCGGTTTACGCCGCAACAGCCCGCCGCGGAGTTGTTGAACAAGCAGTTTGAGACGACCTTCAATCAGCGGATTGCGGAGGCCGATGAGTTCTTTGCGAAGATCATTCCCCAGCGCCTTTCCCCGGATGCGCGCAACGTGCAGCGTCAGGCTTTGGCGGGGATGCTCTGGTCGAAGCAGTTCTATCACTACGACTTGCACCTCTGGTTGGCAGGCGACCCGGCGCTTCCGCCACCCTCCTGCGAGCGGTTTCAAGGCCGGAATCGCCAATGGGAGCACCTCTACAACGCCGACGTTATTTCCATGCCCGACAAGTGGGAGTATCCCTGGTACGCCTGCTGGGACCTGGCCTTTCATTGCGTAGCACTCGCGCTGATGGACCCTGACTATGCCAAGGAACAACTGATCCTCCTTTTGCGCGAGTGGTACATGCACCCGAACGGCCAGCTCCCGGCTTACGAGTGGGAGTTCAGTGACGTTAACCCGCCCGTGCACGCCTGGGCCGCCTGGCGCGTTTACAAGATTGAAAAGCGCCGGCGGGGCAAGGCCGATCGCGAATTCCTGGAGAAGGTCTTCCACAAGCTGCTGCTGAACTTCACCTGGTGGGTCAACCGCAAGGACCCCGATGGCATGAACGTCTTCGAAGGCGGATTCCTCGGCTTGGACAATATTGGCGTGTTCGATCGCTCCAAGCCCTTGCCGACCGGAGGCCACATCGAGCAATCGGACGGCACAAGCTGGATGGCGATGTATTGCCTGAATATGCTGGCCATGGCCATGGAATTGGCGCGCCAGGACCCCGCGTATGAGGACGTGGCCAGCAAGTTTTTCGAGCACTTTGTGTACATCACCCAGGCGATGAACAACCTGGGCGGACACGGCTTTGCGTTGTGGGACGACGAAGATGGCTTTTACTACGATGTGCTGCACCTGCCGGAGGGGAAGCATGATTTCCTGAAGGTGCGATCCATGGTCGGGTTGATCCCGTTGTTCGCGGTGGAAGCACTGGAGCCGGAAGTGGTCGACAAGCTCCCTGGCTTTAAGCGGCGGATGCAATGGTTTCTGGAAAACGTCCCCGGCGTTCCCGCCCACATCGCCGAAACACAGCAGAACGGGTGCGGAGTGCGGCGATTGCTTTCGATTGTGAGCTGTGACCAGCTCGTTCGGGTTTTGCGCTACATGCTGGATGAAGAGGAATTCCTGTCGCCGTATGGCGTGCGCGGAGTGTCGAAGTTTCACCGCGATCACCCCTACGTGTTGAACTTTAACGGGCAGAGCTACCGCGTCGATTACGAGCCCGGCGAATCACGAACCGGCCTCTTCGGCGGGAACTCGAATTGGCGAGGGCCGGTGTGGTTCCCTCTGAACTTCCTGCTGATCGAGACGCTGCAGAAGTTCCACTACTATTACCAGCAGGAGTTGAAGGTGGAATGTCCGGCGGGCTCCGGCCGGTTCATGGCGCTTTGGGATGTCGCGGCGGAACTTTCCCGGCGACTCACCCACCTCTTCTTGCGGGGTCCGGATGGGCGTAGGCCCGTCTTCGGCGAAAACGAACTCTTCCAGACCGACCCGCACTGGCGCAACATGCTCCTCTTTCACGAGTATTTTCACGGGGACAACGGAACTGGCCTAGGGGCCAGCCACCAAACCGGCTGGACGGGGTTGGTGGCGAAGCTAATACAGCAGAGCGGGGAGTGATGATAAGGCCGAGGCCGGAGAAGGGCTGGAGAACAGACCGGGTGTTGAGATTGTTCGGAAGTGACCCCTCACCCGACCCGCTCCGGCTGGTGAAAGCGCCGGCAGCGGGCCACCCTCTCCCCAAGGGAGAGGGCTGAAAACAATCGTCGCTGACGGCCCTCTCCCGTGGGGAGAGGGTGGCGAGAGTAGCGAGCCGGGTGAGGGGTTTCTTCCCATCGAGCCTCGCGACTTCGGAATTCGGGCTTAATCCCGGCAATTGGGTAGTGGTGCAGTTTGGATTTCCACAGGTACGATTACGAGCTGTGAGCTGCGAACTTGAGCTTTAACATGGCTCTGATTTTGTCCCATTGCTCCCCGTATTTCTGTACCATCTTGGGACATACGTTGAGGCCTCTGAAACCGTCTTTGTACTCGAAGTGACCGTCCTTCATCGTGCCCTCTCCGCTCTGAAGGAAGCCCGTTGCATCAACGACCTTCTTCCAATCCTCTCCAGTTAGAATGTAGAAGTCTGGCCGTTGATCATCCGCTTTCTTCTGAAAATCAACAAGAACCAGCACTTCTGGTTTTCCGCAAGCCACTCCATTGCAAGCGGGCCACTCCTTCCCCTGCTTGGATTTGACCTGCACGCGGAGCATGCCGCCGTCCTCAACGTCCAGCAGAAGATCGGTAGATTTGCGATTGCCAAGAGTTAGTTGCGCGTAGATGCCCCTTTTGCATAGTTCGCTGGCAACGGCAAATTCGCCGGCAAGTCCCAGTGTCTCTTTAGGGATTTCCATTGCCACACCTCCAGTGCGGATTATAACCCGTGTGGAAAACGAAACTGCACGACTACCGCCAATTGCGCGTCTGAGGCCTTTCGCCTATAATGAAGCCTCACCTCTGGAGGCAGGGTTTTTCTTATGCCCACATCCATTGTGAAGAAGCTTCAGGAAGAAATACTGGCGCTCGAGCATGAATTGAATCACGAACTCCCCAAGGAGTTGAAGCGCGCTCGCGCTCTCGGCGACTTGAGTGAGAACGCCGAATTCCACATGGCCAAGCAGCGCCAGGACTACGTTGGGGCGCGGCTTGCACAGCTCAAGAGAAGGTTGGCGGAGCTCTCGATGGTCAATCTCGGCAATATCCCTAAGGACAAGATCGCTTTTGGCTCGAAAGTGGTCCTCTATGATATTGACCGGGACGCTGAGATCGAGTACAAATTGGTGACGAGCGAAGAGGCGGACGTCAGCAAGGGTTTGATCTCCACGACCTCGCCCATTGGCCGTGGCTTGATGGGTAAGAAGACCGGCGATGCGGTCAGGATTGCCACGCCCAACGGCGCCCGAGAGTTCGAAATCCGGGCCGTTCAGACCATCCATGAACAGTCCGAAGCGTAGAAGGTTGGCGTACCCTCGTGGTCAGTGAGAAAATAGGCGACACCCTAGGCCGTGTACTCGACGCCATTGTTCGCGGCTTTGCCGCCAGCGGCGTTAACCCAAATTTCCTCACCTTTATAGGGTTTGGCATTAATCTGCTGGCTGCATATCTGTTTGCCTACGGCTATTTTCGCTGGGCCGGCCTTACCATCATTTTGGCCGGAGTCTTCGACATGACGGACGGCCGTGTGGCGCGCCTCGAGGGCCGCGTCACGCCCTTCGGCGGCTTCTACGACTCCGTGATGGATCGTTATTCCGACCTGTGCTTGCTGATTGGTTTGGTGATCTACTACGGGCGCATCAATCGGTTCCAATATGTATCCCTTGTCGCGGTGGCCATGATCGGCTCGGTCATGGTGAGCTACACCCGGGCGCGAGCCGAAATCGTCATTCCGTCCTGCAAAGTGGGCTTTCTGGAGCGGCCTGAACGGGTGGTGTTGATCATCATCGGCGCCTTATTTGACCGTATGGCCCCTGTGCTCTGGCTGATTGCCGTGCTCTCCAACGTGACGGTGATTCACCGCATCATCCACACCCGCCAGGAAGCTCGGAAACGCGTCGCCTGAACGCACACAGCGCAGCGCCGGCCTTCAGAACCTGCCCTGCGCGCGGCGGAGGGTCGGCAAATGCCGGCCTCGCGGTCCGCACTCCGGGCCGAGCACTTGCCAACGACAGATCCTTGTGAAATAGGGTAGAATCGGACTGAACGACTCCGTTCTGAGTTCCGCCAAACGAAGAGGAACGACGCCCTTATGTCCAACGCGCGGAGCCGCAAGCATTTAAAGTCTGCCAGGTCCCTGGTTCGGCTAGCCGCCCTGCCCGCGCTGTGGCTATTGGTTGTCCATCCCGTGACGGCGTGGGGCCCGTCGGGCCACGACCTTGTGAACAATTGGGCCGTCCAAACCCTGCCTTCCGAGATGCGCGTCTTCTTTGAATCGAACCGCCAGTATCTGGTTGAACACGCCAACGATCCCGACCTCTGGATGAAAAAGGACCGTTACGAACGCAAACGCCACTATATCTATCTGGATAAGTACGGCATCTTTCCGTTCCTGGAGCTGCCGCATTCCTTCAAGCAGGCCGTCCAGAACTACGGATCCGGGCGCATCAATCGCGACGGCATGCTTCCCTGGCAGGTGGGAGAATCCAGCCTGCGGTTGACGGAGGCGTTCAAATCTCACAACTGGAATGAGGTGAAACTGGACGCGGCTGTGCTGGCCCACTACGTCGCTGACGCCCACGATCCGCTGCACCTCACCAGGAACTACGACGGACAATTGACTCGACAGACCGGTTTAGAGGACCGCTTTGAGGTGCGCCTCTTGGACCGCTACTCGAGGTTCTTTATCCTCCATCCCGGAGATGCGGCGAAGATCGATGATCCCACCGAATATGCTTTCCAGGCCTGCCTCGAGGCTTATACTTCGCTCGATTCCGTCATCCTCGCGGACCTGCGAGCTCGCGAGGGCCAGCCCGATTATACCGACGAGTACTTCGATCGCTTTTATTCGCAGATCGGCGACACCGTGATGAGGGCCATCAACGAATCCGCGCACGATGCGGGGTCCTACTGGTACACGGCCTGGCTCAACGCCGGGAAGCCACCGCTACCGGCACGGTGAAGAACGGCACGTGGTAGGTGGCAGGTCGTAGGTGGGGCGATGTTTCCCCACCTACGACCTGCCACCTACCACATACCAGAGCGACATGCAGGACCTGGAATCATTCATCCGACACCTTCCCAAGGCGGAATTGCACCTCCACCTGGAGGGAAGTGTCCGGCCTGAAACCCTGCAGGAACTCTCGCGTTCCAAGGGACGTCTGGAGAAGGAAACGGATGATTGGATCTCTGAACGCGCAGAGCATGGATACCGCTACAAGGACTTTCAGGATTTTCTCCAGGCCTTCAAGTTGGTGACCTTGCTCCTGGAAACTCCTCACGATTACGCTCTGGCCGCAACCCGGCTGATTGAGAGACTGGCGAACCAGAATGTGAAGTATGCCGAGATCATCTTTGCCGCCGGAGTTGTGCTCTGGAAGAAACAACCGCTCGAGGCTGTTTTCGAGGCAGCAGCTTCAGCGGCGCGGGCGGCGCAGCAAGTCTACGGCGTGCGGGTGCAGTGGATCTTTGATGCGATACGCCATTTCGGCGTCGAGCACACGCGCGAGGTGTTGCACTGGGCCGAGCGTCTCCGGCCACTGGGCGTAGTGGCGTTGGGAATCGGAGGCGATGAAGCGCGCGGTCCGGCAGAGCTTTTCCGGGAAGTTTTCAGTGAGGCGCGCGCCATGGGCCTGCATGTTGTTGCCCATGCGGGAGAAGCCTGCGGGCCGGAGAGCGTCCGCCAGGCGCTCGAGGCGCTGGGCGCCGAGCGCATCGGGCACGGGCTCACAGCGGTGCGCGACCCAGCCGTGCTGGCCTTGCTCCGCCAGCGCCAGGTTCCGCTCGAAGTTTGCCTCACCAGCAATGTCGCCACCGGGGTGCTGGAGCGCATCGAAGACCACCCTTTGCCGCACTTCCTGGACGCCGGCGTGGCGGTGACGTTGAACAGCGATGACCCGGCTATGTTCGGAACAGATTTGGTCAATGAATATCTGGTGGCGGCAAATACCTTCCAACTAAGGCGCGAGCAGATTCTTCAGATAGCGCAGAACGCCGTCCGCGCGTCCTTTCTCTCGGAAAAAGAAAAGCTGAATTTACTGGACCTTTTCTGAGCTGGCACTCCGGGTGGTCATTGGCTTGGGTCCGACGCGTCGGCCCAGTAGCGCTCAGGAAGAGAGCGCGGAATGTTTGTGCGGATGAACGTGTGCATGCGAATGGACTTCGCCGGAGGCGTGAACGTGCCGATGGAGGTGAATAAGGTTTGTCCGCTCCAGCAATGCCGCGTCGCGCAGGATCTCCGCGGGTGTGCCTTCTCCCACCACGCGGCCCGTCTCGAAAACATAACAATAATCCGCTATATCCTCGACGATATCCAGTTGGTGTGTGGTCGTGATTACGGTTTTGGCTCCGCCGCGCCAGCCCACCAGGAAATCGACCATCTGGCTGGCGCTCTTCGGATCCAGCGCCGCCGTGGGCTCGTCGAGGAGCAGCACCTCAGGGTCAAGCACCAGCACCGACGCCAGCGTAACCCGTTTCTTCTCACCCGTCGACAAATGATGCGGCGAGCGATCTTTGAGCGGGGCTATCTTCATCACCTCGAGCATTCGGTCGACTTGCCGGCGGACCTCCTCCTTGGGCCAGCCAAGCTGCAAGGGGCCAAAGGCCACCTCATCAAAAACAGTCGGGGAAAAGAGCTGGACATCAGGGTTTTGAAATACCATTCCCACGCGGCGGCGGAATTGGTAGCTGAACTCGAGGTTCTGTAAACGATCTTCGGTGAGTGGTTCGCCACAGAACCGAACGCTGCCGCTTTCCGGATAAGCCAGCCCATCCAGGATTTGCAACAGAGTAGACTTGCCCGACCCGTTGGCGCCCAGCAGAGCCACCCGCTTGCCCGGATTGATGCTAAGACTCAGACCGTTCAATGCGGTCACCTTGTGATAGCGGAAAGTGACGTCTCGAACCTCGAAAACTCGAACCGACATTCAGTTCTCCCTAACGCCCATCGTGTGTTCGTCCTCTTCCTAATGCTGTCAATCCGCGTTGCGCCCTCTCGAAAGTCACGTCATTCCGCGAAAGCGGGAATCCATTGGCTCCTTGACCGACGATGGACCCCCGCTTGCGCGGGGGTGACGAAGGCGGACTTCCATTTCGACGGATGGGCCCGAGGCCCATGGCCGCTCGCAATGACAGCATTCCGGTTCTACCGACCGAAATAGAATCCGCCTATGGCCAGCACCCCGAAGACGGCCAGCATCAACCAATCCAGGGCCGAGGTCCGGAAATCATCCAGGACGAAGACTTCCCCACGAAAACCTCGGGACAGCATGGCGCTGTAAACATCACCGCTGAGCTGCAGGCTCTTCGACATCAAAACTCCAGCGCTTGAGGCCGCCACGCGACGGCGTTCCGCTCCCTCGAGTCTCCCCACCATTCGGCTCCGCCTCGACTCGAATATGTCATGCGCGGATTGAAGCAGCAAGAGAATGTAGCGGTACGTCATTCCCAGGATAACGACGAAGACCACCGGCACGCGCAGGACGCGCAGTGCCTTGAGCACGTGGCTCCAGGGCGTGCAAAGGATGAGCAGGACAGAGAGCGTCGCGGCAGTTTCCACCCGCGCCATCAAATAGCAGGCGCTGGCCAACCCCTGCGCCGTGACGGGCCAACCCACTCCTGGAAGCCGCCAGATCTCGCGGCCGGGGATAATAAACGGCGCGGGCAGCGCAATGACTCCGGTGAACAGAAAGATGGCAAGCCACACTCGCCTGGCCAGGTTTCCCAAAGAAACGCGAGACATCAGGGCCACCGCCACCGCAATTGCGAAAAGCGCGCCGATAACCCACAGCTTGTGAGCCATCGCGGAAGCCACCACCAAGGCCAGCACACCAACCACTTTGATGCGCGGATCCAGACGCTGCAGCAAGCCGTCGCCTTTGGCGAGTTCTTCCGCGTAAAGCGCCCGCTCCATGGCATTCACAAGACTCGAAAGTGTGCGTTCGATAAAACTCATTCGCGACCTTTTTACGTTTGCGCAAGAACTGGGATGATTCCCCTCCTTTCTAAGGAGGGGTTAGGGGTGGTTGAACGTCACATCGCCCCGTACTCACCAACCCCTACCCCTCCTCGTCAGAGGAGGGGAGTCATCTAATCCTGCTGTGGAGATAGTCCTCCGGCTTCCGCGCTCCAATACCGCGCTGAGAATGAGGAACGCCAGGATGATGATACCGGATCCAAACATGGCGGAGAGCAGGTAACCGAAAGCCGGCTGCCGGACAAACGCAGGAGCGTATTGAGGAAACGGCGCAGTCCATACGGAGCAAAGGCGCTCCAGGCCTTGAGGTGCACGGGGAGGCGGAGTCATGTTACTGGAAGTTGCCGCAATCCGCTGCCGCGCCTCCGGCTGTGAGAAGTCGCGGACACCCCATTCGCCCCAGGCGGCGCCGCCGGCCAGGACGCCCAGAGGGGTCAAGGCCAACAGCAAGGCCAGAGCAGTCCAGAGTGGGCGCAGGGAGCCCCAAGCGCCTTGACTCGCAACTGGGCGGGATTCATCAGCCCGGCGGGCTGCTCCCGGGGCGGTGCGCTCCAGCATGGAAGGATTGGAGCGCTGGAAATAGGCCACCACTCCGCCCGTCAAGACCAACTCCGCAAGGCCGGCAAAGGTCAGGTGCCCAATCATCATGGCGGGAATCGCGATGCGCAAGGGGTAGGGTGCATACAAGGGCGCGCCACTCGCATCCTTGAAGAGCAGGGGCTGAATGCCGAACTCGATCGCCGCACAAATCGCCGAAGCGTTGATCGCTGCGTAACCCGCCAAAGCCGCCGCCACGACTCGCCGCGAGGACGTGATGGCCGCCCGTCCGGCCAAGAGCCGGTAAACAAGGTACGCTACGAGGGAGCCGATAATCGCCATGTTAAAACAGTTAGCCCCCAACGTGGTGATGCCCCCGTCTCCAAAGAAAAGTGCCTGGATCAGCAGCGCAATCGAAACAGCCAGAATGGAAGCCCACGGACCGAGGATTATAGCAGCAATGCTGACGCCCACGGCGTGCCCGGTGGTGCCGCCGGGAAGCGGCAAATTGAACATCATCACCAGGAAAGAGAACGCCGCGAAGACGGACAGCAGCGGAATCAGCCGGGTGCTCAGCCAGCGCTTCAAGCGTCGCAGCGCGATGTACCAGAAAGGCGCCGAGCCCGCGTACAACGCCGCGCACGTGCTCGGGCTTAGATAGCCATCGGGGATATGCATAACATCCTGCTCGTCAGCATAACACACTCTCATTCGGGCGTATTATATTTCTAGAATTCGTGTTACCCGCACACGCTCGTTGGAACTTTCCAAGGTGGAGCGATTCAATCGGAGGCTGAAACAACCAACAAACTCAGATAAAATAGCGGGTGGAGGTTAGCATGCCAAACCTGGCTGAAATCCTGAAAGGCGCGCTGAGCCTGAAACTGGACGACCGCGCGGCACTGGCGGAGAAGCTTCTGGCCAGCCTTGATGAGTTGGACGAGGAAGAGGCTGATCGTCTCTGGGCGGAGGAGGCACAAAGGCGGCTGAAAGACTATCGGGAAGGCCGGGCTGGGTCCGTGGCCGCTCAGGACCTCGCGAAGAAAGCAGAAAGACTCTTCCGATGACTGCGATCAGGTACCACCAGGCCGCTGAGGACGAGTTGCTCAATGAAATTGGCTATCTCGAACTCCGCGTCCCTGGCCTGGGAAGACGTTTCTATAGTGAGGTCCAAAGGGCCGAAAGCCTCATCGCACAGTTTCCTCAATCCTCTCCAGAGACCTTGCCAGGCATTAGGAAACACAACCTGCGCAAATTCCGATTTTCACTCATCTATTCGATCGAAAATGACTGCGTGCTCATCCTGGCCGTCGCACACTATACCCGTAGGCCCCAGTATTGGTTGCCTCGTCTTGGTTAGAGAGCGCCCGTGAGAAGGTTTAGGTGGTCAACTTGTGCAGGTAGTCATAACTCATCCTGGCGCTTTCAAGCGAGTCGCGGTCGCACTCATCCTGCTCGACGTAAAAGTGCTTTAGCCCGCCCTCCTTGGCAGCTTGGAAGATCTTCTTCCAGTCGATGATTCCCTCGCCGACTTCCGTGAAGCCTTCGGGTCCCTGCCCTGTGGTCGGTGTTAGCCCTGGCTTCAAGTCCTTGATATGGAGCTGAGGGAAGCGTCCCGGGAAACGGTGGAAGTAATCTATCGGGTCCTTCCCCGCACGCACGCACCAGTAGCAGTCCAGCTGGAAATTGACGAAATTGGGGTCCGTCCCGCGGATCAGTTCGTCGTAGATCACGGCGCCATCCACGTTGGCGTAATCGAAGTTGTGGCCGTGGTAAAAGAAATGGCAGCCCGCCGCGCTGATGGTCTTGCCGACTTGATTGAACCATTCGGCGTCCCGCTTGATGGCCTCGAGCGTTTTCCGGTCGCGATCTTCGAGACTCGCCAGCCCAATGTAACTGACGCCGCATTCCTTGGCGCCCGCAATATTCTTCTCGACGTCATGCTTGAGCTGATACTCCTCGAAATGCGTGCTCACGGCTTTCAGGCCGTTGTCGGAAAGGATTCGACGCAGCTCCGCGGGCTTCTTCCCATAATAGTTGAAACCGCCCACTTCAATTTCCTTGTAGCCGATTTCCGCCACCCGCTTGATGGTTCCCTCGAGGTCTTTCTCGATGTGGTCGCGGACGGTGTAAAGCTGCAATCCGATGGGCATGCCGTAGGGATTCGCCAGAATTTGCGCGTTCCGGCTCAAGGCAAAAGCCGTCAACCCTACTCCAGCGTTTTGCAGGAATTTTCTTCTCGGGATCGAATTTGTCATGAGTTGTTTGATTCCTCTCTTCAATCCAGTTTTTCTCCCACAGCCAGAAGATCGTTCGATTTGGCCGGATCAAATGGAGCCTTAGCGTAATCGCCCCAAAACTGCAACTTCCCGAAGCCGGCTTCCCTCAGAAGCTCGGCAAGCCGGTCTCGAAAAAGAGGTATCTGTTGCGAGCTTCTGACCTCGGATTGCCATTTTCCTCCCGCTTTTTGGCGCACCAGAAACATGGCATGAAAGTTGATCGCCTTTGGTTCATAGTCGGCGAACTTCACCAGCAAGACTTCTTCTTTCGCGGTCTCTCCGGAAAGCAGAGGGAACCAATGAGCCTTTTCTTTCCAGCGCAGGTCGTAGTTGAGGTTTTGTGTGAGGAATAAGCCTCCGGCGCGCAAGGCCCCGGCGACTCCCTTAAGAGCCGCCGGCAACTGCCCCTCGCCGGAGATTCCGGGCAGGGCGTTTCCCAAGCAATAGGCAACGTCGTGGGCGGGGCCGAGTTGCCCTGCGTCCTCCATCCTGAGGAGGGATGCCATGGCTTCACCGCCGGCAGCGGAGATAGCAGTCGCCTCGAGGTCGATTCGTTGCCGCGTCAATGCCACCATCTCTTCGTCCGCGTCGAAGCCCACCACACTGAAACCCTGTCGGGCCAGCGCCACGACGTGCGCTCCCGTGCCGCAGGCCGGAATGAGAACTCGCCGCCCGGCGCTGCGGGCGAGTTCCACCAGCAGCGGGAGTTCGCGAGCCAAGCGCTTCTCCCAGTTAATCACCGAGTCGTAATGCTCCGCGAAGCTTGGAGGCATGGATCACCCTGCATGGCCTAGTTGCCATGTCATTCTGAGTGGTCATGGGTCCTCGACCCACCCAAAGAAACGAACACCAGATACGTCGTCACCCCCGCGAAAGCGGGGGTCCATCGTTGATCGGAACACAATGGATTCCCGCTTTCGCGGGAATGACGTGAGTATCGAGAGTGCAGAGCGAGGAATGAAAGCATCCGGGAGCGCCTTTCCGGATCCGGTCAGTGCGCATCCTTCCCCGCCGGCCCAGCATTCCGCTCCTGAGGCGTCTGCGCAGCCGGCTTAAATATCACCTCGGCCGGGTACTTGGGCTTGATTGCGAGGTAGCGCGAGTCATTATCGTGCACATTGACCGGCGCGAGCAAAGCCACAATCTTGCTGGTACCGAGTTCCCTGGCGATGAACTGAAGCCCCGCTTCGCGCCGGTGAGACACCGTTTCGCGATCCTTGTTGAAATTCGGAAGCTCGACGTGGAATGCACCGTTTTCGTCCGGCGCCACTCGCGCCAGGACAAAGCTCGTTACCGGCCCGTCCGCGCTGTGAAAGAAACTGAGCGCCCAGTACGGCTCGTAGCTAATCTCGACCTCATACGGACGGGCTCGAAGCACTTCCGGCAAGTCGACTTTTCCGCTGAAAGTCATCGTGGGCAGGTCTTCGCAGTTGACGTCCGCGCCCTTCTCGGCCTCCGATATTGAGGCAATTGAAAGCGTCACGATTTGGCATCCGGGCGCATACAGTATCACTCGGAGAGAGTCCGCGGCTTGATGATTCACGGAGGTTTCGATCAGGTACGAGTTCCTCTCCGGCTCGGGTTTCAGAAACCCACCCTTGGCCCCAAAAGTCCCCGTTAGATAATAACGGACCTGGACCTGCTCCGAGCGCACTTCTGAAGGAAGGCGGATTTCGAAGGGCGCCGGTTCGTCCTGCCCCAGGCCCGCATCAGCAGCAAAGAACAGCAGGCCCATCGATATGGAAACGGAGAGGGCATGGATTGCGGATGACTTCATACGGTGATTTTACCCTACCGAGCGACGCCAGTCCTTCCCTTTGCGGCGTTGGCCTGCTTTGCGCCTTAGCTCCCGGGTGGCTTAAACGGGGGCAGGCTACTTCATGTCGTCAGGCACGGGAATCGTAACTTGCCCTGTGGCAGCCCATTCCGTACCGCGTTGCAGGGTCAAGATGAAGCCGGGGCTATACATCGCCTTCACATCATGTCCCAGCGCGGTTTGGAACACACGGCCTGCGCCATAGGAAAGCGTCCAGATCAGAGGTTCGTCTTTTCCCGTGCCACACCCCTCGCCGGGCTTGCGGCAATTGTTAGGGTCGTCGAACGCCGAAGCTAGGACGTGGAGGTTGGGCTGGAGTGTAAGCTGGTGATAAAGTTCGTCGTTCTCTGCAAAGGTAGCAGGCATTCCCTTGGTGATGGGATGCTCGCGGTCAACGATGGTCACGGTGTAGGGGTGGTACGGGCCGTGCCCGGCGGTCTCACGCCAGGTTCCTCCCACCAGCTTGTCGAAGTCCGGCCAGCCCGCGAAAGCGCTCATTGAAAAGTGGTAGGAGACAAGGCCCTTTCCATTCCTTACAAAATCGAGCAGTGCCTGGCGCGCACCGTTGTCCCACCAGGGTCCCGCGTTTCTCCAGTCACTGTAATTCAGCAACAGGACGTCATAGGGCGAGAACGTTATGAGCGTGTTTCCGCGGACCTCTTCATTGACATGAACGTCAAACTTCCCCGTGCGCTCCAGAATCTCGCGCAGGAGCGGCGTGGTGGCGCGCCAGTCGTGACCATTGACGCCGGTCAAGATCAGCACTTTGATCTTCGGGGGCGTTTGAGCGGGCAAGGAAGCCAGGCTTGCACCGGGCAAGGAAGCCAGGCTTGCACAGAGCATCAGAAATGCCATTAGGATTCGAGACATGATGGTGAAACCTCCGGGAAGTCATTATACAGTCGTTCTCTCTTCCGGCACTTCGATCTTTGCCCTGCCCGGCGCTGTCATCCTGAGCGCAGCGAAGGATCTCCGCAGCTCGTCGCAAGTGGCGAGAACGAAAAACAACTGCAGAGATCCTTCGCTACGCTCAGGATGACAACAGTTCAAAGGGTTTGACCCATTGCTTGGCGCCCTGGTACCTTGGTGGTCCGAGATGTGATACTGTTCTGTTCCACCCAAATTTCACGAGGGCTTATGAAATTCAAGACACTTGCTATCCACGCGGGATACAACCCCAAAGAACACTTCGGCGCGGTCATGGCCCCTATCTACCAAACCTCCACATTTGCCTTTCACGGGCCGGGCCAGCATGGTCCCTTCGACTATTCGCGGAGCGGGAATCCAACCCGCAAGGCGCTGGAGTCCTGCCTCGCCGCCTTGGAGGGTGGGACAGCCGGTTTCGCTTTCGCGACGGGCATGGCGGCCGAAATAACCCTGCTCATGATGTTTGAAGCGGGCGACACCATCGTCGTGCACGACGACCTTTACGGCGGCACCTACCGCCTGTTCGAATCGGTTCTGGCGAATAAGCAGATCCACGCCCACTACGTCGATCTGCGAAATCTTGCCAAGTTCTCCGAGGCGCTCGCTGCCGCGCCCAAGGCGGTCTGGGTGGAGTCGCCCACCAATCCCCTTATGAATCTGGTGGATATCCACGCGGTCTCCGACTTGGCGCATCAGCACGGCGCGCTGGTCATCTGCGACAACACATTCCTTTCGCCCTATTTTCAGCAGCCCCTCGAGTTGGGCGCGGACATCGTTGTGCACTCCACCACGAAATACATCAACGGCCATTCGGACGTGGTGGGCGGCGGTCTGGTGGTGAAAGACTCGGGTCTCGCGGAACGGATCTATTTCTTGCAGAACGCCATGGGAACTTGCGCCGGGCCGCAGGATTGTTTTCTCGTTCTGAGAGGCATCAAAACCCTCGCCGTGCGCATGGAAGAGCACAACCGCAACGCCTTGGAAATTGCCCGCTGGCTCGAGAAGCATCCCCAGGTCTCCGCCGTGCTACATCCCGGTTTGGAAAGCCACCCGCAGCACTTGCTGGCATTGCGGCAAGCGCGGGGGTTTGGGGGCACGTTCTCCTTCCGCGCGCGAGGAGGTGAAGATGCCGCCAAGCGGATTTTGTCGCGTCTTCGAGTGTTCACCCTCGCCGAGTCGCTAGGAGGGGTCGAGTCGCTCGTCGAGCATCCTTGCACGATGAGCCATGCCTCTGTACCTCCTGAAGTCCAAGCAAAGATGGGGATCACGCCGGACCTCATCCGTGTTTCGGTGGGTCTCGAGGATGTTGGGGACCTGATCGCCGACCTTGACGCCGCCCTCGCGGGCGAATGAACGCCTACGCATCGGAGGCTTGCCCCGCCTCGCGAAATGCGGTTAAATTATGAGGAAATGATTACACAACAACAATGTGAATCGGTGGTCGGACGCGCCTCGGAAATGCTTGCGCGAGCCGGCATTGTGCTCACTCGGGAAGAGCGGGCCCGCTTTGAGGTGGCGGATTTCGGTTTAGGTGAACTGGAAAAGACCGGCATCGAGATCATCCCGTACGTCAACACCAACCGTGTGTGCGCCAAGGAACTGGTCCTCTTGCCCCATCAGACCTGTCCGGAACACCGGCACCCGACGGTAGGCAACAAGCTCGGCAAGGAAGAGACGTTCCGCTGCCGCTGGGGGACGGTCTATCTCTACGTTCCGGGCGCTGCTGAGGCGCAGCCGGCCTGCCGTCCGCCGGAAGGCTCCGAGGCCTACTACACCGTGGGTCGCCAAATCTGCCTGCAACCCGGCGAGCAATACACCCTCTTCCCGGATACGCTGCACTGGTTCCAGGCAGGGCCGGGAGGCGCCATCATCTCCGAATTCTCAACGCGCAGCACTGATGACCAGGATGTCTTTACCGACCCGCGCATCAAGCGCATGCCCGAGGTTGCTCAAGCGTGAAATGATATGGAGCGCTGAAGTCCCTGACGCGGCCCTCTCCCCAGGGCAGAGAAGGTGTGGAAGAATCAAAACACCTCACGCAAAGTCGCCAAGCCGCAAAGAAACGCCAAGCGGCAGTTTGCTCTTTGCGACCTTATGCGCACTTTGCGCCTTGGCGTGAAACCGGTTTGTCCGTTTAGGAATTAATTCAAAAGTTCAGAGGGCTGCTCATCTACCTTGAGAGGAGCGTTCCTTATATGAGGTGGGTTCCTGTCTTCCTTCTCGCAATTCCAACCATGGTCATGACGAGTAGACCGAATGAAACCACGCTCGAAGCTCGACGCGCGCAACTGACTGCGGCGCTCCAGCAACAGTGGGAATATGAGCTGCGAACTCACCCCGAGATGGCGACCTATATCGGAGACAACCGGTACAACGATCGCCTGAGCGATCGTTCCGCTGCGTCCTACGCCCGGGAACTCGAGCATGCCGAGCAAACACTGCGGAGCATCGAAGCGATCTCAACTGGCGGCCTCCCGGCCCAGGAGCGGTTGAATAAGATCCTCATGGTTCGCCGCCTGCGCGAGGACATCGAAGCCTACGGATTCAAAGATTGGGAAATGCCGGTTGATCAGTTTGGCGGCATCCATTTGAGCTACGCCGCGCTGCCCTCAGCGACCCCCTTTCGCTCCGTGAAGGACTATGAGGATTATCTTTCGCGCCTGCATCAGATCCCGCGCGTCTTTGAGCAGATAATCGCGAATGTGCAGCTCGGTCTGCGCGATGGCCTGGTTCCGCCGCGATATTTGCTTGAGAAGGTCGCCGTCCAAGCCCAGGATATTGCGGACAAGTCCCCGCACGACAGCCCCTTTACGCAGCCCTTGTTAAAGTTTCCCGCCGGCATTTCGGACTCTGAACAGCAGCGGCTGCATGATGCCACGCTTGCCGCCGTGAAGAACGAAGTGGCGCCCGCCTACGCAAGTTTTGCAGCCTTTGTACGCACCCAATATGCCCCTCACGGCCGCGTCGATTACGGCATCTGGGCTCTGCCGCAGGGCGACGCCCGGTACCGGTTCGACGTCCGACAGATGACCACGACCGATCTAGGCTCGGAAGAGATTCACCAAATGGGCCTGAAACAGGTGGCGGAAATCGAGGCCCAAATGCTCGATCTCGCTCGCCGCCAGGGTTTCTCCGACCTGGCGAGCTTCAACGAGCACATCCGCACCGATCGCAAGCTCTACGCGACTTCCGGTGAGCAGCTTCTGAACCTCTACCAGCACTACGCGGACCAAATGTATGCCAAGCTCCCGCAGCTTTTCGGCCACCTGCCGAAGACCAAACTGGAAGTGATCCCCATGGAAGCCTTTCGCGCTCCCGATTCCGTCCCCGCCGACTACTCGCCCGGCGCCGGCGACGGTTCGCGACCCGGCCGTATCAACGTCAACGAATATGATCCCCAGCATCGACTGCTGCTCAACGTCGAGGCGATTGCCTACCATGAAGGCATCCCGGGCCATCATCTTCAATTCTCCATCGCGCAGCAATTGCCCAACCTCCCACCCTTCCGCAGATTTGCCTCATACACTGCCTATTCCGAGGGCTGGGCGTTCTATGCCGAGCGCTTAGGCAAAGAAGCCGGTTTCTACCAGGATCCTTATAGCGAATATGGACGCTTGGAGAACGAAATGTGGCGTTCCGTGCGGCTCGTAGTGGATACCGGCGTGCACTACAAGCACTGGTCGCGCCAGCAGATGGTGGACTTCTTCCGGCAGCACACCGCCATGGATGAACCCAACATCCAAACCGAAGTGGACCGTTACATCGCCTGGCCCGGACAGGCGCTGGCCTATAAGCTTGGGCAGATGAAAATCCTGGAGCTCCGCCAGCGCGCCCACGACGCACTCGGCGACAAGTTCGACGTGCGCGCCTTCCACGACGCCGTGCTCGCCGACGGTCCCCTCCCCCTCGACGTGCTGGAATCGAGAATTAATGCCTGGATCGGCTCACAGAAGTAGCGGAGTGTGGCCAAAGAGTCCTTGGGCCGTGGCGCGCGGGCAGGATGCCCATGCCACCGGAAATTGAGTCACTCCCTGCCGTTACCGTTCGTTGAATCTTAGAGGAGCTTGCGTGTATACTGTCGGCTTGTTTGCTCGGGCTTTCAGTCTATGTCAGTGCAGGAGCAGGCGCCCGAAAGCTCTGGGCCGGAGGGCAAACCGCCCCTACAAGGCCGCCAGGCTATCAGCCGTGGGAGGCTGAAGAAAGGCAAGAAACGACATGAGAGCAGCAGTCTTTTACGGGCCGCGAGACGTCCGGATCGAGGATGTTCCGAAGCCCACCGCGGGACCCGGCGAGGTTGTCTTGCGCGTACAACGCTGTTCCGTGTGCGGAACCGACAAGCGCATCTATACGCATGGGCAAAAGAACGTGGTGCCCCCGGCGATCACGGGGCACGAGATTGTCGGAACGGTTCAGGAGATCGGTCCGGGTGTGGACGGCGGGCTGAGCATCGGCCAGCGGGCCGTGGTTGCCACGGTGGTAGGCTGCGGAAAGTGCATCTACTGCCGGCGCAAGCAATACAACCTGTGCGACTCCTTCACTGCGGTGGGCTACGATTACGCCGGGGGATTCGCGGAGTACGTCAAGATTCCCGCCGCGGCGGTGGCTCAGGGCAATGTGATCACAATCCCGAGCAGCATGTCCGTGGAGCGCGCGGCGCTCATTGAGCCGCTTTCCTGTGTCCTGAATGGTCAGGAGTACCTGACGCCCCAGCCGGGCGATCGAGCCGTGGTTTTCGGGGCAGGACCGATCGGGTTAATGCACGCCAGCATCCTGAAAGCGCGCCGTTGCGACCCCGTAATCGTGTCCGATGTGTCGCAGGAGCGTTTGGACTATGTCAGTGAGTTCGGTGTGGGCCAACCCGTGAACACGTCCGGCGGGAACGCGCTTGATAAGATCATGGCGGCGGGCGGCGGAGAGAAATTCGACGTGGCCATCGTGGCCTGTTCCGTGAAGGCGGCCCAGGCTGACGCCCTCAAGCTGGTTCGCAAGAAGGCGCGCGTTTCCTTCTTTGCCGGTGTGCCCAAGGACAACCCGGTTCTTGACCTCGACGCCAATCTCATTCATTACAATGAAATCTCCGTCTTTGGCTGCTTTGCTTCCAACCTCCAGCATTACTACCAGGCGATGGAGATGGTTTCTCGCGACGACTTGCCCTGGGACCGCTTCCTCACGCACCGGTTTAAGTTGCAAGATATGGTCAAGGCTTACGCCGTGGTCGAAGCAGGACAAGGAATCAAGGCGGTCATCGACTGCGAATAACCACCACCATGGACAAGGAATCTCTGGCGCAACTCATTGCAATCTCGCGCGCTGTCGGCGCGAATCTCGACTACGTTCAGGCGGGCGGCGGCAATACTTCGGTGAAATCCCCGGACGGGCGGACGATGGCCATCAAGGCCAGCGGCACGGCACTGACGGCGATGGGTGAGACCGCCGGCTGGGTCGAATTGGAGACTGCGGGGGTGTTGAGCATCTTCGATCGCAGCGACCTCGCCACCCTCGAGTCGAGTATCCGCGAAGCGCGCGTGCTCCAGCATTTGTCCTCCGCGGTCATGGGCGGAGCCGGGCGGCCCTCGGTCGAGTCGGCGCTCCACGCCATGCTCGGCAAGGTAGTCATCCACACTCACCCCGTGGCGGCCAACGCTTTGAATTGCGGGCCCGGGTTGATGGCCTTAAAGGAAATTACACCCGCCGGCGAAATCCCGCCGCTCTGGGTGCCCTACACCGATCCCGGCTGGCGCCTCGCCAACGCCATCAAGTCGGCGGCAGAGAGCTACGAGAAGGAGCACCACCGCCGCCCGGATGTGCTCTTCATGGAGAACCATGGCCTTCTCGTCTCGGCTCCGGAGGCGCAAGCTTGCCTGGCGCTCCATAATGACTGGGTGGCGCGATGCGCGCGCTATTTCACGCCGCAAGCGCCGCCCCTCGGTGCGCCCGCGGGCTTGAATTCTTCAGCAATGCGCAAGGCAATGGTCTCCCTGCGCCGAGCGTGGAAAGAGTCGCGAGGCAGCTCGCCTTTCATGCGCCTAACAGATGATGCGGAACTGGCCGGCGTAGCGTGCGACGAAAGGGCGGAGACGTTGGCTGCCGGTTCGTTGACGCCCGACCATATTGTTTACACCGGGGCGCGCGCAATTGTGGGCGATTCAATCGACGAAGTGGCGTCGAGGCTGAAACCCGCGTTGAACGAACTGGCTCCGCCCCGCGTGGCCATCCTTCGAAACCTCGGGACTTTCCTGCTTGCTGATAACCCCGCGAAGCTCGATGCGGCCGAGGCTTTGGGCGTAGCCGCCGCCAAGATTACACGCTTGGCGATGGGACGCGGCGGCGCGCATAACCTCGCCCCGGCTTTCGCCGATTTCATCATTAATTGGGAAGTAGAGCACTACCGCGCGGCTCTGTTTAACGCCGCTGTGGCTCCCCTGGCCGGCAAGGTCGGCTTAGTGACGGGCGCGGCATCCGGCCTGGGCCGTGGCATTGCCCAGGGCTTGGTGAAAGCGGGCGCGGCGGTGGCCTTCTGCGATGTTGACGACCGGGGCGCGGAAGAAGCGGCAGCGGCCTCGCCGGACCCCTCGCGCGCGTTGCCCGTACCCATGGATGTCACCGACGAAGGCTCCGTGGCTTGCGCCTTTGACAAGCTTTTGCGCCACTGGGGCGGCTTGGACATCGTGGTTTGCGCGGCGGGCGTAGCCCCAGCCTTCGAGTTGGTTGACATGCCGGTGGACAAGTGGCGGCAGGCGCTGGAGATCAATCTCACCGGCTATTTCTTGGTGGCCCGCGAGGCGGCTCGAATTATGCGCGCGCAGGGTGACGGCGGTGCGATGATCATGCTTTCCTCGAAAAGCGGTCTGGACGCTTCGAAGGCCAATTCCGCTTACAACGCGACAAAGGCCGGCGAACTCCACTTGATGCGCGGCTGGGCGCTCGAACTGGGCCCCGACGGCATCCGCGTCAACGGCGTCGCCCCTGGCAATGTCTTCGAAGGGTCCAAGATCTGGAACCCCGAATACATCAAAACCGCCGCCCAGAAGAAAGGAATCAAGCCCGAAGAAGTCATCCCCTACTACGTTTCGCTGACCGCGCTGAAACGCGACATTAAGCACGAGGACGTCAACTCCGCCATCGTCTTCCTTTGTTCCGACGCCGCTCGCTGCATCACCGGCCAGACACTGGTGGTGGACAGCGGGCAGGTGATGGTTCGATGAGCAAGGAGACTTCAAAGCGGAGCACTGATCACTAGTCCACCAATGCAAGACACCGCCCAGCTCGAAACGGCTCTCTACGAAGGCGGCCTCGACCAGCGCCTGCGTGCGCTCGGCCAACTCTGTGCCCACCTCGGACCCCGAACGAAGCGCGGCACCAACTGCCACATTCACACGAGTGAATCATTCAGCGTCTTTCGCTCCCCCACGGAAGCCGTGTGGCAGGCGGCGCGAGAGGGCCTGGCGGTACTCGGTATCAACGACCACTACACGATTGCAGGACACGAGGAGTTCCGCCGCGCCTGTGAGATTGCGGGCATCGCGGCGACGTTTTCTCTCGAAGCCGTGGCCATGGATCGCGACGCCGAAGCGCACAGCGTGCTGCTGAATGACCCCGACAATCCCGGCCGGGTGTACCTCTGCGGCAAGGGCGTAACCAGGACTCCGTCCGATTCTTCCACGGAAATGCGAAACCTGGCGCGCATGCGGGCGGCCCTCGAGCGCCGGAACCGCGAGATCACCGCCAAGGTCGCCGCGCTCTTCGCAGAGCGAATGCATGCCGAAGGCCCCACCTGGGAGTCTGTGCAGGGCTTAACGCCGCGCGGCAATGCCACGGAGCGGCACGTGGCCTGGGCGACCCTGGCGAGCCTGCGCCAGTGGGCCGCCACGCAGGGAGTGCCGCTCGCGGAGGCCATCACGAAATGTTGTGGCGCGGCGCCACCGTCCGGCGCTGACGATGCCGCTCTGCAGATCTTCCTGCGGGCCAAACTCCTTAAGGCGGGCGCCCCTTGCTTCGTGCGCGAGTACGAAGAGGCCTTTGTATCCGTGGCCGACCTGCGCAGGATCTTCCTGGCTTTCGGATCCATTCCCACTTATCCAATCCTTGGGAATCCCGTAACTTCAGGAGAACGGGACGTCGAGGCGCTCCTTGACCGATTAGAAGCGGCGGGTTTTTACGCCGTCGAGGTTATCCCGCATCGCAATACGCGCGAGCGGCTGGCGGAGATCGTCTCGACGGCGCGGCGCCGCTGGTGGCCCGTCTTCAATGGTACGGAACACAACACTCCCGAGGCCAAGCCCATCCTCGACCCTTACGCGCTTGACCCGGAGTTTGAGCCCTGGTTCCGCCAGAGCGCCGCGCTGCTGCTCGGCCACCAGCGGCTCGTCGCGCAGGGTGAGGCGGGGTACGTTGATCTTGAAGGCGACCCCACGATCGCTGACCCCCGTTCAAGGTTCGAGCACTTCGGTCAGGCGGGACGGCAAGAGTCCGGCGCCGAGTACAATTAATGTTGTCGTAGCGGCCGCTCTTCAATTCTCAAGGAGTTCCGGCGCTCGGAGAGCGCGGCCACAGCAAACTGACCCACTGCCCAATTGATGGTAGGGTGTCAGTTTGGAACGAGCCCCAACTCAAGGGAGGCGATTGCCATCATGACCAGTGAATCCCTTTTTGTCCTACCCTTTGCGGCACAAGACTTATGTCATCTCGAGGATGGGTATCTCAGGAGAACTACAGGCAGCAAACAGAGCCTTAAGACTGCCGACGAGATCGTTCTGAAGGTAGGAAGGAAGATAAGAGAAGGCGAGTGCACCAAGAGCAATCTCAAGAAAATCTTCCAGTGGAAAAACGAAGATTCCCGATTTTGGAAGAAACTTGAGGCCGATTTCGATTCCAATCCCTGCGAACGTATAGCTACTACTCTGGCGCTTGCAGACAAAGCGAAAAGCGAGGCGGAGGCTGTCGGCGCTCTCATCAAACTTTCTGGTGTTGGTGTGCCAACCGCCTCCGCTATTCTGATGGCGATTTACCCCGAGCGATACACGGTGATCGATCAGTTGGCGCTTCGGGCGCTCGGAATCAGCAATCAAGAAATCGCCTTCTACGTCCTCTATAACGCGGCGTGTCGTGACCTCGCCCGGGAACATGGCGTTTGCCTACGAACGCTGGATCGGGCACTTTGGGAGTACGGGAAGAGGCATCCCCCGAAAAGGCGAACCCGAAATGGTTCAAGCTACGCTACCCCCACGTAGCGCCGTAACGATTCAAACTGAGGCACTGTCCAGTAGTTGCAATTCCTTGCGTATTAGCGGAACATAGCGAGTTTGGTTTGATGAATCAATTTCCAGCCTGAGAGGCGGAGGACGAGCAAAGTGGCAAAAAAAGAGATTGCGATAGCAAAGCCAAAGGGGAAGTTGGGCGTTCTTACGGTTGGGATGGGCGCGGTGGCAACGACCATGATCGCGGGCGTGGAAGCGGTGCGCAGAAAGATTGCGCTGCCGATCGGGTCACTCACCCAGATGGGCACGATACGCCTGGGGAAGCGCACGGATAAGCGGATTCCCTTGATCAAAGATTTCGTGCCCTTGGCCAATCTCGATGACCTGGTCTTTGGCGGCTGGGACCTGTTTACGGACAGCGCCTATGAAGCTGCAAGCAAAGCCGGGGTTCTGGACAAAGGTCACGTCGAACAGTTGAAGGATTTTCTCCAGGGATTGCGGCCTATGCCCGCCGCGTTCGAGCAGAAGTGGGTCAAGAGGCTTCATCCCAATAACGTGAAGACCGGCAAGACAAAGATGGACCTTGCCGAGCAAGTGATGAAGGACATCGAGGGGTTCAAGAAGCAAACCGGAGCTGACCGGCTGGTGATGATCTGGTGCGGCTCGACGGAAGTCTACTCGAAGCCCCATCCCGTTCACGATACCCTTGAGACTTTTGAGGAAGGCCTGAAGTCAAACAGCCCGGACATCTCTCCCAGCATGATTTACGCCTACGCGGCATTGAAGCTGGGCGTCCCCCACGCCAACGGCGCGCCCCACATCACCACGGATATTCCTGCCCTCACGGCCTTGGCACTACACAAGAAAGTGCCCGTCTGCGGCAAAGACTTCAAATCAGGCCAGACGTTCATGAAGACCCTCCTGGCTCCCGGCATCAAGGCAAAACTGCTGGGCCTGAAGGGCTGGTTTTCAACCAACATTCTGGGCAACCGCGACGGCGAAGTGCTGGACGATCCCGAAGCTTTCCGTAGCAAGGAAGAAAGCAAGCTTTCGGTGCTCGAGTACATCATCCAACCGGATCTTTATCCCGAGCTGTATGAGGGCTACTTCCACAAAGTGCGGATCGAGTACTACCCGCCCCGGGGCGACAACAAGGAGAGCTGGGATAACCTCGATATCTTCGGCTGGCTCGGCTATCCCATGCAGATCAAGGTGAACTGCCTCTTCCGGGATTCGATCCTCGCCGCACCTATGGCGCTCGACCTCGTCCTTTTCACGGACCTCGCGCAGCGCTGCCCGAGCCTGGCGAAGATGGGAATCCAGGAATGGCTGTCCTTCTACTTCAAGAGTCCGATGTGCCACGCCAGTGTTTATCCTGAACATGATATCTTTATTCAACTTATGAAACTTAAAAATACCCTCCGGCACCTGCGTGGCGAAGAATTGATCACTCACCTGGGATTGGAGTACTACGACTAGCGAGGCAGTGGGGAGGGTCGGCAGTAGGCAGATGGGCAGATCGGCAGGTGGGCAGATGGCAGGACCGGTGGTGGCTGAGCCTCTCGAAGCTGCCCGCCTGATGAATGAACTGATGAGCTGCTCTCTATTGTCGTCTGCGCACTTGGAGTCGAGCCGGAGCGCTGGTTGGGTGGTTTTCAGATCTGGAATCTGCAAATTGAGATTTGTTTGCGCCTGAATTGTGGAAGCGAAGGATGATTGTAGTCCTTCCCACTGCCTACCTGCCCATCTGCCCACTGCCCGTTGCCTGAGGCCTCATGATCCCATCCATTCCCATTGAAATGCGCGCCCTGGTTCTCGATGGGACCGGTTTCGCTCACTTGCAAGTGCGGCGCGTGCCGGTTCCTCGTCCCGGGCCGCGTCAAATGTTGGCCCGGGTGGATGCGGCGGGGATTTGCACCTCCCTCATCAAGCTGGTTGAGCAGGGCCCGGCGCACGCGCAGGTGTATGGCTGGGATCTCGAACGCTTTCCCCTGATTCTTGGGGACGAAGGCTGCGTAACGCTCGTCGAGGTGGGCCCGGCGCTAACGGATCGATATCACCCGGGCGAGCGATATGTCGTTCAGCCCGCCGTCGATCACCCACCCATCAATCACCGGGAGCGTTATCCCGACGGGGGTCGAGGCGTCGCCAAGGTCGCCGTCGGCTACACACTGCCGGGACACCTCGCGGAGTACATCCTCATCATGGAAGAGGCGGTGGCCGCGGGCTGCCTCCTTCCCGTGCCGAGCCATTCCTTTCCTTTCGCACATGCGGCACTCAGCGAACCGGTGTCCTGCTGCGTCTCGGCTCAAGACCATCACGGGCATTTGGTGCAACCGACGCCGACGGGGCCGCGGCAGATCGCTAAAGGGCTCAAGCCGGGCGGTGTAACCGTAGTGATCGGCGCTGGGGCGATGGGCCGGATGCATGTGGACGTTGCGCTCAGCCAGCAACCGCGCGCCCTCGCGGTGGCCGACCTGGTTGAGGGGCGATTGGAGTTGGTGAAAACGTTGGTCGGTCCGCGCGCCGGCAAGCTTGGAATTGACCTGCGCGTCGTCAACCCGGCGACAACCGATTTGCACGAGATCGTAAACGAACTTACAAACTACCGTGGTGCAGACGATGTCATCGTCGCCGTGGGTTCAAAGCAGGCCATTGAAGTCGCTCAGCGCCTGGTCGGGCGGGGCGCCGTCCTGGACCTGTTCGGCGGCCTGAAAAAAGGCGAAGACGTTATTGGCTTCGACACGGGGATCATCCACTACAAGGAAATCAACGTCACGGGTTCCAGTGGAGGCTCCCCCTGGGACATCGCTCGGACTTTGGAATTGATGGCAAAGGGTGAAATCAACGCCGGACGCCACATTACTCGCATCGGCGACTTGGAACACGCCATTGAATTCCTGGCAATGATCAAGGCCCAGGAGATCGATGGCAAGGCCGTGGTCTACCCTCACCGACGCAGCGCCGAAATCAGGGCCGTGGCCTCATGGAGCGCCGAGGACGAGGCGAACTACCTGGCGACGAGTGACGAGTGACAAGTGGCGAGCAGGAATCAGAACTCAGCAGCCAGGATTCAGAAGACTAGCGGTGAGCAGGCTTAGCAAGCAACAAGGGCATCATTCAACATCGGGCTACCGACCATGGACAACCAGCGGAGCTCATGGGCCAAGCGCATTGGTTCGCTGAAAGCTGAGAGCTGAAGGCTGAGAGCTTATGAGCGGCCGTCAACGCACCTTCGTTGGCTTCGGCTTCGGCCCCATCCAGGCCGGGCTGTTTCTCTACGAAGCTTTCCGGTCCGGGAGTTTCCGCCGCCTGGTAGTTGGCGAAGTTGCGCCGGATATTGTGGACGCTGTGCGGAGGGCGGGAGGCCGTTTTTCGGTGAATATCGCCCACCCGGATCGCATCGAGCGCGAGGAAGTTGGACGAGTTGAAATTGAAGACCCCGGCTCTGAATCTGGCCGGTGCAATTTGGTGGAAGCAATCACTGAGGCGGAAGAAATTGCCACTGCGGTTCCCAGTGTCGAATTCTACGCTTCGCCAAACCCCGGCAGCATTCATCGGCTCCTGGCCCAAGGCCTGCGACGCAAGGCAGCTACGAAGGGCCGGCCAGCAATCGTTTACACTGCTGAGAACCGCAACCACGCGGCGGAAATCTTGGAAGCGAGAGTCCTGGAGGAGATCCCAGAGGACGAGCGAGAGCCTGTCGCGAGCCGCGTCCGATTCTTGAACACGGTGATCGGAAAAATGAGCGGCGCGGTCTCCGACCCGGACGCAATCAGGCGGCAAGGTCTGGCCACCGTCACTCCCGGCAGCCAGCGCGCTTTTCTAGTCGAAACCTTTAACCGAATCCTGGTTTCCCGAATTCGATTCCCACGAAGCGGCGATACGCCTCCTTTTAAGCGTGGCATCAAGGCCTTTGAAGAGAAGGACGACTTGCTGCCTTTCCAAGAAGCCAAGCTGTACGGGCACAACTCGACCCATGCGCTCGCCGCCTACGTCGGCGTTATGCGCGGCGTGCGGCGTATCGCCGATCTCAACAAATACCCCGATATCCTCGGGTTCCTCCGCGCCGCCTTTATTCAAGAATCCGGAGCAGCGTTGGTGCGCAAGCACGCGGGCCGGGACCGGCTCTTCACTCACGAAGGTTATCGCGAATACGCGGATGACCTTCTCGCTCGCATGGCTAATCCTTTCCTTAACGACACCGTCGAGAGAGTCGGCCGCGATCCGCAGCGCAAACTGGCGTGGGACGACCGCTTGGTGGGCACCCTGCGGGTGGCGCTGGAGCAAGGCATCAAGCCGTCGCGTTTCGCCTTCGGGGCAGCGGCTGCCCTGGCCGCATTGGACCGGAACACACTTGAAACGGATGTCCCGGTCGCAAACTGGCTGGACCCGTTGTGGCAGTCGGCATCTCCAGATAAACTTGAAGAAGAGAGCGTCCTCAGGCTGATTGAAGAAGGCCGCAATCGACTCCGGAGTTGGCTCGCGTCTGGCCTCCAAAACCTCGAGGGGTTGTTCTCGGGTCAGCTTTTGACGGAGGATTGAGGCGCAATGAGCTGGCACTTTCTAGTTGAAGGGCCCTGGATCGTCTTTTGCATCTACTGGGCGGTGGGGGCGTTGAAGACGCGCAGGACTGTGAGTATAGAATCCTTTGTCGCGCGCGCCCGCCACCTCCTTTTGGAAATCACCGGCTTCTTCCTGCTGTTTGGCGGCTTCCTGGACATCGGTGCGCTTGGTGAGCGCGTTTTCCATCGTACCTACGCGACCTCGGTAACGGGCGTCGCACTCACTTGGATTGGAATCGCTCTCGCCATGTGGGCGCGCTGGCACCTGGGACAGTATTGGAGCGGCAGAATCACGCTCAAGGAGGATCACAAGCTCATCCGGACCGGCCCCTACGCTCATTTCCGGCATCCGATCTATTCCGGGATCATTCTCGCCGCGATCGGTGGAACTTTGACGATAGACAAATGGCGATGCGTTGCGGGACTCGCTGCAATCATCCTTGCCTACTGGATCAAGGGACGCAAGGAGGAATCGGTTCTGGCAGCGCAGTTCGGGGAAGAATTCAAGGAGCACTGCCGGCACACCGGATTCATGTTTCCAAAGTTCTAAACAGCGAATCCCGTCAGTGAGCCGGGTAGCGCGGACCGCCGTTTTTGCGGTCCGCGGTTCGTCCTTCGAAAAAGCCGCGGACCACAGAGTCGGTGGTCCCCGCTACCTGCTTTTGGCGGTTATTCATCAGGCCGTCGGGCTGCGGAAAAACTCTTCCGAGCTGTCATTCTGAGCGTAGCGAAGAATCTCGCCCTGAGTATATTCAAACCGCGAATCAAATGTTCCGAATGCCCCCACCCGCGTTTTCTTCCCGTAACTGACGAGGTAACCCGCTGGCATCTCTCGGGTCGAGACGGCTACGGCCGTGGTTTCGTGTTGTCCGATGCTGCTGGGTGAGACCTGTTTCTTCCTGGTCGCCGATTTTGACCAAGCAGCGTGGCAGGACGATGCCGGCGCATTTTTGGAAACTTGCCGCCAAAAGAATTTGCCGGCTGCCTTGCAGCGTTCTCGGTTAGGCAACGATGTACACGCGGGTCTGCGATGCTACGCGCCAGTCCCGTGCGAGGTGTTGACGTAGTCCTCCAACTCGGCTTGGCTCAGAACCGTGGTCGGCTTCCTGGCGAGCAGGTCGGCGGGAAAGGTGCTCTTCTCCGCCACCGTACCGCCACGTTCCTCCACCTTCTTGGCGAGGAAATCCACGTGAAGGTAGCCGCACACCACGAGCACCCGTCCCAGAAACTGCGCCGCGTCGATCCTGCTTAGCCAGAGCTCTTCCCGAAGGTCATCGGCGTGGGAAAGTCGGACATCCTCCTGCTGCAGACACCGGTCGCGGAGGTCCATCTCGCGCTCAATTCCGAGTTCGGCCCACTCTGCAGGAGACGGATCGACCTGCAGGTAGGCGATCCCTTGGCGCTTCGCCGCGCGGCGAGCCGAGGTGGACGCGATGTCGTACGTGTTCTCCTCGACAATCAGTGCAACGCCGTGCCTGGCGGCGCGCACAACAGTGTCCTCGAGCTCGCTGGACTCCTGGACCCAGTGCGAGGTCCCGATGATCAAATACTCAGTCATCGGTCCCCGTCAGGCCGGTCCTGTCGCGTCCTGCGTGAACCTAACCAAAGCCCAACTTTTTTGCGAAGCTGTGGGACGAGACGCAATTTAATCCTGTTCGTTCGGTCATTGACCCAATTAAGGAAGAGATCTCGGTGTTCCTCGCATAAGAAGTACGGGACCGGGACCCCGGGGACCCGCGATGCCAACATTAACGCTTCTCCGACCAGACGGGCACACCCGTCCCACTCACAGCGGCGGGGACGCGGCACTTTCGTAAGCTGTATGTTCGGTGGCACACCCGAAGATGCCTCCTTGGTTACAGACGTGATCGTTCCGCAGAACCTGGCCCAGTGGTAGTCGCACATCCGTTCCTTGATTGGGCCATCAGCGAAATTGAGCGTGTGCTCAGAACCGGCGAGCGGGCAAGCGAACAGCGTATCGTGACCGTACTCACATTGAGACTCCGAGGATTGGGCCAGTGTTAGGGAGTAAGCGTAGAACTCGTCATCCGTCGGCTCGTAGGCCTCTGAGGGCTCGTGTAAATGCATTCTCTTGGCGGAAGCGATGCGCGCTTCCTTTGCTTCATCTAGCAGTGCCCGAAAATGGGCTGGCCATTCTCCTTCTTCAAAGGAGACGACCGATACTAGAGGGAGTTCATCGTATTCGCCGATTTCGAGGTACTTCGCCTCGTAAACGGTCCTGTTTTCCGCGGCTAACTTGAGCCGTACAAAACATGTTCCCGCAGTGTAATCAGATTCTTCGCGACTGGTAAGGGAGTACTCAACGTTGAACATACGAAGTCGGAGGCCGTTGTCAATCGGTGACGCAGATTGAATTAGGGCGCATCGATACCCCGGCTGCCTGCTCCACGATACATAGTGCTGGAGGCCGTAGTCGAAGTACAGCCTAGAAAGCAACCGATCAACCCGAAGCTCCCGCACTCTAGTGGCATGCGGGGAGGACGAGTAGTCGATAAGCGCCATTGGGCTCTCCATTGCTTACTGCTCGAACTCGCGCACGTACATGTCGGCGCGCGGCTGGCTCCGCCCTATTCCCGACCTCCGGCCTTCGGCCCGTCTTGAAAGAAGTAGTTCTTCAGCTCCTTAAGCACCACGGGTTGTTGGTCTGGCCCGAAATCCCTCACGAGCGGGGCCAGGGCTCGGTTCATGATCGGTTCGGTCTCCACGCGGAGACTCGGAAACACTGTTGCCTCGTCACGCATCAGCTGGGCCGCCAGTTGGCTTACATTCTGCATTACTCCCACGACTTCGTCCAGGTGTTTATGGTGGTTGAGGTACGTCTCCCCTTGCCTTCGCAGGCTTTTATTCGCGTGGCAGGCAATGTCGTTGCGATAGTTCCTGATTAGCTGAACGTGCGGCCTCACCACTTCCCAAGTCTGATTGATCTTGTCCTCTCTCGCGGGAAACAGAACGAGCCAAACGTCGAAAACGTTCAGGGCGTGATTCTGTGGGTCGAGTAGGCTGGCGAACAGTCCCATGATTGCGTTGCCAAGGGCGTGCGAAAACCTTTCGGGCCCGCGACCCAGGAAATCTCGGGGTTCGTAGTTACGGTCCCTGATGTCCCTTGATATTTGAGCCAAATCGAGAAGTTCGCGTACGCGCCTCCTGTAAATAACATATTCCTCAAGGGCATCCTCGCGTGAAAGATTTCTGTGTCGCATTGCGCTCCCACATTCAAACCACGGCAGGCACCGTCTCAGCCTGGTTGCCAGCTAGTCGCCCACGCTTTCACTGAGCAGGGCACACGCCTTGGGCACGCGCTTTCATACGAGCTTAAAAGAGAATTTCGCTCCGTCATTCTTGCTCATCCATGCGTCCCTACAGTTGGCGTGCAGGTAGCCGACGAATTCGGCTGTCCCCGTCAGTCGGACTTCCACCCCGACCCCGAACCCGAGCAGGACGGTCTTCGGGTTCCCTGGCGAATCACATACCATGCACGGCCGGTAGTTCGGGTCCACGACTATTTGAAATTGCAATGCACCCACCTCCCGTGCGGTGGCGATTGGCTTGCAAATCCGAGCTTCGTCTGCGGCCATCCCACGTGAAACAGTATACCTCGTTCCCGCGATCGAGGCCGGAAAGCGAGGTTTGCTCTGCGCCATTTTGTGCACCTGTCGCGCCTCGCAAACTTGGCCCCCTGCCTTCGCGGCATTCGGCGACTTTAAGGGTTTGCCGGCATCCTCGCCACTACCTTCGGGACGCATGCGCCACTGGCGCGGCCGGACGACGGATGCCAGTTCCGTTCCGGGAAGGGACTTTCTGTTCACTGCGCATTTTTCGCTTGACAATCGGGGCGGCATAGGCTAGAGTTGTTTCGTGGGGTTGGGCAGGGGATTCGGCCCTGCCGGATAGGTTATGCCGGGAAGTTCTCTTCTGTTTTCATCTGTGGTCCCTGCTTGTGGTTCCTTCCTTTTTTCCAGTCAAGAAGTCCAGAAGTCAAAGTGTCGAGGAGTGGCAGGCCAAACGCCGACCACATTTCTCTGGCCGCAGGCCGGAAGGCGGCGGCTGGACGTCTCGATGCCTCGACCCCCTCAACTTGCCGACCTGCAAAATCGAAGGAACAAAGCGAGAATGTCTATGAAAACAAAAGACAAGTACAAGAAGTCTCAGAGTCCCGTAGCGCAGACCGCCGGTTCTGCGGTCTGCGGCTTTTCGATGGTTGCTGGATATGGCCGCGGACCGCAAACACGGCGGTCCGCGCTACCCCTGCTCGACTGCAAAATCGAGGGAACAAAGCCAGAATGTATATGAAAACAAAGAACAAGTACAAAAAGTCACTAGGTCAACTGCACGGGCGCAGCCTGACTCACTTCGCCCCTGCGTGGCACTTGCGGTTTCAGAGCCTAAGGAAGATGCGCTTCTTATACAGCCAGAAGCAAAGCAGCCAGAGCATGCCCCAGACCACGAGGCTGGTGACGATCGCCGCGTTAATGGAACCGGCCCAGGCGAACAAGCCGGTGGTGAAAGGCTTGGCAATCCTGCTGAACCACCACGCGCCGCCTGTCATTGCGAAGAGATATATAAGGAGTGGATTCATGCCCACGATGTTGAAGAACAGGGTCCACCTCTTCAGTTTCTTCACGTCGATCAGCCAGTAACAAAGCGCCAGGGCCAGCAAGCACCACCCGCCGCTCACGATCACAAATGAGGTGCTGGCGATGCGTTTAATGATCGGAGTCCAGGGGTTGAGGGCGTAGCCGACCACGACTCCGATCAGGCCAGGAATGACCAGCAGGCGGATCTTCTGCACGGAGGTTCGGCTGCTCATCAGGACTTGTCCGGCGAGCACTCCCCACATCGTGTGCGCGGCGGTCGGCACGGCGTTAAACGCCACCCAATGGTCTGAGTCAAGCTTGTGCATCAGCACCAGATCCATCCAGGATCCGAAATTGTGGTCCGCCACGAACGGCTGGTTAAACCCAGCCACCGGCCACAGCCGATAGAGGAGCTCGGTGGCGATTAGAAACAGGAAGGTGACACCAATCTGAACGCGCGCCGGCTTGCGCAGGAAGAGAAAAGCCACGAGGTACGTGAAGGAGAGCTGGGCCAGCACATTCCAAAGTTCAAAGGTCAGTCTTCCGGGTCCGATGCAATAAAGGGCCCAGCCAAACAGGAGTAGCAGCCCCGACCGGACCAGGGCGTGGTGAAGGGTCTTGCTCCAACTGTCGCCGCGCTGCCAGCGCTTGCCGAATGAGAAGGGCATCGCCACGCCCACGATGAACATGAAGGACGGCTGGACCAAGTCCCAGAAGTGCAGCCCATTCCAGGGATGATGCTCCAACTGCCAGCCGATGGTGCTTACCAGTGTGCCATTAAAAGCCGGCAACCTGAGAAGTTCATAGAGGCCGGTGGCCTCACCCACCAGAAGGAACATCGTCAGTCCGCGATAGAAGTCGAGTGAGGTCAGCCTGCCCTCGGCGAGCAGAGGCGCCCCGAGTTTCTGGTTTGTAGCGGTCTGCGGCGATTCACCAGTGAGGCTCGACTCCATGGTCGGACTTTAGGCTCAGAAATAGAACTTCAGCGCGAACTGAATTTCACGTTGATCGTTCTGGCCGTCTCGCGTCGAATTGATTACCCCGAACGTGAGCGGCGAATCGTAATTGAGTGCCCCGGGGGCGGCAACAACGCCATTACCTCCAAAACCGGGGGGCGAGAAGTTGGGGTGATTCGTCAGATTGAAGAACTCGGCCCGCACCTCAAGCTGGGTCTTCTCCGTGGTGCGAAATTCCTTGAAAAGGGAGAAATCAAAGCGATGGAAGCCCGGACCGTAGAACTGGGTAGGAGATCCACCCAGGGGGCTGTAGTCAGTCTGGCCTATATTAGTAGCCTCTGGTGCGTCGTGGAAGGCGGCCGGATTGATCCACTGATTGACGTTGTGCGGGCCGGCGGTGATGCTTTGGCCCGTCAGCAGCGCGTCGCAGCCGAAACCTGAGGGCGTAGGATTAACACAGGCGACGTTGAACGGCTGGCCATCCTCAAGCGTCAAGATCCAGTTAGTCCTCCAACCGCCCAGAACGCCGTCAACGACCTTACTGCTGTTGCCGAGGAAATGGTGGCCCTTTCCGGCGGGGAGTTCGTACGTCCCACTCAGGTGCACAACCTTCGGATCGTCGAAATCGCAGAGGCCATAGTCACCTTGAATACCAAAGTGAGGCAGCATGGGAGCGCGGTAGAAGATCGAAGTTTCGTTCAGCACGTCGGAGGCGTCCGTCCGGCATTTCGACCAGGTGAAGTTGGCAAGGAGGGTCAGGCCGTAGTTGAACCGGCGCTCGAAGTTGGCCTGCAGCGAATTGTAATAGCTGTCCGACGCAAAGGACGAGTAGGTGATCCCATTCTCAAAGTCGGGGAAAGGCGAATACGCGTACGAATTGAGCCCGTTGGGAAGAATCTCGCTGGGGCTATTCGGATTTATATACGATCCCAGATGCCGCACGCTGTTGCCGACATAACCAAGCTGGAAGGTCTGGTTCGGAGTGACTTCATACTGAAGCGTAAGATTGTACCCGTTGGTTACGGGCGTCTTCATATGGTAGTCTTCGCCCGTGAACGACACGCCGGCAGGTTCCGCATCGGCGGAAGTGAGCGGGACAATGGCTGACAGACCGGTCTCGAGGGTCCCGATGGCGCCATTCGCAAAGGTGACGGGTTGGGCCGCAGTTAGCGCCGGATAGCCCAGCGAATATTGGAACGGGAAGTCCACGTAAGTTTCGATAACGGAGTTTTCGAAACCTCCGTAAAACATGCCGAATCCACCGCGCGCCACCAATCTTGGAGAGATGCGGTAAGCAAACCCGATGCGCGGCGAGAAATTCGTGTACTGCGAGTGGCCGAGACCGGGAACGCTCGAGCAGGAGATGTTGATGTTATCCAGCGCGGCGGCGGCCTTGAAATCGGACGAAAGCGGCGTCGAGCAACGCCGCTGCGTGAGTATGAACTGCGAGGGTGCACTTGTGAACGAGGGCAGGAAGTTGGACTGCGCCCCGAAGTTCTCGACGATCTGCCCGAAGTACTCCCAGCGCACTCCGAGATTCAGCGTCAGCTTGCTGGTCGCCTTCCAGTCATCCTGAAAGTAGAGGCCGTAGTAGTTACGCCCCATATCCGTGTTGGCGATATTTGAGGCGCCAACGTTATTCGCGCCGCCCACCATATTGAAGGCGCCGGGGACAGTGCCATTGATTGGGGTCAAGAGCATCTGGGCCAGGCCCGTATTACCGTTATTGTAACCTGGCACTTCGGTAAAGTCGCCGTTAAAGGACCAGTTTCCGCGGCCCTCGGGGGGCTGGAAGATTGCGAACTTGAGGTGTTGGAATTCAATGCCTGCCTTAAGGGTCTGCTTTCCGCTGACTTTGGTCGCGTTATCGGTAAACTGTGCCGTCGAGTTGTATTCGGCGGAAGGCAAGTAGTTGTTGCTGCCCAAGGTATTGAGGCCGGTGAAGATGATCGAGCCTAAGCCGCCGTTCAGGGGGACCTGCGGCACGCCCCCAATCCCGAATTGCGCCGGGATGCCCATCTGATTTGCAAAAGGCTGTAGGCGCGAACTGCCGATGCGGCTGAAGCCCAGGCGCGCTTCATTCACGACGGTGGGTGAGAAGGAGTGGGTTTCGCTCAAAGCAATGTTGATCGATGTCGCCGTCTGCAGGCCGTCCTGGAAGGCTCCCCCGTCAGCAATTCCGGTGAAGGGCCCGGGGATCAATTCCGGCACGTCCGAAAAGCTAACGCGCGCGAACATCTGGTCTGCGTCGCTGAAGTTCTGGTCCCCTCGCACATCGAATTGGTTCACGGTGTCGCGGAGTATGGGGTCGCTTGAATAGTTGGTGAACAGGCCGGAAGAGTTTGCAGCGGGGAAGAGTTTCAGGAGTTTGATGGCATTCGGATCAAGCCGGTTGGCGGGCAAGATGTTTCCCTGAAACGGCTCGCGGAGGAACTCTCCGGGGAGTTGCGTTCCAGGCGCCGTGCCAGTGGGGCAGGGCGCCGTGAGGGCCGTCACCGAGTCCGCGACGCCGCAGTAGACAGCGCGAGTGGTGGCCGGGTCAAAAACCTGTCCGACGGGGAAATTACGGCCCAGCGAGTCGGTCTGCGTACCGCCTTGGGTGAGCAATTCCGAAAGGTTGGTGAAACCGCTCGAGGACTCCAGGGCGGTTGGAACCGTCGCCGTCCAAGGCGTTGCCTGCCGGATTCGCGTTCCCTCGTAATCGCCGAAAATAAACGTCTTGTCCTTGCGAAGTGGACCGCCGATTGTGGCGCCGAACTGGTTCTGGCGGTACTCGCCCTTTTTGGTCGGACTGGGTGAGTTTTCGAAGAAGTTAGCGGCATCAAAGATGTCATTGCGGACAAACTCCCAGGCATTGCCGTGCCATTGGTTGGTTCCCGACTTGATCGTGGCGTTCAGCACCGCGCCCGAGGCGCGTCCCATCTCGGCACTGTAATCGCTGGTTTGGACCTTGAACTCCGCGATGGCGTCAACGGGCGGGCGCACGACGTAGGCCGTGCCATTGAGGAAATCCACCAAGTCGGCGTTATCGTCGATACCGTCGAGGATGTAATTGTTTTGTGCGGGGCGTGTTCCATTCGCCGCGAAACTGCCGCTGGCGCCCAGACCGCGGGTATCCTGCTGATCCTGGGTCACACCAGCGGTGAGCTGGGCAAGGAAGGTAAAGTTCCGGCCGTTCAGCGGCAAGTCGTTTACCTCGCGCGAGCCGATCACCTGCCCCACCGAGGCATCCTGGGTTTGAAGCGCCGGCGGCGCGCCTGTGACCTCCACCGTCTGGTTCACCATGCCGGGATGGAGCACCAGGTCCACCGCCACCCGCTGTTGCACCTGCACCGTGACATCCTTCTGAACCAGCTTTTGGAAGCCAGTGAACTCGGCGGTCAGAGTGTACGTGCCGATCTTGATGGGGGTAAAGGCGAAGTTGCCGTCGGCGGCCGAGGTTGTCGTGACCGAAAGGCCAGTCTCCTGGCTGGCCGCCGTGACCTTCACTCCCGGCACCACCGCTCCGGATTGGTCCTTGACCGTCCCATAAATTGCGCCGGTGTCAACTTGGCCGTAGAGTGCGGTTGAGATTAGGATCAGAAGGCTTACAAGCACTGCGCGTAACGCAAAGCGATGAGAAAACCAATTCATAGCGTCCATCTCGAACACCTCCCTGTTCGACACCGCTGCTTCGGACCTCGCAGCAGGAACACTCCTCAGTGATCGGTGCAAACGCAGCAGTGAAGCTTTAACTCCCTGGACCTATGACCCGTAACCAAACGCAAGCGCCCGAAACCAAAGCGCGCAAGAATCAGTTTACGGTTAGTATAGCATAGTCCACAAAGTCAATTCGCAAAAGCAGATGCTGGTCGTGTCTCGATTCGGGGATTATCGACCGAATAAGCTAGCAATTTGGAGCCTATTTCGGAGTCATGCAGCGGGTTCGCGGAAGACTTAACCAGGAAAGCCGGATAGAGATGGTCTACGTGTCGATGGCCGTACCGAGAATTTGCTTCAACGCCTGAATGTACTCCGTCAACGCCTGACGCCCAGCGTCGGTCATGCGGTAGAGAGTTCGTGGCTTCCGGTTCACGAACTTCTTTTTCACCCGCAAATACCCAGCTTCTTCGAGCCTGGCGAGTTGCGCGCCCAGGTTGCCGTCCGTCGAGCCGGTCTTGTTGCGCAGCCAGGTGAACTCAGCCTCTTCTATGCCCGCGAGCAGCGAGAGCAATGCCAGGCGCAGCTTCCCGTGAATTACGGGATTCAACTCCGGCAGATCAGGCATGCGCTGTGCCCCGGCGCGACTTCGCGCCGGCCTCCTGGATCATTCCATAGACTCCGAAAGCAATCTGGCAGATAAAGATCGCTATAATAAAGACGACCGCAGCCTGGTTCCCCGTGACAAAAGATGCAGCTACGGCAGCCGCCCACCATATAACCGCGCACCCAAACTGAACCTTCCAGCGGAGGATAAGAGCCGACGCCGCGTTGGCCATGCCGAGCATGCCTGAAGCCACCGCAATGAACAGGTGCGGGTCGATCAATTTACCGGCGATGCCGAGCGAAGGGAAGAGCAGGAACATCGAGACTCCCAGCGCAAGCCAGACTGAGCCGACCGCTCGGCCCAGGGTCGTCTCCGCCTCGCCACCTGTCTTGATG
>JBEKMN010000006.1:0-81615 GCA_050008495.1 Terriglobia bacterium | reverse complement strand
GGCCACGCCATCTTTCACCTGGAGGCTGTCACCACTGAAAAGGGTTGTGTTAGGAAGAAGAGTCTGGCCGCCCACTGTTGCGTTCATGGTGCCCGCCACCGATCCGACGACCGCCGATCGCGCAAACACCGGCGCCACAGCGACCAATCCCAGGAGGATCAGGTACAGCGAAAAACGCGCGATGCAATTCCTGCTCAACATTATTGGTTCTCCTTTTTTGTGGGCCAGGATAGCGGTTGCCTGCCTGGCCAACCGTAGCCCCAGAACAGCGCTTTAGCTTTCAACCGGTCTGCTGACTCGCCCCGTACCCAGACCAGAGCGAGCCAACTTCACCATCGGCAAACGTTACAGCGCCCTGGCCAACCTAGGCGGAGGGGATCGGACCACCTTCACCTCCACCAGTGACGGCGCATCGCCCCCCTGCACATGTAAAGTCTGCACTAACGGGAACCTGGCAGGGCAGCAGGGTTCTGGTTTCCCGCAGGTTCGCCAAAGAACTCCTTGTCAATCACCACGTGGTACTCGTCCTCAATGTGCTGGACGACAGCAGACGCTTTCGACTGGCGAACTTGCGATTCCAAGCCGGGTTTCGCTTCCTCGAATGGTATCGTACGTTTCTGTTCGACTTTGATAATCTCAAACCCGGAGGGGGTGGCGATGAGGTCACTCACCTGGCCGGGAGAGAGAGAGTGCGCCGCTTCGATAATCGGCGGAACAACCCTGTCGGGATGAATGACGCCCATGTCCCCGCCGGAAGCAGATGTAGTGGCGTCCTCCGAATACTTTTTCGCCATCTCTGCAAAGTCAGCGCCAGCGAGGATTTGCTTCCGGATCTCTTCAAGCTTTTTTCGCGCCTCCGCGTCAGGCAAACCCGGGTGAGAAGGGTCGTCAGACTTAAAAGTGGCATTTTCCGTCCTGATCAGGATGTGAGAGATGCGAACCTCTGCAAAAAACTCTTTCTTTTTCTCGTATAGGTCCCGCAGTTCCTGATCGTTGACCGTTATGCCTTCCTCAATATGTTTTTGCTCGGCATCAGTGAGGATACTCTCGCGCGCAATTTCGATGGCGCGCACCACGTCGGGATGGTTCGCCACTCCTTCCTTGACCGCCTGAGCGGAGAGTATTTTCATACGAATGATGTACTGAGGCAAAAGATGTTTCCCCGGCCCACTGTAAAATTTGCGGTATTCAGGAGGCATTGCCGCGATTAACCGTTCGAAGTCCCCATCAGTGATTTTCTCGTCGCCGATCGAAATCACCACCCGCTCGCTTGCGACCGACTTGTTGGTGGCCGGCGGTACAGTCGGCGCTTGCGGGCACGCCGACAGGACGCAGGCGGCATACAGCAGGAAAGCTGTAACAGGTGCAACTAAACGCGCCATTCCTTTGGCCTTTGAGGGATTTGGACCGCAGGCCGGAGTCACTGCACCGACTTACCGGTCGTGTTCTGCTTTGAGTTCTCCCTCGGTGGGGGAACCACGTATCCGAACACGGACAAGTAAGTGGTCAGATTGCCCGGGTCCGTCTTAACGACGATGGTCTGAGCGTAGTTTAGCTGGAATCCCTTCGAGTCGAACTCAATGTCAAGTTCGCCCGACTCACCCGGTTTGAATTCCTTTTTCTCGACCTTCGCTCTCAGACAATCACAGAATGTGTCGATCTTGCTTAGCGTAACCGTATGATCCGAGGTGTTGGAAAATGGAAACCGGACCACCGTCACCTGTCCAGGCTGGATCCTGCCCATCATGTACCGGTTGTCCTTGAATTTCAAATCCCCGGGTGGTGTCTGACTCTTCTGGACTCCGGCACCGTTGAAAAGCGCCTTCATATCTCCCTCTTGCTTTGTCGAACCGCTCACCACGAGATACCAGAAACCATCCACCCACTCCCATGAAGTCTGGCGGGGAATGGTCGTCGGAGAGACCATATGAGGCACAATAACCTGCATGCTCACCACGACCGTCGCCTTCCGACCGCCGGGTTCCAAACGCACCGAATCCACCTTAAAACCCAAAAATCCGCCCGCCTTCTCCCGGCGGAAGGCCTCTTTCGAGTCGGGAGTGACATAGGCCTCAGCTTGGTCCATGCGCCCTGATTGCAGGAGCTGGTAGAATTCCTCGGCCCGCTTGCGAAGACTGTCTTCTCTTGCCTTTAAAACTGAAGGCGCTATCGCCCCAGACTCACCCCCAGCTCCGTTCCGCTGTGGCTCGACCGGAACTTGAGCCACCGCTCTCGCGCCATACCCTGTCAGGATGCAGAGCGAGGCCACACAAAGGAAAGCGCGAAGCTCAATGTGTCTCCGCGCCTCAAAAGTCCAGGGTATCCTCAAAGCCAGTTTCATGCCTTTTGTGTAACCCTTCCGAAGATCAAAATCGGAGGCCCGCCCTCCAAAACTTCTGGGCGAGACGACACCCTTCGAGGCGTATCGTCTCGCCCACTCGACATACAGACGGTCCTTACACGACCTAACTAACTAGCTTAGCTGGCCATCAGCGCTCGACTGTCTGATTAATGGTCCAAGCCCTCGCCAGTATTAGGATAGCCAATCCAACCGTCGGCCGCGTCAACCCGGGAGCCCAGGATCACCGGATCCGGAATCACCAGCCCGAGGTAAGCTTCAGTGAAATTCAGGGAGCCGACACTGGTTCCTTGCCCAATCGCAGCATAACCGTGACCGAACTGGAAGTTGCACCGGGCCATCATGTAGCCCGTCAGCCCGGCGAACGGACTGCTGCTTTGGATCCAACTCCATGTTTGCCCAGTACTAAGCATTGGGCTCGTTTGATACAGCGCCGGGGCCTCATTGCTGGGGAAGTAGTACAACGTGCAAGTCCCGGCCTCGGGCGTAGTCGGCGTAACGAATGGGAAGTTCGGTGGAGCGATCAGGACCGAGGTTGGCAGCGCAGCGGCATTGGTGTAGTCCTGAGTAGTGTTGTTGATGATGACGCCGGTGTCAAACCCTGGCACATCCACGACCCACGGGAAGAGTAGGGTTGTTGAACAAGGAGCCAGCGTAATGAAGGGCAGTGCAGGTGCTGGAATTGGCGTGTCACTCCACCGCGGCCTTGTAAAGTTAACAGTATTTGGGGGAGTCGTAAATGACGGAACCCCGCCTGGTACAGGCGTTGATAGCGGCACGACTTGGGCCTGTATAGTTATCGTGCCGGTCGTGCTCTCCACCGTGCCGGTAACCAGAGGAGCGACAGCGAAAGTCTCATATACCGTGTCGCAAGCGAGTGCGCTATAGCAAGTATAGCTGTAGAGAACAGTTGCGCTTGTCACCGGCCCGGTTATGGTTCCACCTGAGGCAAGAACGAGGTGATCGCCCGCGGTAACACCGTCAGGGGCACCAGCAGGAGGCGCAACGTTACCCGACACCAAACCGGGGAAGGTCAGGGTGACCCCGGCTGGCACGTTGCCAACGGTGAACAGTATCTCCGTACCACTATCTGTCGCGCCAAACAAGGGGCGCGGAGCAAATGGCGTGGTGCCGCTGTTCGAAACATCCGCGATGGTGTAATCCACAAAGTCCGCCTGATAAGGTTCCTGGACGGTGATCGTACCGACGGGGATCGTACCATTGAGGCAGTTAATGTAAACCCCAGCCGTGACAGAATCGGCCAAAACGGTGAAAGGGCTAGCGACTTGGACCGAATTGGGCGCTGTTATTTCCCCGGAGCCCACGCTCGAAGAAAGTAAGGCGGAGGCGTTAACAGAACCTCCAACGGCTGTCGGGGAGAACTCCATACGTGCCCGGATTCCATCCACCTGGAACCAATCTCCTACGTTAGGCAGGCCGTAGGCAGGGCCCGCGTCGGAACTCACAATGTTAACGTTGATCCCGATCACGCAAGAGCCGGGCACAATCGAGTTGTTCACGTCATAGCCGCCAGTTGCGGGGATCACGTTCGTAGCGCTAAAGACAACGGGCGTGGCGGCCGACGTCCCGAAACTGAGGCCCACACCGCTTGCAAAATTGTTATCGCAAGAGATTCCGTTAAGTACAATTTGAACCCCTTGCGCGAGCACATCGGTACCCGGGGCCGGAATACCCGTGCCCGTGGGGTCAGAGACGTTGGTGACCTGGAAGCGCACTGAACCGAGCACTTCCGAATCACCCGTGGATGCAACCGTTGTTGGCACGGACGACAGTTGGTAAAGAACGACGGCTTGTTGGGCCCAACCCGAAACCACACCGGCCAGTAGACACACACCCAACCACAGCAAAGTCTGCTTGCAAATTATTCTCATCTTATTTTCCCTCTCCTTTTTCGTCGCGTTTTGTCGGGGACGCCCCGCTGAAGGGGTCGACCCTCATTCGCTAAAGAACGTTCGTTGGATTCTGGAACTCTAATCCCAATTCGATTCCTTGTCGACCTCCTTCTGTCCCACTACGGCCCTCGTGCCCACGACCGCCGGCGCGGCGATCGCTCCCCGCTCCCTCTTGCGCCCATCTCTCGCCTTGGCATTACATCACTCTAACACTACGGCTTTGCCGCCTGCAAACTCTCAATGACGCGCCGAATCTACCACTACCAGACACGTGTGTCAAGGACTTTTTTTGATTTCTCTTGGGAAGTGCCTTTTGTCGCTAGCTGTCTATCACCGCCTGAGCGAACCGAAAGCGATGCCAGGCCGCGGCCGCTACGGCAACTCCTCACGGCTGCCGTCGGCTACTTCACTGGTTCCCTGGGGTTCACCAGTTGATCCTTCTTGAAGAGGAGGCGCAAGTCCTTCAGCTTGTCTCTGAGCTCCTTGGAGGCGTCTAGCGCATCCTGGTTGGTCTTGATGATTCGGGGGCTGAGTAGCACAAACATCTCGGTCTTCTGCACGCTGTGGGAAGTGCTTCCAAACAGCGCTCCGACGATCGGGATGTCGCCAAGTAGCGGAATGCGATAGGTCGTGTTGTTAATGTTGTACGAGATGAGGCCGCCCAGCGAGATCATTTCTCCGTCCTTCACGACCGCGTGGGTCTTGATCGAACGCTTTGAAAAGCTAGGGGATTGGATGCCACTGGCACCAGCCGGGACGACGCTGGTGACCTCCTGTTCGATCTCCAGAGACACCAGGTCTGTACTCGTAATTCGCGGCTTGATCCTGAGGATAATACCTGTGTCCACATTTTGGATAGTATTCAAAAAGGTAGTGCTTCCCCCCACCTGGACTCCGCTCGCCGCGCCGGTTGAAGTAAGCACCGGCACCTGCTCGCCAACCTGAATACTAGCCAGCGTGTTGTCGGTGGTAAGCACGGACGGAGCCGACAGAATCTTCACGTTCTGCCGGTTTTCGCTAGCGGTCAGGAAAGCCATCAATTGGCGGGTTCCGACGACGATGCCGGTGGAACCTGTCAAGGCGTTCGAAGAGGTAACGCCATAGTCACCGAGGAACTGGAGAGGCGTCGTGCCGGCGCCGCGCTGCTGGAGCGCATACTCGAGGCCAAAGGAAAGAGCCCCTGTCAGGTCCACTTCGTACACTCGAGCCTCGATCAGAACCTGCCGAGGCAGAACGTCGATTTCTTTTAACGTTTTCGCAACATCGGCAAACTGGGCAGGGGTGCTCACGATGACTAGCGAGTTGTTGACGGGATCCGGGACGATGCGGAGGTTGTCGCCGAGCTGCCCTCCCTCCGATTCGTCCATTCCGAGCCCCAGCGCAGGGGGACTTGCCCTCGTTGCGCCTCGAGTTCCTCCTCCAGATGCCCGAGAATCCGCTCCTTCGCTGGCGATGAAGCCCTCGGGAGTGCTGGATGCCGGCTTTTTAGCTAGAATTTTAGCTAACAACTGGGAGAGGTAGGCCGCTTCTGAGTTCTGCACCCTATAGACAAACGCCTGAACCCCGCTTGGGGCAGCCGGCAGGTCGAGTTTCGTGACCCACTTGTCCACCTCCTCGAACGCCCCGGGGTCGGCGGCCACGACCAGGATGGCATTGATTCGGTCCAAGGGGAGAAAGCGCAGCGGTGATTCCTTGGCGTTGAGTGCATAGGCGGAGAAGATCGATTCGAGTTCCGGGATCAACGCCGAGGCCAGGTTGTTCTGAACCGGCACCAAGTGCACGCGTTGTTGGGCGAATGCAGGGCTGTCGAACTGCCCCAGGATCTCCATCAGACGTTTCACGTTCAGGCTGTCATCGACCAAAAGCAGGACGTTCCCTGATTCATGAACGCTGATGGCACCGCCGTCGGAGAGAAAGGGCGAAAGCATCTTGCTCATGTCCCCCGCCGGCACAAACCTTAAAGGAATTATCTCCATCACCATTCGGTCGTCGCGGGCCAAATCTTTCGCGCTGGTGTCGCGCCTGACCTCCAAAGGAACCTTGGGCGCCTCCTTCAAAGGAACAATACGGTAAAAGTTCTCGTACGGGACGGCGGTCGCTCCGTTGATTTCGAGAACGCTCTCGAGAATGGGAAGCAGATCGTCATGGTTGAGCCTGCCCCCCGTGCTGATGGTTACCGAACCCCTAACGGCTGGATCGACGACGTAATTGATCTTTAACTCGGTGGCCACAAGATTGATGAACTGGAGAAGGTCAGCATTCTCGAGACGAAACCCGACTCCCGCCTCACCCCCAATGGCAGGCGGAGTGGTGGGAGAAACTTGGCCGGCCGGCGTGGTCTGAGCGCCAGGAGGAGTCTGCACAGACGGCGGAGTCGACGGACCGGCCTGCGAGGGTTGTGGCGCAGGCGGACCTGATGGCACCGCTTGCCCGGGGGCCGTCCCACTTTGGCGGGACTGCGGTGATGCTTGGGGCGCGGGCGGCATGCTCGGGCGGCGCTGTGGCATTGGGGCGCCGGGCGGCTTAGCCTGCTGGGGCGCTTGAGGAGTCGGCGACCCCGCGGCCACGGCTTGCGGCGCGGGCGGCACAGTTTGCTGAGCGGGGAGTGGACCCGCACCGAGGATTAGCGAACCCGCGAGGCCGAGCACCGCAATGACAGTGGAGAGCCACAACACGCCCGGCCAGAGGGCCGACGCCCTCAGGCATTCCTTGATAGTGTTCATCCACAGTGTTCGAAGGCGACTGAAAGGCGAGCAACAGAATGAATGCACTTTACTCCTCCTTAATACGGACTACAGAACCCTCACTTATTGGGCGCCGCGGATTGCTGCGGTGCCTGTGAGCCTGATGGGCCGACGTCCTGCCACTGGATGGACGGGCCGAAAGGAGTAGGGATCACGACTTTGCGCTTTCCTCCGACGACCGTGCCTGCCGGGGCATCTAAGGGGACCCCGGGCGGCGCCAGACCGGCGACACCAGCAGCCTTTGCGCCTCCAGAAGCAGAGCCTACCGTGGTCACCGAACCCGGAGCATTGCCCGATGGCGCTCCAGTACGCGCGGTGGCCTCACTCGCAAGACCGCCGGGGCTGCGGCTCGCAAGCGCGGTGATTTCGAGCGTAGTTCGCTTATCCTGCCACTCGACCACGACATTCGAAGTGCCGATCGAAACCAACTTGTAACCGCCAATCTCCTCCCCTGGCAGGACGCGCTTCGAGAGGAGCGGAGATTGGTCCCCAGGGGACATCAACGCAAACCGGCCGCTTCCAAGGTTCATCGTCCCGAACAAGACAGGCAGTCTCGGAGCCTTAGCCACTTCTTGCGGCTGCGCGGGGACGCTGCCGCGCAAGGGGCTGAAAACATTTCGATCCACAATGCCGACGAAGCTTGACGGCTGCCCTGCCTGATTCGACCCGGTCGCCGAGGCGAGCGCCCGTTGCGGCGCCACGCCCTGGGAGAGCCACTGGATGCTGTTGCGGTACTCCTTCCAGCGCCCTACCAACAACCAGCCCAGCAGGAGGTTAAGGGCGATGAGCCCGCTCACGATGAGGATCAATTCGCGCTTTCTGCCTAGCATACATCCCCCATTAAGGACCGAAATTCGAAAGTCGAAATCCGAAAACCGAAATTCAAAGCCGGAGTCGATTTTTGAATTTCGAATTTCGAGTTTCGATCAGTGCGTTGCGGCGCTTCCTTCCTTGGCCGGCGCCATGGCCCGGGCGGCCGCGCCAATCGTCAGGCGGACGATTAGCCTCCCTTGCGGATCGCTTTGGACGCCGACAACCGAGAGGCCCGTGACCGACAAGAGCTTCGGAAAACCGGACAAAGCCACCATGAAGTCAACGAGTTGGTCCAAACGACAGCGGAACTGCACCCGGCCGGTCACGAGCGAATAACCGCTGCCCAGTTCCTGAGTGCGAAGCAACTCACTGCTGCCGAGTTCGATGCCCTTGCTCTCCGCCAACTGCCTCATCAACTGCTGCCACTCAGCACTAGCCAAGGAAGGAGTAGAGCCCTCCAGGAGACCGCCCTCAAGCGACTTCAAGTGTTCCCTAGCGGCTGCGAGGGAAGTCTTCGCGACCCCCTCTTCGGCTAACAGCCGCTTGTCCCTGCGCAACTCGATCTCTTTCTGCTGCGCTGATCCCGTGCCGGCGCCCAGGTGCTCGATAAGAGGTAAGACGGCGAAATCCAAGAGCAGGAAAAGAATCACACCACCCGCGCCTAGCCCCAGAGCAATTTGATCTCGACGACTGAGCTTTTTGAACATTTCAAACATAGGAGTCACTGGAACCATCGGTGATCTGCGATTAGTGATTGGCGATTGAAGCAAACCCTTCATCGCCAATCGCAAATCGTCAATGATGGGCTTGCTTCAATCTCATGCGAATTCGAAAGATCTCTCTGTTCTGGTTATCCCGAGTGATAGGAGCCGTGAATTCGACCTGCGTGAAGTAAGGCGAATTCTCCAGGGGCGGGGGCAAGTCCGCCGCGCGACTGGAAAAACCGTTGATATCCACCGTGTCTTCGCTGATGTCTAATTCCTGGAGCCAGGTGCCGTTTGGCAGCAGCTTCGTCAGTTGCTGGAGCGTGTGGAGCTTCTGCAAGTTGGCGGCCCGAAGATGCTCGAGGACTGCCGCGCGTTCCTCGAGGCTGCCGGTCTCCTGGTTCTGCCCCCGAATTTGTTGAGCATGGACATTGAGGCGATGAAGTTCGCGGTCCAAGGCGCGGCTATATAGCGCCCTTTCGGTCCAAGAGTGAGATGCCAAGGTGAGAGCCAGAAGCGACGCGGTGGCACTTAGAGCGTAAATGGGAACACGCGCCGCGGCTTGCGGCTGCCACCGCTCGGCCGGAGGGAGCAGATTGATGAGAGGCCCGGCCCCCCGGCGCATCTGACCCGCATAGGCTGCGGCCAAGGCGACCCAGTCGAAGCCGCGCTCCAGGGAGCCGTTGCTCAGATTCAACTTTGGTGGCGGTAAGGGTGACGCACCCTCGAGTAAGGCGGGAAACGCGGGTGGCATCGGCCCGCAGACGAACCAGGGAATGGCGGCAGGATCAGACGAGGGGAGAGCCGCGAGGACGCGATGCCGCTCCCGCTCGAACCGCTCGGGAAGGCTCGCGCCCGGTTCAAAAGGAATCTCTTGTGTAGCGCGGAGGTTCCCCCCGTGGAAGGATAGCAACTCCACTCCTGTGCGTCGTCCGCAGGCGATCAAAGCCATGGGCGGCAACTGGGGCTTCAGCAAGGCAGCCATCGCTGCGGCACCCAACGTCACCGCGCTCGGCTGTAGGCCCAGATCTTGAAGCACTCGCTTGAATTCACTCACGCGTGACTTCTCCACCACTGCCACCATGACATCGATCTGCTTCGTCTTCGGATCGCGTTCTAGGACCGCGCAGTCCCAATAGACTTGACCGTCCTTGTAGGGGTGAAGTGAACCCAACTGGTAATCGACGACTTTGGCCAACTGTGGCTCAGTTTCCTGCGGGAGGCTCAGAAATCGAACCAGGACTGCTTCGCGCGGCAAACAAGCAATCACGCGGGCATCGCGGAGGTGATGGCGGTCAAGAAAGCCAGCCACCTTTGCAGGCGCGTCCTCGCCCAGCGGCTCCGTAAGTTGCAATTCGCCTACCAGTATGTAGCGGCGAAATCGCCGTCCGAGAGCAGTGAGGTGATACCCCCCGCCGCTACAGTCAATACCCACAACGAGTTTGGTAAACATGCGAGGATTCAGGATTCTGGATTCAGGATTCAGGACCCATAAGAGGCGAGGCTGGGAAGTGCTATGGAAAGCCTTCCCTGCATCCCGACTTCTGATTCCTAGTTCCCGATTCCCGAATCCTGCCTTTCTTCATTCATTCAGGGTTCAGAACCTGGAAGTGCGGGACCAGGGGAAGTGCGCTCGAGCTCTTCCCTGAATCCTGAATCCTGTTTGCTTCATTCCGACACCTCGTCGTACCACGCAATGATGCGGTGCAAGGCCAAGCCCTGCGGCTGAACGCTGACAACGGCCTTAACGGCCCGTCGCAGCGGTGAGCCGTTGACCATCCCCACCGAGAGGATGGTGTAGGTCCTGCCGTCGTCCGTCGTGCCCAGGAGCGACTGTGACTCGTCCGAGACAGAAGTCTCCAGACGTAGCTTTAAGTCGTCTAATGACTCGAAGGGGCCCTTGCGTCGCTCCTGAATGATGTTCTCGGCCACTTCCTCCGTCATACCCCGCACGCTCAACAGTGCCGCTCGGGAGGCGTAATTCACGTTCACCTGGCTAGATTGCGAATATACGGTCAAGTCCTGGCCAACCCCGTAAAGGGTCTGGATTCCATCGCGGCCGATCTCAGCCGTGCCGTAATAGATGTCCCGGTTCATGCCGTGAACAAGCAGCATTTCCTCCACGGAATGGAAGCGATTATGAGCGGGCTGGATTCCGGCCTCATGATAATAGTCGTCTAAGGCCTTGAAACTTTCTTCCTCGGAGCCAGGCGGTTTCCGCCAATGATCGATGGCTAAAGCCAGTTGGGCCGCCTCCTCCTTTCCCACCCCTCGCGCTTCAAACAAACGCGCCAGTTGTTCTTGCCCCGCACCGTTCAGGCTGACTTTGCCCGTCTCGTTCACGATCTCGACCAGCGCCACTCCCTTCGCGTAAGGCACCCGCAGCGTGCGTTGCCCTTTCCTCCAAAGGCGCGGCGTGTCACTCTGGTCCTGGGCGGGCGGATAGGCGATCTCCTGAATGGCGACCTGTACTCCCCCCACCGCCATGGCGTAAGCCTGCGTGGCCTGCTTGCGATAAATGGTCGAACGAGTCTCGATCTGAACGGAACCTGCGAACGCTAATGCCACCAAGAGCATCACGCTGACCGCCGACATCACCGCCAGCAAGGCTATGGCTGCATCGGAAGAGGCAGGATTCAGGATTCGGGATTCAGGATTCAGGGAAACACGCTCCCGTGCGTTGCGCGCGTCCTGCGTAGTTGTTGTCGAATCCCTCATTCGCGACTCCAGATTTCTCTCTCCCAGGTGTTTGGTTCTTACTCCTGACTCCTGACTCCTGACTCCTGACTCCTGTTATTGTCCCTCTGGCATGAACTTCGCACGCACTGGCATGACCTCTTCTCCCGACTCGCGTCCACGCTCCCACAGGAGCCGAATCGCGTCCGGATAAGGCGCTTCCACACTGCTCCGCCAATCCTGCCGCCAAACGGGTACGGGACTTTGTTGGGGGTGTAAATCCAAATACGAAAACGCCGCTTCGCTCAGACCCGTCATCAACCGCAGGTCGCTCGCCCGGGCCGCAAACGGCTGATAGTTGATCACGGCCAGCCCCGTATCAGGATCGTGGGTGACGCTTAGGATAAGTTTGTGATAGAGGCTCTCGTTGTCCGCCACAGGAGTTTCGCGCAGCACTACTTCGACTTTTCCGCGTGACGGCTCGACAATCCCGTATTCGACCAGCACTAATCCCGTGCGGCTGCGATAAACACTGCTGTATGAGCTGATGAAGCGCAGGCAGTAGGCGGTAGCCTCGAGAACCGTTAACACTCCAGGCAGGCTCGGGTCGTTCGACGTGATCCGATAGGGTACCAGCGACGAGACTTGCGTCACGACAAAATCACTCTGCTCAGCAGCGGCGTGCACCTGGCGCAATCGCGCCTCTCCAGTTCGCCAAGCACGGCTTGCTACCCTCATCCCGATAAGCAAAGCCAACATTAAGAATCCGATCAGCGTTAGGCTGAGCAGCACTTCGAACAAAGTGAACCCCGGAAAGCAGGATTCAGGATTCAGGATTCGAGCTTCAGGATAAGCGGAATTCAGGATGCGGGATTCGGGCTTCAGGGAAACACGCTCCCCTACGTTGCGCAGTTCCTCAGTGTTTATCCCCGTATCCCTCATTCGCGACTCCGACTCTCTCTCCTGGGTGTGTGGTTCTTACTCCTGACTCCTGACTCCTGACTCCTGACTCCTGACTCCTGGCTCCAGAATCCTGCCCTTACGGGCTGGGCGGAGCCGGCGGAATAAACAACTTCAGCGACTCCAGACTCAAGTTTTGCCGGCCCGAACCCGTGCGCCAGGAAACCTCGAGGTTGATCCGAACCAGTTGCGCCGAATTCTGAGACCCGGGCAGCGGACGCTGGTCAAGCAATCTGGTTCTCGCTTCCCATTCGATACCGGAGGGGGAAGTTCCGGAGCGCATTTGGTCTGCCCCGAAGGTGGGGTCCAAGAAGAGTTCGTTGAGTTTCTGAGTGGCGAACTCGTTGCCTCGATCATAGGCATCCAGGCGGCCCGTGGCGCGCAGCGCCGCAGAAAGACCGGAGAAAATGGTCACGAAGCTCACCCCTAGGAGCGAAATGGCCATCAATACTTCGAGAAGGCTCATTCCCGCCGCGCGCCGGCTTGGGATGGTCCTTTGCATTTATCGTGACCCCTGCTTAACAGCCTCGACAACCGGATTGCCGATCAAGAAACTCACATGAACCTTGTAGGTGCTTCTGCGGCGGTCACTCAACCACAGGTTCCTCTCCTCGACGACACCCGAGGGTGGAAACAAGATTCGTACAACTGAAGGCAGTGGGTTTTCGCCGTCATCAATCGTCACTCCACGAGGAAGCGCGTATGCCCGCGAAAAACCGCTGGCGGGATTGAAAACCCGCACCGAATGCGTCGACGGTTCGATTTCCACCACGTAATAGCTCTGCTCGAAAAGTGCGCGCGTCCGGGCGTAGCGGACGGTCTGCGCAACTCGCTCGGCCGCGCTCCTCAACGTCCATTCCTCGCTCCAGTTGCCGAAACGCGGAGCCACGATCGACACGGTCAAGGCGAGAATCGCCAGAACGATCACCAGTTCCAGCAGCGTCACGCCGGCTTCCCGCGAACGCGGCTGGCGCGCTTCATTTCCAGCTAAGGATGTCCGCATTCTCTCCGTCACCGCCCGGCAGCCCGTCGGCCCCATAACTGATGATGTCCGGTTCATCACCGTGCTCTCCAGGGAATTTGTAAACGTATGGACGGTTCCAGGGATCCAAGGGAATGTCCTTAGGCAAGTAGGGACCATTCCAGTTCGTGACCCCGGCGGGGAGTGTCCGCAGCGCTTGCAAACCCTGGTCCGTGCTGGGGAAATTTCCGGTATCCAGTTTGTAGGCTCCCAGCGCGGTTTGGAAGGCGGCAATCTGCGCTTTCGCCACGGTGATCTTGGCCTGCGTTGCATGCTTGAACAGGCGAGGGACCACCAGGCCCGCCAGCAACCCGAGGATGAGTATCACCACGATCAATTCAATCAAAGTGAAGCCTTGCGTGGAATCCGGTCCTGTAAAATGGGTTCTCCCTATTCTTGGTCGGCTCATCAGAAGGGCACCTCATTGATGCTGACTATTGCCAGCAGAGTAGAAATCACAATCGTTCCGACAACCAGGCCCATGGCCAGAATCACGGCCGGCTCGACGAGCGCCACCAAACGCTTGGTGGCCACCCGGACCTCCCGATCGTAGATTGTGGCCAACTCGAGCAGCATCGAGTCCAACTTCCCCGTTTGCTCTCCCAAAGTCATTAATTGCACGGCGAGCGCCGGAAACATCCGGGTTTCAGCGAGCGGCCCGGCCAAACCCTGGCCTCGCTTGACACCTTGGATGAGCGGCTCAACCGCAGCGGCCACGCGGCGATTGCTCAACACCTCTCGCGTCAGGCGCAGTGCGGAAATAATGGGGACCGCCTGATTCAACAACGTGCCCATGGTCTTCGCAAAACGCGCGATTTCGAGCTTCAAGCTGACGTCCCCTAACAGCGGCGCCTTCAGACGCCACTGGTCCCAGCGCAACCGGCCGGATTCGGTCCGCACCCAACGGGCAAACAGCACCACCGTTATGATAATAACCACGGCCGCGATCCACCCGTAGTCGCGGAAAGCCTGGGAAACATCCATCAAGATTTGCGTCGGCAGGGGCAGTTCTTTCCCCGCCTCTTCAAAAATCTGCGCAAAGCGGGGCACTACGAAGCCCAGCAGGAAAGCGATCGCCACGCTCCCCACCCCCAGCAGAACCGTGGGGTAAATGAGCGCTGAAATCAGATAGCCACGCAGTTCCGCGCTAAACTCCTCAAACTCCACCAGGCGATCCAGGACCGCTGGAAGCGTGCCACTCGCTTCGCCGGCCCGCACCATGGCGACATAAAGGGCCGGGAAAAACCGTGGGTTGGCCGCCAGGCTGTTAGCCAACGACTGGCCGCTGCGCAATTCCTTCAGCGTGGCGCCGATCACGGCTTGCAGGGCCGGCTTTTCTGCCAAGTCCCGGCTGAGCGAGAGGCTGCGGTCAAGCGGCACACCGGCCCGCACCAGCGTGGCAAGCTGACGGGCGAAACCCAGCCGGTCGGAAGAAGACGTGCCCCGGCGTTTGAGCAACGCCCAAGACGCGCCCGTGGAGCCGTCTTTGGCGCTCACGTGGATGGGCAGACATCCCATGCGCCGAAGCTGCGCCAGAAGGGCCGGTTCAGTTTCCGCTACCAGCGTCCCCTGCACCAGCTCGCCCGTGCCCTTGATCGCCTTGTACGAAAACTCTGGCATTCCGCGCACCCATCAAGAACCGAAATTCGGAAATCGAAATTCGGAAAACCCCTGTGTCATCCTGAGCGAAGCGAAGGATCCCTGCGGTTGCTCTCTGGCGCTTGACGAACTGCCGGAATCCTTCGCTTCGTTCAGGATAACAACGAATGCAGTGACGACGGACAACTGACGACTGACGACTGACAACTAACTAGACTTCCTGCGTCACGCGCAGCACTTCTTCCACCGTGGTCTGGCCCGAGGCAATCTTCAGCCATCCGTCTTCGCGCAAACTGCGCATGCCCCTTTCACGCGCCGCCACACGTAAAGTGCTGGCGTCGGCCCGGGCCACAATCGCCCGCCGGATTCCTTCCTCCAACTCCATGAATTCAAAGATTCCCACCCGTCCGAGGAAGCCGGTATTCCCGCAATGCGCGCATTCGCCGGCTTTGTAAAGCGTCATACGCTCGGTCGCTTCCCAGCCTTGTTTCCGCAACTCGTCGATCTCCGCCGCGTACGGTCGCTTGCAATCGTCGCACAACACGCGCACCAGTCGTTGCGCGAGCACGGCAACCAACGAAGACGAAACCAGGTAGTGCTCGACGCCCATGTCCGTAAGGCGAGTGACCGCACTGGGGGCGTCATTGGTGTGCAAGGTGCTGAAAACCAGGTGGCCGGTGAGCGCCGCGCGCATGGCGATCTCCGCGGTCTCGAGATCTCGGATTTCTCCGATCATGATGATGTCGGGGTCCTGGCGAACGATGTGGCGCAGCCCCGCCGCAAACGTCAGCCCGATCTGGGGATTCACATGAATCTGGTTAACACCCGGCAACTGGTACTCGACCGGATCCTCCACCGTGATGATCTTCACGTCGGTTGTATTCAGCCGGCGCAAGGAACCATAAAGCGTCGTCGACTTGCCGCTTCCCGTGGGACCCGTCACCAGGAAAAGACCGTGAGGAAGATCGAGGTAGTATTCCATCTTGCGCAGCAGGGTATCGGGAAATCCCAAGCTCAGCAAGGAATAGCGATCGCTCGCGCTGCGGTCCAGAAGACGCATCACCACACTCTCCCCGTAAAGGGTGGGGAGCGTCGAAACTCGCAGGTCGATTTCCCGGCCCAAAACGCGCAGGGGTATCCTTCCGTCCTGGGGCAGGCGCTGCTCCGCGATGTTGAGCTTTGCCATCAGCTTGATCCGGGACGTAACCGCCGCCTGCATCTCACGCGGAGGAGCTGGCACTTCGTACAGCACTCCATCAATTCTGTACCGGACCCGGAACTGCTTTTCGAAGGGCTCGAAGTGAATGTCGCTGGAGCGGCGTTCCAGGGCGCGGGCCACCAACTGGTTCACCCAGCGAATCACCGGCGCTTCCGAAGCCAAGTCGCGCAGTTGTTCGATGTCGGCTGCTTCGGCGTCCGCGACGCCGGCCACGCCGTCGGAATCCGCCGCCACCACGCCTTCTTCTGCCGGTCCCATGTCGAGCCAGACGTCCAGGGCCTTAGTGATGGCGGCTTCACTGGCCAGCCGCACTTCCACTCTTCGCCCCAGCAACCGTTCGATGACTCTAATGTTGTCGCTGTCCAGCGGGTCGGCCATGGCGACGAACACGGCATCGCCTTCCACCCGGTACGGATAGACCAGGTATTGACTCAAGAAGCCGGAAGGCAATACGGACGCCTCCATCGGCACATCCTTCAGTTGGGCCGCGTCGACCATTGGAATGCCGAGTTGTTCGGACAAAACCGTTTGCAGGTCCAGCTGCGAGATGTAGCCTAAATCAAGAAGGATCCTGCCCAGCCGGCCCTTCCGTTCCCGCTGCAACTGCAGCGCCTTTTGAAGGTCGTCTTCCGGCAACAGGCCGCGCTCCACCAGCAATTGGCCCAGCAACTTGCGGCTGACCGTAGCAGAGGTCATAGCAAAGCTCTCAAAGGTCCAGCACTTTCATCTTGCCCAGCAACTCTCGGTATGAGATTTTCTTGTCCCAAAACTCGTCCAAGTCCGACTTCCGGGTTTCGATTATGATCTGCCCCGGAAACTTGCTTTCCCCGGTGTCTACTTCGAAAAGGTGCACAACCACCGCAATTGAGTCGTTGGGGCTGAGGTCCCGCAAGCTCATCGCGTGGTCCGCCAACAACCGCGGAACCGACTCCTTGACCGTGATGATTCGGTCGTGTTTCACCTTTTGGGCTTTCTCGATTTCCATCTTGCTCAACGGCGCCATATTGAACGGAGTAAGAACGCGCGTAGGGTAGAGATTGACTTCCAAGCTGAAGGCCAGCCCGAAACCGGGCAAATAAGTGCCCTGAGTCTTCTCCAGTAGCCCGAACGGCGGAGCAAATGTCTGGGCCATTGTCCCATCAATAACTGCTTCGAACACTTTCATCTCGGCCTTCAGCGCGCCGAAATTGGCGGAAGGCCATTCCGCTGGGACGCGCCGGACCGCAAAAGGCAAGCAGGCGAGGCAAATCAGGACTGCCCTGCCCGGCCTTTTCAGTTTGAGAGGCATGTGAGTTACCTCCTCGAGAGCCCCGCGGGCTAGTGGGTGGGCAATTGTCGCTCGTGGGCAACCATGCTGATGAGCGCGCTCTGCTGTTCCGTTGCCTTATACTCAGTGTTCAGGGATAGCTCGAAATACTGCATTTGCTGAGCAAGGCGCTTCAGATTCTCGGTCTGTTCCTGGCGCAGGCTCGCCACTTCGTCCCGGGTGGCAGCCTGCATTCCTTTGCTCTGCAAAGATACTTGTTCCGCGACCGCCCTCGCCACGAACTCCTTCATTTCGGCCTGGGTTAACGCCGGCCGGGCCCAGGCGCCAACGGGAAGCAGCCGCGGGCCCCCGAAACGGATACCGACCGATACGATCGCTAGGAAGATCACCGCCCCAGCCGCCGAGAGGGCCGCCGTGCGGGGTAGGGCCGCCCAGAATCCCGCGAATCGGCTCTGAGCTTTGTCTCCGAAAACCACCACGTGGGCGGGCATGTCGCAATCGATCAAACTGCTTTTCAACGCCTGCCGCACGCCGAGGAGCCGCTGGGCCGCCTGTGCGCACTCCTGGCAATGCTCGAGATGCTGCTCGAGTTCTAGCGCCCGCGCTGGAGAAAGCTCATCCAGCGCCCAATCGGTCAACTCGTTCCCCCATTCACGACACCGCATGACGTTCACCTCTTCTTCGTAGAAAACACAGTTTCCAAGGCTCAGGACTCGCATCTTGAGAAGCGAGGATCGGCTGCCGGAGCTCGCCCACTTCAAGAAAAAGTCCGCAGCTCCACTCTGGGCAGATTCCGGCTCGCTGAGTCCCGAGTGTTGCAATTTGTTGGTTGTTGCGCTTGCTCTATTCCGGATTGCTGATTTTCAACTCTTGACTTCCGGCTTCTTCCCAAGCAATTCCCGGGGCCGCACGTGACCCTCTCCGCGCGGGAGAGGGCAAGGAGAGGAAAGAGCGTCACTCAGGTGACGTATGGCCCCCTCCCGCCTGGACAGGATAACGCCCGCCCCAGGTCTACCGTTCGATCAACTTCCTCAACCGCTCAAAACCCGAGTACACGCGGGTCTTGGCCGTGCTCACCGGACAACCTTGAATCGCCGCAATCTCCTCCAGCTTGAAACCCTGGTAAAACTTCAGAACAATCGCCTCGCGTTGCTCGAGTGTCAATTCCGCAAGCGCTTTCTCTACCAGGATTTTCATTTCGCCTTGTTCCCAACGGCCCGCCTCACCTACCCTCACCGGCGAAGAACCCTGCGCCGGCTCGAGGTCGTTCAGGCTGGTTTCCGCTTCCTGCACATGGCGCGCGTGCGAGCGAGCGGTGTTGCGTGCAATGCGAAATAACCACTGAGGGAACTTGTCGGGATCCTTCAATTGCCCCAAATGGCGATAACCCGAGAGAAAAACCTCCTGGCACATGTCAAAGGCATCTTCCGGCCGTCCGCTAAGATACACCAGGAAGCTATAAACCTTACGCTCCCAGCGCCTTACGAGCGCGTTGAAAGCCTCCGGCGATCCGCTCTTGGCGTCCCTGACCAGCACCGCGTCCGGACGATCAGAGATCTCTATTCCCAATTCCACTCCACATGACGCACAAAATAGCAAAAAAGTTTGCGGCGCCCCTCAAATTTCTTTCCGCTTCTGATTTACTCAGCTCGGCATCCCCGGCCGCACACGCTCGGGAGGCCCGCTTCAAACTTGATAGCATCGTAGAATACAAGATCGGTCATTTGTGAAACAATACGTTTTCCAATGACCGGCCGCGCTGTTCACACATTGCGCGTCGCCCGGAGGTCCTCATGAGCAACATTGCCGCAAAATGTGAAGCGTCCGCAAGCATGGGTCCCACACGCCGGGAAATCCTACAGGCACTGAGCGTCTCGAGCGCATTGGCACTCACCGGAATAGCACCGGCAGCCGCGCCCCCGCCCCAAGCTGAAGCCAGTGCACCGACTTCAAATCTACAAGCGGATCCCTCCAAAAAGTGGAAGGGGTCAGGTCTCGGCAGCATTTATCCGATGATTAAGCAGGTGCAGGAAGAGGCTCCATCGAGTCTTTCCTACCTTAAAGTCCGTCCAAAGAACCTCGAAGCCTGGAAGGCCGATGCGCGCGCCAGAGTTTTCGATCTGTTCCTGTACCGTCCCGCGGAGTTCGACCCCATACCCAAAGTCATCGAGCGAGTGGACAAGGGCGATTACGTTCGAGAATACCTCCGATTTCACACCACGCCGGATATCGAGGTACCCGCGTATTTTCTAATCCCCAAGGGCGCGAAGTTTCCCGTGCCTGCCGTTGTAGCGCTGCATTGCCACGGCGGATTCTATTACTGGGGAAAGGAAAAGATTGTCGAGACCGAGAACGAGCACGCCGCGTTGGTCGAGTATCGGCGCGACGCCTACGATGGGCTCAGTTATCCGGTCACACTGGCGCGCCATGGTTATGCGGTGATCGTGATCGACATGTTCTATTTCGGTGAAAGGCGCCTGCTCCTGGATTCGGACCTCGAGGAGGGCATCAACGACCGCAGCAAACAGGAGCCGGCTGAAACCATCGCCAAACTCAATGCCAGAAGTGGCGGAGCCGAAGGTTATGTTCTGCGGAATATGCTCATGTCGGGCTTCACCTGGGCAGGCGTTCTGGCCTGGGATGACATCCGCACGGTCGACTATCTTCTGACGCGGCCCGAAGTGAATCCCAACCGCATCGCCTGTGTGGGGCTGTCGGTGGGAGGCTACCGGTCGAATTTCCTCGCCGGCTTGGATCCCCGTATCAAAGCGGCCTGTGTGGCGGGTTGGATGACCTCGTGGCGGGATCTGGTCCCCGGATTCGAGCCCCACACGATCATCTCGGGAGTCACACCCGGCCTGCTGAAGTACCTCGATTATCCTGATGTGGGATCGCTCACCATGCCCAACCCGCTCATGGTCGTACACGGCTGGCGCGACGGCCTGTTCTCGACCCAGGGCGTGCTCTCCGCTTTCCGCACTCTGCGCCAGTGTTATGAAGCCATCGGCAAACCGGAACGCTTCACCACCTATACCTACGACGGTCCGCACAAGTTCCCCGCCCGCGCCCAGCAACTCATGCTGGAGTGGTTTAACCGCTGGGTGTAACTAGCCTCGCTTGCTCTGCCCGATGAGGAACGCTGCAAAGATGAGCACGGCGCTTCCGGCGATCATGCGGAGGAACGCTGCCCGGGTGGCTTGTTTCCACTCTGCCAGCAAAACGCCCCAGGCATTGGAGGTGAGAATAATCAAGGCGACGAAAACCGGCCACCCAAAACTGTTCCCCAGCGAGCCCAGGCCAAAGGCGCTGCGCCCGTAGACAAACACGCTGGCAATCCAAAGCAGACTCATGGCGGGCACCTGGAGCGCGTCACGAGTGCGCATCCCCGCGGCGAAGACTGCCGTCGAGTGTTCACGGACGGCGCGCCCGAAACAGTATCCGGCCTGCACCACGGAAGCCGACGAGAGGAACACTGCCCAGGCAAGATAGACTTCGACCGGGAACCCCTGTTTCGAACCCGTCCCCGCGCCTTTGCTGAGAAGGGCAGTTCCGTACTGAATGCCGAAATTGAGCGTGGGCGCCAGGACGCCCCCAACAATAGCAATCAGGAGTCCCAGGCGGAACCGCTTGGCACTGGAACTGCCGGCCTCACCTTTGCTCCCGCCGGCCTGAGCGCACAAGATGACTCCCGCCACCATCAGGGCGAGCCCCAGAACGAAGAACCAATCTCCTTGCGATCTCAATTCGAATGCCCCTGCCCAGAACAGAGGCAGCAACGCCCCCAGCACGATCGAGAGCCCCAATTGGATAGCGAATCCGAGCGCGATTCCGAGCAGGTCCACGGCGATGCCGTACAGCAACGAGGCGATGCCAAACAGCACTCCCCACCCGACCAAGATCATCCAGCCCCGCTCCGGGACGCGGCTCAGAATCTCGCGCCAGCCCGGCACGGCCGCCAACACAACAATCCATGGCATTATGCCCATCGCCAGCAGCGAATGCAGAGTCCAGATGTGGTTGAACTTCCAGACGCGCGTCGTCTTCAAGGGGACCGCGAAACTGCCGTTCAATAACCCCGCCAGAACAATCCCAGCCCAACTCAACATGAATCAGCCCTCACGGTGGATCAAGTAGCACAGGCACTCCTGCCTGTGCCGCGGAATGAGCAAGCCCCAGGCACAGGCAAGAGTGCCTGTGCTACAAGCCCGTGTCGAACCTCACCGCATACGCGGCGCGACCCTGGCGATGTAATCGTCAAACACCTGACGATTGTTATCCGGACCGACCGTCGTGACATTGGGAGAAACAAAGGCTCGGAATTTCACGCCGCGTTGCGCAAGCTCGGCCGCGATCTCTGCCGTCAGAGCCATGGAAATGGCAATCACCGCCAGGGTGGAACTGGCGCCCACCGGAATGCCGGCCACGTCAACGAGAGAATCCCGCGGCGGGCAGCAGTTGTCGATCACCACGTCGCCCAAATCAGCGAGCTTTTTGCCGCTGGAGTGTGTGGTCTTGGCAATTCGCGCGTTCTCGAGCGAGGTGACGGCGACCACCTTCAACCCCAGCGCTTTGGCGTGCAGGGCCACATCGATTCCCGCGGCGTTCAGTCCACCGTGCGAGTAAACCACCATGGTGTCAATCGCCTCAAACTTGAAGTTGCTGAGAAACGTGGCGACGTATCCTTCCGTCCGTTCCAGCTTCAATAATTCGCGCACGCCGCCCGAGCCAAGCACTTGCGTCCACATCAGCCGGGCGTCCATCAAAGGATGAAAACCGGCAAAGCTGCCGTAACGTGGGAAGACATCCATGACGGGAATCACCGAATGCCCGCTGCCAAACAGATGAACCAATCCCCCGTGCGAAATCGAGTCCGCGCAAAACTCTGCGGCCTTCCGGATGTTTCCGCCTTGCGTGGAACGAATCCGGTCGTAAATCTTCTGTGCTTCTGCGAAATACGCTTCTGCTGACATTATCCAGTTTCCTCCATTTTTAGTAAGGCATACCGTGCTGCGCCTAAAATCCCGGCCTGCTCTCCCAGACGCGATAGCACAATGCGAACTTGCTTTCGGGCCAGCGGCTGGCCCCATTGGCGCAAAGCCTTGCGGAGCGGCGCGAGGAGCAGAGTTCCGATCCCAGCCAACCCGCCGCCCAAAACCACCACCTCGGGGTTCAGCAGGCACACGATATTGGCCACTCCCAACCCCAGATTCGTGCCAATCTCTTCCAGCACTCGACGCGCAGCCTTGTCGCCGCGGCGTGCCGCGGCTGCCACAACTTCGGCAGTAATGCTCGCCCGGATTTTGGAATCCGGAAGACTAGTGATCTGAGATGTGGAATCTCGAACTGTGTTGTTTTGAGATTTGGAATCTGGAATTTGAAATCTGAAATCGTGCTTTGGCATTTCGCCGCTGCCGCCTTTTTCCCAAGCCAACTTACCCAGCCTGGCCACCGCCGGCCCGGCGCCCAATGCCTCAAAGCATCCCACACGGCCGTATTCCGGCTTCCACTGCCGGTCGATCACCATCCAACCCGCAGCCCCGGCGACGCCATGGGCCCCGGGAATCAATCGCCCCTCGCAGATCAGCCCGGCGCCGATCCCCGTTCCCACCGTCAAGAAGACCAGATTCCGGACCCGCCGTTTTGCCCCTAAACCGAGCCAGGCTTCAGCTAACGCCTGCACGTTGCGGTCGCTTTCGACAAAGACAGGACGTTGCAGGGCGTCTTCCAGAAGCCGCCTCAAGCGGACCTTTGACCAGCCGGGCAGGTTCGGCGCCCACACGGTTTCTGCTCGCGGATCGAATGCCCCGGGCACTCCCACCCCGACCGCCCGTATGCTTTTCCAAGGAATCTTCGCCGCGCTCACCGCGGCGTGCGCCGCGTCGAACAGCGCAGCCAGATCGGTCTTCACGCCTTGGGCGGGCGTCACCACCCGCACGCTCGAGAAGACTTTCCCCCGCGAATTGACAACGCCGGCGGCGATTTTCGTTCCGCCGAGGTCCAGACCTAGAACAAGTTGGTTAGTCATCGCGCAAGTAGCGCAGGCACTCCTGCCTGTGCCTTCTAAGAATTGACCACAGGCAAGAGTGCCTGTGCTACCTGGTCATTTGCAGTCCAATCGAACAACCCAAATTCCTTGAGCAGCCAGCGGAGCTTCGATCAATAACCCATCGCCAGACTGACGGAATGAAACTCGTTGCTCGCCGTTCAAGCTGCGAGCCTCGCCCACTGCCCACGGGACACGGACCGAAATCTTCGCCGCGGCGGCATGCTCAGAGTGGTTAAAGGCAAAGAGGAATTGTACGTCCTTTCCCTCCAGCCGCCGCACTTCCACTTGGCTGCTGTTCTCGCCCGAGACGGTCACGTCCGGCGCCACGCCCGCGGCGCGCGCAAAGCCCAACAGCACTTGTTTCGTCGCCTCGTCGTGCTGCCGCTGGAAGGCCACGGCCAGGAACGATCCCACCAGAATCGCCTTCCCCTTGCCATAGATGTTCTCGACGATGGCGGGCGCGCCGTCCGCGAAGCGGGCCAGCACGCGCGCGCCGGGCAAGGGATCCAATTCCTCCTCGAACGCCGTCGCAGCGGCGCGAGTGCCGGGCGCGCAACCGGGCAGCCCGGCGTCAGGCTCCAGGATAACTTCCGGCTTCTCGACCGGGCGGATCACTTTCTCGCGCGCGCCGAATACCTCGGCCAGGCCCATGCCCGGCACCTCATCGCTGGAAAAGCCGCGCTCGTCGTTCCAAGCCAGGCGCGCTTCCGCCACCACGGTTCCGCCGTCGCGGATGTAGCGCTGCACTCCCTCGGCAACATTTCTTGAGAGCATCACCGGAAAAAGCAGAAACAGAATCTTGTACTGGCCCAGCTTATCGCCCACCACGTCCATGGGATGGACGAAGTCTACCGGGATCTGCTGCTCGAAGAACGCCCGGTGCACGCCCTCGAGCGAATCGCGCGTGGCGTTGCCCAGCTTCGAGAGCGAGGGCTCCGACCCGCCCACCATGTAAGAGAGCCGATTGAAGAGGACCGCTGCCTGCGCGCGGGCTGGCTCGCTGGCCAGCAGATCGCCGCCGTTCTGCGCGATCTCCTGTGCCACCTTGCCGGCGGCGCGCGCCCGCGGCGTCAGCGTGCCGTCCAGGTTAATCAGGCCGTATCCGTTCGATTCGTAGCCGGAGCTCATCGGGTACCACGCATACGCGGCAATCTCCCGCGCGCCGTGTGAAAGCACTTTCCACATCCAGAACTCTTCATCGTGCGAGTCCACAGGCTCCGCGATGCGCATGCCCGTCACGCCCTGGCCGGCCTGGAGTTCGCCAATCCAGAAGCCCTTGCCGGAACTGTGCCCGGCCGAGCGCGTGAAGTCCAGCCCCGCGGCCAGCATCTGGTAGGACCAGGGGTGCGTGGACTCGGCGTGCTTGGGATAGAGCGAGGTCCCGAAGAAGTCGGCGCTCGCCGACATCTTGAAATCGTCGGGTTCGCCGAAGCCGTCCGTGGGCGAAGTGAAGAGCGCCGGCCCCGCCGCGTGGCTGGTGATGGCGTGCGCGTGGTCGCGGCTGCGGATGGCCTCAACGCGCGTGCGCAGGTCGCCCGCCAGCTTGTCGTCGATATAGGCGCGCCAGTCGAGGTAATCGGTGTAAGAAAGAATCGTCGAGGCGCGCGGCGGCTCCACCTGCTCCCAGCGCTCGAAGCCGCGGTACCAGGCGCCGTTCAGCGCCTCGAGCGTGCCGTATTTCTTCTTCAACCATTCCTGGAAGCGCGCCTGGCTCGATGGGCAGAAGCAGAATTCGGGATTGCTGAGATAAGGGAATTCAGCCCAGTTAATCACGTGCGGCTCACTCCAAGCGTCCCAACCGTAAAGCGCCGAAAACTTGTTGGCCTCGCCGGAGAGCGCTTCCAGAAACTTCACGATCGCGCTGCGCACGCCCTCATGATCGATGCAAAACCCCGGAGCGGCCTGCGAAATAATCACCGCGCCGCTGCGGTCCACAAACTTGCCATCGGGATACTTCTCGCCCACCCAGTCGGGAGCGGAATCGAGATAAATCTGCACCACCACGCGCAGTCCGCGCTCCTGGGCAAGCCGCATCAATAGATCAAGATTCTGGAATTCGAACCCACCCGGCTTGGGCTCCGCCGTCGCCCAGTCCACCCAGCACTTCACGGTGTTGAAGCCCACCGCTTTGATTTGATCCAGATCTTTTCCCCAACGCTCAGCGCTGCCCGCGTCCACGCGCTCCAGCATCGGCGCGCGAGCTTTTCCGCCGCCGTACCACACCGCCACAGGATAGAAGGAATCGTCGCTCGAGGGCGAAGCGACTCCCGGCCCACGGGCCGAGACAAACTGGGCGAGCAGAAGAACGCCGATCGCAGTTCTCAGTAGCGGGTAGCGCGGACCTCCGCTTTTGAGGTCCGCGGCTCTTCCTGATTTCTGAAGACACAAAAGCTTCATGGCACACACCCCAGAATTTCAAGCCGTCAGTATATCCACATTGTCAGCCGGGTCCAACCGGTCCCGCTAGCAGGCGCCCGCCAGAGAGCGGGAACTGCCTCCCTATCCCAACAAATGCAGATTCTTCGCACGCTGCACGCACTTGTCGCCGGGCCAAGATTATCGTTGACTTGGATGCTCGCTATGAGCGAGCATAGGTCATGGCGCTGCTTATCCCGCCGGCGGTGTTCAAGCAGCTTGCCGCGATGCCCAAAGCGGACGCGCGAAGATTGCTGGCTCGGCTTGAGAAGATCGCCGAGGCGCCGCACGCCCCCCACCCTAACGTGGTTCAGCTCGTGGGCGAACCGGGTGTGTTTCGGGTGCGTCAAGGCGACTGGAGGGCTGTTTTCTCGCTTGAAGAAGGTGATGTGATTGTCGACAGGGTGGCGCATCGACGCGAGGTGTATCGATGAACGGCGTTAAGATCCTGAGCGAAACTCCCGAAACGGTGACCGTCAGTCGTGGCGATTGGACGCAACTCCTGAGTAAGCTCGAAGACGCGCTCGACCGCGCGGCGGTGGTCGAACGTCGTAGGCATGAAGAGCGGAAGGGTAAGCTGGCCGCTCGCCGCGATTACCTTACTGCTGGTGAAGCGCGACGGCTGTTGGATGGAGAGAGCCCGGTCAAGGTTTGGCGCGAAAAGCGGGGACGCTCACAGAGGGAGCTTGCGGCAGCAGCACGGGTGGCCGCCGGGTACCTTGCCGATATCGAGACGCGCCGCAAGCCCGGCAGTGTGCTTGCCGTGGCGAAGCTGGCAAAGGCGCTCCAAGTCAGTATTGAGGATCTTCTCACAAGCGATTAGCCCAACTCGAACCTGTTAGAGTGGGAATAGGAACTGAAGGAAAGCACTTATGACTGGGATCCAGTTCGTCACTGACGACAAGGGCCGCAAGGTGGCCGTTCAGATTGACCTGAAAAAATATGGCGCCTTGTTGGAGGATTTTTGGGACGGTTTGATTTCACAATCCCGCCGCCATGAAAAGGGGATACCGCTCGAAAAGATCAAAGCGGACCTTATCCGAAGAGGGCGACTGCGTGAATAGCTATTCCATTGAAGTTAAGCCGTCTGCGCGAGGCCTACGAGAGACTACTCACGCCTTACCCGTTGCACCGAACCTGATTGACACATCGCGCGGCTGAGCCATAGAATCCTTCCATGAAAACCATCCTTCGGACGGCAGTACTGGCCTTACTCGTTGGGATTCCGGCGTTGACAGCAGCAGGCCCGCCGACCGCCCAACAAGTGCTCGACAGCGCCAAAGCGCAAGCCGCCGCGCAGCACCAAGACATCTTTCTGATTTTCGGCGCCTCCTGGTGCGGGTGGTGCAAGCGCCTCGATAGGTTTATCGAGGCTCCCACCATCCAGCCCTTCTTTGCCCGGAACTTTGTGATCGCCCGCATCGACGTGCAGGAGCGCGGCGACAAAGCCAACCTCAATACGCCCGGCGGCGAGGGGCTCGAGGCCCAATTCGGCTCCACAGGCACCGGCCTGCCCTTCTTCGCCTTCCTCAGCGAACACGGCGAGCTGATTGCGAACTCTAATCGGCCCGTTCCCGGCAAACCCGATGGCGAGAACATCGGACACCCCATGGCACCCGAAGAAGTCGACCATTTCATGTGGATGCTCCGCAAGGCCGTGCCCGCGCTCTCTCCCGCAGACGCACAAGTGATCGAAACCTATTTGCGCAACCAAAAGAAATAGCGGCGGCTCTAGGCATGGGCTTTAAAATGAAAATCCATGCGTCGCAGGCTGCGAAGAAACCCTTCCAAGCTGTCATTCTGAGCGTAGCGAAGAATCTCGCTCTGAGTATTTTCAAGGCAGTGCGAGATCCTTCGTCGCCTGCGGCGACTCAGGATGACTGTCCCGAGGGGTTTTTCCGCAGCCTTGAGAGGCCGGTGTGAGCGGGATCGCTTGGGACCGTACGAGGAAGGCGCATGGCGGCGGCGAACAAAACGAAATGGAATCCGCAGAGCAGAACAAACGCGTCGCCAAAGGCGCTCGATAACAGCGGAGGCGTATGCGCGGCCAGACGCCATCCGAGAACTGTCGCGGATATCGTCGTGAGGGTCGGTCCGCCCATGCGCATGACGATGTTCAGCGTGGTGGTGGCCATGGGCAGGTCCTGATGCCTGACCGACGAGTAGGCAGCCGATATCGACGGAATCCCGATGCAGCTTAAGCCCATTCCTCGAACGAACAAGGCGCAGACGACGAGAGTGCCGGCAAGGCCGTGACTGGCCAGATAAATGAAAGGCAAGGTGCCCGCGAGCGCCGTCAGCGCGCCTCCGGCCGAGACGTTGCGGTTGCCAAACCGTTCCACAAACGATCCTACGAAAGGATAACTGAGCATCATTCCGAGCCCTAGCGGAGCCAGTAGCAAGCCGGCTGCGCTCGGGGAGAGTCCGCCGGCGCGGGCCAGGAACATCGGAACGAGCATCTGACCTGCAAACGAGACCCCCTGTGACAGGAATTGTGTGACGACGGCGGCAGAAAAAATGTCGTCTCTGAACAACCGGAGGTCGATTATGGCGTCCTCCTTTTTTTTGATCGCCCACCGAAAGAAAACCATCAGCAGGAGCGCGGAAAGCGCCAGAGCCGTAAGGCCGGTGGGAGTAGATGTGTGCTCCGATCCGTAAAGGAAAAGCACCACGCCGGGGGACAGCAAACCGAGACCGAACAAGTCGAGATTGCGCGGCCGCCTCTCGTGCTGGTCGTTGGGCAGAACTAAAGCGGCAAGCGTGAGTGCGAGCGCGCCGAAAGGAAGGTTGACCCAAAAGAGCCACCGCCAGGACGCAAACCGCAACAGCGCGCCCGCGATGACAGGTCCCAGAAGGGGCGCAAGCAGAATCGGCATGGCGGCGAAACCGAGGACACGAGCCATCTTCTTTCCGGCGACGCGCGCCACGATCAGCTGCGACATCGGCGCCAGCAGGCCGCCGCTCGTGCCTTGCAGAATACGGAACCCTATCAGGGAGTTCGCGGACCACGCGAGTCCGCAGAGCGCCGAAGTGAGAGTGAATGCCGAAAAGCACCAGAGGTAAAGCGCCTTGGCTCCTATGCGGTCGACCAGCCAGCCGCTCAAGGGCAGCGTAAGCGCCAGCGCGAGCAGATAGCCACTTGTCACCCACTGGATATTCGAAAGAGTGGTGTGCAATTCAAGAGCAAGGCTTGAAAGAGAGACGTTGACGACCGTGGCGTCCATTTGGGAGATGAACGACCCGAGCACGGCAACGGAACCAATCCTCCAAAGGTGTGGACTGGTTCGCGCGGTTTCAAGCTGCTCTTCAAGGCTTGACGCCATTCGCTTCTCCCGAGGAGTTGCCGCCATGGAAGCGACCGAAGTGGCGCGCCCCCATCAGGCCCATCAGTAGAAAACCCAGCCCCAGAGTTGCGGCATGGGCGGTGGAGCGTAGGCTGAAGTCTCCGACGCGGCAGATCAGGACGTAAGCGACGGCGAGGTTGAAAAAGCCCCACACCACGTTGACGGTGGAAGAGGAAAGTCCCTGACCGGGCGGCTTGGCGAAAGGGCTTTGAAAGGGATGTCCCGTCATCCCACTGACGACGTGGGGAATTGCATTAGAAAGAAACACGCCGCCGAAAAAATATGAAATGAGATTCAACCAGGCCATTGTTCACCATTCCTTTCCGTTCAAGGGTGTATGCCCGTCGTCTCCAGCAAAGGAACGATCGATCAGAAGTCGGCAATCCGGCTTAGTAACTTCAGGGCGCCTGCGAGTTGCTCACGCTCACGGGGCGCAAGTTGCGCCTTGAGCGCGCGGAAAAGCCAATCCTCTTTCGCTGCGCGGCCAGTCTTGAGAATCTTCAAAAAAGAAGGAGTCAGCCTTAAGAAGGTCTGCCGGCCATCCTTGGGATCGGGCTTTCCGCTCACCACGCCCGCCGCTTCCAGCGCGGCAACCGTTATTCGCATCGATTGCGGGCGCACACCCTCAGCGCGTGCAAGCATGGATACGGTTGCGGGGCCGTCGCGCTCCAGCCGGAGAATGACGGATTTCTGTGCATTCGTGAAATCCCCTGCCTGCGCCTGCTCCCGCCATCGACGGATTAGTTTGGAAACCACAACCCGCAACTCACCCGCGAGGGCGGTCAGCTGCGTCGATCCGGAAGTTTGTGACGTCCTGCTCATAATTCGATCGTAACATATATACAGTTTCTCTGTACAGTCAGACTGTATACTATGTCACCGTGGCCTTCAAGAACTATAGCGACGTTGTAGAGTCAATAAGTTGCGCGACTTTAAAATCCTGTCAAGTTCGTGGGTCATAGTCACACCTTATCCATTTGCAGTGTCTGCTGTGATTCTGAAGTGTTATACTCCCCCTCTGCCTGCGCTCCGGCGCGGGAACTGGGGAAACTCGGAGGGCGGTGTGGCGTTGGTGCTCGACAGCTTGCAAAAGGCAGTTTCCGCCTTGGCCGCCGTCCTGGCCAAGAGCGACGATGTCGAGTTCATGAACAACCTCGATGACGTGGCTCGCAACGCCATCAAGGCCGGTGTAGTCCAGCACTTTGAATTCACTTACGAACTTTGCTGGAAATTCATCAAGCGCTGGCTCGAAACAAACATCAGCGCCGGAGTCGCCGATGGCGTGACGCGGCGCGAACTTTTCCGCCTCGCGGCGGAGAATCGCCTGCTGGACGACGTCGATCAATGGATGCGCTATCACGAAGCGCGGAATCTGACCTCCCACATCTATCAGCCCGAGATCGCCGAAAGGGTCTACAACACCGCCCATGAGTTTGCCCGCGATGCCGAGCGCCTGCTGGCGGCCTTGGAAGCGCGCAATGATTGATCTTTCCCCTCAGCATCTCCAGACCGTCCGAGCCATCCTGGACCGGCATGTCCCCAACTGCGAAGTCCGCGCCTTCGGCTCGCGGACCAATGGGTCCGCGAAGCACTACTCCGACCTTGATCTGGCCGTTGTCGCACCCACCAAACTAAACCCCGAGACCCTCCGTCAACTCAAAGAAGCTTTCGAGGAATCCGATCTCCCTTTTCGCGTCGATGTGCTCGACTGGCATGAAACCTCACCTGAGTTCCAAAAAGTGATTGAGAAGGCCTATGAAGTCATCCAGGCGGGTAACTAGGACACTTTGCCCTCCCGATAGGGACTACTGGTTTGGACTATTCTTTGCTTGACAAAAACCTCATGCCGTGCTAGGCTATTTCCGTGGGGATGGGGACGGCTCCAAGGCCGGGCCGGGAAGGGTTTCTCCAATGGTTGGGCAGAGGCAGAGGGGGAAGGTGTCGAAATGGTGGGAACAAACTCGGCCCTCTGTCGCGAAGGAGGGCGTCCATAAGGGGCGCCCCAGCGAGGCAGGCCGGTTCAACGACAAATTGTCGTCGATGCCCGAACGAAGCGAAGGAGAATGACCGAGAACTGGGAGAACAAAGCGAGAATGTCTATGAAAACAAAGGATCGGCACGGAATTCAACCACCCCTGGCCCCTCCCTATCCAAGAGAGGGGAACTTCAAACTCCCCTCCTCGAATGAGGAGGGGTTGAGGGTGGTGGGACTTTGCGTCCTTGGCGTTCTTTGCGCCTTGGCGTGAAACCGGGTTTGTTAGCACGAAAAATCGGGGAACAAAGCGAGAATGTCTATGAAAACAAAGGGGAGCCCGCCGACATCACACTATGGTGTCTCTATGTCTAAGAAAACACTGCACTTATTAACATAGTGCCTGTATAGTATTTAAAATAAACGACTTACATGCATCAATCCTCGGGCTCTGGCGGCGGCATCTTGAACGCCGTCGGTTGGGCGTAGTCGCGCAACGCCACCGTGGTCGGCCCGGCCAAGGCGGTGAGGCGATCGATATCGAAGTCCTTGAACAGATCCAGGCAGAAGAGCTCCGGCGCAGCACGGAAGATCACGGGCGTATCCAGCAGGAAGCTGAGGCTCGACATTGCCTGGCGGCTCACCTGCTCGGAGAAGAGCGCGGGTTCGAGCGCCGCGGCGACGAGTCCCACGACCTCGCTGCGAATCCCGCTGGTCTCAAGGCGCACGGATTGCTGCCCCGACATCTGCCGTAGCCATTTCGCAGCGGCGATCACCTGGCCCGCCTCGATGCCCAGCGGCCGGTCGCCGGTTGTCGCGACCAGCAACTCCCAATCCGTCGGGTCGGGTTTCTGCGGAATCGTTTCGCCCATGAAGAGCGGGTCCAGCGCCAGCACTTGTTCCCCGCGATTGACGCGGTCGGAGACCACAGCGCCGGATTCCCTTTTCCCCTTGTCGTTCAGCACCAGGGTAGCGGGAGCGTCGGCCGGCACAGCCAGGGCCTTCAGCCAAACGCCTGTGGCGGTTAGCCGATTGTCGAAGTCAAAGCGATAGGAGATAGTCTCGAGTCCTTTGTTCTTGGTGTTCCACATCCTCCAGGCGCTGGCGATCTTGACCGGTCTATACCGCACGTCCGCCTCGAGTCTGGTACGCTCCTTCGTCGCCCAGGCCGCTTTTGCCGATGAATCCGCAGGGACAGGATCTCGCTCGATTCCCGCCGCCATTTTCCGCGCCAAGCCGAGGATCGTCAGGTTGTCTTTGGCCAAACCCACCCGCACTTCCTCACGGCTCTTGATCTCCGCATCGCTGGGAATCTCCGCTGTAGCAACCGGCAGACTGAAGTGAGTGGTGAAGAACTTATAGGCGGCCTCGCGGTTATCGATCTGATAGTTGTGGGTTCCCGGGTCGCGGTTTTCGTGCCAGGCGAAGGCCGCCTCGGCTCCGTACAGTTTGAAGAAGGGTTGGATGTTGGTGTAGATGTACGGCTTGACCAGGTCAGCGCGGAAACAGCAGTTGTCCTCCGCATTGTGGATGAGGAGAGTGGGGCGCGGAGCGCGCAGGGCGGTGAGGATGGTGTAGTCGAAACCCGCCTCAAAATCGGTGGGATCTTCCTCGATCTCATCCGTGTCCACAGGATGTGTGAGGTTCGATTCGAGAGAACCGAAACCAGCTACCTCGACCGCGACCTTGATCCTTTCGTCGAGCGCGCTGAGAACAATGGTCTGCCAGCCGCCTCCGGAAAGGCCCGTGACGCCCAGCCGCGCGGGGTCCACTTGTGGAAGCGTGGCAAGATAGTCCACGCCCCGGCGCATGGCCAGGAAGAACAAGCCCAATTCGTTAGCGCCCACCAGATCCAGGTGTACACCGAAGTCGTGCACATTCTCCGGCTGGTGGAGTTCGCCGCAACCCATCCATTCCAGGTTGAGGACCACAATGCCGCGCTTGGCGAAATTGATGGCGCGCTTCTGCTTGTACTCGGCGGCATTCCCCAGCGGGTCGTGCCCGTTGACGTTAATGATCGCCGGCGCGCGTCCCGCCAGGTGTTCGGGCTCGTAGAGGATCGCGGTCGAATTGAACCCCGGTACGATTTCAAACCGCAGCTTGTGCCAACGATAACCATGCCCGGTTTCGAACACCCCCAGGTCCTCAAACTTCGGCGCCGCATCCACCCATGCGCGCGGCCAACCGTGAAAGGCGATGTCCTTGAGGATATGCTCACGCCAGCGCTTCTCCTCGGAAGTCCACTGCTCAGCCGACGAAGGAGACGGCAGCTTGGGAATCCGCGCCGTAAGGTATTGACTCAACTGGTAAGCCACGACCGAGACAGGCTGGATCTCCGGTTCCAGAATGGGATTCAGATCGTTGGGCCTGGTTTGAGCCTTCAGGACCAACGAGCCCGCCAATACGGCGGCCACCACCAAGGGTTTCGAGCGCATGTTTCCTCCCACTCCGCGGAATGTGGTTGGGGCAAGCGGGCAAGCATCACGGACGCGTCCGCCGTTGTCAAGTGCATTTTTCGTGGGAGTGACAGTTCAGGGGCTTACGATGAGGTGGCAGGAGGAGGCGGAAATGCGGGAAGGGCCGTCAAACGGTGTGAATGCGGCGTGGGACCTCGAACGGCGGGCGCCAGGGGGCGACTTGCGGGACGCGTTTGGATTGGCGCTTTCTGGAGTTTTGAAAGACGCGCAATTGGACGTGGGCGATGAGCGGCGCCATAGCCATCCAGCCCACCGAGTAAAAGCTGCAGGTTATTTCTGTGATGGAGTAGACGGCGAAGAATGTCATGACGGCAAGGAGTTCGCCCGGCAGCGAACTGGCTTCGCCGGCCGGCTTGGTGGAGTAGAATCGCAGGATGCCGACCCATACCCAGACGAGGGCAATTACGAACGGAACGATCCCCAGGAAACCCGCCTGGACCAAGGCGTCGAAAAGCGTGCTCTGCATGTTGGAGCCGTGAACGAACAGGCGGTCTCCCCAAAAGCCAAGTCCGGCCCAAGGGGATTGTTGTAAGACGTGCCAGCCCTCCAACCAAGTCGCTGTACGGCCTGTGAGCGTCGGATCAAATCCCCGCTCGCGGGTCAGGTAAAGCGCAAAGGAGTTACCCAAGCCGGACAGGAACACCAGCGGGAGCGCCAGCAACCCGATCATGATCATCGGGACTCTCCACCGCGTGGGCGCTCGTGCCACGAGTACTGCGGCAGCGATTACAACCGACACGCACGACGTGCGGGCCTGGGACAACAGCAACGCCAGTCCCGCGGCCACCGTCAGCGGCGTCCAGATGAACAGCGTTTTCTTATCCGTGCGGTCGTGCAGGAGTTTCGCGAGCCCCACCAGAATGACGATTCCGGCGAACCTTCCGAATCCCGTGTTCCTCGTTCCTGCCATGCCCATCACTTCCCCTGGAAGCCTGCCATAAGCAATCACACCCAGCGGGCTGCCGGCGGTTTGACTCATCGCTTCCCTGCCGAGCAGCGGGATCCCCGCCAGTAAACCTATGCAAACGGCAGCGCAGCAAGCCCAGTTGAGAGAAATATAGCGCGCCAGGTTCGCCTCCGGCTCAGGGCCCGAGGCAACCGCCATCACCACAATGATCACCGAAATGTATTGGAGCGCCCAATATGTTGCTCCAACCGGCTCCGGCGAAACCAACAGGGACGACGCCAACCCAATCCCTGCGTACAGCAGCAGAAGGGCCATAGGGCCGGATGCCAGCCAGACGGGGCGAAACTGGCGCTGAGCGAGTTGGACGGCCGCGATTACACCCGCGAGGATAGGAAAGAAAGCTCGCGCGCCATGGAGGAGGTTCAGAAAGCTCCTCGGAAACAACGGGTCCAGGCAGGCGTAAATTGCGGTGTTGTATCCGGACCAAACCAAAATGCAAAGCGCTGAGGTCAGCAGCAGCCCTCGCGCTTCCCGCCCTCTTCGGCCGGGCGTGACCCTGCTCAGGCGCAGAGTCGAGGAAGAAGCATGCGGCGGAGTGAATTTCCTGGTTGCAGCGCGCAGACACTGGGATGCGTTGCCCATGAGGTTTTATTCGGGTGTTGTAAGGCTTGTCCTCGCCGTCTTGCCGAACGGGCAGATGAGCAAATCCACTGACCATTCGTTCGCAGCCTATGACTGGCAGTGGACGGCAAGCCGCCCGCCTAAGGGCTGCGCCAAGGCGGATTCGTAACACAGGATGATGCGGTCGGCGACGCGGTCCCAATCGTAGACCTGGCGGGCTCTTTCAAAGGCAGCCAGACCCATCTGCGCGCACAAGTGCCGATCGCTTGCCAGTCGGTCAAGCGCCTCGGCCATGTCCCACACGCCTTGCGCCGGATCGCGTGCCGGCACCTTGAATCCGCACTCAGGGTTGACGTGCAGCCCGGGGCCGCCCAGATCGAAGCAAACCACAGGCTTGCCTGCCGCCATCGCCTCCACTACGACGAGGCCGCCTCCGTCCCGCAAGCTGGCAAAGAGAAAGACGTCGCAGGCGCGCATCTTTGCCAGCAGCCGCTCGCGCGGCATCCAACCTTCAAATCGCACTTGGTTCTCGATGCCCAACTCCTGCGCAAGTTTCTCGAGCCGGTTCAGTTCAGGGCCATTCCCAACGATCACGAACTTGGCCGCAGGGTGTTTTCGGGAGAAAAGCGCGAAGGCCCGCAAGGCCAGGTCGAATCCCTTGAGTGGAATTAAGCGGCCAGCGGAAAGTATGGCGAACCTGGTGTCCTGCGGTTGGCGTTCCGGCGAAGTAAGTTCGTTGCTCGAAATGCCGTTGACGGAGAGCAGTTGGGCCTTCTTCCGCCAGCGAGCCGGCAGGGCCTCCAGCGCTTCCCGGTTGGCCATCAGTAGAACTTTCGCTCGCTCCTGGCTGATCAGGAAGAACGGGTCGTGGCGAAAGACCCACTGCAATCCCATGCGAGCATATTCCCAGGCGCGCGACCTCGCGGGGAATTGCCGGCGGAAGTTCTTCGGCACCCGGTGGGCTCCGCCCGCAGGGCCTCGCAGGTAAGGGACCGGCAGCAACGCCCCACTGATGCTGGCCATCCAATCGTTCTCATAGGTCAAATGGTGAAAGGCGTCGAAGCGGAACTGCTTCTGCAGCCTCCTGGCAGCAAAATAGGCTCGCCATTGCCACAAGTAGGCATAAAGCTGGATTCCACCTTGCTGCCGCATCAGGAAACTGAGCCAGCCTGGCAGGTCCACGTAAACGAACTGGACCCCCGGCAGCGGATCCCGCTCGAGTGCAGCCCCAATGGCTTCCCCATTCTGGGAGGCGGTGAGGACCCACAACCGATGCCTTTGGCCCAATCGCCTGATGAGGTTCCACGCCATCAGATCCCCGCCGCCAAAGAAATTCGTGCTCGGGTCCGCCGCGCACGCGAAGGCACAGACTAGAAGCCGCAATTCCATCGTCTCTGCATCAGCGAGAAGGGTTCAGCTTACGGGCCACAACGTGGAAAGTGTCGTACCGGGGAAAACTCTCCATACTGTCAAACCCTATTGCGGATAAAAACTGCGCAATGTCTTCCGGTTGTGCCGGCTTGGGCAGCAATCCAGGATGAACCTCACAGCACACCACCTCACACCCCGGGTTCGCCAGCGTGCGCCGCAATCCGCGAAGCACTTTGCATTCGTAGCCCTCGACATCAACCTTAACCAGCCGGGGAAGCGGCAAGTTCTGCCTTTCTATAAACGCATCCCCTTGAACCACATCAACCAATTGTTGTCCCGCGTTTCCCAGGGAGGGTGACCAGACCAAAGTCGAATCTGCAATTCCCCCCCGCAGAAAGAGCTCAGCGTGGCCATCCTCGTCACCCAGAGCCTTCTGGAACGGGTGAACATTCCCTGCTTCGTTCAACTTCAGGTTATCCTGTAAATGCTCGAAACTCTCCCTCTCCGGCTCGAAAGCAATTACCTGTCCAGCGCTGCCCAGCGCACTAGCCAGGAGGAGCGAGTACAGGCCGACGTTAGCTCCCACATCAAGGAAGACGTCACCTGGGCGGGCACTTGAAATCAGAAGTTCTAAAATCCTCAGTTCTCTTTGGAGCCCACCCGCCGTGTCGAGGTTTCTCAACTCGGCTGGGTTCCGTACATGGAAGCGCGCACTGGCTCCACAAACTGACGTGTGAATTACGCCGTTCGGCGGCCGCGCGCATTGGTAGTACCAGTTCCGGAATGTGTTACTCAGGCCCAGGGTCCTGACTAACGCTTTGACTTCCGGGTGATAGGTGAGCCGCTTGAGAATTTCCATCAGGGCTTGTAGGCTACGATATGGTATGGTCCATCGCCAGGCTGACCTTCGATGTGGGTGTAGCCTAACGACCCGAGTGACTCGCCAATTGCAGCCGGCTCTATAGAACGTGGCGGAAAGCGGGGGTGAACCTCGCAGCAGACGAGTTCACACTCCCGTGCCGCGAGCGTTCCCTGAAGGCCTTTTATGACGCTGTACTCGAATCCTTCAACGTCGATCTTCACGGCTCTTGGCACGGGCAGCTTTTCGGTTTCGACGAACTCGTCACCTCGCACGACCCCGACCCATTGAAAGGGAGTGTGTCGTTCGGCGAAGCCCTCGACGCCACCCGGCAGAAGGCTGAAATTCGCAACGACTCCGCCGAGGTATAGTTTCTCCGAACCGGTTCGCTCTCCAAGAGCCTTTTCAAAGGCGCGGACATTGGACAGTTCGTTCAGCTCTACGTTCTGCAAAAGGTGGTGATAAGTTTCGTGGTGTGGCTCGAGAGCAACGACTACGCCGTTTGGGCCCACGACTCGCGCCAGCAACAGAGTGTACAATCCGAGATGGCTGCCTACGTCGTATCGCGGCGCGAAGCCGCAGAAGCGGCACAAGTGCGAGCCTGCCACAACCAAAACGGCGTCAGCTCGCAGCACGTCCAGGTTCCGCAGGTTATCGACCGCTGCCTGTGCCGTTCGTTGCGCCGCGCTCTTCCCATGGCCTGGCAGCTTCCCACTTTTCTTTAAGGGCCAGAAGGGCGGCGGCGAGGTTGCCGGCTGCGCGTTTGAAATAGTCGGATTCGAAACGGGTGAGGCCAAGGAAAACACTCATCAAAGTTCTGATCGATAGGGCCAAGCCGCAGAGGGTCTGGGAGAGTTCCGCGTGCTTGGAGACAAAGTACAGGCGGTTGAGCACTTCCTTCTTCCCGAACAGATAGGGGCCCGGCCGGCCGGTCTCGGACGGGTAATGGAAGAAGCGGGCGTCGGCCACCACAGCCAGTCTGTACCTCTTTCCGATGCGGTAAGTGAAATCAAGGTCCTCCAGGTAGCTGTAAGTCTGAAACCACTCGTCAAACATGAATTCGTCGAGCACTCGCCTCGGGAACACGGCGGCCATGCTCGAAAGCCACCGGACGTAGCAGTGATCGTTGACGCACCCAATCATTGTGTGGATGCCAGAACGTAGGACGGCTCCTTTTGTCGAATCATACAAGCTCAGCCGGGACGTAAGCCGCAGCCCTTTCAGTCGAGGCGCGAGCGTCGGCGGATGATTTACCAGGTTGCAGCCCGCGCCGCCGAGATCGTCCGGCGCCTGTTTCCAAAATTTCAGCATGGCGTCGATGGCCTGCGGTTCGAGCTCGATGTCATCGTCCATAACGCCCACCAGCTCTATATCGGGGGACATAGCCCTGAACCCCGCATTTCTCTTCGACGCTGCCGATCCCGGCACAGCCACAACTTGGATCTTCAATTGCGGAAACTCCTCGACAAGGGCGACGCTTGAGCGGTCTTGGTCCATAATCAGGATTTCATCCGGCAGACGCGTCTGGGCAGCGAGACTCGCGAGCATGCGTCTAAGTTCTGCGTGGCGACCAATGGTTGGAATAACGATGGCCAGCTTATGAGGAGGTTGAGTCATAGGCCGTCTTGGGCGAGGAGGAGTTCATTCTGGGTTAGTTTTGGAACGCTTTATTCTTGCAGATACCCCGGTATCCGTCGATGATGCCCCGTATCTCTGCCAGTGCTACATCTGGGCGTCGGCGCACGGCGCACCGTGCCACAGACAACGCGCAGCGCACGAGGTCGATGAAGTGAAATACGACCCGCAACGGAGCCGGCAGGTAAGCTCGCGACAGAAGCAGGCGGTTTCGCGCCGAGTAGTAGAACCTGCGAGGATTGAGCGCCTGACGGTATTCGCGATCTCCCTTGTGCCACACGAAGGCCTCGTTTGTTCCCATCGTGACGTAACCGACCTCCCGGGCAAATGAACACAACTCGAATTCCCATCCGTCTGAGAATAATGAGGAGTCCAGGAAATAACCCCTGGCTGCGTCCAAAGCCAAAAGTGCATCCCGGCGGAGCAGCATAGCCCCCCCATTGGCGTTACAAGTTATCCAGGAAGTGATGCCCGCCGGCGGAGTCCAGAGTCTGTCGTTTACAAACGGCGCGAAAAAAGAGCCCGTCGTGGTGGTGCGGTCTGGGTATTGGCGGGATCCAGAGAACAAGTCCAAGATCTGTCCCCCCACGATGCTGCAATCCTCTCTGCGGCTTACGTTGACAAGTCGGGTGAGAGTGCCCGGGCTGACCCGGGCATCGTTATCCAGCAAGAAGACGTAGTCGGCAGAGGGTTTTCTTCGTAAAGCGTATTGGATGCCCAGGTTCGCACCTCCGGTGGGTCCCGAATTTGTTGTGTTGGCGATGAGCACTATTCGATTTCGGGGCGATGCCGCCTGGAGGGAAGCCTCTTTCCCAGGCTCTCCCCCGCCCTCGGCTGCCGCTTGCGTATACTCAACGAGCGTATACCCACGCTCTGCCTTCGCCTGCGCCCACGTCTTGATTTGCGTTACGGAGCCGTCTTCCGAACTGTTGTCGACAACTATCATCAAGTAGTTCGTGTGGTCGAGGTTCCGTATCGATTCCAGGCAGTCAAGCGTGTCACGCCAGCCGTTCCAATTGACCGACACGATAGCTATGCAGGGTTCCTCTGCGGGCATCGGGCTTTCGTTAATCATCATCTGTCCCCACCTCAACCCTGGACTGACCGAATGCCCTCCGCGCGATCAAATGGATCTCATTTCCGCGGGCCTTAGTTTCCATTTGATTGAACCCAAGGGACCGAACCAGTGAAAAACAACTTGCAGGCGAGGTGCCCTCAGGAAGAAGCGGAGGGTGAACCTCACAGCAGAGAAGTTCGCACGCTGGGTTTGATAGCGTCTCCGCCAGGCCGCTGAGCACCGCGAATTCAGCTCCCTCGACGTCGACCTTCGCAGCTTTAGGAACCGGCAAGCCTTCTGACCTGCGCAGGTCGTCGCCGCTCACCGCTGGGACGGCGCAAGTCGGCGGATCTTGATGGTAGCGAGCCGCTGCCGGCACGATGGTTGCCGTTCCCCTTTCTCCGAACATTTGGACTTCGCCCCGGGCGTCAGAAAGAGCCACCCGGAAAGCCCGCACGTTGGTCAGTTGGTTCAGCGCCACGTTCTTCAGTAAGCGCTCATAATTGCCAGGATGCGCTTCGAATCCGATCGCGCGCCCAGAGTCGCCGACGATCTTGGCTGCGGCTATTAAGAACTGGCCGGCGTTGCTTCCAACGTCGTAGAACACGTCGCCGAACCGAAGCGTCTCTCTCAGGGCGCCAATGAAATCCATCTCGTCCGCGTAGCAGGACTCGAGGGTCCGAAGTTCGGTGGCGTCCGGTGCTGCGAACAGGACGTCGACGCCGGCAACGTTTTGACGAATGACGCCGTCGGACGGTCCTCGCAGCCAGTATTCCAGCGATTTCAGGGGGGCGGCGACGTGCAGATGTCTCGCGAACCCTACCAACCGTGGGTTATGGGTCAGATTTTGCAATGAATTCACGCCTTTTCTCTCCTGTGCTGATTCATGGCTGGGGTGGCGGAAGCGGGGGACTTATCGCGGCTCGCTCGCACGCCCGAACCAGACTCACGCAAGCATTTCAATCTGCGAAGCGGGAACTGACGAGCGCCCGATCAATCGACCCACGGAGGCGCTGGTCTGGTTCACGCCAAGGGGTAAGTTGCGCTTGGCGGATGTGCTCTTCCCACGCTCGCATAGTAGCCTCGAGAGAATCAGGAAGACCTCGAAAAAAGGTAGCGAAGGCGCCGCCAAAGAAATCGAACCACGCTGGCAGGAAGCCACAAAAGGTCGCCGGGGCTCCGACGCGCGTAGTACGCGAACTTCTTCCATCTGTGTTCCCTCAATGAGGCGACGATCAAACGCCTCCGGATTCCAGGCCGGCCACGCCGGAGCCGCTCTTTTACAGGCTCAGGCACGTCCGGTGCATCGGCCAGACGGTCATGCACACTGAGCTGCTCCTCAATCGCACGAAGTGTCGAGCTATCGTGCCTGCCCGTGACGCGCGTGAGATACCCAACTCGACACACCGACATCCCCTTGAGCCCGACGGCGCAGAGCCGGGCAACCAGGAACGCCCAGTCGCCGCCGCTGCCCCATTCAGGAAACTCTATGCCATGTCGGGCCAGGGTCGCCCGCGGGACTAGGGGAAACGTACAAGCGCCCCACCTCGAAGCTTCGCCGTAATCCAGAGCCCTTGCTCGGTCCTGTCCGGCGGACCCACGCGACGCCAACGGCATAAGGCGCGCGCCATAGCCCGGAACGGCCGGCGCCAGCCGATCACCCACAAAGCACTCCCCTTCTCTGAGGGCCACACCTAGTAACGATTCAAGCCTGTCTGCTACAAATTCGTCGTCGGCGTCCAAAAAAGTTACCCAAGGTCCCAGGGCGTGTTTCAGGCCCAAATTTCGCGCCGCTGAGCACCTGCGGTTCGATGGGCTTTTCACGAGGCGTATGCGAGGATCGCCGATGCCCTCGACCACTCGCGTCGTGCCATCGGTCGAGGCGTCGTCAACCACAATCACCTCGAGGTCTGCCATCGTTTGCTCAAGCACCGAGTGGACGGCGTTCCGGATTGTCTTCTCCGCGTTGTACGCAGGAATGACGACGGATACCAAGGGCGCAGCCGGCACGTCCTATCTCCCCCTTCTGAGGCAAAGTCTGATTTGGCATTTTTCTTCTCCGTCTAAGAGATAGCGCCAGGCCCCGAGCGAGAAACCCGACGCCATAAGCAAGGTGAAGAACGCCTGGGTGACCAGCATGTGGCTTGAGGCACGGAGAGCCGCCAACCCGGCCGCAAAGCTCGTCAACGTGAGTACAGTGCGGGACAAATCCCTGCCGGCAAGCAGGTGGGCCGGGGTGTGCGTCAGCCAGCACGCACACACTATAAGAAGAAAGAAGTGGGCGCTGACTCGGATTGCCCAGGCAAGCGCTGCCCCGGCAAGCCCAAACCGGCTGACCAGGAACCAGGCGAGACCTGCATAGACGGGGGCCTCGGCGAGGCATAGCTTGGCGGTCAGGTCAGGCCGTCCAATCCCTTGCAAGAGATTGGAGGGCACGAAGCCCAGAGAGTTAAGCGGCACGGCAAGGAGCAGGATTTGCAGTGGGAGTGTCCCCTCGGCAGCGAACTTTGGCCCCACCCAAAGCGTGAGGATAGGGCGGGCAAAGAACGCCACGACCAGTGCCGCCGGTCCCATGACGAGCATCAGGCATTTCAAGGAACGGACGAGGGCATTCCTGATCCACTCGCCGTCTCCCCTTCCAGCGGAAGTACTGAAGGCGGGAAAGAGCGTGTCTGTGAGGCCACCCGGCAGGATCGTTAATCTGCTCGAGATCATGTAAGCGGGCGTGTAGTAGCCGAGCGCCGCGACGGAAACGAGCGCGCCGATGAGGAATCGCTCGAGATAAACCAGGATTGGGTTGAGGGCGACGGAGATCGAAAGCCACCCGCCAAAGCCCAGCAGGCGGCGGATGAGCGAGCGGTCGAACGCGCAGCGGCGTCCGAGCTCCGGGCAGATTCGCAGGCAGAGCACGAAATGGGCCGCAAGCGCCACGACCCGGCTGAGAACCAGGAGCAGCACAATCCCCGGGAGACCGAACCCGAGCACCAAAGCCCCGACGGGTATGACGTACCAGAGCACGCTGCTGGGAACGGCGATAGCATTCACCAGGTCGAACCTCTGAAAGGCCGAAAGCACGCCCCTTAATGAACCGGCGGCGAAGTTGATTGGGAACCAAACCGCCAGGGTTAGCAATACCCAGAGGGTATCAGGCTGGAGGCCGGCAGGGATTCTCAGTAGACGGTGGACAAGCATGGGCGAAACGGCTGCGAGCAGAAGGCCAGCCAGCAGTCCCATGGCGGATTGAGTGGCGAGGGCAGTCCAGACGACGGCAGGAACGCGTTCGATTTCGCCCTTGCCGAGCAGCTCGGCGACAAACTTGGTGGTGGCGGGGCCGATCCCCAGATCGAAGAGGGCGAAGTAGCCCACCACAATCCAGACCAAAGCCAGGAGGCCGAACCGGTCGGGGCCCAGGTGATGGACGACGTAAGGCATGGCGACGACGCCTGCCACGAGCGGCACCACCTGGCCGACGATATTCAAGGCGGTGTTGCGGGCGATGGTTCTGCCGCGCACGTAGAAGGCCGACCGGGCAAGCGGCGGGGCCGGGATTTCGACGGTGGTCATTATCGGGGATTCATTTCAACGGGGTTTTTGGGAGGCCAGGGTCAAAGCAATCGCCCATGTTGCTCAACGTCTCAGGCGGGAGGGGCGGGACGGGGCAGCCGGGGCTAGCGGCGTTTGCGCCGTGATCGCCCGTAATCTAGCCACGTGGCGACCCGGAGCCGGTCGCACCTAAAATCAAAACACTGCCGCGGTTTCGGCGGGCTTGCCATTTCGAAGTTGCGCGTCCGCCCCAGCTGGAGTGTCGGATCGACGCCCGCAGCGGGGGAGAAGCTGCTGCTCATGAGTCAAGCTTCATGAGGCCGCTTAGTTCGAGGGTTGCAAAAAGAGCAAACTGGGGGCCGTACAGCACGGAGCGCCGCCAGAAGCGCCGTGGTTCACGGATCAGTCGCCAGAGCCATTCAAATCCATTCTCCCTAATCCAGGCAGGGGCCGGGGCGACGCTCGGGTTAGCGACCGTTGAGTACAGATAACTGGCCAAGGCCAGAATGGCGACCGGAAGCACCAAGCTGACCGACTGGCTAAAATAGATAAGCCCTAACGCGTCGCCGCCCAGTCCGCGGAATACGCACCGCACAGCCACGAAACTGAGGATCAGGGACAGACCCTGGCCGAGCACGTTAGAGACAATGTTCTTCGACAATCTTGACATCAGAAAGGCGACCAAACCAATGTTGGGCGGCGGCGATGCAGGATCAGTGCTTTAAGCTGAAGGCGAGGACCTCGCAGCCTGGGGCTTCGACTTCCACCTCCCACTCGCCCACCCACTCGTGCCACTCGGCGGTCACGGGGAGGACCCCAACCGCTTCACCCCGCTTGGGGATGAGCGGAACCACACCTTCAGCAAAGACGTCGCCGCCCTTGTCGGGCGGATTGCGCAAGCGGACCTTGACGTTCTGCGCGTCTTTGTCGCCAAGGTTTATAAGGTAGGCCCGCATCGTCTTGGGCTCCACCAGTCGCCCCGTGCCATTCTCATCGTAGTCGGGCTGCACCAGGTCGGGGGAGACGGCCAATGTCGGCTTCTCATGCCGGCTGGAGAAAGTCTTGGCCACCGCCAGGACGTCTGCGGGCAACCCCGCGCCGTCAGTCGGAAGGTCGGCGAACCGGGCGCACAAGGCATCCGCGCGGGCCAACAGTTCGGCAGTGCCGCCGTAGAACCCCACGCCGGGCGACTCCGGGGCGATCAGACGCACAAAGCGGATTTGCTGTTCGAGCTCCTCTTTGGTTTGCGCCCAGTTCTCGCCAGGATTGCCGCCTTTCCCGACGCCGAGAACCACGATAGTCTTCGACAGGATGCCGTACCGGCGCGCTGACCAGACCTGGCTGGCAATAAACCAGTACTGCCTCTGGTTGCCGACGTAGCTCTCCATCATGACCAGATCAGCCACGTCGCGGTAGGCCTCCGCTAGAACCTGGGGAATGGGCCCGCGCATTTCCCAAACAGCGAGGGCGAGCTCCGGCCTCCTACGCTTTGTCTGGCGGAGAACCTGGGCAGACTTCTCATCCATGCCCCCGCCAAAGTCGAAGCCGAACTCGTCGATCATGACCACGGGTTTGGGATTTCCGCCGTAGTTCTGGCCCACCAGATTGTCCACCGCCTTGTCGAGTGGCGACCGCAACAGGTCGAACCAAGTGTGGCCGACACCCGTCACCACACCTCGCGCCTGCCAATACTGCCAGTCCTCCGGCTTGCTTGGCCCGAAGAACGTCACCGAGCGCAGTTGCTTGGGATCAAAGTCTTTCGCAGGGCCGTAAGTGAAGGCGATTACTTTGTCCAGCCCCAGGACCCTTTTCTCGGGGCCTTTTCCTGCAAGAAGGCAGGCAGTTACGACGCCACCCAGCAAAATGGCCAGCGCAACCCCCATACTTACCCGAAACATCCTCGAGTCCCTCATCTCACTTGTACCTGCGAACTCCGCTGAATTCGAGGATCGTAAAGAGGGCAAATTGGGGCCCGTAAAGCATGGAGCGCCGCCAGCAGCGCCGGGGTTCACGGATCAGTCGCCAGAGCCATTCAAATCCATTCTCCCTAATCCAGGCAGGCGCCGGGGCGACGCTCCCGCTCAGGAATTTGGCCGCGGCTCCTACGGCGATCACGATGGGCACGCGAAGCTTCTGCCGGTTGGCGAAGATCCAACACTCCTGTTTCGGAAGCCCCAGACACACCCAAAGCACGTGGGGCTTGGCGTCGTTGATCCGCTGGATTATTTCGTCGTTCTCTGCTTCGCTCAGCGGCCGGAAAGGGGGTGAATACACCCCTGCAATCGGCAAGTTCGGAAACTGCCCGCGGAGTCTGGCAGTAAGCCGGTTCAGGACCTCAGGCGTATCACCAAAGAAGTAGCTGCTATAGCCGCGTTGGTTGGCCAGCTCACAGAACTCCCACATCAAGTCGGCTCCGCGCACCTGCTGCGGCTCGAGCGAGAGCCGGGCCGCAGCGGCGCGCGCCGTCCACTTGCCGTCCGGAACCGAAAGAGCCGCCGACTCGAGGATCTGCCTGAACTCTTGATGCTTGAATCCCTCCATGATGCCGTGCGAGCTGGTCACAGCAATCCATCGCTGGCCTGCCCCATTTTGAAGCCAGTCCTGCATCACCCGGACTACATCGTGCACGCCAAGCACGTGCACGGGGACTCCCAGCACGCGCGCGCAGGGAATGTCAGGTAGAGACATGATGTTCTGCGGCGCTGACCTTCAGGTCAGCACAGGAAAGACACCGACCTGAGGGCCGGCGCTACGATTCGCTTACAGGGAGGGGCGGGACTGCGTAAAACCTTTCGACAACAGTCCTTTAGCGGGCCAGGCGGATCTCGCCGGCGCCGCCTTAGCGTATCGCCGTTGGCGGGGACGCAAGACCTTGGACTCCCGGAGCTCCCACCGCCCCGTGAACGTCACGGCGAACGATAACAGCACCAGCCGCACGTCGAGCCACAAGGTCTGACGCCGCGCGTAGAGCAAGTCGTAGCGGAGCTTATTGCGGCGCGACATCTCGCTATGCCCGTAGACTTGGGCCAGTCCGGTGAGTCCGGGCCGGACCCGATGACGCAGATCGAAGCGAGGAATTTCGGCGCGGAACTTCTTCACCAGTTCCACCCATTCCGGCCGCGGGCCGACGAAGCTCATATCGCCCCGCAAGATATTCCAAAGTTGCGGAAGTTCATCCATCGCCGTCGCTCGTAATACTTTTCCAACCTTTGTAATTCTGGGATCGTTGGCCACCGCGGGCGCCGCTCCCCACTTCCGGTCCGAGTCAGGCACCATCGAGCGGAACTTCAGGCCCATGAACACTCGCCCGTCTTTCCCTACCCGCGGCTGCCGATAAAACACCGGCCCTCCGTCGTGAAGCTTTACGGCCAGCGCGATAATTCCCCACAACGGCAACGATACGACGAGCCCAAAAGCTGAAAGCAGTACGTCAAAACCCCGTTTGATCATGATGTTCTCAAGAGCCTGCAGCGGGACCGAACAGACCAAGTAGGGAGGCCAGTATGGCTCTGCGATGCCAATCAAAGCTCAATTCCTCTTTCAGCCGGCCCAGGAGTGCGATCCCCTTTGCCCTTTCGAAGGCCTTTTCGACAAGGCTATCGGAGAGTCGCCCGGCGAGTTTCCGGGCGAGATACCCCGTCCACAACTCAGTGCCGAAAGCCGTCTTCCAGTAGCCTTCGAACCGGCCCAAGGTCTGGACACTGAAGTCGCCCTTCTGAAAAGCGCGCAGGATGACCTCGGCAGCCATTTCGGCCGAGAGCAGGCCAAAGTAGATTCCCCCTCCGGTCGAGGTCTTCACGTGCACGGCGGCTTCTCCGATGGCTACGACGCGTTCCGCAACGCAGTTTCCCATCGGCATCTGCCCGATGGCCTTCTGCTGGAATCTGGCTTCGCCCCTCTTCAATCCGGGCGCCACCCTTTGCAAAAGCGCGCTGAAATACGGGCGGGGCTCCTCCCAGCTCATTAATCCCACGCGCACACGGCCGTGCCCTAAAGGGATCTTCCAGCCGAAAGCTCCCGGTGCCACGGACCTCCCCACATATATTTCCGTGGGGTTCATCGCGCCGTCCTTACCCAGTGGGATGTCAGCTTGCACGGCCCGTAAAAACTCGCGAGGCTTCACAAGTCCCAGTGCTCCGTTCAGCTTCCCGCCCACCCCGGAAGCAATCACCGCGACTCGCGCTCCGATTTTTTCCCTCGCGCCCAGCCGGGAACGGAACCGTACGATCGCCCCATGATCTTCGCGCGCCACCGCTTCGACCAAACGGCCGGAGTGCAATTCCGCGCCGGCGGCACGTGCCAGACTCGCCAAGTCGCGGTTGAATTCTGCTTTATCGACCACACGGGCCAGCGGAGTCGGCGAGCGATACTCCAGGCTTCTGCCCGCCGGCGAGACCGCCCGCAGACAGTAAATGTTGTTCAGCACCGGCCGGGACGGCAATCCAAAACGCCCAAAGGCCTCTTCCCCGATCACGCCCGAACAGACCGCGTTATCCCCTACCGACTCCTGGGCGTCGAGAACCGCGACACCCAAACCGGCCGAAGCCAGTCGATAAGCCGCATACAACCCCGCCGGCCCCGCTCCGATCACTGCTACATCGCGCATTAGCATCGGGTTACCTCGCGCCCAGCTCGCTTTCTCAGCTCTTTCTCAAGCTACGCTCTAATCGCTGGACGGACCCACCGGTGGCGCGCCAAAGGCAGCATAAGTCGGGCTGGAGCAGCGATGAGAGAACTCCCGCATAGCGTTCTGTTTCGCCCTTGTCCCGCCTGTCTGGATGAGCTGTTCTGAACTGTCTGTCCTTCACCGCTAGCTGGCCGAATTCAAGTCGGAGTTTTTTGACGCGGAGGCCTCTCGGGAATAGTAATAGCCGTAATACCGATAGCGAGAACTATAGTAGCCGTCAACCCGGTCATCCAGCTTATTGAGTACCGCACCCAGGGTCTTGGCACCGGCCCTATCCAGGATTTGACGAACTCGATGCAATGCACCTCGCGACGTCGAGCCGCTTTCCACAACCAGCACCACTCCATCGGCCAGAGTGGAAAGAAGGATTCCGTCCGTCACCAGCAACAACGGTGGCGAGTCGAGCACGATGTGTTCGAAGCGCTGCCGTAGCTCACCCACCAGCCTCCCCATGGCCGGGGAGGAAACCAGCTCGGCAGGGTTGGCGGGAATCGGCCCAGAAGGCAGCACGGACAGATTGGGAAGCGCCGTGAACGACATCAGTGCCGAATCGATCCCCTGTCCGCCCGTGAGGTAGCTGCTCAGTCCGCTTCCCTCGCCGTCACCATTTCCCAGCCCGAGGGCTTTCAGCACGGTTGGCTTCCGCAGATCCCCGTCAATCAGCAGCACGCGGCCGCCACGCTGGGCCAACGCCAACGCCAGGTTGACGGACGCGAAGGTCTTCCCTTCACTGGGATGCGCACTCGTGACCAGCAGCACTTGCGGCGGCTGTGGGGAACTGGAAAGCAGAATCGAGGTACGCAAGACCCGGAAACATTCCGCCATTTCCGACCCGGGCGCGTTCATAACGGCCAATCCCAGGTTTCCGCTGGCCGGCACTTTCGGAGACTCGCGAGCGAAATACCGGCCATACCGCCCGCGGGACTTCGTTCCCAGCGGAATTATGGCTAAGGTGGGAATCGCAATCTGATTTTCTATGTCTTCCGCCGTCTTGACCGTGCGATCCAGTCCCTCCCGGATAAAGGCCAGGGTCACTCCAAGGATCAAACCCACGAGAAGCCCGACGGCGATGTCCACTCGCTTGTCGGGGCGGATGGGCGTGGTGGGCACCAGCGCCGCATCGGCCAGGCGAACGCTGGTGGCACGCAAGCTCACGGAGACGGTGGCGTCTTTAAGTCGCTTCAGGAGCTCATCGTAAAGCTGCTGATTGGTTTCGAAGTCTCCCTTGAGGATGGTGTACTTGATGAGCAGTTGGTTCAGTTTTTGCACCTCGGCCCTTTGCTCAGCGACATCCTGGGAGAGGAGCTGCTCGCGCCGCACGGCGGTGTGATAATCGCTCTCAATCCGCTGCGTGATCCGCTTCCGCTCCCGGCCAATCAGCGCTTCGACTTCGCTGATCTGATTGCCGAGTTGCTTGACCTTGTAGAAGTTCGGGCCATATTGAGAAGTGGCCGCGGCATACTCGGTGTGGAGTTCGGCGTTTTTCGACTCCAATTGCCCTAGCAGCGCGTCCTCCGCGACGGCGGCCGACTCAGCGCTGTTGCTGCGCGCCGAGTCATAGACCGATTGCTTGTTGGCGCGGTCAACCTGCGCTGCGGTCAGATCGCTGCTCAACTGCGCCAGCCGTTGTTGCACCACGTTCTCTTTGTCACCCAAGTTGGCAATCGAGTATTTCCGCTCGTAGTCCACCAGCGCCTGCTGGGCTTTCTCCACTTTCGCCTTGAGCTCGTCAAGTTGCTGCTCCATCCACGCCGAGGCTTGCCGCGTGGTTTCGTATTTGGAGCGAAAGTTAGATTCCACATAATTCTTGACCAGCGTGTTGGCCACACGTGCTGCCAGGCTCGAATCCACGCTCTCGAAGCTGACTTCCACCAGCCGGCTCTCGTTAAGCAGTTCGACGTGAAGGTGCGTTTTGAAACTCCGGATCAGGCTGGCGGGCGTGGACGCCGTCGAGCCGCTGGTGCTCCCAGGCCAGAGATCTCCTCCCGCCCCGAGTTCCACGCTCTCATTCGCCAGCCCCAGCTCCTGCATGGTTTGCCAGGCCAGGTTGTTGTTCTGCAAAAGATCGACCTGCGTTTGGAGAAACGCCGCGTCCGCCGCCGCGCCGGGATTCAGCTCGTTGAGCGTCTGCAAGGCGGGCGTCTCCGCCTGCACCTCCATGCGCGCGGTGGCCCGGTAAACCGGCTTCATTCGGAAGACAACCACCGTCACGAGTAGTGTGGCGACGAAGGCGACGGTGAAAACCGTACTACGGCGCTTTCTCAGGACTTCCCAGTAGCTCTGGAATGAGTACGCCTCCGGACCCGTTGGCTCGAGGTCCGTAACCGGGTAACCGGAATACCCCAGGCGATCGGGAGAGGCCGCGCTCACCGGAACGAGTTTGTCGTTTTCCGCCATTGTTCCCTATTCCCTAAATCGGCATCCGCCAAATCGACGTAGTCACCGCAGTGTTTACGACCTCCTCGAGTGTCCTCCTGGCCCCACTCTCAGGCACATAAAGGATGTCGCTGGCTAACAAAGGTTGATCCGGAGCATGGTTCGACAAAACCTTCTTGAGATCCACCCGGACTTCCCGCCTTTCGCCCGGAGCGCCCGATGCCTTGCGGATAATGACAGCATGGGCGGGCTTTGCGTCGCGCGTGAAATTGCCCGCCAAAGCGATGGCACGAAGCACCGTCATCTGCTCCTGATCGTTCGAGAGGACGAACCCACCCGCCCGATTCACTGCGCCCAGAACGTAGACAATTCCCGCCCGCTCGACCGTCACCCGGTCGCCCGGATGCAACTCCACGTCCAAGCCGGCGTCGCCGTTCCGCCAGAGCCTTCCCACGTCTACTTTGAGGGTTCGCGCGCTCAATTCGTCGGGGCGCGCCGCGGAGTTCTGCCCCGCCGGTGGAAGAGGCTTCTCCGCGCGCGTTACTATCGCGTAGTTGCCGGCATCGTCGCTCAGACCTTCCGCTTCAGTCAGCAGCTCCAGTAGCGTGGTGTGCCCGTAGACCGGATAGACGCCCGTCTTCTTTGCCGCGCCCGAAAGCACGACGGTGTTCCAGGGCGAAGACTTCACACTCACGGTAATCTGCGGGTCCCGAAGCAGTCCGGCGCCCACGAGGTCCTCGCCAATTCGTTGTGAAAGCTGATCCAGCGTGGAGCCCGCCGCCATCACCGGCCGCGACAACATGGGTAGTGTGATCATCCCATCCCCGTCCACCCGATATTCGCGCGACATCTCTTGCACGCCCACCACATCGATATCCAGAAGATCGTCCCTCGCAACGACGTATCGTTGCCTTGTGGCCAAGTTGGCGGTCGAAGCGCTTGAGGCCCCCGCGCCCGCGCTGGCGACCGGCGCTACGGCCTGGGGCGATATGGGATCCTGCGCCGATGCGGTACCTGCAAGGCAAATCAGGACGAGTTGAGTAAACAGCGCCTGCAATTCAGCCCTCCTCCGGTCTGAGAGATCCAAGGGGTCGTTCTCTTCCCAGCTTCTGCAATGCGGAATTCCGCCTGGGGCTCTCGTTAAACAGAACAAGGACTGCTTTGCGACGGCCTCCGTGGCTCGCACCGGCCGTTGCAGCAGTCATGACCCGGAGCGCAACACTGGCCTTGGCAGCAGGCCCGGCCCGGCGCGCAGCACTGAGCGCCGCAGCAGGTCTCCTCCTTCCGGCAGCAGTGGTCTGTGCAGCACTGTTGGGAAGGCTTCCAGCAAAGCCCCCTGCCGCAGCAGTTTACAAACGCTGCGAGCTTAGGCGGGATGCAAACTCCCATTTCGCCGCAGCACTTCTCAGACGGAAAGCAGCATATCCTGCCGCACTGGACCAGGTGGGGGCCACACTCTCGTGAAGAGTTCGCGAGAGCACGAGAAGCCCTGCCTAAACCCAAGTATGCTAAGATGCCCCCACCCATTAAACTCCCAGCCATCCGTAGCACCTTGCGGCGCGGGATAGGGCTGGCGATAATTCGCGATACGTCATCAATTAGCAGACTCATTTCCTTGCTCCTTTTGCGACCGGATACTTGACGCCTGTACTTCCAGGTGCAACTCCGCCCTGTGGCTTACAGGGGCGTGTCCCGGAAGCCGGCTTGGCCGTATAACCTATCTTCGGCGGGAGGCGGCAGCCGGATGAGTACGAATTGTGGCTGCCTGCAGGCGAGTGGGATGGCTCTCCCGAAGTGCGGGAGTCCCCCCGAGCAGCGCCGGCCTGCCTGGTTGCGACGACAGGCTGGTTTGTGTTCTGATGGTGGGCTACAACCGAACGGAACAAAGGGGGGTTCATGCGAATCAAGGGGCTTCGGCGTGCGGCGGGCAGGCTGGTGCTGATGATGGGCGTGCTATGGCTAGTGGCGCCGTCACTTCTCGACTTTCGACATACTTCTTCGGAACTTTGGGCGCAGCAGAGCGCGGCGGCGCTGAGGGCGGACTCGTCCACTGTGGATGCCGACGGGACGGCACACGTAACGCGGGTGATTCCTGTGCCCAGGACGATCAGCCCCGAGGCGCAGAAGTTCATCTCGCGGCCCGGCCCTTCGGGCCCGGAGCCGACGCTGCCCGAGCGGCGAACGCTAACCGATGCGTTTCGGAAGGCCAGGTCAGAGGAAGCTCGCAAGCTTTATCCGGTGGATATCCGTGAAGAAACTGTGGGTGGGGTGCGCTGTGACGTGATCACTCCGGCGGAGCTGTCAGCCTCGAACCCTGGGGACCGCGTCCTGATCAATGTTCACGGCGGGGGGTTCAACTCGGACTCAGGCTCGCTCGTCGAGGGCATTCCGATTGCCTACCTCACCAAGATTCCCGTAGTTTCGGTCTACTACCGGCTTGCTCCGGAGCACCCGTTTCCCGCCGCGGTTGACGACACCGAAGCAGTCTACAAAGAGCTGTTGAAGACCCACAAGCCCAGCCACGTGGGGTTGTTTGGGACTTCTGCAGGAGCTATTCTGACCGCCGAAGTTGCCTCCCGCTTGCAGCGAGACGGCCTGCCCCTCCCCGCGGCGCTGGGGGTTTTTTCGGGGACCGGCGATTTGAGCCAGCCGGCGGACTCGGACGCTCTCTTTACCATTTGGGGATGGTCCGGGCACCTCGATCCACCCTCGGGGCATCCTCACGCCTCTGCGTACGTGGGAAACACCGATCCCAAAGATCCGGTGCTCTCGCCTCTCTATGCCGACCTGCACGGATTCCCGCCCACGCTCTTCGTGACCAGTACGCGCGATCTGCTGCTGAGCGGCACGACCATCCTGCATAGGGCTTTCCTGCGGGCCGGGGTGGAGGCACAGCTCGTGGTATTCGAAGCGCTGCCGCACGCCTTCTGGTATGACTACCACTTACCGGAGACAAAGGAAGCTCTGGACCTCATGGCGAAGTTTTTCAGCGAAAAGGTGGGCAAATAGGCGGGTGGGCAGGTGGGGAGCGGGCTTCGGAGTCCCGTTTTGGAAGAGGCGCGGCGGAGTCCCAATTTCAGGTTCCAGATTTGAGATTCTGGAAGCTAATGCCTTTCGAACATTTAATCTGAACTCCTCGACCGTTCGATTCACCGACTTCTCGACTCCTCAACCGCACGGCTCTTTGGCTTCCACCGCTTCGTCTCTGCGCCTCTCCGACCCTTTGACTTCTCGACTCCTGAACTCTCGACTTTCGACTATCGACTCAGAAATCGCACAACGATTCGACGTAAGCGGCGGAGCCGTCGCGCAGCCAGCCGTCGAGTTGCGCCGGTTCTTTAAGTTGCTGCCCGCGTGTCCGCGGCACGGCTACAAACCGGCATTTCAATTCTGGCAAGGCCGTCATATCTCCCCAGAGCTTCTCAAACTGGGCTACTGGAAACACGTCTTCCTGGCCTTTTCCCCAGCGCTTCTTCACGTCTTTAAGGGTGATGTAAGTGGGCATGCGGGCGGCCAAGTTGCGGATTGAGGTGTTGAGAAGCTCCGGGTTTGTCAAGTCGCTGCGGGTAAGTCCGAATACGGCGAGGAGTTGGTCAATGTCGATCCAGTAGCTAGCGCTGTTGTACCACGACAAGCGCGATTCAACTTCTTCACTGGGGAGGGCAAGACCCTCGATCAGACGCAGTCGGCCGTCGACATGGGCCAAGCCGCCGCCACGGTCCTCGATGTGGCGGGAGATCACTTCGGTGGTAAGAGCCGCCTCCTGCTCGATGTGGTAGCCGAGCAAACCGGCGTCGGCATTGGCTCCCGTGGTATCGATGTTGTGAACCAGCAGGTATTTCAGCCGCGGCCTTTCTTCGAGCAGTCGTACCAGAGTGCCATTGCGGATAAGGTTCGGCACCTCATACCAATGGCCGACGGGATGCAAGCACTGGAGGGGCACGTTGTCGGTGTAGCTCGAGCCCTCGCCCATTTGTCGCGCCCAAGCGATCAGCGAAGCGTGCAGACTTTCTCGAACTTTCTGGGCCTGCTCGTCGAGCAACTGGTGCGGCATTTCCTCCCAGGCAAAACGCAGATCACGCTCCATGGGCACCAGTCGCAGGCCGATGGCTCGGCCAGGCGAAAGGAGTAGCGGGCCCGTGTAGCCGTAGTTCACTTCGGCGCGCAGATGAGACTCAATGGCATCGTGCGTCAGGTAGCTTGTGGTGATGATGTGGGGCAGCAACGTGCCGTAAAGACGATTCGTCTGACGGCTCTTGGCAAGGTGCGCCTCAACGAAGGTGCGGCGGCGGACACCCAACTTGCAGAAGGGATTGAGAGCCTTGACAACTCCCGCCCCCTTCGTCCAGCGGCTCCCCGCACCTCCCGCAAACGAGACCACAGCCACCATTCCGGCCGCCAACGCGTCTCCGCCGATATCACGGTAGCGGGGCGCCAGCTCGCGCCTGGCGTCAAAAAGGTCATCAGGGCTGAGATCGGTAATCCGGCTGCTCGCAGGCAGGCGGTTTTGCGCCAAGCCGACCCTGCCGCTGCGCAGGTCCGCCTGGATCTGCTCGTGTTCCATCCGGTCGAAGGTGTGCGCCTCCAGGAGGGCTTCAAGGCTTTGCGCGCGCTCCGACTCCTGCGCGCTGTGCGGGATCAGGTGCTCGAAGACGTGCTGCACCATGCCCTGGAACTCCGGGAGTTCGTGGCAGGCAGCCGTAAACCGCTCCAGTTCGGCGCGGCGTGCGGGTGAAAGCAGGCGGGGCTCGATGCGCAGAAGCGGCGGGACGATAAGCTGGTAGTAGGCCGCCGGCATCAGTGCGGAGTTTCCGCGCAACAGCGCCGCCTCAGTTCCACGTTCGTTAATCGCAAAATCGTAGACGACGGGCTCCATGGCAAAAGGAACGGATGACTCCATGCGGCGCCGGGTTTCGCTCATAATGGTTTGCAGGCGCTCCTGCGCCAATCCCTTCCGGTCGGGATTAAAAAGAAATCCCATGCCGCCGCCCGACATTCCGCCGAGCATCCAAAAACCCCAGAAGTCATCACCCATCTCCGTGCGCACGCGGCGAATCAGGGTGTCCGTGTAGAGATTTCCGGCCCAGGGAATCACGGTCTGTATGGGGCCCTCGAAGTTGTGTTCGGTTGAGGCGCCAATCGCCTTGATGTTGCCGTCCTTCAAGTGGCCAATGAGGTCGTCCAGGATGTGAATGGCATCGCCCCGCGCGCGCCATTCGCTGTCCGAACGAAGCAGGTACTTCTCCGTCACCATCTCCAGAATCGGACCTACGTCCTGCGCCATCCCACCATGCACAAGTACGAGACTGCGTTGGAGGTTATCGCGTGTTTCCTGCGGGACTTCTTCAGGGCGAAAGATGAGATGGTCCGGAAGCAGGCAGCCGCGACTAATGCCGAACTCCGGATCGCCTTCCCGTGCCAGGACACCGTAGATGAGTTTGATTCCGGGCCATACGCCGCCGGAATCCTGCCAGCCACCGCCCGAGCCGCCCAGCCATTCGCCCAGGATAGCGCGTGCTGCCACGAGGCGGCGGTCCTGCTCTTCCAGGCCCCCGGTGAGGGCGTGAATCTGGTTCGTGGCACGCATGCACACGGAAATGAGCGAGGCGAGAAGACTGGTGGAGACGGCCAGGCGCGATCCTCGGGGGATGTCATTCACTTTGCTCACGATCTCGATGCCGCACCCCGCTCTGCCGGTGAGACGGATCAAAACATCGGCCAGCGGCTGAGTGGCGCCCTCCATACCCGGCGGAACAATGCCGGAGGCAATCACCGCAGCCTTGAGCAGGCCGAGATAGTCGCGGGCGAAATCGAAAACTTCAGCGATGGTGCTGATTTCAGCGCTGCTCTTGAGGTCCGCACTGACTAGACGCAGCACCGGTTGATCGATGACTCGAAACCATGCTTCCACGGGCGGCTTCGGGGTGCCGGAGCCGCGTACGCTCAGGTCAATCGAAATGTTGAGCACCCGGGCGCCTTCCGGAAAATCCATCCCCAGGAAGAAGATGTCGCTCCAACCACTATGGCTTAGGTCCATGCGGACCGGCGTGGTCTCACGCAGAATAGGAAAGAGTTGACTCGAGGCGTCGCGGGTCAACATCTCGGGACGAATGCGCAACGGCGCGTCGTCGGGGTGAGCGGCTCGGAACATCCACTGATTGCCGCGCACCGAGCGGACACTTCGGCGCACCTGATCGGCAAGGGTTTGAAAACCCAGGGCGCGATAGCCCGCGGCCAGCGCGCTGGAAATGGGGGCGCTCGGACCCTCCGCCGCCTGCTCCGCCAAGAATATATCAAGTGCCTCGTCGAAGCGGCGCTTGAGAAGATTGACGTAGCCCCCGAAAGGAATTCGGGACCGAGGTCCGGTCCCTCCCCTTACGAGAATGTGAAAGCGATGTATCGCGTACAAGTAGAAGAGTGCACGCACCCGCTCGTACAGATTGTCGCTGGTGCGGCGGAAACGGTCGAGCGCCTCGCATTCGGCCAGCAATTCTTCGAGCGGCGAGGCGAGGCAAAGACTATCCAGCGAGCAATTGCGAGTTTCCGGATCGCGGGAGGTAATGACGCGAATCAATCGGCTCATAGGGCGGCTCACGACACGCTTGACGAGGTCGGGAAGCGCATGAAACCAAGATTGCTATGCTGAGCGAAGCGACGGGTCACTGTAGCCATCGTTGTTTAGCCGAATTACGATCAACCGCAGAGACCTTTGGCCGCGCTCAGAATCGTGGGTCTTCAGTTCTTTCACGGTTTCTGCCAGGGTACCGCCGGCTCCCGATTCTACGGCGCCCGGTGCGCGGCCATCTCGCGCTCCGCGAGCAGTTCCAGCAGGTGCGACAGCACCTCGTCGCGCTCCCGGCCGCTGAGCGCCAGCGCCAGTTGCGCGATCAGCAAGCCGTAACGGGCGCCGAGATCATACCGCTTGCCGGTATCTTCAAGCGCCAGATACTGCTCCTGACGGGCGAGCTCGGCGAGGGCAGCCGAGAGGGAGACGGGGCCGGCATCCCGTTTGGCCAACAAACGCCCAAGCAGATCCAATACTGTGGGAGTGAAAACGTGGATGCCGAAGAAACACAAGTAGTAACCGGCCCTGATTCCCGGCACCATGAGCCGCTGCTCGGCTTCCGTCGGGGTAGGCTTTTCTATCACCGTCTCGACGCGATAAAGCCCCTGACGGCCGGGTACCCGCCGCCCAGCCACGGCGCCATACCGTGGCAGTAAACTTTCCCGTGTAGGCTGCACGCCGGATGCCGAACACGATTCGCCCTCAGCAAGTTCTACCAGACGCTGCACACCGGGAGTCGCGGCGCTCACATACAAATGGTCCCCGACCAAGTGCAGGAAAGGCTCGTTGCCAACGAACTCTCGCGCGCAGTAGATGGCGTGGCCGTATCCTCCCGGGCGCTCTTGCGGAACGAACCGCACGGCGCCTGCCAGGCTTCCGGCGGCTTGTGCGTATCGAGCCTCATCGCCCGGCCACACCACGACACAAACTTCCCCAACGTTCGCGGTGAGCGCCTGCCCGATGAGGATGCCGAGAACGGACTTTTCAACTCCATCGTGGATTAGAGTTTGCAGCGGGAGGGCACGCTGATTCGCTCCCGCCGCAGTGATGACCGCTTTCCTGACCCTCAATTTGGATGCTCCCCTTCCGTGACTTCTCCGCGCTCTGCCAAGATCGGCTGGAGACTGCCGCCAGCCGTGGCGTCGCTCAGCCACGACGGCAAGCATTATACCCGTACCGCTGCAAAAAGGAGAATTCCGAACAAATAGTTAATAGTCGCGTCAATACTTGACGCTGATTGGCCTATACGCTCTACTAAGATTGTCCCGGGGTAGGAGCTCGATAATCTCAAAATTGCCTGTTCTTGGTCGGTAGCTGATTTCTCGGATTCGTGTCGAGTCTGGGGGGAGCAGCTGTCCCTGTCGGCGCTTTTCGCTCGGCGAACGCACAACGGGGCGACGCCAGGGCGCGTGACTGCGCCTTGGACGATTGCCGCCGCCGCAGACGCGTCGTCTCTGAGTAACGCGCCACAGCCGGCTGACAGGGCGCGTAGGCAGAAATCAACTAATGCTGTGCCCGGGAGAGACGCGGTACCTGGGCTCTTACGTGTGCCGTGGGCAATGCGGGAGGGGGAAAAACTATGAGCGCACTTATAGACGACATTTCACGGGCTATTGCCAGCCCTGTTTCCAGGAGAAAAGCGTTCAAAATGATTAGCGGTGCCATGCTGGCCTCCTTGGGCCTGGGAAGGGCTGCCCGCATCTTGGGAGCGCCGCCCGGGACCGCTCCAAAGTGTCCAAACCACCAGGTCCTGTGCAACGGGAAGTGCTATCCCAGTGGCTACACTTGCTGCGGCACGTCGGCGTGCGACGGTGACCAAATCTGCTGTTCAAACAATCACTGTTGCGACGATGCGAAAACCTGCTGCGGCTCAGGGTGTTGCAATCGTGGTTCGACCTGCTGCGGAGGCAAGACCTGCTGCGGTTCTGGTTCGACCTGCTGCGGCAACAACACCTGCTGCGCGTGTGGGGTCGCTTGCTGTAACGGCAAATGCTGCTCCACTCCCCGCGCGATCTGCTGCGGCGGCGCGTGTTGCCCGGAAGGCTATCTCTGCTGCGCCAACAAATGCGTAAAGAACCGGCCGTCACAGAGCTGTATCTGTATACCGGTGTAAGGTCTCCAACTCATTTTGCTATAAGCTCGACGAAGTGATTTGAGGATCCAGTTTGAGAGCGTAGCCGCGTATTTATTCGTCAACTGCCGGATCGGAGGCCGGTGTAGTCCGCCCCCACAACAGCGTACGCTTCCATCTCCGCCGCAATCACCTTGACAGGACGTGACCCCAGGGACACAAGAGTTCGCCGTGAAGGCGAGCGCTAACACAAAGAACCTCAGCAGTGTGGCTTTTGTGTTAGGCTCGTGTGGCCGCGTGACATTTACCGGGCCGCGGGAGTGATACTCGACGGCTGAAGCCGGTACGGAGATGACCCATGATTCGACGCATCAGCTTGTTTCTGATTCTCGCTTTAATCTCGCTCATACCTGTCGGAAACCGCTTTTCAGCCACACAGCCCGAGGTCCGTGCAAGCCTTAGTAGTGGGGGAGGGCAAGCGCAAGGCGGCGGTCTGTATGCCGGTTTCCTCGACCCTCCGCGCGAATACTCGACCATGCCGTTCTGGTTCTGGAACGGCAAAATGGAAGGGCCAAAGATCCAGGAAGAAATCCGACGGATGGTCGACCAGCACGTTTATGGGGCGTTTTTACATGCGCGGGACGGCCTCGAGACCCCGTACCATTCCGAGGAATGGTGGCAAGGCATTGGCGCCGGCCTCGAGCAGGCCAAGCGTAGCGGCTTCGAATTCAACTTCGTCGACGAATACGACTGGCCCTCCGGCGAGGCGCGCAACATCTGGATGGCCGGTAACCACCAGAGCGAGGTACTGGCGCGAAAACCGGAATACCGGATGAGGAGCTTGAGCTACAAGGCGGAAGTGGTCAAGGGTCCAAGAGAGGTCACAATTGCCGCTCCGCCCGAGCTCCAGGCCGTGGTCGCAGCTCGCTGGCTGGGCGAGAATCGGATCGACGGGCAAAGCTTGCAACTCCTGGCCGCACCAGCGGAATCGGGACAAGTCAAATGGCAGGCCGGCGACGGAGATTGGGTCATCGTCGAGTTCTATCTCGAGCCTTCGATGGGCTTTGACGGTGGGTTCGTGGACTTGATGAATCCACTGGCGATGAAGTCGTTCTTCGATCTCGCCTACGGCGAATTCCACCGGCGCTTCGGGGCATACTTCGGCAGCACCATTCATTATTCATTCGCCGACCATGAAGGCGACTACGGTTACCGCATCGCCTGGACACCCGCTCTCTTCGACGCTTTTACAAAGCGTACGGGCTACGATCTTCACAAAGTCCTGCCGCTACTGATCTACAACGGGGGTGATTCCACAACCAAGGTCCGATGCGACTACCTGGCGACCGTTACCCAGCTCTATCAAGAGTCTTTCTGGAAAGGAATTACCGACGGGGCAGCCGAATTCGGCATCGGCCGGACTGGTCATGCGTGGGAAGAATCGCTCCAGTGGGCCGCCGCGCTGGAAGGCAGCCTATTTGCCGTCGAACGCGGCCTCAACCCCGTGGGCGTTGATTCCCTCGTTGATTTTGGCCGCCAGCCGCTCAACTTCAAGGTCGCTCAATCCGTGGCAGACTTCGAAGGGCGCCGATTCATGTGTGAAAACCAGGGAGTGCAAGGGACGGATTCTTACCTGGACATGGAGGGTTTGCGCCGCGGAACGAACGGAATTGGTTTGTGGGGAGTTAACCTCTTTGTGGGTCACGCTTTCAATTACGATGCCTCGCGTGCGAACTATCCTCCCGATTGGCTGCATCAACCGTACTGGTCTTACTTCCACTATTATGCGGACTATACCCGGCGCATCAGCTACATGAATTCCGAGAGCCGCCACGCCGCCAATGTCCTGCTCTACTATCCCATCCTTTCGATGTGGGCACACTCCGATCCTGTTTTCTCCGGCAGCGCGCCTTATAATCAGATCGAGACGCCGGCGGTTTGGAAAAACCTCACCATCACGGTCAACGATTATTACACGCGTCTTATCCTCCGCCTCGCGGACCGGCAATGGGATTACAACATCGCCGATGACAGCTATCTGGCCGCGGCGCGCGTCGAGGGTAAAGAGTTGGTGATCGGCCCACAGCGGTTCCACGCCATAATCCTGCCGCCCATCAGCACGATCGGCCGATCAAGTTTGGACAAGATTCATGAGTTTTATGAGGCCGGAGGCGAAGTGCTTGGAATTCGGATGCTGCCGACTTCTTCGCCCGAAGCGGGAGACAATGATGCCGAAGTAATAGAAGGGATTGACGCTCTGTTCGGGGCGAAAGCGAGTGAGACGCCGACGGCTTTCACAGAACAGCAAGGCGCCGCAGGCGGCCATGCCTACTTCGTGTCGCACGATGTTGAGACCTTGATTGACTTGCTGGATTCCAATGTTCCTAAAGACGTGCGAGTAATTTCAGGCTCCTCGGGCAGCCTCTACTTTGAACACCGTGAAAAGATGGGAAGGAACTACTACTGGGTAGTCAACGACTCTGATCGGCCTCGAACCAATCAAATTCTCCTCGCAACGGCAGGCATACCCGAAAAATGGGATGCGCTAAGTGGCAAGCGGTCGCCCTTGTTCTACGTGAACCGTCCGCAGGGAACCGAAGCGCGGCTGGATTTCGCGCCGTGGGACGCTTACTACGTGGTTTTCAATCCGCTCGAGGGGCAGGGGCAGAAAGCCGAACTCGTGAGCACGAACGCGGAAAGTGTGGTGCTGGTTTCGCGCCAGCCTGACGCCATCCAGGCACGAGTCTCGGCGCACGCCACCCAACCCGACCTCGAAGTCACCATGCGCGCTGACGGCCAAATCTATCGGGCGCGCAGTCCTATCCCTCACTTAGATCCCATTTCGCTCTCCGGGAATTGGCGATTTCGTCCCGAGCCTGAGCGGGTGGAGGTTCCCTATGTGAAGGTCAAAGACGCCCCGGAAGGCGAAGGGGAAAAGCTGGGATGGTCGAGCCCCACGTTCGACGACACTGCCTGGCCATCCCAGTGGCTGAGCGAGGCGGAGAATACCGTGCGCAACTGGATCGTCGTCGGCCCGTTCCCCAACACGGATGATGCGGGATTCGATACGGCCTACCCGCCCGAAGCCGAGTTTAAGCCGGAGAAGATGTACGCAGGTCTGAACGGCGATTTAGTGGGCTGGAAGCGCTATTACGGCGACGAGCCTTACCTGACATTGGGACATTGGAACATCTGGATGCTGACGGAAGGCGGCCCCTTCGACGACTCGGCCCACATCGTCCAGTTTAACCGCGCCCTGGATACGGCAGGGCACGAATGGATCACGAGCTACGCCCTCACTTATCTTTTTTCGCCCCAAAACCAGCAAGCTGATTTCGTGATCGCGGCCGACAATTGCGTCAAGGTATGGCTGAACCACCAGCAGGTATTCGCTCGCCTGCGCCACCCCTTCTGGTACGAGATGAACGACAACTGGGCTGACCGAATCCCCGTCGACTTGCGCGCGGGCTGGAATGAAGTGCTGCTGAAAGTTGGCGAGGGCAGAGGTGCCGCCAGCGGCTATTACGGATTCACCTTCAGGGTCGCGGACCGGGAAGGCAGAACTCTGCGCGGCATCATTAACGGCATGCTGCCCTACGATGTGCAGAAGGCGGCAAGCACCATTCCGCCCAGGCGCTGGTACCGAACGCAAATTCCTCCCGGTATCACGGCCGTAGCTCCGCCCGCGTTTCACGGTCCTTATCGACTGATCTTGAATGGCGTTGAACTTAAGCCCTCGGGCGGCTCCCCAGTGGATATTCGTCCACTGCGACGCACAGACAAGAACACGCTTGCCATTGTGGCGCGCGCGGACGACCGTTTAAGTTCCCCCGTGGAATTTGTGAGTGGAACGACGCCCTTCGCTCTCGTGTCGTGGACGAAGACGCCGCTGGCCAATTTCTCCGGAGCTGCGATCTATGAGAAGAGCGTCCTCGTACCCGATTCTTATCAGGGCAAGAAACTGATCCTCGACCTGGGCCGGGTAAGCTCCGTGGCGGAAGTCTATGTCAACGGACGACCGGCGGGCACCTTAGTGTGGCGGCCCTACAAACTCGATATCACCGAGTTTATAAAGCCGGGCGAGAATCAACTGAAGATCCGCGTCACGAACACCGAAGCCAATGCTCGCGCGGTGGGGCCATCGCATCGGATTCTTGCTAATATCGACGTCTGCGGGCTCGAGGGTCCAGTCGAGATCGTGCCGTACACGGAACAGACGCTGGTTCTGAAATCCGAAAAGAAATAGGTCTTACGCCACGCGTTTTAGGGGAATGGCAGGCAGCCGCTTTAACGCGCGATTCGCCGGGTCGATGGTGATGCCCACGGATTCTAGCGCCGTGACCCCGAGTATCGGCTCCACATCATCAGGACCGAAAATCACGCGTCCAGCGGTAATTTCACCCATGAACCGAATCTCGACCAGGCCGAAGGCGTATTCGTGTTTGGTCCCGTCGGCCAATTCGTACATCATCTTTCCAACCGGTTGCACTTCGATTTGCCGGAGCTTGCTCGCCGGAGCCAGGCAATCCGTGGCTCCGGTATCCACGAGGAAGTCCGCTTCATAAGCGCCGGCCGCGCTTCCTAAGCGCTTTAAGGCAACGGTCACGTGTACGAGTCCCATCGACTGCTCCTGACTCTATGGTACGCACTGGAAACGCCGGAAAGCAAGAGGGCCTGGTGTGCTGCCCTGATTTGAACGCGCGCCGGCCTGAAGGCCAGCGCCTGACAGAGCCTACATACATAGCATATCATTCATTCGCTGCCCGTCAGCCGGAACGAATAGCTTCCCGATCCGACCTGAAAAACAACCTTCTTTCCATCCTGGGTGGCGGCTTTCACGCCCGGATCGCCGCTCACGTAGCGGCCGTTCTCCCAGACCACCCGGTCGCCTTCCCGAATCACCACATCCGTCATCTGTGCTTCAGGCGGAACGACGACCTGGGCATCGCTCGAGACCGGAACAGTAACGTCGAGCGTGATGACGCCGGGGGAATGACTCCACGATGAAGAGACGGTTCCGCGGACGGTCTCCACGGAAGCGCTGGCCCAGTGCAGGTCTTCGACAATCTGCGGGGCGATGCGAATGCGCTGGTAGCCCACGCTTTCGGGGCCCAGGTTAATCCCGCCCAGAGCGTTGTAGAACCACGCCCCCACACTGCCGAACATAATATGGTCATGAGAGTTCATGGCTGGCCCGGCTTTATCCTGCCAGAGTTCCCAGAGGGTGGTTGCGCCGCGCTCGACCATGTAGCCCCAACTGGGGTACGTGGTCTGCACGGCCAGATCGTAAGCCAGGTCTGAGCGCCCGAGAGAGGTAAGCAGAGGCATCAGAAATTTGACGCCGATGAATCCTGTGGTCAGGTGCGTGTTGTGGCCGTACACGATGTCGTCCGTCAGGCTGCGCTGGACGGCTTCGCGATGCTCTTTGGGGACCAAATCCAGGAACAGCGCCATGGCGTTGGCCGTTTGGGTTCCGTTCGCGTAGTTGTCCGTATGGGCGTCAAAGAAGGTACGATTCAGAGCGTCTTTAACCTGGCCGGCCAGTTGCCCATAGGATGCGGCCTCGTCGGACTTTCCTAAAATCTGAGCCATCTTCGAGAAAAGCGAGACGTCGTAGTAGTACCAGACGTCGCCGATGTAGTCGCCGGGCGTATGGGCCAATTCCACCCAGTCGCCCTCCCAGTGCAGGCGATAAACATTGTCCTGCGCGTGGCTGCGCAGAAACGCAACATATTTCTTCAGAGCGTCGTAATTCTCCTCCAGGATGCGGCGGTCTCCGTACTGTTGCCACATATACCAGCACAACAGCGGATAAGCCGTTTGCCAGCCAAGGTCGCCCGGGACGCCGCCGTACTTGCGAGGAACCGTGTCGGGCAGCGAGCCGTCGGGGAACTGGGCGTCGCGAATGTCGCGAATGAAATTGGTATAAAAAGCAGCCATGTCAAAATTCATCATGGCCTCTTCCGCCGTCGCCTGCGCATCACCCATCCATCCCTGCCGCTCGTTGCGCTGATCGCAGTCCGTGGGTATGCTGAACAGGTTGGTGAGCTGCGACCAGTGGATCAGTCGCTGGATGTCGTTCAATATTTGCTTCGAAGCAACAAAACTCCCCGCCGCCCCCACGGCGGTATGCACAACCCGGCCACGCAAAGAGTCCAGGCTGGGTGTTCCCGGAAACCCTGTCACTTCGACGTAGCGGAAGCCGTGATAGGTGAATCGCGGCTCGTACGTTTCCTCCCCTTGGCCCTTCAAGGTGTAAATATTGCGCGATTTCGCCTCGCCCAGGTTCTCGCGATTGATCATCCCGTCGGGGTAGACCAACTCCGTAAAACGCAGCGTCACCTGCGTTCCCGCCGGGCCCTGCACTCGAAGTTGCACCCAGCCGCTCATGTTCTGGCCCATGTCGAACACGAAGACGCCCGGCCTGGGACTGGCGATGCTGCGCGGCGCCATCGAGTCGACGACGCGAATCGGCGGCATCATCTGCGCGGAAAGGACTCCCTTCGAGCCCTCGACCGTCTGCGCCGCACTCCAGGCGGAATCGTCGAACCCCGGCTGGTCCCACCCAGGCTGCTCGCGCCGCGCGTCGTAAACTTCTCCGTCATAGACACTGTCGCTGACGATGGGGCCCTGCGCCGCTTTCCAGGAACCATCGCTTACCACGGACACGGTCTTCCCGTCTTCGAATTCGATATTGACCTGAAGCAAGAGCGCCGGAGCCTTGTAGTAGGGCCCTACTTCCGGGTCGAAGAAGCGCCTGCCGAGCGTGGCCCAACCGCCGCCCAGCATCGCTCCGAAGGCGTTCCTTCCGCTGCGCAGCCGGCGAGTGACATCGTACGTGGTGTAGAGGACTCGCTTGGGGTAGGTCGTAAAAGCCGGGTCGAGGACATTCCTCCCTACCTTCTCCCCGTTGATCCTGAGCTCGTAGTAGCCGAGCGCGGTGACGTAGGCGCGGGCGCGGACAATCCTGCCCTGGAGGTCGATCTCCTTTCGGAGCAGGTTCCCCTCGATCCATTGTCCTTTCCACTCATCTCGGGAGAGCAGGCCCATCTCAAATTGAGCGGCGGCGCTGTATGGGCTTGCGTTGCCCGCCGTGTCCCAGTACCGGACTTTCCAGTAGTATGTCTTCCCGCTGGAGAGGGATTTCCCCGCATAGACCACCTGGATCGAGTCGCTCGAGTCTACTTTTCGCGAGTCCCAGACGTCGCCGCCATCCCGCGCCAGGCCATCGGCGCTGCCGGCGATCAGAATCTGATACGCGGTCTGCATCTGGGCTCGCTCAGTGTGATGGAGCACCCACGAAAACCGGGGCTTCTGAACATCAGCGCCCATGGGATTGGAAAGGTATTCGCAGCGCAAGTCGGTTGGAGCCGCCGGGCCTTCCGCTCCATAGACAACGCCCGCCGAACCTAGGAAAAGAAATACAAATGCCCGCATCACCTGCAAACGCCGGTTTCCGTCGAACATGACACACCTCGAAAAGGAAATTCCCCAGAATGGTCTGCCATCATGCCTCAGACGTGGAAGCCTGTCAATTCATGAGGGGGCGGAAGAGTGGTGTCGGGTGCGAGGTCAATGCACATTGCGGGCAAGCTTGTCTAGCCGACTACTTGTCACTTTCGCGCCTCGTCTTGAATTCCCGAAGTTCAGTTCGTTTTCGCAAAACGTGGTGTTTTTTGCTCCATTTGAGGTCAAATTACCGTCAAACTGCGCGTAAAACGCGCAAATTGCGCATCATAAAAAAAGGTGACTTCCTTTGTTTTCAGCCAGTTCTTAGCTTCGTTCCCACTATTTTCCATTTTTTGTAGAAGGCCGGTCTCCTGCCTGGCAAGGAGTATTCCAGGTTCTCGCAAAGGTCGAGGCATCACCAGACTTGCCTACGACAATAAGTCCACCACTTGACCATACTGATAGGCTATCATAGGTCCCCAAGTTTGTCAAGCGGAAAATGCAAACTCTGGTCCATCGATTACGCAAAACCTCCGGAGGGATGACGGCGTAGCGCGGGCGGGACGGCAACTCTTCAGTCGCACTCGCCGCATCCTTGACTCGATCATATCGCTGGCATATTATTTGGCGGAAGGGCAAAGTTGAGATCGACGGTTACGCACTCAACATTACAACCCCCGATGAAGGTGCTGACCCCCGCAGTCCTGTTGATGCTTGGGTTGAGCGCCTGCCTGACGACGGCCGCAGGATCACAATCCTTCCCGCAACAAGGCGCGCCGCGCGGGGCCTCTGCCGATAGCCTCCGGGGGGCAATTCAATTTATCCAGCAGGAGCGGTACAAGGAAGCGGAAGGCAAGCTGCTCGAGGCCGTGAAACTCGATCCCTCCTCGGCCCAAGCTTACTTCTATCTCGGGGTTGCAACTCAAAAGCTCGGACGCCCGGCGGAGGCTGAGGGGTATTTCCGCCGCTCACTCGAGCTGGGCCCCCGATCGGTCAACACCCTGTACAACCTCGGCGTGCTGCTGCTCGAGGAAGGGAAAGCCGGCGAAGCAGCCGTGTACCTCGAAAAGGCGAACCGGGCCGGCCCTCCCAGCCCTGATATCTACGTCAGCTTGATTCGCGCCTACCTTGAATCCAAGCAGCAGGACCGGGCACTCGAGCTGGCGGCAACGGTGGACGGCAAGTTGCGGGATTCGGCCGCCTACCAACTCGCACTGGGCCAGTGCTTCCTGGATCACGGGCTGACGGAGCAGGCAATCGGCTCCCTGAAGGCTGCAGATCGCCTCATGCCAAAGCAGCCCGAAATCGTTCTGCCGCTGGCGGCGGCTTACCTGCAGCAGAACGATGCATCCCGAGCTGAGGCGGTTCTCGCTACGGTGTCGCAGGCGGCGGGAAGCACAGCGGAATACCATCGCCTGCGTGCGGCCATCGACATTCTGGCAGGTAACAAAGCTGACGCTTTGGCGGAGATCAGCCGGGCCGTTGAACTGGCGCCTGACAATCCCTCCTACCTTCTTACCCAGGCTCGCTACGAACAAAAATACGGCGAGCAGCAGAAGGCGGTCGCTATCCTCGAGAAGGCGGAGCAGTTAGCCCCGAGTTCTCCGGAAATCCCGTACAGCATCGCGGTCAGCTATTTCGTTGCCGACGATTTTGCGATCGCTGCCCAATATCTGAAGCGCTCGCTGGCTCTGCAACCTGAGAACGACCGGGCCATCTTCCTACTGGGCTTGACGGAATTCTCGCAATCCCAGAGTGCGGCGGCGGATCAGCACCTGAGGCGGGCTGTGGAGCTGCAGCCGGGCAACCCCTACTATCACTGCTTTTTGGGGATGATGCTTATCTCCACGGAAAAGAACACGGGGCAATACGTGGAAGCCCAAAAGGAGATTGAACGGAGCATTCAGCTCCGGCCATCCTACGCGCTGGCGCACTACCAGTTAGGCCGTCTGCTGGTGCGGGAAAACGATTACGCCGCCGCCCGCCGCGAACTAGAGAAGGCCGTTACACTGCAAGCGGCTTTCCCGGAGGCGTATTTTCAACTGGCGCACGCTTATACGAGATTGGGAGAAAAAGAGAAAGCCAAGGCTGCCCTGGCGGAGTTCCAAAAATATCATGCCGAAGAGTACTCAGAGCGCCAGGAAGTGTTGAAGCAGGCGCAGAAAGCGGTACAGGGACAGTAGAGCCCTTTTTCACCACTGAGGCACTAAGGCACAGAGACATTGAAAACGGAAGATCTCTTTCTCTGTGCCTCTGTGTCTCCGTGGTGAAGTTGCGGTGGGGCGGCCACGAGGGCCGCCCCTACGTTGACAAGCTAGAACGTAATTCTCAATGCTCCTTCCAATTGCCGCGGGTCGGCGGTGCTGGTGGTTTGGCCGAACGCGCCATCGCCCAGACCCGTATCCAGACCATTGAAGTTCGGATGGTTGAAGATATTGAATGCCTCGAACCTCAACTGGATCTTAAGCCGTTCTGTGGCTGCAAATGTCTTATAGAGCGCCCAGTTCCACACTTGCAGCGGGGGCCCAATAACGTTCCCATAGGCGCAGTTGCCGTAGAACCCATAGAGCGGTGCGACAAACGCGGCCTTGTTGAACCACTCTGCATGCGTTCTGGGACCGCCGGTGGAGGCCACGCAGTCAGGAACGCCCGCCAATCCGCTCACGCCGGTGCTGAGGCCAATATTGTTCGGGGCGCCGCTCACGAAGGTGGTGATTCCCGAGAATGTCCAGTCTCCCAGAGCCCTCCCCGTGAAATCGTGCCGGGCCTTCAGGAAAGGCATATGCCAGATGTAGCTGCCGTTGAAGAATTGATGTTGTCCTTGTCCCGGTTGTCCGTATATGAGGCTCGGGTGAGCGAAGTCAAGGTAGGGACTCTGATATCCGATATCGTTGGTCAGGCTGTGCTGCCATGTGTAGGCGAGCGTAAGGGTCAAACCCTTGTGCGTCACGTAGCGGTAGCCGGCCTGAAGAGAATTGTAGGCAGCCATGGCTGGCCACTCAGCGGCCGACTGGCCTTGGCCGGAGATTCCGTTATACATCGGAATGGGGCGCGTGTAGGTAGCGGAGTCGGCGCCCGTGTTGAGGCAGGGATCAAATTGGAACCCCCCCCGGTTGGGTGTACGACTCGCCCGGAGACAGGGCGCAACCGGCAATGGAGGGGGCGGCGACGGGGAGCGGAAAATTATGATCGTAGCCGAGCGAGTAGTTGTTGGTGTGGCTACCGACGTAGGCAATATTAAAGACCCCACCGGGAACGATCTCGCGCTCGATCGTAAAGCTGTAGGTCTGGGTTCGCTGGGGGCTAAAAGTGGAGTTCGGCGCCCCGACCGTGTTAATGCCGAAAGCCGATTGAGCCCCAGGAGAGCCCAGGCTCGGTTCGGTCACCGTGCCGTTGAGGAGCGTGACGCCTTGCGTGAAGCCCGGGTTGCTCAAGTCGCCATTGTAAAGAGCGAAGGGAATGCGCCCGTAACTAAGGCCGTATCCGCCTCGGAAAACTGTCTTGCCGTTCCCCGAGGGATCATAAGCAAAGCCAACCCGAGGAGCGAAGTGGATGCCAGATTTGAAGATTCCATCAGGCACGTTGGGTGTGGCCTTGGCAAGCGGGAATCTCGAGTTGGGCTGGAAACTCGAGGGGAAGACGATGCCGTCCAGAAGGTTCGCCACCGCGCCCGTTGCCGTAATTGGGACATTCGAGGAATTGGAAAGGTAAAGGCCATTGGGTTCAACCACGGGCGCCTGACTCGGGTCATACAGGGCAGGATCAAAGTCGCTGACGCCGTTGCCTTGCATGGTGTCGGGGGAGTAATAAGCTGATCGCAAGCCCAGGTTAACGGTCAGCTTTTTATTTACTTTCCAGTCATCCTGGAAGTAGTTTTCGTTCTGAATGTAGCGGAAAGAGCCGCGCAGCCGGATGTTGTTCTGTGAGAAGGAGGAGTCCAAGCCCAGCAGGTAGTCGGCGATGGGGTCGCCCGAGTGCACGCCGGAGAACGAATAGCTGCCCTCAGTGGTGGCGAAGTTACTCTGGCGCTTGATGCCCCAGATCAACATCAGACCGGCTTGCAACGTGTGTCCACCCTTAATCTTGGTGAAGTCTTCGGAAAGCACATTCTCCTGGTCGCTGGCGTTGATGGGGAGTCCGCCATTGCCCGTTCCTGACCATCCTTCGGCAAAGCCAATGTCAGGAGCGCGATTGGTTTGGTCAGCCCCATACCCAAAGGGCAGATTGATTGAGAGGTTCAGGCCGGTGCGGAATGCCGCGCCGGATATGCCCAGCCGAGGCTTGTCATCGGTTTGCGTAACGGTGAATTGATTGATGGTCGTAGGATTAATGTTGGTCGTCAACTGCACCATGTTATTGAAACCGGTCTGTTTGAAGAAGTTCGTTTCGGAGGGTTCGGGATTTGACGCCCAGGACAAATAGGGGAAGGAATCCGTGGCGGTCTCGTAGGAGATGCGCGCCAACAACAGCCACTTGTCGTTGAAGCGGTGGTCGATGCGCTCCGTGTAGTCTTGGCCGTCATTGATCTCCGCTCCCGTGTCGATGTAGTTGTTAAAGCCGCTTTGGTTGGGAAGGTACGGCCAGAAATGCTGCATCATCGCGACCGAGTTGGGATCCATACAAGACTTGTTGATGGTGTCGAGATTTGTCCCGTTCAACCCGCTGGCGGAGAGGCAGTTCACTCCCGGATACTCGCTCGCCAGAATGGCCGCGGAGGCGGAATCCAGGCTCAGGCCGTTACTGTTAATCCCAAACAGCGTGGGATCGTGGCTGAAGTCACCATTCCTCATCGCTTGGGGGATAATCGCGCCGACGTTCGACAAGCCGCCGTGGCGAATGCGGAACTCTTCGTTTGTGAAGAAGAAGGTCTTTGACTTGTCGGTGTTGTAGTGTCCGGGAATGTAAACGGGGCCGCCCAGGCTGCCTCCGAAGATATTCTGACGCAAGCTGCTCAGGGTCCCGCCGCCGGCGTTGTTGAACCAGTTGTTGGCGTCAACCTTGTCATTACGCAGGTAGTCGTAGGCGTTGCCGTGGAAATCCTTGGTCCCGGATTTTGTGGCCGCCTGGAATTGCGCCCCGCCCAGCCATCCATACTTGGCGCTGTAGTTGTCCTTGAGGACTTTGAACTCAGAGATGGAATCAATGGGCTGAAGAACGTTTTCTCCCTGCATACTGCCCGTGTTCATGTTGTAAGCGCCGTCGGTGGTGAAGAGGTTCTGATACTGGTCGAGTCCGTTGACGCTCAGCGCTTGCGAACTCGTGAAGCCCACACCCACGGCGCCTTTTCCGGCGTTCAGGTCGTTAATGCCCGGAATCAAGGCGGACAGATCGCGGAAGTCGCGGCCGTTCAACTGAAGTTCGGAGACCTCCTCGCCGGCGATCACGCCGCTCGACTCGCCGGTCTGAGTATTGACCTGAACGCTGGTGGCGGTCACGGTCACTTCCGTCTGGGCCGAGCCCACGCGGAGAATGGCGTTGACCTGAACGTGCGCGCTTGGATCAATAATCACGTCCTGAGAGACATAGGTCTCGAAGCCCTGCTTGCTGATCGTCACGTTCATGTGGGCTTCGTTGGAAGGGAGCGCCAGAACTTCATAGCGCCCCGCGGAATCGGTCTTCGTCTCGTGCTTGATTCCGGTGGCAACTTCCGTGATCGTAACGGCTGCGTCCGGCACAACCGCGCCGGTTTGGTCGGTCACCACGCCGAGAATCGTGCCGGTGGTAGCGGCCTGACCGCGCGCAGGGCGTGCGGCCGGGCCCAGTAGACAAGACAGGCTTACTCCTACTGCAAGCAATGCAAGAAGCTTACTCCTCATTTCCGCCTCCTTTAGGCAGCTTTGCTCGATGCAGTCGCAGAAAGTTTTGTAGCGTGCCGAAGGTCCGGCACACAAATATGCTGTGGCAGTTCAGCCCTAGTTCAAAACCCGACGGAAAAGGGGAATCGGCAACCCTACCCCGGTTGCCGGCAAGTCCGGCCAGCAAGGACGCCGGTCGGACAAAGTGCACATTAAACGAACAACTAATTCTGTATGCCACAAAGGAACTATGCTGTCAAGAAGAATCCGTTATAAGATCCCATCAGTCATACGAGCGCCGCGTTCCGGTAGCGGGGGTGGCAGGGGGCTTTTTGCCGCAGACAAGGATGCCTGTGCTCTCACGTCATGTGCTAAAATCGCGCCATGAGGGCCGCAACAGGTGCGAGAAAAACGACCCTGGGTAGTTCCTGGCTCTGGGTGTTTGTGGTGCTGGCGCTGGGAGCAGGCTTCGCAACTTCCCAAGAGTCCGCTGCCCAGCACTTTGCGCGAGCCGGCCAGCTAGCCCAAAGCGGCAAGATCGAGGAGGCCGTGCGAGAGTACCGTGCAGGCCTTGCCCTCGATCCCAAATCCGCGGCAGCCCACAACAACCTGGCCGCCCTGTATTTTCAGGAACATAAGTTTCGCGAAGCGGCGGCTGCCTTCCAGAAGGCACACGACCTGAGACCGCAGGACCCGGCCATCAGCTTCAACCTGGGGCTGGCTCTCTTCAACGCCGGTGAACCGCGAGCAGCGATTGCCCCTCTTGAGGAGGGCAGGGCCGATCCCCAGCACGCCGTCGATGCCCTTTATCTAATGGGGGTGTGCTACTTCGATCTTAAGCAGTGGGACCACTCGATTCAAGAACTCGAGGTCGTGCGGCGGTCACGCCCTGACGACGAAAAAGTCCTCTTCATTCTTGCCAAGGATTACCACAACGCCGGAGCGCCGGCGAAGTCCCTTGAGGCAGCGGCGCAACTGCTCAAGACCCACCCTGATTCCCTCTATATCCATGAGATGCTCGGCGAAGCTTACGACACGGCCAGCCAGCCACAGAAAGCCGAAGCGGAATTCAAGCAGGCCATTGCGGCGTCCCCCCAAGTCCCTGAACTGCACTTGATGCTGGGATACCTGTATTGGAGATGGAAACGCTACTCGGAAGCCGTGGAACCACTCCAGGGCGAGACTCGCATCTCCCCAAATCTTGCTGAGCCCTACTTTTACCTGGGAGACATCGCGCTGCGGAACAAGCAGTTCGGGCCGGCGGAGAATTACTTCCGCATGGCGTTGCGCTTGAAGCCTGCTTACGGCGAGGCGGACCTGGACATGGGACGCGCTTTGGCAGAGTCCGGACACTACCAGGATGCCATCCCTTTCATGCGTCTGGCAGTCGAAAGAATGCCGGACCGAGAAGAGGCACATTACTGGCTAGGCAAGACCCTGATTCAGGCAGGCCAAAAGCCGGAAGGCGAGAAAGAACTGGCAGAAGTTGAGAAGTTGAACAGGGTCAAGCGGCAGACAGCTTCGGAGATCTTGAATCAGGTCGTCTCGCCCACGCCCGCCGGGGGCCCTAAGAACCCTTGAACGGACAGTCAGGCGTTTGTTGGGGGGCAAACGGGACCGCGCCTGCATCGCGCCGCAGCGTCCTAGGGCTGGCTGGTCTGCGCCCGGAGGCGCTCGTAGGCTTGGCGAAATCCACGGCCTTGAGGGTTGAGTTCGTAGGCGATGCGATACTCCTCGAGCGCGTCATGAGGGTCTCCCTTTCCCTCGAACGCGAAACCCAGGGTGTAATGCGCCTGTGCGTTCTTCGGATTCAGGCGCAGCGCCTCGCGCTCTTCCGCGATGTCGCCGTCCCAATCGCCTCTTTTCCCCAGCACCGCGCCCAGCAAGGCGTGCGCATCGTCGCGGTTGGGGTTCAGGCGCAGCGCTTCACGTTCTTCCGCAATCGCCCCGTCCCAGTCGCTCTTCCGGGTTAGCGCATTACCCAGTTCCCAGTGGGCAGAGTCGTCCTTCGGATTCAAGCGCAGCGCCTCACGGTATTCCGTGATCGCTCCATCCCAGTCACCCTTGTGCCGGAGGGCGGTGCCGAGGTTGAAGTGCGCCAATTCACTTTCGGGGCCCAGGCGCAACGCCTCCCGGAACTGTGCGATGGCTGCATCCCAATCATCTTCTTGCGCGAACGTCTTACCGAGGACGAAGTGAGCAACGACGTCATTGGGGCTTATTTCCAACGTCTTTTCAAACTCCACCTTCGCCTCATCCAGGCGATTCTTGCTGACCAGTGCAAGGCCCAGGTGGTTGTGAAGGTCCGGGGATTCGGGGTAATACTGCAGGCCTTTCTGAAGAATCAGAATGGCGTCGTCGGGGCGTCCTGCCGCCAGCAGGGTGCGGCCGAGGTTGTGGTAAATCTCCCGGTATTGGGCGTTAAGCTCCAGCGCTTTCTCGAACTCAGGGATAGCTTCCTCGTATCGGCCCAGTTGTGCCAGAGCGGACCCCAGGTTGCTGTGAATGCGGGCATCATCAGGATTTGTCGACAGGAGTTCTCTCCACTCAACGATAGCCGCGTCGTACTCGCCCTTCTCTCCCAATTCCGCCGCATGGTCGAATTTCTTGTACATGTCGACGGCGGGAGTGGCGATGGCCATGAGGCCGTCTTGAGGTATGTTCACGAACTCGGGGATGTTGACAGCACGATTGGCGGCTGTGGCGTTGTCAATGAGGATCGCGGGGCTGTCGTTGCCCTGCTCATCGATGTGGGTGAGATACATCTGCGTATAAGGCGACCGGCTCTTCGAGGAAAAGACCAGCCAGCGCCCGTTGGGCGAGAAGCTGTGCCAGGAATTCATGATCGAGGTATTGCAGCGCATGCGCCTTGCTTCCCCGCCCTGCGCCGGGACGATCCAAAGCTGGCTGTCGGGACGCATCAACTGCCCGTTGTGGCACTTAACGAACACGATCCAGCGCCCATCCGGCGAGACTTTCGGAAATGTGTTGCTCATGCCATTGTCGGAAGCGCCCGCAATGGCCTCGGCCTTTCCCCCTCGCCCCCCATTAAAGGGAACGCGATAGAGGTTGTACTGGATCTGTAACTCAACCGGATCGTTGGCGTATGACGCCATTTTCCCGTCCGGCGGGTAGGGGTCCTTGGCCTCCGCCCGGGCAAAGACCAGGTAACTGCCGTCCGGGCTCCAGACACCGTCGGCCTGGACGTATCCGGGATCGTCTGCGCCCGGCAAAGGTTCGCGCCGGCCGGTCTCACGGCTGTACCAGGCCAGAATCCCGCGGGTGGGATAAAACACCTGGAGAAAGCGATAGTCTTTGAAATTGACCACGTAGTAGTTGCTTTGTGTAGACCGTTCGGCGGTGTTCACCGTGGTCACTACATACTTTCCGTCCGGGGAAACCTGCGACATGAATCCCACACGATTCAGGCTGATCTGCCGGTCGTTGGAGGGATTCCATGTAATCATGTCGCTGGTGTTGATGGTCATCTGCGGCTTAACCGGAACGACGGCGTACAATCCCTTGTCGTTCGCGGGGCCGTCCATGTCCATTCCCATAGTTCTGCCATCCCTGGAAAAAGAATGGCAATTGGCGCAGGTGGGCATGTTCTTCAGGACTACTCGGCTCTGGGTTTTCCCGATGTCGCGGAGCCGCCACTGGATGAGCGGGATTGCCGCCGGATCCAGAGGCTTGATGATCCCCTTTTGAGTATCGGAGGGCATCAGGGGTACGTCGCGATAAAAGACGGGTGCGTCAACCGGGTCCTTCGACGTGCGCATCGTCATGCGGCCGCTGGACACCGCATGCTTGGCGTCCTGCGCGCTGAAACCGCTGATGGTCACTACCGCGGCGCCCGCGACGGAGTGTTTCTTGATCGCCTCCCAGACCCCCACTTCGGGAATCCAGGTGTGGGCTGCCGCCTGCTCCGGCGTCAGCTTCGGCAATTCATTCGTGGAAGAGACGCAGCGCTGATCGATCTCGCCGATGGCCCACCGCTCGCCGGCAGAATCGGCTCGCAGGTGAGCCGATCCATCGGCGAACGCGAAAACGATCTTCCAGTGGGTGGCATTCTTCACCCCATCGTGCCAGATGAAAGTGGGTGGGGTAATCTCCGGTGGGAAAATCGAACCGTCCTGGGGATAGTCAACGGTAATCGGGGCCAAACTCGCCGCCGAAGCACTCTGCGCGCGTTTCGTTTGCACCGCCGCGCGCCCGCTGGACATCGGCATGGCGGCTACGATTGCGCCCAGGAAGAGCAGGGTGACTCCGGTGCGATATAGAGTAATTTCCCACTCGCCTTCCCTCCGGGGCGACACCGGATTCCGTCCGGGCGCTGCCCTACCATGAACGGACGCGTTTGGCCTCTCGCCTGCCATTTCAATACGGGGCGTTAACGCTCCGGACTCTTGCACGAGTTTCCATTTAGGATTCCTGCCCCAAGGCGATTATACAATGACGGCTCACGCCGCGGGTCGAATTCTGTCGCCCGTAGGGTGCGTTAGCGGCGCTTCCTCTCCTGTCACTTGCACCGCGTCACTCATAGTAGCCGTACTTCTCGATCTCGTCCCACATCGCGAGGACATTTTCGAGCCTGGCGGCAGGATGAATCTCGGTGGTCGAGCCGATCCAGAATCGCCCGTTAGCTCCCGCGTCGTCGATGGTCTTTCGCACGGTCTGGCGGACTTCGGCTTCGGTGCCGAAAGGCAGCAACTGCGAGACGTCAATTCCCCCCATCAAGATCCATTCCGGGTAAGCCTTTCGCACGTCGCCCGCATACATTTTGGAGAGTGGTTCCAGCGGATTGATCCCCTCGATGCCGGCCTGGCGGAAATCATCCAAGATAGCCCACAGGTTGCCGTCCGAGTGGTAGATCACTTTGATCCCGTGCAGGTGCCAGGCTTCGACCAGTTTGATCAGTCGCGGGAAAAACTCCTTGCGCAGAAACGCGGGAGAGAAGAATATCTGCTCCGTGCTGGCGATGTCCGCAAAGACCAGGGCGACGGGAGACAGGGTGGCGTCCGCCGTCTCGTGGACGCGCTGGATCTCCGCCCAGTTCAGCGCTTCCAGCCAATCCGAGACGAGTTGGGGATTCTCCGCGTAGGCATAAACGAACAGATCCAGCCCCGCCCGCACGTGCGCGGTGTCCAGCCCCACCGGGCTCTCGTTGGGAAAAATCACCGTATTCTCGCCAACTTTTTCCTGCAACTCCAGGAACTGCTCGCGCGGTGATTTGGAAGAAGCTCCCCAGACGTTGCTCTTTCCGGCAAAGGTGAACATGTCGCCGAACTTGCGATTGTGCAGCTCCTCGATGTTGCGAGGGATGTAATTGAGCAACCCCTCCACATCGTTGAAGGGACGGTCGATGAGCCAGGTGGTCCACCACTCCTGTTTGTAAACGAAGCCATCGTCGTGGCGGATGAGCTTTTCTTCCACGGGAGCCGCAATTCCGCGCGTGATATCCAGCCGTTCGCCGATGGTTCTGCAAACCAGGTCCAAGCCATTCTGCAAGGTCACCTTCTCACCGGTGACATATTCAATCAGCGGTATGTGCTGAATGAGGTCGAAGACGGGTAACCGGTCGGGCAACTCACCCCGCAGCGTGCATTCAATGCGCTGCCGCGCGGTCATTCGATCCCTGGGAAGTTTGCGCATCGCTCATCTCCTCTTCAAACAAAAAAGGCCGCCCTCCAAAGCTGCCAGGAAACCGGTCGGCTGTCGTCGTGAGCGGTGCGAAGGATCTCCGCCATTCGGTTTGAGTTTGAAGATTTACAAACAACTGCAGACATCCTTCGCTTCGCTCAGGATGACAGGCTTCCAGTCTCTTCTCGTCCTCGTCGCGTCTCGCTGGGCGCCAAGCGAGTCCACGAAGCGGGATAAGGAGCGCACATTATACCCCGAGCCGGGTTTGTATCGGCGAGTTCAGTTGACCAGCTCGGCAAAGCCCAACCCAATGCAGATTCTTCGCTGCGCTCAACATGACAGCGCGTTTTTTTCACACCTTCTCAGGACCGGGATCGCAATTCCACCGCGTGCTGCTGGATCTTCCGGACTGCCTCCGCGATGTCGTCCATATCGCGCCGCGGACCGAGCAACATGGTCTGGAAAAACCAGACAGCTTCTCCGCAGAGCTTGTCGTTCTCCGGGCAGGCGTTGTGCTCTTCCCAGCCGGCAAGGTCGCGTTCCGAGTACATTTTGCGGTAGACGCGGGAATTGAGTGTCACCTTGATGAAAGGCTCTTTGTTTAGCGGCGCGTAGCCGCCCGAGCAGGGAATTCCCTCTTTCTCTAATGCCTGGAGAAAGCGCGTCCGCGGCAGACCGTCGAAGTGCGCTTGGTCGTACCGGAACATGTAGAGGTGATAACCGTTCCTCGTCGTGCCGTCGTACATGCGGGCAGGAGAGATTCCCGGAATCTCGCGTAACAAGCTGGTGAGGTACTGGGCATTCTTTTCGCGGACCCGCGATTGCTCTTCCACACGCGTCAATTGCTGCAAGAGCAGCGCAGCCTGAAATTCCGTCATGCGCAGGTTAGAACCCTGACGCGCATACGCGAAAGCGGCTCCGGCCGGGCCCCGGCCCTGGTCCTGGAAGCTCTTCGAAAACTCGTGGAGGGACGGATTGCTGGTTAGAATGGCTCCGCCCTCGCCGGAATTGAGGTTCTTGGAGGCTTGAAAGCTGAAGCAACCCAGGTCGCCCAGAGTGCTGACACGGCGCCGCCGCCACTCGCCCGTATGGGCCTGGCAGGCATCCTCGACAACCGGCAGCTTGTGTTTCTTGGCAACCTCAAGCACAAGATCCATATTCACCGGGTTGCCACCCAAATGCACCGGCATGATGCACCGCGTCCGGGAAGTGATCTTCGCCTCGATTTTGCGGGCGTCGATCTGAAAACTCTCCCGGTCACTGTCCACGAAGACCGGCAGCGCGTGTTGCATCAGAATGACATTGAGTGTGGCAACGAAGGTGTAAGGAGGGAGGATGACCTCATCGCCGGGTTCCACGCCCACGGCATTGAGCGAAGTGTAGAGCGCGGTCGTCCCGCAAGAGGTCACCACACAGTACTTCGCACCCAAGGTCTCCGCCCATTTCTCTTCGAATTGCGTCGTAAAATGGCCGTTGCCGGCCCGGCACCACTCGCTGCAGTGCAGCACTTCCATCCAGCCTCTTTCGTCGTTCTCACGGACTATGGGCCAAGCCGGAAATGGCTCAGTCCTCACCGGCCTGCCGCCCAGGATCGCGGGCTTCTCTCCCATCGAACCTGATGCGACGGCGCGCGGCGCGAGCCCGGCCGTGAGCCCCAGTCCCGCCGCGCCGGCGGACATCGTACGAAGGAAATGACGCCGCGTGAGATGATCATCCATACGTCCTCCTCAAAATAGCATCGCGAGCCGTTCTCCTGTCATTCTGAGCGAAGCGAAGAATCCCGGCAGTTGCCTTTTGGAATCTGAAGGCGACATGCACTGTAAGTTCCGCCAACCGTCCTTTCAACCCAGGGTCGCGCTGTATGCCCAGAACGAGCGAACTACGGGGATTCTTCGCTTCGCTCAGAATGACATGGATTGCGGTTATGGCGACGGGCGAACCTGTGCGATTAAATCATGTACCTTTCCGATTATCGTTTCCTCGATGCTCGGCGCAAAGGGACCCGGTTGTCCGTAATAGACCATGGCGCCCCCGCCCTCGTATCCGCCCTCCTTGAGCACGCGCAATGACGGGATGTAGGCGAATACATCGTTGCAATACGCCGCCACCCAGAGTCTCTCCGCCCCTAGTTCTTTTTTCAGGCGCAAGTCGTAATCCACCACGACTTCGCCCCCCAGCGCGATGAACGTCAGGTCTTGGCTGAACTGCCAGATTTCCAGCGGGTAAGGATACTCGTTGGGTAAGTGGCCGTCGCGATCCAGTATCTTGAGCATCGCCGCAGCCCAGTTCCGGTGATTCACGTCCTGATTCTCGAGTTGGGCCTGCAACTCCTCCCGGCCGGGCGGAGTAGCGAAGGCGACTGGAAACTCCTCGTAAGCTGTCTTTATGGGAGCGCGAACCGGCTGAAGCTCCCCGGCCAACACCTTCTCCACCGCCGCCGCCAACTCCTCGCCGTGCTGCTGGGCGAGTTCGAGCATCCCACGAGGATAGGGATTGGCATCGCCCCCGCACCCGGCGACGAAAAGGGCCGTCGCGCCGGGATGATGCGCTTCGAGCCAGGCTTGCGTAAAACCTGCGTAATCGCCGTTAAACTGCAGCATATCCACCGCGGTGGTGTTGTGACACGCATACCCCAAGACTACCGCCCGAAGCTTTCCATGCTTGTCATCGATTCGCAGCACCGGAACGTCATGGTCCACCGGCCCATCCTTATTTACCCCAATGAGCACTTCTTCGTTCGTTCTGGCGCGGCGATTCATAGCAAAGCCGGCATTGCCGTGTCCAAAGCTCAATCGGGCGGGTCGCAGGGACTTAAGTGAGGTTCCGACCAGCGCAACAGTTTTGTCCTCGAGATCGCTGGTGTACTCCTCGACGTCGGCCCACTGCTGCGAATTCATCGGGTACATGGTCCCGAGCATCTTGCCGATAACCGGGCCGCAGTGCGTGTGAGAGGAACTCAGCAGCAACTGGTCGCGCCTCAAATGAAATTGCTTCTCCGCCCGTTCGGCGATGTTATGACTAACCGCCGCGGGAAAACCCAGAAGATCGCTCGCCACCAGGACAACTCGCTTGCCGGTCTGGTCCTCCAGCGCCAGGGCTTTGGCGTAAAGTTCCTGGATAACACCCTCAGAGGGCTTCTTGCGGCTCGCATAGCCCGCCATCCAAAGGGATTTCTGCGGCGTGATGATCGTCCGTGCCAGCCCGGCCCTCCACCCCGGGCTCGAGGCCAGCGCGCGCGAAGAGAGCTCCGTCGTCAGAGCCAGCCCGGCTGCTCCTCCAGAGACGGTGCGAAGAAAACTGCGGCGTGTGAGAGGAGCGATCATAGTTTCATCCGAAAATCGCGCCCATACTATACCCGGGAGCATGAAAGTGCAAGACGACGAATAGCGGTGCAGCAGTTTCGCAAAGCTAGTTAGCAGCGGCGTACGGGAGGCGGAATCAGCGCGGTTTCGACGCTTGAGGTGTGACGGCGCAAAGATGGAGGCATTTTCGAGAGTACTTCGCCGGTGG
>JBEKMN010000059.1:0-36559 GCA_050008495.1 Terriglobia bacterium | reverse complement strand
TCATGAGAGCCGATGAGCAGCACGTTCGTGAGATCCGATGGGCGGTGTGGGTTGGGAGCGTAGGTCCGATCGGGGATGGCCGCAACCATTCGGTGTAAGTCGTCGCGCTCCGCATCGGACAATTCATTTCCAGCGGGGGCGACTGGGAAGAATGAGTTAGGGCGCAGGGGCTGAGTCAGCGTCAGCGTGAGTTCGGCGCCGGCCGGGAAATAGATCTCCGGCTCGGGGACCTTCACCACCCCGGACCTCACAAGCCACACGGCGATGGTAGCGTGCAACTCGCAGCGAAGCATCACCCCCCGGATGTAGCCGCTCACCCGATAGCCTCCACTGTCAGTGGCTCGGAGGTTGCGGATCCGGCCATCGCGAGCCACGGTCTCGAGGGCGTTATCGACCTCGGCCACGCGCGCGGAGACGGGGACGGGGGCTTCGCCGGGCAGGGTCAGGCGGTCAAATTCCAATTCGAGCCCGGCTGTTTCATGGCGGATTCCGAGACCCACGCGCGTGACCCTGTTCACTTTTCCCGATATCGTGCTTCCGGCCGGCAGGACTGTCTGGCCATCTATCTCCACCGGCGCAATGAGAACCGCCGGGACGCGCGCGCCCACCTTGCTTGCGTAAGAGCCTATTGCAGAGGTGAGCCGGATGTGAAGCTGCGTACCGGCCGGCACCTGCCCAACGGCCATCGAGTTCAATAAGAACAACAGACACGAATGAATGAGCATGGCGTCTTAGCCGGGATTTCCATTTGGGTTTCCGAGCAGGTACCACTGCACCTACAGGCTTTTGATTTTCAAGCCTCCTCCAACGATTAAAGGATTCCCGCGGAGTCGTGTCTGCATCAAATTGCACACTTTTCAAATGAATTTTCCAGAGCCCGTATCTGCCGCTCGTTGCAGTCGATGCCTCAGACACTTCTCCGTAATATTGAAGGCGACGATCCGAAGGTCTGGAAGTACAGCTCAAAATGGAAATGTGGGCTTAGAATGCTTCCTTATGAGATCCGGCCACCTCAATTACTGCCAATGCACGATCACTTGTCGGTAAGCCGGTTTGTTCAAGACCAAACTGATAAGTGCGATACAACTGCTCGAACGCTCCATCCCAAGCACGAGAAGCGGCGAACAGCCGAGCCGCGGAACTCATCCTTTGCTGTAAGCCTTGACTGTTCATCAGGCGAAGCACGCTGCTCGTGAAGGAGTTTAAGTCTTCCGCCTGAAATCCGGTGACGCCGTCCCGTACGCCCACGCGAGCCCCGGTCCGCGGGCTCACCACGACGGGCACCCCGGAAGCCATGGCTTCGAGCAGCACCAGCCCGAACGTGTCGGTCTGCGAAGGGAACACAAAGACATCCATGTCGGCAAACGCTTCCGCGAGAGCCTCGCTGCGGAGTATCCCCGGCGTTTCGCCAAACCGAAGGTTCTGCCTTAGCCAGTCCCTCTCGTTACCCTCTCCGACCATCATAAAGCGGAAGTTACTCTGGCCGGCGGCGAGCAAACTTCGCTCCAAGTCGGCGAACAGGCGCACATTTTTCTCGGGAGTGAGACGGCCCACATACCCTATGCAAAAGGGACCGCTCCGCCGCCGGCGCCGGCAAGGGGAAAATAATTCGGGATCAACACCGTGCTCCATCAGGTAGGCGGGTTTACCGGTCCGCTCCTGGAGAAGATTGACCATGGTTTCGTTCGGCGTCAGGAGGAAGCGGGCCAGGCCATAGAAGCGGACGCAGGCGCGCAGGCTCTGCTCTTCGGCGGCATTGCAGATCTGTTCCCGCCAAGTGCGGGGGAGGAATGAAAAAAGCTTGTTCAGCCGGCGGGAGGCATACGCATGCAGGTTGGTATGCCAGGACGCGACCAGCGGAATCCTCAGGGAATGCGCCACCCAAAGTCCCAGGATCCCCATATCCCCCGGTGCCGTGATGTGTACCAGGTCCGCCTTGAAGGGGCGCAGTTGCGCGGTCACCCAATTCTTGTAGCGGCTGAGCAAGGGGTCGCAAGACAGGTCGTAATCCAACGGAAATGCCGCTAGACCTCGCTTGAGTTCCAACGTGGTAAGAGATTGCGCTTGGGCAACGCGCGTTTGAGGGCCGCTATGAACGCAGAGGAAAGGAAGCTGATGGCGTCGGGCGAACGCAACGATCTCCCGGCTGAGCGTGCCGACGCCATTCGCTTCAGAGAAAGAATCCGTGAAGAGGGCGACGCGCAAAGGTGAATTCACTTCAAGGTCTCTCGAGACGTGCTAGCTGCTTTATCTTCGCCGCAGATTGCCATCGACTGATTTTTTGCCCCACTCGCGGATTGCCTCTTGAAGCAGCCCTGGCAACACTATACAGCAGAATGCGGCGATGCGCCATGCCGTTGTATTCTGCAGCTCTGCCCTGCCCACTTCAATCAAAGTTGAACCTTCTGGAGGTAGGACGCGACTGACACATCCCATTCAAGCTCCTGGTCGATCTTCTGGCGAAGCGATCCGGCGGCTTTGGGTTCGCCGTGGACCAGAAACGTTTTGCCGGGAGGTGTATGGAACTTGCGCAGCCAGCCCAGGATCTCTCCGTAGTCCGCGTGGCCGCTTAGGTGCTCGAGGGTTTCGATGCGCGCCCGGATGTTAACGAGTTGGCCGTGCATCTTGACGGGTTGACCAGCCTGGATGAGTTTGCCCCGTGTGCCTGCCGCTTGAAACCCCACGAAGAGAATGGTGTTGCGATGGTCGGGAAGGCAGCGTTCCAGGTGATGAACGACGCGCCCGCCCGTGGCCATGCCACTCGCTGAAATGATGACCATGGGGTAACGCGTATTGTTCAGAGCTTTGGAGTCTTCCACGCTTCTGTCGAAGTGCAGGTCTGGAGGAGAGAAAGGCTTGATGCCCTTCTCTTCCATTATTTCTGTCTGCAGGTCGTGGTCCTCCTGGTGGCGCCGGTAAAGGTCGGTCACATCGATGGCCATGGGGCTGTCCACGTGGATGGGTAGGGAATGCATCTTCCGCAACTCGATGAGCTCGCGGAAAAGATAGAGCAGTTCCTGCGTCCGTCCCACGGCAAACGAGGGAATTACGACTGTGCCACCGCGCTCAGCTGTCGCTTCAACGATGGAAGCAAGGTGCGTGCCTACATCGTCGCGCGGGTGCAGGCGGTCGCCGTAGGTGGACTCGAGCAACATATAATCGAACTCGTCCTCCGGCGTCTCGGGCGCCCGCAAGATGAGTTGCGGAAAACGGCCTAGGTCGCCGGAAAAGAGGATTTTCTTCACGGCCCCGTTTTCGCGCACGGTGACTTCGAGCATTCGCGCACCCAGGATGTGGCCGGCGGCGAAGCAACGCAGCGAGAAACGCGCGGAAAGCTCGAGCGGCTTGGACTCGTCGATAGGGCGGAACGATTCGAGGGATTTCACTGCTTCGTCGCAGGTGTAGAGAGGCAGCGCCAGAGCGTGTTTGCTGAATCCCTTTCTGTTGGCATAGGCCGCGTCTTCTTCCTGGAGGTGGCCCGAATCCGGAAGCACCAGCTTCGACAAATCCACCGTGGCGGGTGAGCCGTAAATCTGCCCCTTGAACCCGTCTTTAACAAGACGTGGAATGTAGCCCGTGTGATCAAGGTGCGCGTGCGTGAGCACCAACCACTGGATGCTCGAAGCAGGAACGGGCAGCGGGTTCCAGTTGCGCAGGCGAAGCTCCTTTAGACCTTGGAAGAGCCCGCAATCAATCATCAGCCGCTCGCCGCCCGCCTCCAGCAAGTACTTCGAGCCGGTCACCGTGCCGGTGGCGCCTAGGAAAGTGAGAGATGGCATGGGACGTCCTTTGAGCTATGTCCTGAGTCGGCTGTCGATCCGAAATGTGGCTTGTTTAGGGGCGAAGTTGTGACGTGATAAAGGACTTGAACGGTAAGAAGCAATCCTGATGGAGAACCCAGAAGTCCTCTTTGGAGAATCGCCTGATGTTATAACGCGCATCACGCGAAGCTCCTTTCAAGTGGAGGTACCATCTGAGGGCTTGCCGGGTAAAGACCGCGGTGCCCGTCATAGCGTCTTCTTCGTCTCGATAGTCTTTGACCTGATAGCCTTCCTGGGCTAACAGAGCCCGCAGCCAGTGCAACGCACAGTAAAATAGGACAGTCACGGCCCAATCTACGAACTCGCCTTCCGATAGTCTGTGGGATTCAAGAAACTCCCAATTATGGGCCGCCTTCAATTTATGCTCTCGAGTCGTGGCCATGCTTAGCGTTTGAAAACGAAGGCTGTTTTCTCTCCTTCGAAGTCCTCACTTCCGGCGGGGGCCAGCTCAACGTTAAAGTCAAACGGAGTTTTGGAGTAACGGCTCAGCATTTCCCATTCTGCGTCGAAGACAGGCGAACGATCTCTCCAATCGGTAGAATCGACAAAAGTCCAGACGTGAACAACAGGGCTGTCAGACCTAATGTAGACTGCCCACACCTTGGGAATGCCCTCGACCAATCTGACGAATTCTTCGAAGACAGCCTTGACTAGCTGTGTGGAACCCAACTCGCGGTTCCCGAGCAGAGGTTCGTTTACCGGCAACGGAGTACCCAAACGTGGGTCCGCCTCTAATTCATCAGGACGTCGAACCCAGGGAGTATCATCATATGCGGTGAGAGCGTGGGTATTCATCGCAGTCTATTTGCTCCCCCTATCGACAACTAGGCGTGTACTGGCCAAGGAGTACGGCTCCGAACCATCGCTCTCTACACTCAACTCAAAAACGTATGCCCCTGGCCCCTTAAAAAGACTGGTGTCAAGGGGCCAAACTCCCTGTATAGGACCAATCTGCGCGATTGAGTCACGGCAATTTACTAGAATTTCCTGCTGTCCAGGGTCAACCACCCTTAATGCCACTGTGCACGGCTCGTCTACAATAATCTTGAAGTAAGCGTAGAACGATTCAGGCTCCTCCGGAGTCGAGGCAACTATGATTCTGTCGAACAGATGACGCAAGGTCACTCGATTGTCCGGCGCCGGCGCCACACTAGCCCTTTCGCAAAGCAGGAACGCAAGTAGCTTACACTTCCGCATAGCAGAACATTAGCAGAAACGGCGCGTCGCATCAAATCACCACCGACTCCTGATATTCCCCAAACACCCGACGTAGCGCGTCGGAGATTTCACCCACGGTTGCGTATGCCTTAACGGCCTCGAAGATAGCGGGCATCAGGTTTTGCTCCGAGCGCGCGGTCTCCTCGACGTGGCGCAGCGCCGCGTTCACGCGCGCAGCGTCCCGGCGAGCGCGAAGATTCCTCAATCGCTCCACCTGGGCGCGCTCCACCTCCGGATCGATGCGGAGAATGGCCAGCGGCGCGGCTCTCTCGCTCTGGTATCGGTTCACGCCCACCACCACGCGTTCCGCGTTCTCGATGGATCTCTGATACTCGTAGGCGGCCTGCTGAATCTCCCTCTGCACGTAGCCATTGGCGACGGCGCGCAGCATGCCTCCCATGGCATCGATCTTGCCCAGGTATTCCCGGGCGCCTTCTTCGATCTCGGAAGTAAGCTTCTCGATCGCGTAGGAGCCGGCCAGCGGATCAACGGCGTTCGTCACTCCGCTTTCGGCGGCGATAATCTGCTGGGTGCGCAGAGCGATCAGCGCGGAAGCCTCCGTCGGCAATGCCAGGGCTTCATCGCGCGCGTTGGTGTGCAGCGATTGCGTCCCGCCCAGCACCGCCGCCAGCGCTTGAAGCGTGACGCGCACGATGTTGACGTCGGGCTGCTGCGCGGTCAACGTGGAACCCGCCGTCTGGGTGTGGAAGCGGAATACCCAGGAGCGTGGATTCTGCGCCTTGAAGCGCTCACGCATCAGCCGCGCCCAGAGCCGGCGCGCGGCGCGGAATTTGGCGACTTCTTCCAACAGATCGTTGTGGGCGTTCAGGAAGAAAGAAAGGCGCGGCGCGACGTCATCCACGACCAGTCCGCGCCGGACGGCTGCCTCAACGTAGGTCACCGCGTTGGCCAATGTGAAAGCCACTTCCTGGACCGCCGTCGAGCCCGCCTCCCGCATGTGATAACCGCTGATGGAGATCGTATTCCATTCCGGCGCGCAGTCGCGGCAAAAGGCGAAGATATCGGTCACAATCCGCAGGGCGGGCTCAAGGGGGTAGATGTAAGTCCCGCGCGCGATATATTCCTTCAGGATATCGTTCTGGACAGTCCCCGAGAGCTTGTCGAGCCCCACGCCCTGTTTTTCAGCCACCGCGAAGTAGAGCGCCAGGAGGATGGCCGCCGTGGCGTTGATTGTCATCGAGGTCGAGACCCGATCCACAGGAATACCCGTGAAGAGCGCTTCCATATCCTCGAGCGAATCGATGGCCACGCCCACGCGCCCGACCTCGCCGCAGGAAAGCGGATGATCTGAGTCCAAGCCGATTTGGGTAGGAAGATCGAAAGCTACGGAGAGTCCCGTTTGCCCCTGACTCAACAGATAGCGGAAACGCGCGTTCGATTCCGCGGCCGTCCCGTAGCCCGCGTATTGGCGCATGGTCCAGAACCGGCTGCGGTAAAGGCTCGGATGGAGTCCACGCGTGTAAGGGTACTGGCCTGGGTAACCGGCGTCCCGCTCATAATCCCAATCGGCGAGGTCGGCAGGGGTGTAGGTGCTCTTCAAGCGCAAGCCGGAGGTGGTGGTAAACTTCCCCTTCACTTCTTTGTCTGCATTCGCGGCCATAGTGTTCCCAGGTCCGGACTAACGTGTCATTCCGAGCGAAGCGAGGAATCTCGTTCTGATAAGTCGAAAAGGCGCGAGTCGAAGAGTCAAAAAGTTCTCGACCTTCGACTCCTCCTCTCGGGAACAGGGCGAGATTCCTCGCTTCGCTCGGAATGACAGGGCAACGTCGGACGGCTATCGGATGCTCCGGGCCTTGACAAAGGAGTAGAGACCGAAAACTACCAAAACCACCGCGAAGCTTGCGACGATAACGGACAGGGTATGGTCCCTTTCGCGCTCCGACACGGAAACGATTACCGCGGCCGCTGCCAGCACCAGAAACGTCAGTCCCACCAGCATCTGGAAGAGCCGCTGTGCATTGCGAAACAATTGTTTAAATAGGTATCCGAGTCTGCTCACTCCTTAATCCTGCAACCTCCTGCGGCAGCGCGAAAATCACACTGGCTATCGTACCTCAAATTTTGCGCCTTGACACGGTTTTGAAGTGAATCATACAATGGGGCCGTTGGAAGGCAAGGTGACTCTTGGAGCTGGACGATAACTTTAAACGGTTGATCAAGGAACTAGGCGACGCGATCAACGACTCCTTGTCTGAGTCCGACAACATTGCCGAAGTCCTGGGGCGCATTCGCTCTTCCGGATACGACCTTTTCCTCGTCCTCGAGGTGACTATCGGATTCAACAAGCGGGGTGAGACCAACCTCGTTCACCGCCAGAAGCTCAACGCCGACCTGCATCAGGAACCGGTTTTCCGTCTGACCAATCAGGATGCTCAATTCCTAAGGGCCCTCCGAATCAGCGTCGAAAAAGAAGATCCCTAAGCAACTCCCTTGACATTCAAGGAAATCCGGGAATAGGATGCATCCATGCTTTCCCCTTCCTTACGGCCACCAGCGGTTGCGGGGAGATTTTATCCTGGCCGGCCGGAGTCGCTAACGCGTCAACTCGATCAGTATCTCGGTAACGAAGCCGAGAAGATCAACGATGCGTTGGGATGCGTCGTGCCCCATGCCGGCTATATGTATTCAGGCCATGTGGCAGGGGCGGTCTATGGCAGATTACCCAAACGCAAGATCTACATTATCCTCTGTCCCAACCACACCGGCCGCGGCGCGCCCTTCGCGATCATGTCGAGCGGCGAATGGTTGACGCCCTTGGGCCGGGCGCAAGTTAATCCTGGGATGGCGAAACTGCTGCGTCAAACCTGCCACCTGCTCATGGAGGATTCCGAAGCCCACGAGGACGAGCACTCGCTCGAAGTTCAGCTTCCGTTCCTGCAGCGCAGCGTCGGGGACTTCAGTTTCGTTCCCATCGCCATCGGGTCAATAGGATATTCCGGGCTGGAATCCCTCGGGCACAGCATCGCCCAGGCCGTGAAACCAGCCGCCGCCGATTCCCTGGTCATCGCTTCCAGCGATATGAACCATTATGAACCCGACGGCTTGACGCGCGAGAAGGACCACAAAGCCATTGATAAGATCCTGGCTCTCGATCCGCAGGGCCTGTATGAAGTAGTACGCCGCGAGGATATCTCGATGTGCGGCTACGGTCCGGCGATCGCCATGCTCACGGCGGCCAAAGACCTTGGCGCCGGTCACGTCCAACTCATCAAGTACGCTACCTCCGCCGACACCACCGGCGACCGCGACGCCGTCGTCGGATATGCCGGTATCATCGTCTCGGCTTAACTTGACCGCACCTTCACGCCGGCCAATTCTTCCAAGAACGTGACCACGGCGGCATAGTCAAGCTCGCCCTTTCCTTGGGCTTTGCAGGCGCCATATACTTCCTTCACCGCCGCCAGGGTCGGCATGGGTACGCCGTGTGCGAACCCGGCTTCCGCGGCCAGTTCCAGGTCCTTGTGCATCAGCTTAAGCGGGAAGTAGGGCGTGAAATCGCCCTTGAAGATAAACGGGGCTTTGAAGTCCGTGAGCGCCGCCCGCGCCAGGCTGGACTGAAGAATTTCGAGCATCGTCTCCGGCGCCACCCCTGCCTTGGCGGCCAGCACCAGGCCCTCGCAAAAGACCTCGAGCGTCGTAGCCTGGATGGTGTTTTGGGCGAGCTTTGCGGAGAGCCCCAGGCCGTTTTGGCCACAGTAGATGTACTTCTTTCCCAGCACTTGGAGAACCGGCAACGCGCGTTCAAATACTTGCCGGTCCCCGCCCACCATAAAGGTCAGCTCGCCCTTTTCGGCGCCATGCTTGCTGCCGGTTACCGCGGCATCCAGCCAACTGGCGCCTTTCCCCGCCACATGGCAGGCCAGCTTGCGGCTCACCACGGGGCTGATGGTGCTCGAGTCAATCACCGTGGCGCCGGGAGCGATGGTCCCCAGGATGCCATCTTTGCCAAGCACAACTTCCTCCACCGCCGCGCTGTCGGTCACGATGATGATGACGAATTCGGCATCTTTGGCCGCAGCGGCGGGTGTCGAGGCAACTTGTGCGCCGGCCGCCTTCAGCGGTTCGGTCTTTCCTGCGCTTCGGTTGTAGACCGTGAGTGTGTGCCCAGCCTTGAGCAGGTTCAGAGCCATGGGCTGTCCCATGATTCCAAGCCCGATGAAACCAATAGTGTGCGACATACTGCCTCCCCGAGTTGATCTGAAGTCACAAAAAGGGGCTAGGGGCTGGGGGCTAGGGAAGAACTGGCCGTTGCAGAATTGTCCCCCTAGCTTTCACTAGTCCCCAGCCCCCAGCCCCCAGTCCCTAGCTAAAGTACCATCCCCCGTTCACGTTAATCGTCTGCCCTGTGATGTAGCCGTTGCGAGCCAGCATGACGGCGATCTCAGCCGCTTCCTCGACGGTGCCGAAGCGCCCCACGGGAATCAGGTCCGCGCGCGCTTTCGGATTGACAGCCACCATTTCGGTATAAATGAGGGCGGGTGCGATGGCGTTCACCGTGATGCCCTCTTTCGCGAGAAGCGTCGCATAAGAATGGGTGAGGCCCAGTATGCCGGCCTTCGACGCGGCGTAGTGTGGGCCGACCACTCCGCCGGTTTGCGCGGCGACCGAAGAGAGATTGATGATCCGTCCCCAATGACGGGCCCGCATGCCTGGCAGGACATGTTGCGTCACCAGAAACACGGATTTCAGGTTTGTATCCAACAACTCGTCCCAGTCTTTTTCCGTGATCTCGTGGAGCGGCTGGGGGCGCGTGATCCCGGCATTGTTGACCAGAATTTCGACCGGACCCAGACCTTCCTCAACAGTTTTCACCGACCGCGCGACTTCCGCCGCTTGCGAAACGTCGGCCCGGATCGCAAGGGCGCGGCGTCCGAGGCTTTTGATTCGCTCACAGGCTTCCTGGGCGGCGGCGTCATGCGTGTGGTAGTTCACGGCCACGTCAACGCCTGCCTCGGCAAGCGCCAGGGCGACGGCCTTGCCGATGCCACGGCTGGCGCCCGTCACCAACGCCACTTTCCCGGAGATGTCATTGGACGGCACGCGTTTGCCCTCGCCTGAGCGGGCGGCGCAGCCGCGAACTACTGCCTACCTGCCCATCTGCCCACCTGCCTGGCTCTTCCCCCCGAAGTCCAGCCAGACTCGCACATCGCGGAGGTTATTGTCCATGTAACCGCAGTCCACCGTGTCTCCAAGACACCGGAAGAAGGAGTAGGAATCGCTTTCCGCCAGGAACCGCGAAGGGTCCATTCCCAGAGCCAGCGCGCGCGAGATGGTCTGGCCGTCGACAACTGCGCCGCTGGTCGGGCTATTGCCGTCGCGCCCGTCCGTCCCGGCGCTCAAGACCACACGGGACTGGCCGGCAATGGACTGGGCGGCGTAAAGCGCGTAGGCCTGATTGCGTCCTCCTACTCCCGGTCCGGTGACGGGACAAATGACCTCGCCTCCTGCGATGAGGCAAACCGGCTTTCCCGGGTGCGCCTCAGCCAAGGCCTTGACGGCAGCGAGGTGCGAACGTGCTACCTGCTGATAATCCTCGTCCCAGGGATTGGAATCAATCTCACTTTCAAATCCCAATTTCTCGGCGGCTGCCTTCGCCGCCTCCACGGCGTCGCGGTTGGAGAGCAGGCAAACGCTCCGGGAGTTCTTAAAACGTTCATCGCCGGGCTTGGGCGTTTCTTCCAGTTTGTGCTCAAGGAATCGTTTGCGGATGCTGGGCGGGAAACGGGGCACCAGCCCGTTTGTCTCAGCAAGCGCGTAGGCTTCCTCCGCAGTCGATTCGTCCGGCAGGGTAGGGCCCGAGGCGACCATCGAAAAAAGCTGCTCTGGCACGTCGGAAATGTAGATCGTCAACTGCTGCGCGGGATACGCCCGAACACCCAGGCGCCCGCCTTTCACCGCCGAAGTGTGCTTACGCAGCACATTGATCTGCTCGATGGGAAGGCCGCAGGTGACTAGTACGCGATTGTATTCATGCAGATCGGAAAGCGAAACATCGGAATCGAAGGGTTGTTCGAAAATGGCTGACCCGCCGCCCGAAACCAGGAAGATAACGGCGTCGTCGGCAGCCAGATTCGAAGCCAGGTCCAGCGCCGCACGCGCTCCTTCGAGCGTTCCCGCTTTCGGATAAGGATGGCCGCCCACAAAATAGCGGAAATGGCCCAGTTTCCTCGCCGGTTCTCCCGGTGAGACGCAAACTCCGGCCTCGATCCGGCCCCCCAGGATCTCATCCAGGACGGCTGCCATCCGATTGGCGGCTTTTCCGAAGGCGACTACGCGCGGAGGCCGCTTGAGGGAAAGCGAGGTGCCTTCGGCCTTGAGCAGCTCGCCTTCCCGCGTCAGCTTGGCAAGCATCGCGGTGCGCAAATCCAAGGTCGCCATGGCTTCAAGAAAAACCTGGATGGCTAGCTCTTTCCCGTGAGAGTAATCGAGCTCGGAACGCCTGGCGGATTGGGCGGCCTGAGTCATGAGAGTCTGGCCAGAGCCTCCACGCCCGCCTGCGCGACCTCGACGTCCTGTTCTTCGGTGCCCGCACTTACGCCGATGCCGCCCACGCATTGGCCGTCCACCGCCAGCGGCAGGCCGCCACGGATGCAAGTGAGCTTCCCACCGGTCGCCAGAGGCAAACCCAGGGAAAGCAAAACGCTGGGCTCGGCGTGCGACGGAGAGGGGCCGGTGGGCGAGCGCCGGAGCGCCGCAGCGCGCGCCTTGGTGAGCGCCACCTCGATCGAAGATAGTTTGGCCGCATCCATGCGAACGAAGACCAGCAGGTGGCCGCCTTCGTCGACGATGGCGATATTCTGAGGAACCTTGATCTCGCGAGCCTTGCTTTCAGCGGCGGCCAGAATGGCGCGCGCTCCTTCCAGGGTCAAACGGATATTGTTGCGTGTGAGCATATCTCCATTATTGAGAAGCGGACTGGGAAAAACAAGGGGCAGCGGACGGGCAGTGGGCAGATGGGCAGGTGGGCAGATCGGCGACAGCGCAAGTCCCTGGGGCTGTCTAGCCGACTAATTGTCACTGTCACGGTTCCGCCACGGGAGTAGCCGTCGGCTTCGGTTCGTTTTCGCAAAATGCCCGTTTCTCTGCTCCTTTCAGGCTCCGTTTTATGCTAATCTGTGCGCAAAACGCGCCTAATTTACAGCACTCAAAAAAATGACATCCTTTGTTTTCAAGCACTTCTTAGCTTCGTTCCCACTGTTTTTGTATTCTCTACCGCGCCTCCGGATTCCCGCCGGCCGGACAACTTCGAACCCAGCCGCTTTTCCGCAGTCCAGGCCCCAGCCGGAACGTGTGCCACGTCAAAACGGTCGAATCTTGGGCTTAATGCGCGCATTGAGCACTCAATTTAGGCTCGTTCTTGAGTTCGTTTGAGTTCGTTTTCAAATTGCCCTCGTTTGTTTTCAATAACATATTGGCTTCGATCGTATTTTTTTTCATTTATATCCAGTTCCCTGCCTGCGCAAGTGCCAGCAACTTCCCGCCATCCCTCGCGCCTCGTCCGTCCCGGCGCGGGCCTGCGACAATGTGTCCACCAAAATGACCACAAATATAGGCTACCACACCGCCGCAGGCGTGTCAAGTGAAAAATGCGCAGTGGTACGTTTTGATGTGTTGGCGGCGAGTTTAGCTCGTCAAATGGCGGCGCAAAGCCGCTCAGCTCCCTGCCGAGCAACATTTGGAAGACGTACGACAGTTGGTGCAGCGACTAAGTATGCTTTTCGAAGAACTGCACAAGCTCAAGCAGCGCTAACATCTTGTGCGGGTGCAGAAGGGGAGAAATGGTGGAAATGGTCAGTGGAAATGGCGTCATCAAGAAACGAGCGGTAGTGTAGTAGTCGGTGGTGGGAAGGGTACGGCGGGTGGATGTCGGCTGGGCGGGTCCGCTAGTTCCAGCTACTTGGGCTCCGGCTCGACCCGACCAAGAGCCTCGTCGGTCGCCAGTTCGAGTTCAGCAGTTTCCTCTTCGGTTAAGTCCCGGATTTTTTTCTCTAGAGCCGACTTCGGAATTGCGCGTAATTGAAACGCTAGGGCCACTGAACTATCGCGCAGCCCCTGCGGTGAGGCGCTGATAAGCGCGGTGCCGGCGAGGTTTGCCCTTTCCAGGTTGGTTGTCAGAGGCACCACCAGAACGGATCGGAGCACTCCTGTCAAAGCATCGCTTTGCCAGACCACAACAGGTCGGTGCCCCGTCTGCTCGCGCGGGCGGTAGGGGCCAAGGTCGGCCCACCAGATTTCGCCTCGCTTCACCGGCGATCCTCTTCATCGAGGTACGCCGCCCAAGCCCCCAGGCCCTGCTTCGTAAGATCCGCCTCGTCAGCCGCAGGGTTTTGTGCAAGACGGGACAGGTCCCAACGCTTCGCATCCGGCTGCCGCATGACGATCAGATGGACGCGCTCTCCAGGACGAAGCGCCAACGGCGTGCTTGGCTTGAGCATGCCCTTCTCGTATTCAGCCTCTACTACCCGTGATCCCATAGCGCCAGTATATCTGGTGTGCGAGGAGTAAACAACCTGCATGGGTCTTCTCCGAGCGGGCGGCCTGAAGCAGGCCCCGAGGTGTGGAGTCGGCGCCATCCGGCGGAATTCCGCATCCCTCTGCCCCTGAGGAGATTAAAATGAAGTCCTTGGATGACACATTTTTCCGTCGAGAGACGTATTAGCCTCCGGGAAGGCTTACGGCCTGGAGGCTGGCGATGGGTGTGGCGATAAGGGAGGGTCAGGGCAGCATGCTCGATCCCAATCCGAGCATCATGATGAGCAGCAGCGCAGCGGATCCACATGCTACGGGATTCGAATCCCTCTTCGTCAAATACTACCCTCGCGTGTCAGGCGTCTTGTACAGGCTAGTGGGTGACCGAGGGCTTGCTGAGGAACTGGCGAACGACGTCTTCTGGAAGTTGCACCGTCAACCCTGGCTGGCGGAATCGGATGGCAATGTGGGCGGCTGGCTTTGTCGCACGGCTACGAACTTGGGGATTGACCATCTGCGCGCGGCGGCTCGGCGCAGACACCATGAGGAAGCAGCCGGGCGCCAAACGGCGGGAAGCGGCGCCTCACCCGATCCTCTGGCCGACGTCCTCAGGGCCGAACGGGCTGGCCGCGTGCGCGCTGTATTGGCCAAGCTCCAGCCCACTCACGCCCAAATCCTGATCCTGCGAGCCAGCGGCCTTTCCTATAAAGAACTTGCGGATTCGCTGGGAGTCAAGCTGGGAACTGTCGGAACGATGCTGGTGCGTGCCGAGAAAGCTTTCCAGAAGCGGTTCCGGCGAATGTATGCACACGAGGAGGCACTATGAATTGTCTTGAGGAAGGGATTCTGCGCGCAAAACTTGATGGTCAATTGAACGAAGAAGAATCCGCGGCAATCGACCGGCACCTGTCGGAGTGCGCGCCTTGCCGGAGCAAGCTCGAAACCCTCGCCGAGGATGCCGAACGAGTCCGCAACGCGCTGGCGACACTGGCGCCGGGTCCGCACGAAGCAATCAGCGACCCGGCGTTCGCCTACGCACGCTTTCAGGCACAGCAGCCTGCGGAGTCTGTGCCGGTTACAGTTCTCAGCCGCCTGTTTGCGGCCCACCTGCGGCCTGTCTGGGCCGGCGCGGCATTGCTGGCGGTACTTGTTGCCTGCTTCAGCTTCGCACCGGCGCGCAGTTGGGCCCAGCGTGTCCTGGCCATGCTGCGCGTGCAGAAGATCGCAGTTGTTCCCGTTGACCTGCAAGCGTTGCAGGGGACCCAATCCGGTAATGACGCTGGAAAGATGATCGGCCAGTTCATCTCGGACAACATCGTGGTAACGATGCGCTCTGAGCCCCAGATGGTCGCTAACGCGGACCAGGCGAACCAACTCGCGGGATTCCCGGTGCGCCTGCTGTCTGCGCGCGCAGATGCCCCGAAGATCACGGTACAGGGAGAAGGAGCCTTCCAAATGACCCTGAACCGGGATCGTTTGCAAGGCATCCTGGACGAATTTGGGCGCAGCGACCTGCAACTGCCCTCCTCCATCGACGGAGCCCTGGTGGCTGTGCACATTCCCAAAGCGGTGGCGGCCGTCTACGGTCAGTGCCCCCAGCCAGGAAAGAACAATGCGCAGAAACCGCCCTCGGTCGCCGACCTGGCGGGATGCGTGACGCTGGCGGAAGTGCCCAGCCCGACGGTCAGTGTTCCTCCGGAGCTCAACGTCCAGCAGTTAGCGACCTTGGCCCTGCAAGCGGCGGGCATGAGCCCGCAGGACGCCCAGGCCTTCTGCGAGACCGTGGACTGGACCTCGACCCTGGTTGTGCCCATCCCGAGGGACGCAGGCTCGTATGAAACGACAAGCGTGGACGGCGTCCAGGGAACGCTCATTACGCTGCGCGGATGGGCGCATGGAATGCCCGGGTACTCGCTCTTGTGGGTGAAAAGTGGCATTATCTACTCGCTGACCGGGTTCGGCAGCGCCGACCAGGCCGTACCGCTGGCGGATTCGCTGGAATAGAGGTCGATTCACTGCAGCCTGTTGACAGCACCGCCATCCAGACGCAGGGGCTTCGCAAGGTCTATGGCCAACGGACGGCCGTGCGCAGTCTTACGCTTGAGGTCCCGCGCGGTGAAGTGTTTGGCTTCCTCGGTCCCAATGGCGCAGGCAAGACGACGTCGGTGCGAATGCTGTTGGGCTTGGCTGCTCCCACCGAGGGCCACGCGCGCGTTCTGGGGCGGCCCGCCGGAGAGGTCGCCACTCGGCGCAAGATTGGATTCCTTCCCGAACATTTCAGCTTTTATGACTGGCTGACGGCCGCTGAGTTGCTTCGATTCCACGGACGCCTTTACGGAATGTCACCGGCCGACCTCCGCCGCCGCACGCCTGCGCTTCTGGACCTCGTCGGCCTCACGGACCATCGAGACAAGCGGCTGCGGGATTTCTCCAAGGGAATGTTGCAGCGCATCGGTCTGGCGCAGGCGCTGCTGAATAATCCGGAACTGATCTTCCTGGATGAACCCACCTCCGGACTCGATCCCGTGGGCCGGCGCCTGGTGCGTGACGTTATCAAGGCGCAGCGCGAGCGAGGCGCCACGGTCTTCCTGAATTCTCATCTCCTGAGTGAAGTCGAAATCACCTGCGACCGAGTGGCTTTCATCAAGCATGGCGAAGTGCTGGAGACGCGCGAGTTGCACAGCTCGGGCGAGGAGACCCTGCGCGTTTCCATGCGGGTTCGAAAACTCACGGGGGAAGCCGTAAATGGGCTTTCCCCTTGGGCATCCTCTGCGAAGCTGGAAGGTGAGCGCTTGTCTCTTACTGTCGCCAGTTCCGAGGTCCTGCCGGAAGTCTTGCGCTTCCTGGTGGGGCGCGGCGTAGACGTCTACGAAGTCACCCCCCAGCGGACGTCGCTTGAAGAGATGTTCCTTCAAATCGTCGGCACGGACGGAGGGCTGTGATGGGCGCCTGGATCATGGCGGGTATAACCTTCCGTGAGGCTGCTCGAAAGAAGGTGCTCTGGATGGCCTTAGCGGCAGGCGCGGCGTTTCTGAGCTTATTCGGAACCGGTCTGTACTTTCAGTTGAAAGACCTGAACCCTCACACCAACCTGCTAATCGAACGCCAGGGAGTCGGCGCGCTGTTGATGGTGGGCCTCTACGCGGTGGACCTGATGGCGGTGGTCATGACCGTGCTAACCTCCGTGGACACAGTCTCAGGCGAGCTGGCCTCGGGCACCATTCAGGCCGTGGCCACCAAGCCCATCGCGCGCTGGGAATTACTGCTGGGCAAGTGGATGGGCTTTGTAGGGATGGTCACAGTTTATGTGGCCCTAATGGTGGGTGGGATAACGGCAGTAACCTATTTGATGAGCTTGCACCCGGTGGGTGGAGTGCTGCCTCATCACTTGCTGCGTGGCGCAACTCTGATTTGGCTGGAATGCATCCTGATGCTCAGCCTGACGTTCCGGATGGGCGCCAGTTTCTCCACCTTGACGAACGGCGTGGTGGTGCTCGGGCTGCACGGAATCGCCTTTATCGGAGGATGGATCGAGCAAGCTGCCGCCCTGACGCACAGCCCGCGCGCCCTTAATGTGGGAATCACCGCCAGCCTGATCATGCCCAGCGAAGCCCTGTGGCGTCGCGCCGTCTTTGAGATGCAATCGCCAATTGTGAGTACTCTGGGCTTCTCGCCCTTCAGCGCCATCTCCGTCCCCAGCAAGTTCATGATCTTCTATGCCTGTTTGTATCTCGCCCTCGCTCTTGCCCTTGCGGTGCACCGCTTCTCCAAGCGCGATTTGTAGGGGCGGCCGTTGTGGTTACGCCGCGGTGGTGAGTAGATTCAGCACCTGTGCCCTGGTGGGAGCGGAGTCTCCCCCTCCCATGCCAAGGGTCGCAAGCGCCCCAGCGGCGTTCGCAAAACGCGCGGCGTCGCCCAAGTTGCTGCCTTGGCAGATGGCGGCCAAAAACGCGGCGGCAAAGCAATCTCCCGCGCCGGTGGTGTCCACAGGCTGCACCACGAAGCCCGGCGAGGTGAAGGCGCCTTCGGGGGACTCCACAAAGCAACCCCTCGCCCCCAGCTTGACGATGACGGTCTTCACGCCCAGGCTGCGCAGGCGGCGAGCGATTGCCGGGGGTTCCGTTTCGCCCGTGAGTTGTCTTCCTTCTTCCCGGTTGGGAAAGATAAGGTCGGTGTGTGCAAGGGCGGGTTCGAGGATCGACAGCCAGCGCCCGCGCTGATCCCAGCAAACGTTCACTGAGGTCAGGCAGCCCAGTTCTCGGGCCCGCTTGAGTGTTCCCTCCAAAGGCTCGCCGTCGAATGCCGGCAGGGCAAAGGCGCTTGCGTAGTGGAAGACGCGCGCGCCCTTCACCGAGTCCCAGTTCAAGTGACGAGCCGAAAAGTGCGCGCTCGCGCCGCGAAAGTGCAGCAGGCGCCGCTCCCCGGTCGATTCGATGAGCACCACGCTTGCCGAGGTTCGCGCCTCTTTGACCGTGAACATGTTGGAATCATCCACTCCTTCGGCGCGTACGGTCTGGCGGAGCATTTCTCCCAGCCGGTCATTCCCCACCGGCGCCGCCAGGGCTACCCGAACCCCCAGTCTTGCTAACGCCACGGCGGTGTTGACACCATTGCCTCCAGGCCCCAGCGCCACCTCTTCCAACGGCTGGCTACCGCCGGGCGCCGTCAGCCCGTCCACCGGACGCGCTAGCACGTCTGCTACTGCATTCCCGGCGCAAAACACCTCGCAACTAGGATTCATGGATCGTCGGGTTCCCTTCCTTGTGTCTTCCCATGAGTATTGCCAATTGGCCTCGAGGTTGCAAGCGCTCAACCGAAGGCACACAGTGGCTTTCCAGGCTCTGCATCTGCTCGCCCCCATTGCCGCCGACCACCGCAAGCAAGCCTACCGCTTGATGTAGCGACCGCCTGCCGGCAATTGAACAGTAATATCGATTTCCTGACTGGCGTGGACGGATCGAAACGTTTATGATGAGTGCGCCTTAATTGCGGAACGACTCTTTGATAAGGAGATGTCTTCATGAAACCGAGTACTTCTCGCCGTGACTTCTTACAAGCAGGATTGGCGCTCCCGGTGGTGGGGCTGGCTGCCCGCACCAGCGCGGGCAAAGCGAGCGTCGAAGCACCGTCGGCAGCCGCCTCACCTTTCCTGGACTCTTCACCGCAGCTAAGTTATCGAATCCTCGGCAAGACAGGGCTGAAGGTCACTTCTGTAGGGTTTGGCTGCATGATCACTTCCGATGCCAGCGTGATCGAGCGCGGAGCCGATATCGGCATCACTTATTTCGATACGGCGCGCAGCTACCAGCATGGCAACAACGAGCGCATGGTCGGCGCCGCGATCGGCAAAAAGCGCAAGGACCTGGTTCTCTCCAGCAAGTCGGACGGAAACGATAAGAACAGCCTCTTGAGCGACTTGGATACGAGCTTGCGCGAATTGGGCACCGATTACCTCGACATCTGGTATCTGCACGGCCGGGACAAGGCCACGGGTGTTTCGGATGAGACGTTCGAGGCACAGCAAGTCGCTAAACAGCAAGGGAAAATCCGTTTCACCGGCGTCAGCACGCACCAGCCGAAAGGCATGATTCCATTGCTGGTCAAGAAAAACGCCGTGGATGTTGTCCTGATCACCTATAACTTCACCATGGACAAAGGTGTTGGCGACGTCATCGAGCAGGCCGCCAATGCGGGTCTGGGCGTGGTCGCGATGAAGGTGATGGCGGGAGGCTACCGCGCAGGGAATCCCCGCCGGGCATTTTACCCGCAGCTCGCGAAACAAGGGGCGCTGCTGGCTGCGCTGAAATGGGTGCTGAAGAATCCGAAAGTCAGTACGACCATCCCCAGCATGACCGACATGGACCAGCTCGAGGAAAATCTGAAGGCCATGGCGGGGCCGTTTGGCGAGAGCGAGGAAAAACTCCTCGCCCAGCAACTCGAACATATCGCCCCGCTCTATTGCCGAATGTGCGGGGAGTGCGACGGGGCCTGCTCGCAGGGCCTGCCGGTGGCCGACCTGCTGCGTTATCTCACCTACGCCGAGGGTTATGGGCAATTCTCGCTGGGCCGCGAGCACTTCCTGGCTCTGCCCGAAAAGATCACCGCCGTGCGCTGCCGGGATTGCGCGAACTGCACGGTGAATTGCCCGTACGGCGTGAAGGTTGCGAGCCGGGTGGCGCGCGCACAGGAGTTGTTTGCGTGAAATTGCCGGTGGCTTGGCTGACGAGATTATTGGCGGCCAGTTCAGCGGACTCTACAGCCGGGGCGAGCACGGGGTTATCGCCTTGCGTGCTCGCACTGCTGCTTGCTGTGCTGGCCGTCGCGCCGGTCGCGCGCGCGGCCGGTGTGGCGGATTGCCACCTCGTGGCGGGATGGGAGCAGCGAGGCGTCCCGCGGAATTACACTCCCGATAACCTGTTCGAGTACCTGGACGGGAGCGCCGAAGGTTATATTCTGTACGGCTTGGTTCAGATGCAGGGAGCGACCTGCCGCTCGAAGGGCGGGTCCATCACCTTCGATGTCTTCGAGATGAACGACGCGGACTCCGCCTACGGAGTGTTTTCGACAAATCTCGATCCCCAGATGCCCATCGAAAAGCTGGGCATGGGCGGCCAGGTCTTGCCGCGCCGCGCCCTGTTCTGTAAGGGCAAGTATTACGTCGAGCTCGCGGCAAGTCCCGAAAAGGGGGCGGTAACCGCGCTGCGTGCCTTCGCGACTGAAGCCGAAAAGCGAATCACGGGCCGCGCCACCCCCCCCGCCGCTCTCTCCTGGTTTCCCACCGCGAAGCTGGCCTCAGTGCGCTTGATTCCGGAGAGCGTCCTGGGGTTGCGCCTGCTGAAACGTGGCTTCGTAGCCCACTACGAGCAAGGGCAAGCCTTCGTCGTGATGGAAGCGTCACCCGGGTCCGCAGCCGCCATCTTGAACCAATTGCGGCAGCGATTCGCCGAAGGCACGCCGGCCCACGTTGCCGACGAGGCCTTCCAGGCCGACGACCAGTACCTGGGCGGACTTTGCATGTTCCGCAAGGGCCGCTACATCGGCGGATTCGCAAATATGCCGGACGCCCACGCCGCCACTACACAAGCCACTTCCCTCGCCGAACATATCCCCGGAATGTAGGTACAGATCTCTTTGCTTATAGAAGCTGGCTGCCGGAGAGCGAAGCCCTGCGGATTTCGGGGATCAGCAATCCGCCGCAGCGCAGAATTGCTGTCATTCCGAGCGTAGCGAGGAATCTCGCCCTGGATCTGGCATGCTTTCCGAGAAGAACAAATCAGAGCGAGATTCCTCGCTCCGCTCGGAATGACACTTGTGTTCTGCCCCAGCCCCTCAAATGTGAAGAAGCCTAAGACGCACTACACTAGTACGTTGGTAATCTTGCGCGCCTGGTCCTTTCGAGCCAGAGTGGTACCGCCCTGCCCGTGCCAGCGCTTCCCTTAAACCAGGTGTTTGCGTTGGCGCCTTGTCGAGTAACTTAGGCAAGCTGGATTTCGACATGTGGGGGGCCGTTCGAAAGTCCGTCGTCGAGGAGAGGGCTAGCCCGGTAACTCGGAGGGGGAAGCCTCGTCGCCCCTTGGTTGGCGAGGATCCGGCTGGCTGCTCCTTCGTCGTCGTGCAAACGGCCCCCCGCCAGCACAACGACCTCACTTGCCTGCTCCTCCGCACCACCTGAGATTCACAACGTCCTGCGCCAGCCCGCCACCCGCGATGAAATTCGTGTTAACAAATCGCGTGCTGCTCCGTCTTCTTAAATCGGAACATCAAAGCGGTGGGAGGTGGAAATGTCGTCCATACGATCGGCGCGCATCATGCTCGTTCTTGTTTCTCTGTGCCTCTTTCTGACCAATGCAGCCTTCGCACACCCGGCCTCCGGCATCGTCGTTGACGCTCAGGGCCGCGTCTACTTCGTCTACTCGAGGCACGGCGTCATGCGGATCGAACCCTCGGGGAAGCTGACGAACGTCTTTGAAGACGACAAGGGCGGCCATTGGCTGGCATTGGACCCAGGAGGCGCTTTCTCGAATGTGACACCAAAACAGTTTGAGAGAATCACTCCTGATGGCGCCATACCCAGCCTGATCTTTGCCAGTGGTGGTGCGCCTCTTGTTGTAGGCCCCGACGGCAATCTCTACTATGGAAGCGACGGATCACAGGAGGATTCTTTTCCGCCCGGAGCAATGACTGTCGTGCGGCTGTCAGCTCGTGGCCGGCAGGGTCTTTTCGCACCCTCACTCAAAAACAAGTTGGCAGAGTTGAAGGACGGCATTACAGGATTGGCCTCCGGTCCGGACGGATCAATTTACGTTGCGACATGGAATGGGATAGTGAAACTGAAGTCAGATGGATCGATTGCGAAAATCGTACACCCCGTCGAAGTGGAAGATTGCGACAGTGATCCCGCCGATCACAACCCGGCCAATGCTTCCTCCCCACTTCTCCGAGGCCTGGGCGTAGATTCTGGTGGCAATGTATACGTCGCAGCCACAAGCTGCCATCGAGTTCTGAAGATCACTCCTGATGGTCAGGTTACATCCATTTTGAAGTCGGAACGCCCCTGGTCTCCTACCGGCGTCGCGGTAAGCGGCGAAGATATCTATGTCCTCGAATACACCAACGCAAATGGCCCCGCGACGGAAGGCTGGCACCCACGGGTCAGGAAACTTGCGAGAGACAACACTGTGACGACCCTGGTGACGGTTCCTACAAAAGCCTCATCTGCATCAAACCCCTAAAGTAGCACGGGCTGGCGCAGCTCTGCAGTCCCTGTTTATTCCGGCTCCATGCAATGCCGGGCTTCGCCCTGCGCCAGTCGGCGGTAGGGGCGGTTCGCGAACCGCCCCTGCGCTTCCGGAGGCCAGCCCTCCCGGCAATGAGCCGGACGACCGTGCGGCCGAGGAACTGAGCAAGGTCGTGGGGCTCGACGCTGGGACAGAAAGTCCGGCAGAGGAGAACGCCGGCGAAACCTCAAAATCGCCGGAACAAAGCGAGAATGTCATAGAAAACAAAGGACCGGCCGCAGAGGGGGTGCGCCAATGAGGCGTGGTGCGGGCGTCCCGCCCGCTGTGGCACGGACATCCTGCCCGTGCCGATTCACGGCCAAGATGGCCGAGACACAACTCGCCAGCCCCGAGAAAGGTCGTCTCTCACGCCGAAACAGGAGCAGCCGATCTCAGCCACTGCTCCATCTGGTCGTGACTTACTACGCCCGCCTGCTGCGCCACGACATGGCCGCCAGAGAACACGACGAAGTAGGGTATGGCACGAATATTGAAGCGGGCAGCAACTTGAGGGTACTTTTCTGTGTCCACTTTCAGCACTAGCGCCCTGCCCGCCATGTCGGCGGCGGTGCGGGCGACTTCCGGAGCCGCCGCGCGGCATGGCCCGCACCACTCGGCCCAAAAGTCCACGAGGATGGGAACCGGAGCGACTTGGACCATTTCATCGAACGTCGTGTCGTCGACCGGGAGAGGTTCAGCAAGGGGTGTCAATGGCGATTTACAAGCCCCACAGCCAGCTGTGTCGGCAAGGTGCTTGGCCGGTACTCGGTTCTTCCGCCCGCAAGCGCTGCAGACAAGCACGACCGGCATAGAAGACTCTCCTGAACCCTAAATGCAGTACCCAGAATTAGATGCACAAGAGTGCCAACTGGTGCCGAGGCATGCATTCGGAGCAGGCCGTGCGGGAACGCTGCGCATCAACTCTTCTGCGCGGCCGGTGGAGCCAAGGCGACGGCTGCTTCGGTGGTCAGCAGGAGGAAGGTCAAGGTCTCCTGCAAGTAGAGGCTGACGGCGGTATCGGTATGGTTGAGGTAGCCGATAGAAGCGTCCTGGCCGATGTGCAGTTCGAAGTCGCCGCCGCGGGCAGTCAAAACGACGGCGCCAGGGACGCCGGGCGCCCAAATGATCTTGTCGTCGACCAGCCGCTTGACGTGCTCGAGGACGGGATAGCCGTAATCGCTGGTCTCGGCCAACTTCGTATAGGCGTCGGAACCCAGCAGCGCCGTGTAAGGACCATTGACGCCGACCATGCGTAACTGGCTCAGCGCCTGGGCAATGGCTTCCGGGAACTCACGTACATCGCCGGGCAGCGTTTTCGTCGGGTTGCTGGTTCCCTGGCAGATGCCGGTGATCCCGGCAGCGTTATAGCCCACAAAGATGGCGCCGTCCTCGGCAAAGGCCAGCCGGCGCGCCGCGATCTTAGCCGGCTCCCAGTCGGAATCGTTGGCGCCGCGCTCGACGTCATCGATCTGGTGCCGCTCGAGTTCGAATGGAACCCGTAGCTCGACCAGCGGCTTCACCTCCCGCTGGCGGGCGTGGACGCCGTCCCCCGGCGTCGCAATTTCCCTCAGGTGGCCGGTGCCGACAGCGGAGAGGCCCGTGCCCCCCGGCCCTCGCACATCCACTGCCCGGCGGCCCGCGAGGTGGCGCTTGAACGTGCGTGTCACTTCCTCTTCGATCTGGGCCCAGGCAGCATCGGAGATCGGAGCAAGCTCGCGATGCAGATTATTCATGTTCGACGTCTCCTTTTAGCGATCCGATAGGCAACGAACCATTACTCTCGCGCCGGGCGGCCGGAGCGGGCTCCGCCGCCGGTGAAGCGGCAGAAGGAACGACGGGCCCCTCTTCAGCTACGTTTTCCAGATATGTCGCGGTCGGCACGAAGAAGAGATTCCCGGTCACGGCGCGGCTGAAGTCGAGCAGGCGGTCATAGTTGCCCGGCGGCCGCCCGATAAACATGTTCTCGAGCATCTGCTCGATGGTGCGGGGCGAGCGGCTGTAACCGATGAAATAGGTTCCGAATTCGCCGGAGCCAGCGCGCCCGAAAGGCATGTTATCGCGCAGGATCTGGATCTGCTTGCCGTTCTCAACTATCGTGTTGAGTGCGTTGTGGGCTGAGGTGGGCTTCACCGAATCGTCCAATTCGATGTCGGAAAGTTTTGTACGCCCGATAATGCGTTCCTGCGCTTCCGTGGACAACGCATTCCAGGCGGCCAGATTGTGGAGGTACTTCTGCACGATGACATAGCTTCCGCCGGTGAAGGTTGCATCCTCGTCACCGATGAGCGCCGCTTCCGCAACTTCAGCGCCTCGAGGATTTTCCGTGCCATCTACAAACCCCAAGAGATCGCGCTCGTCGAAGTATCGGAAACCGTGCACCTCGTCAACGGGTGAGACAGCCTCACCGATGCGCGCCATGATTTGCGTCGCGATCTCAAAACACAGATCCATACGCTTGGCGCGGATGTGGAACAGCAAGTCGCCCGCGGTTGAGACAGCATGACGCGCCCCGGCGCGAATCTCGCGAAAGGGGTGCAACTCCGCCGGACGCGGCGCGCCAAAAAGCCGGTCCCAGGCGTCGGAGCCGATCCCCATGACGCAGGAAAGTCCGGCTTCAATGTCTCGAAATTCAACTGCGCGAAACAGGGTGGCAAGATCCGCGCAGAAGGACCGAATGATGGTTCGAGTGGTGGAATCGGGCTTCAGTGACACGACCAGGAAGATCGCAGCGCGAGTAAGCGGGGCAACGACCGCTTGCGCGACGCCGCCCCCGCCATCCGCAAGTTGCGGACCGCCGGTTGGATTGACCGTCATCAGTAGTCGCCCTGTAAGGCTGGCCGAACCTTCCCGCAGCGAGATATCCGGACAGCCTTCGATTCAAACAATGCTTCCAGTCAGCTTACCACTGCCCGGCGATGAATGTCCACAGCCTATCGCGGGTAGTGTCTCAGAGTTAGGTGGCGCGGCCTTCTCGCCCGCTGTGGCGCAGGCATCCTGCCCGCGAGTTCGTGCGGGGGCGAGACGCCCCCGGGACAGCGGGCGAGACGCCCGCACCACGGCTATGCACCTTCAGCCGGTGGAAACGGGCGGCCGCTCTGAGTGCTGACAGATCGCTGGTTCCGTGACATCATAAAATCACATGCCCGAATTGCCGGACATAGTCGTTTACATCGAGGCGCTCGAGCGGCGCATCCTTCATCACACGCTCGAGCGCGTGCGACTGTCGGGACCGTATCTGCTGCGGACGGCTACGCCGCCGATCCAACGGTTGGAAGGGAAGCGAGTGCAGGGCCTGCGGCGAATCGGGAAGCGCATCGCGATGGGTTTCGACCAGGACTATTGGCTGGTGCTGCACTTGATGATTGCCGGGCGGCTGCACTGGCGGGATCGCGGCCCGGCGGCTCCGGGACCGCGCGTGAAGAAGCTCTCTGCTCGCAGCAGGGACGTGGCGGCGTTCGACTTTGATTCCGGCTGCCTGACACTCAGCGAGGCGGGGTCGCGCAAGCGGGCCTCGATTCACGTGGTGTCAGGCGCCGAAAAGCTCGCAGACTTCGACCCGGGTGGGCTCGAAGTTCTTGACTCCCGGCTGGAAGAGTTTGCGGCGCGCCTCACTTGCGAGAACCATACCCTTAAGCGGGCGCTCACTGATCCGCACCTCATGAGCGGCATCGGCAACGCGTATTCCGATGAGATTCTGCACGCTGCCCAACTCTCGCCCGCAGCCCTGACTGGCCGGTTGACGGCTGAGGAGATCGCGCGCCTCTACGAAGCCACGCGGAACACTCTGCGGGAATGGACCGAGAGATTGCGAGTGGAAACCGGCGGCGGCTTTCCGGAAAAGGTGACGGCATTTCATCCCACAATGTCCGTGCACGGCCGGCACGGCCAGCCCTGTCCGCGTTGCGGCGCCAAAGTGCAGCGCATCCGCTACGCCGACAACGAGACCAACTACTGCGCGCGCTGCCAGACAGGCGGCAAGCTGCTCGCGGATCGCTCGCTCTCCCGCTTGCTCAAGCAGGACTGGCCGCGCACACTCGAAGAGCTCGAGGCAATGCGAAGTAACGAGGGTCACCAAGGGTTCCAGAGAGTTCACTAAGAATAACCCCTCACCCGTCCCGCGACGGCTGATGAAGACGCCGCTCCGGGACACCCTCTCCCCAGGGAGAGGGCTCCATGCATGTTGAGGGGCAGGACTGTCATTGGCGAATCGTATTGAATTGTATACAATTGTTCTGGAAGCCGTATTTGACGAGAGTTAATTCATGGAACTCCTGCACATTCCGGAAGCTGCCCGAGAATTGGGAGTGAGCTACCCGACTTTGAAACAATGGATCTACAAGCACAAGATCAAGACCGTGATGACGCCGGGGGGGCATCATCGCGTGCCACGCTCGGAAATTGACCGCTTGCTGTTTCAAAGGGGCGAACGAGGGCACGACGGAGCTCTCACTTCGACCGCTCGAGTTGCACCCGCCAAACCGGTGTCGGGCGTGGGTGCGGGGCTCGAACATGTGATCAGCGGGCGAAATCAACTAGTGGGCCGCATCATCAAGCTGCAAACGGTTGGTCTGCTGACCAAGGTGGTGCTGGACGTGGGCGGGCAGTCGGTGACCTCCATTATTACCAGTGACGCTTCCCGCGACCTTGAACTCAAGGTGGGTGAGACGGCGGCGGCGCTCATCAAAGCCACGGAAGTGATGATCATCCGGCCCTTACAGAGGAGACCTTGAGCTTTGGCCGTTGCCGCTAATATCGAGTCACGAAGCCTGCGGTGGCCCTTGACGCGCTGGGACTTGGCCGGTGCGTTCGGCGACATCGGAGTACTGTTTCCTATCGCCATTGCCCTCATCTCCCTCAATCACGTGGATCCCACGGCAGCATTTCTGGTGGCTGGCGCGACTTATGTTCTGGCGGGCCGCTATTTCCAAATCCCCATGGCCGTCCAGCCCTTTAAAGCCGTTGCGGCGATTGCGCTGGCCATGGCGCTTCCGCCTTCCGCGATTGCCAGCGCCGGGCTGCTCATGGGAGCGCTGCTGGCTTTCGTCGGAGTAACGAACCTGGCCACTTGGCTTGCGAAGCTGTTCACACTACCGATCGTCAGGGGCATTCAATTGGGTCTTGGACTGTTGCTGGCACGCGAAGGCTTGCGACTGATGTCAAGCCCGCGCTCCATGGTGATCTTGGGGGCGGGACGAAACCTCGCAGCGTGGGAGATCGGATTCGCTGGCGCTATCCTGCTCATCGCGCTTCGAGGGTCGCGCCGACTTCCTGCCGCATTGGTCCTCTTGGCGGCTGGGATCGCGCTGGGTCTTGCCAGCCAATGGGGCAAGCTTCCGGCGCTGGACTGGGGGCCGACGCCTTTCACCTTTCTCCACCCGCATTTTGGCGAAATGCGGCGCGTTTTGACCTTGCTGGTGGTTCCGCAATTCGCGCTCACCTTCGGTAATTCTATCGTGGCCACTGAGAACACCGCCCGGATCCTCTACGGGAGCCAGGCTCGACGCGTCACGGCGCGCGCATTGTGCATCAGCATCGGCCTTATAAATCTGCTCGGCAGCTTGATTCAGGCACCACCATTCTGTCACGGGTCGGGTGGCGTCACCGCGCATTACCAGTTCGGCGCCCGCAACCCGAGGTCAAGCTACGTTATCGGCGGGGTTTGCATATTTCTGGCTTTGTTTGGCCGCGCCGCGCTGGGCCTTCTGCAACTGATTCCTGCCGCCGTTCTGGGAGTATTGCTGCTTTATGTGGGAATCCAGCACGGAGCTTATGTGCGCGACATCCTTCGAAACCTGCCGCTCCTGGCTATTGCTGTATGCGTGGGAGTGGTTTCTCTCCTGACTACCAACCTGATGTGGGGCTTTCTGACAGGCTTTGTCCTGCAAGGCATACTGTGGCTATGGCAGCGTACTGTAAAGCCACGGGCATAGCGGAAAGTTGGCCTGACCGCGCCGAAACAGAAGAAAAGTCTGGTGATACCGACCCTAAGCGTGTATTATATAGAGTTAATCATCTAGCTGACCGACAAGCAGGGAGGGCATAGCGGCCCGAAGGCCAGCAAGCTGAGAACCTACTGCTTCGCACGGTTGGTTGTGAGGAGGTATCCAGGACTGTGAGCGTACTCATCCAATACACTGGATTCCAATTAAAGCCCCGCGGCAGGGATTACTCTTACCGGGTGGTGGGCATGAAATCCGAGGACCGGGAGTTTACGCTGACCATTTCGAATCGCGCCTTTGAAGAAAGGCGCATTCCCTACCAGGATGGCGCGGCGCTGTGCTACCAGAAGCTCCAGAAAGAACTCCTCGGCGAAACCGCTGATGTCCCCGTCCAGCACCACCTGACGATCTCGGACCGTGACGTCGACGAATACCTCGCGAAGTATCGCCCCGTAAGGAAGCGCTCCTGGTGAATCAGGAATAATGAATTGTGAATAGTGAATTGTGAATGGTATTACGGCCGTTACCCCTGTTCGAGTGGACTGGTTCGCAGCGCGCAAGATGATGGATTCCCGCTTTCGCGGGAATGACGAACGTTGCGAAAAATCGAGGCGGTCCGAGGAGAGTGAGCCCCCTGCTTTCACTATTCACCATTCATAATTCACTATTTGGCTTTGATCAGCGCCGCGCCGTGTCTGGGCACGTCGGTAGTGTATCGATCTTGAATGGTGCCCAGGTCTTTCCGGGCCCACAGGTCGCGCACGCCGGCGGAATGGCCGAGTCCAATGGTTGCGAACCGGACGGAAATAGGCAGCGGCGACCCGCTGCGGTTGAAAAACCCCACCGCCTTGCTCCCATCCGCCAACGGTCTCATCCAGACCTCTGAAGGACCTTCTTGCCAGATGCGCCGCGCCGCAGCGCCGAGTGAGTCCTGATCGACGGCGATGACCTCCGGATTGGTAAGAATCTCGAGCGTTTCCGGGGTCATCCTGGTGAGATCGTTACCGGCGAGCAAAGGGGCGGCGAGAAGGGACCACAAGGTCATCTGGGTGCGCCCTTCGTCGTTGCTCAGCTTGCCGATGCCGATCTGCAGGATGTCCGGATCGTTCCAATGTCCCGGTCCGACGAACGTGTCGAGCCCATTGTGTTGGAAGCCGAACAATGACACCCGGTCGTAGTCCCCGCCAATGTCGTCGGTCGTGCGCCACATATTGCCTCCGACGTCAGGCCCCCAGTGCCAGACGGCCTCAAGACCGTACTGGCAGAGGCTGTAGACCATGGGGCGGCCGGTGCGCTTGATCGCGTCGTGCATTTTCCGATAGGCCCCCTGCATCTCCTCGGGCTTGTAAACCTGCGCCGCGCTGCACCAATCGTACTTCACAAAGTCCACACCCCACTGGGCGTAGGTCTGCGCGTCCTGCTCCTCGTGCTTGTAGCTGCCCTCGTAGCCTCCACAGGTTTTGGGTCCGGGTGACGAATAGATTCCGAACTTCAGCCCTTGGCTATGAATGTAGTCGCCGAGAGCCTTCATCTCGGGGAAACGCTCGTTGGGATGAATGAACCCCTTTTCATCGCGCTTGCCCTGCCAGCAATCGTCGATATTCACGTACACGTAGCCGGCGGCTTTCATTCCATTGCTCACCAGCGAGTCGGCATTGGCGCGCATGATGCTGTCGCTGACCTTGCACTCGTACTGATACCAATCGTTCCAGCCCATGGGCGGGGTTCGGGCAAGTTGAGTGTCCTGGGCGGCCAAGGGGCTGAGCGTCGCGGTAAGGATCGCCGCATACGCCATTCCACGCAGCCAGCGCGCGCGAGAGCATCTCATGGATTGTGGCCTCCTGAATCCGGGGACAACGAAGGCATGAAAACCACAGAGGCACTGAGAACGGCCTATGGCCCGTCTCCGTGCCTCTGTGTCTTTGTGGTTAACAGTTCTACGCCATCCAGGGGCGGGTTCGGTCCACGTTCTCAGCCAGGATCTTCTTGGCGATCGCCACATCTTCCTTGAGTTGGAAGTCGAAGATTCCGGCGCAGATAAAGTCGGCTCCGCCGCGGTAGGCAAAGTTGAAGGCCGTTTCCGGGGGAATGGCGCCGGCCGCCATCACCTTGAAAGCGACCCAAGGCGTGTGGACCGTGGCCATGAACTCGCGGGTTGCTTCGGGCTTTATGTCCCAGATGTTGTCGTGATTGTCGGGGCTGTTACTGTCCACCAGGAACTCCTTGCGCTTTTCGCGAGGCGTGGCGGAGAAGTAGTCGTCCCTGTGATAAGTCTTCATGAAGAAATCGGGCACAATGCCCGCTTTCGCGCAGGCCTTCGGGGTTTCGATCGAATGGGCGCCCAAGCCGGCCGGCAACCCGGTCTTCTTCATCATCTCGAGCGCTTCGCCAAGCTCATCCAGCAGGCCTCGGTCGACAAACGAATCTGTAACCCCGCCTTGGATATACATAGCGTTGGCTCCGTGCTCGACGACTTGCGGGATGTTCTCCTTAAGGTGCGCCAAGCGGATGTCGTAGTAGGACTTAGCGTGGGGATGGACCTCCGAAATCCACTGAATCTTCCCGCCCCGCTCCTTTCGATACCGCTTCATGATCCGCACCGGCTTGTCAAAGGGGTCGGAAAGCACGGTGTTGATGCCGAGTTCTTCGGCCAGTTGCCAGGTATTCATGACTCGCTCGTCGGTTTGGTACTCCCGCATCAGGTTTGCCACGTATTCCAGGTCGCGCGAGTGGGAATATCCGCTCACTTGGTTGCAGCCCAGGAACAGGCGGGTCACATTGAGATTCCCCAGCTTGCCGGTCGGAAAGCCCTGGTGAAAGGTCTGGGGCATGGCCGGCGAGCCGGCAGGCGCCGCAAGAGACAGCCCCTCTTTGGCACTGAGCGCCGCGGCGCTCCCGAACGCAGCCAACGCCGAGGTTTTCAGGAAGTCGCGACGGTTATGACGATCAAGCATATTAAACCTCCAAGAGTTCGAGTTGGATGAGGCATGCAGAAAAAGGCACACTACCCGTTACCGGAAATAATGGCTTGAGCAATTAAATCACCAACAGCCTAACGCCTAAATGGTCCAATGAGCACAGTTTCAAGCCCCGCCCTTCCGTTTCTGACAAATATGCGGGGGCATCGGGGGGTGCTAACCCTTCGCTGGGCTCAGGGCAGGCTCTGAAGGTCAGCGCTACGCCGCAACCATCACCAGCCAAACCCGCAGCCCGTGTAGCCGGCTATTTGTCGTTCATCCGGTCCCGCCGTGAAGCTCACAAGCCTGACTGCGTTTTCGCAAATTGTGCTGCTTTTGCTCCTTTCAGGCTCTAATTTGTGCAAAACTGCACGCAAAACGCGCACAATTTGCATCTCAAAAAATTCGATTTTCCTTTGTTTTCAAGTACTTCTTAGCTTCGTTCCCACTATTTTTCATTTTTTGTAGTTCCCTACATTCCCCCATAGCCGGCCCCTTCCACTTTCCCTTACTCCCCGGCGCGTACCGGCGTCCGCCTGCGACAATGTGTCTCCATAAAGAACACAATTATAGGCTATCATAACCTCGTGAGGTTGTCAAGTGAAAAATGTGAAGAGGGTCGAAATGTCGATTTGGCAAGGCGTCGAGGGGTTCAGGGGTCGAGAGGGCGGGAGGCAGGAGCGCTGTCCTGGATACCTGGCCGCAGGCCAGAGCGCCGACCAGATTGTCGCTGAATTCCCCGATTTGACCCGCGACCAGATTGCGGCGTGCCTGGATTACGCCCGCGCTAGCATTCGGAATTAGGAGGGTCGTGGATCACGAATTCTGGTACAGCCTCATCACGGAGCGCCGCTTTCCCGTTGACCACAAGATTCTGTCCCCCCTCTCCCGTCATTTGGGGATTGCTCTCCGTATCCTTTTCGGGTACGATTGACCCCAGAATGGGTACAGTTAGTACGCTTTCGGACACGCTTTTTGGGCGCACGCGTGGTGCGGTGTTGGCGGTTCTTTTTGGTCACGTCGGCGAGTCCTACTATTTAAGGCAGCTTGCTCGTATGACAGGGATTGCGCTGGGGCCCGTGCAGCGGGAGTTGCGCCAGTTGGTCGACGCAGGTCTGGTGATTAGAAAGACTCTGGGAACGAATACCCTCTATAGCGCCAACGAGGCCAGTCCGGTCTTTGCCGAGATGCGGAACCTGGTGGCGAAGACAGTTGGGATCCACGACGTCCTCCTGGCGGCGCTCAATCCCCTCGAAAGGGAAATCAACCTTGCTTTTGTTTACGGTTCGGTGGCGGGTTCCCGTGAGAGCCCTCAAAGCGACGTCGATTTGATGATTGTGGGCAGGGTGCACTTCGCGGATGTGGTCGAGCGAATCGCAGACGCGCAGAAAACGCTGAACCGCGAGATCAACCCTACGGTCTATACGGTCAACGAATTCACAAGCAGGGTACGCGGAAACTTCCTGAAGACTGTACTCGGCGAAAAAAAGCTCTTTCTCATCGGAGATGAGAATGTCCTTAGAGAACTGGGCCGTCAATAAATGGCTTGAGAGGCTTGAGTCCGATCGAGAGGAGATCGAGCGCCTGCTTGCGAATGCCGATGGGCATCTCGCCGACTATCATAAAGCGGTCGCGGGTGGGATGTCCGCCGATGCGCAACTGAGTCTGGCCTACGATGCGATTCGGGCTTCTGCGACGGCCGCATTGCGCGCTACCGGATACCGGGTCGTTCGGGGCGGAAGTGAACACTACCGTACGATCGAGGCTCTCGAGTTCTCGATTGATCCGGAGAGAAAGCTCATCCCTAAGCTCGATGCCTTGCGCCGCAAGCGAAACACGGGCGCCTACGACGACTACGGGCTTATGGCGCAGGGTGAGGCCGACTTGGCGGGCAAACTAGCGGCGCAAGTTCGCAAAGAGGTCGAGGACTGGATCCGCAAGAACCACGGTGACAAGATTGCATGAATACCGACCGCTGCCAGGGCACCTCACGCTTGTTGGCTGGCTGGCGACGTGCCGCAGCGCCACGATAGAGGCCCACGGCATGCAAATCGGGCGTGGAGAAAGAAAGAGTACCTGACACCCTTCCCCCTTCCTCCCGCTGGGTCCCTACCGGCGCCGCACCCTTCAGGTTCTGCTTTTATTCTGCCACGCCCCAACCGGCTTGAGCCCCCGTCGCTGCACGGCCATTCTGATCATCAGCAGACGTTCGGGTTTTGTGTTGCTCACCCCTGCCGCTTCAAGGATGAAATCTACCGAAAGCGCGAGACTGAATAGTGGGCGGGTCCGTAGATGGTGCATCAGCGTGTGCAACGAAGGCTTCCGTGGGACGGGCTGCAGGTTCAATAGCGATCGATAGAACCCTCTGAGAGCCAGGGACCTAAGTGTCAAAACGTATTGAAAGATTATCAACGGCAGAACGAGCCACAAGGGCCAGTGAGCGCCTACGAGGTATTTTGGACCCAAGTGCTTTAGCCCCATGTACCATAATTGAAGTCCAATGAGGGCGAGTGGCGCCAAAATTGTAGAATACCGGTAAATGTATCCCGTCCAACCCAAGGCGCCGGGTGCAGGCGCTTGCCCGAGCAGGCGCATGATCCGGCAAGACCTCTTCACGATCGTGTCCTCTGAAGCTAGCGCGAGCGTTACAAGCTGGGTATAGAATGTGCTCCGGACAAATGGAGTTGTAGCATCCCATCGTTTGCAGCGGGGAGTTTTGAGGAGGGCGCCTTGCAGTTCCTCGACCCCCGGCATTTGATTCAAGGCCGCCGCGACGGCACGGGACCTCAGGGCAGCCTCCACAAGTAGTGCCGACCATAATCCGAGGCGTGCCCGGTCGTTTAGCGCCTGCCGGACCACAAGTGCAAGAAATGGGCTCTGGTCGCAATTGGAGACCACTACCTCGGGAAACTCCGACGCGAGGTCCATGCCGCATACTTCTGCTAGCCGAAAAGCCGCTGCGCCGTCCTGGGACGCGTACGCAGAAAGAAGCGTGGCGAGACTATTCTGTTGCTTAGATACCAACGTCTTATAGAATTCAGCCAGGTCAATGGTGTCTACGATGGCAGGTGCATGCGTAGAGCACTGGTTCGCGTCGCGGACCACCACGTTGAACAGATGCAAATCTCGCAACCACTGTTCGTCCCATGACCCCTCAGGTGTGCCCAAGAGCGCATTCCTAGCCGATTCGAGAAACTGCTGCCAGCATTGGTGTTCGTAAGCCTTCGTTTCCATGAAACAACGAGCCAAAAGTCGGTGATCACCCAAGGCCGTCACGTCTGAGATCGCCGGACCCCTCCGCACGCGAGGAGCAAGGCCGCACGCGAAAGGTATCACCTCAAGGAGGCGCGAGCTTACTTGTGGCTCCCGGTCGTTTCGGAACTCTCCGTGGGCGGCGATTAGCCTTTTCCATCCTTCTTCCTGCCCCTGCACGGATTCGTAAGCTGCCAAGAATTCGCAAAACGTGAGGTGGATGAACCTGATGCTCTCTCCCGGCCTTTCCTCCGCAACAAGACCAGTTTCCTTGGCAATTTCGCGAAATACCTCTCCTGCTTTCGCTTCATTACAGCGCATTACGGACTTAATGATCTTAATTGCGTCCGCCCATCGCAGCGAGTTTTGGGGCTGTTTACGATCGAGCGTGTGGTCAAAGGCCAACTTACCAAGAATGCGCTCGCGCTGTTCGCGCAGCTTGCCAGCAGCCTGGCTGGCTCCAACCTGTTTGGCTCGTCTTTTGATGAGAAGCTCTTCAACCACCCTCGAGTAGAAATCTGTCCTGCACTCAGGAAGTACCGATAGTGTGTTGGCCTGCCTTTCGGCGACGTACATTGCCAGAACCAACGGGTTTGCGCACATCTCGCGCAGTGTGGGGCGGTCTGTCAGCTCAGCGTAGACGGTTGAAATCCAATCCGGCGAGTCCCCTGGAAAGGGCCATTGTGAAAGGAACTCGTAAATGTCACTAGGTGTGAACGGCTTTATGAACAGCGCCCGCCCGAGCGTTTCGCGAAACGCCTCACGCACCTGTTGGTGAAACTGCGTTCGCATCGTCAATATGATGGCGTTGTTCGCGCTCAGGGAACTGAGTTTATCACTGAGGGCGTTGATGGCAAGTTGTACTCGCGGATATTGAGTGCTTGAAACCTCGTCCAGTCCGTCCAGGAGTACAAGCAACCCTTCGGTTCTGGCGTAGTTCTCGAAACACTCACCCATCTTGTACACGATTGTTTCTTCGACCAGCGCGCGTAGTCCCTTGTAGAGCCAATCACCCAGCCCTTCATCTCTGATTTTCCCTGGGATGACAAGTGTTCTCAATTCCAGCAGAACAGGAAGTCTCGATCTAGCGGGCTTGGCCACGCCTCTAACACACGCGTCACGGAATATGCGCTTAGTCAGAGATGACTTCCCTGAGCCGGGGTCGCCCACGATTCGCAGCCTGTTTCCGGCCTTCAGCAGATTCAAATGTGTATAGCTATCTGGTGCCCTGCCACCCTGGTGATCAAGTGTCAACGTTACGAATACGCGGTCGATCTCAACCTTTACGTCGTGCCTAGACGGGACGTAGAGGTACTTGTTCTCCTTCTGAATTTGAAGCCCGCAATAGCGCCTTAACGTCAATTGACCCGCCAATGAGTGGATGATCGCACGGCTGAGCCAATAGAGGACGCCCTCAATAAGGTACGCTCCCCAGTTCTTAAGATAACTGCGGATGATCCTAAGGAGCGCATAAACCAACGGCAGAACGAGAAGAGTGACAAGGACGGTTAGAGGATCGAGGTGAACTGAGCGTAGGTACTGAAAGATTGCACGGCCTGTGGGGTGCATCATCGTCGCCTCCGACAGCCGAATTCCCGCCACCGGAAATTCGTTCAGTCACAAGAAAAGAGAATGTGAAGTCGCCGAATTGTACATGCGCGCTGACCCGCCTTCAACAGTGAATTCGCGTTCGAGAAGAAACGGTACCAAGAAACGGTACCAGGTACCCCTATTCCCCCCTGCTTATTACTCGGTCCGCTCAATCATCTTACGACCTTTCCAAGGGGCATAAACATTCATGCTGCGGAGTCATAAAGCTCGTGGTGATTTTATTCGCCAAAAGAACACATGAATGTATCACCACCGGACCTTGAAATAAGAGGCCGGCGGCTGTATATTTCGGTTATAGGGCGAAAACTGGGGGGAACGGTGTCAGAGCTGAAACCGTACTCGGCACCGTTTCCTGACCCGTTTCCTGATACCGGGAAAGGGTTCTATGAAAGGGGATGTCAAGTGAAAACACTCCTCCTCTTAGAGGAAGGTTTTGTTCTTCTTGGCATCCAGCCCCCTGCTGATTAACTCGACCAATTTGTATGCACGGGTTT
>JBEKMN010000058.1:0-70414 GCA_050008495.1 Terriglobia bacterium | reverse complement strand
GTTCGAATGAAGATCGGCGACGTCTCCGTGGTTCCAGTTTCCGGTTTCAAAACGCTGGGTGAAGTGGCCATGCTGAATGGCACGGTCATCGTCACCGCGAAGGATGGTGCGTTGCGCGTCGACGAGGGCAACGGCAAGGTGGTGAATGTTGCCAAAGGGAAGACATTGACGGTGACTCCGCAGATGAAGGCGCCGCAAGGCGGTGGATCAGCGGGGCGTTGCTGCGGTGGCAGCGCAGGCGTTTGGCCCATCGTGGCTGCGGCCGCCGCAGGCACGGCAGCGGTGTTGGCAGGGGTAGCAGTGTCCCGCGCAGGGAACGCAAACACCAATGCGACTGATGCGGCTTCGGCAGCGGCAGCGGCGGCGGCAGCGGCAGCAGCGGCAACTTCCACGGCGGCGGCGGCTGAGTCAGCAGCTTCGGCAGCGGCCGCGGCGTCGAACGCGGTAGGTTGCGCATTGAACGTAATTGCGAACCAGGAAGGCGAGCCGAGTCCCTACACGCCTCCGGCCGGAGCGAGTTGCCCGTAGCCGCTCTGGTCCGTACTGGCGCAATGCATTCTGGATTATGCCTTTCACAGACCCAATAGGGCCTGGAGAGAAACCTCATTGTATGGGCTCCAGAAGGCAGTGGATTTTGAAATCTTGATGAGCTATAATCCACCCGCTGTAAATATCGTTTGCGCGTCTAAGATCGTCCGCAGCGAACGCGACGTTGCGGAAGGAACTACCATTCTTGCACTAGGGTAGGTGACGAATGGATGCTCTTGCTGATGGCCTATCTCGAATTATAGCCAGTTCTATTCCACGCCGCAAGGCGCTACGGCTGGCCGTGAACATGGTAGGTGGGGGCATCTTAGCCTACTTGGGTTTAGGGAGGACTTCGCGTGCTCTCGCGCAGGATTCACTGCCGTGTGGACGCGGCATGGTCCGATGCGGCAGGATGTGCTGCGACCCGTCTGAGACGTGCTGCGGCGAAATGGAAATTTGCCTCCCGCCTAAGCTCGCAGCGTCTGTGAGTTGCTGCGGTAGGGGGCTTTGCTGGAAGCCTACCCAACAGTGCTGCACCGACCACTGCTGTCACAAGACGGATACCTGCTGTGGCACTCAATGTTGCTCGCCCGGCCACGCTTGCTGCCACGGCCAGTGTTGCGCTCCAAGCGCGGTCTGCTGCGGCTCCCATTGCTGCGCCCCAGGCCAGGTATGCTGTAACGGTACGTGCTATGCACGGCGTCCGTCTCCAAACGAACCTTGCCTTCCATCATAAAGATCGAAAGGTCGAGCAAAAACGTGTGACACATTCGAGGAAGCCAAGCCCGGCTTGGAATCGTAACTGCGCCAATCGAAAGCCTACGAAGTCGTTCAACATCTCATGGAGGCCTCCGGCGCATTCATCGACCAGGATTTCTTTTCCGGTTCACCAAATCAGAACGCCCCCCCATCGACCCGTCCCCTTAGTCCGATTCCACAATTGGCAAATCCGGAACGCTCTATTCCCGGCCGACTACGGTCGGGGAAGGCCAAGCCACCATTATCCCGTTGTCCAACCTGGGAGGGAAGACCACCGGCGACTCCTGCGGAGCCGGAACTCCAACATCACTCCGGAGGAGCGAAAGTGTGTGCGCCGCAATCTCGCTGTTTTCCGCATGACCGTTAATCGCCGGGTAGACGTTCGCCTCACTGCCACAGGCCAAACGTCACACCGCTACTTCCCCTATAACTCCGACCACCTGAATGTGCTGCTGCGTGAACCGAAGCTTGGTTCGACGAAATGAAGACGTGTGGCTTCGCCGGGGCCATCTTGTGCGCCCCGGCGAGCACGGTTTCTGAAGTTGAACAGTGTGAGCTGGGTGGACGGTTACTTACTCATTTGGATGAAAAACCAGGGGCACCCTAAACCGTTCTACAGCCTTGCCCAACATTTAAGCCCGAAAAAACAGCGACACGAAAGGGCGCACGCCTCAAGCACTCACTGCGCGCGCCCTTCAAGGCTCTTCGGGTCCCAACTTGCCATTCCAAATCTACTTGAGAAGTTGCTTCAAGTCTGTCGCAGTGTACGGGTAGTATTGCGTCGACCTCTTCCCCGTGGTGCTCAGAACGATGTCCACGCGGCGATTGTTCGCCAGTACAAACCTTGGGAGCCGGCGGCGCACGTTTTTACGGTCTTGATCCGTAAGGTTGGGAATCTGTTCGAGTAACTGCTTCACGGTCGCGGAATCCATCTGTTCGCTCTTTCCGAAAGCCTTTGTCTCGATGTTCCCGCCGGTGAGTCCTTGTGATACCAGGAAGCTCCTGACGCGGTCAGCACGGCGCTGTGAAAGCGCCATATTGTATTTTACCGATCCGCGCCGATCCGCCCGGCCCTCCAGGATCAGGTGGGCATCGGGGAGAAGCGAATTATATTGTTTAAAGATGTCCGCAAGTTGCTGCAAGACTTGTTCCTGGCTTGAAACCAAGCCGCCTTCCGGCCGGTTCTTGGTGGGGAGGTTGGTTGCGAAGTAGATGCTGTTGCCAGGAAGCTTGGCCGCGAGAACTTCCGCCTGCGCTTCTCGCCCCGACTCAATCGACCCCACAATGTGCACGCTGGCGGTCTTGGTGTCTGAGCCGCCGCAAGCATTTGAGGAGTGCAATGTGTAGGTGATTGTCTCGTCAACGGGCCCCACGTCCGACTTGGTGGGCGTGAGCTGAACTGTGCGAGTGCCACTGGGCGACACGGATCCGAGTGGATCCAGCGTGGCGCTGCTAGCCGCAGGCGCGTTCCAGGTGAGCGTGGCGCTGCCTTGCTCGTCGACCTTGTCTCCGACTTTGTGGTAACGCACCTGAGACGGTTCCACGCTCAGTGTGCTCTGAATGTTCGCATTCACGTTCACCGAGGTGTCGTTGGTCACAATGCCGCCCGGCCCGGTGGCCGTCAGCTTGTAGTCGGTCGTCTGGTTGGGTTGCACCGATTGTTGACCGGAGGCGGCCACCGCTCCGATCCCGCTGATTTCGACCTTGGGAGCGTCCGTCGTAGACCAATTGAGTTGCGTCGAGGCCCCGCAGTCAATCGTCGAGGAAGCAGCCGACATCTGCGCCGTCGGCTTGGCCACCGCGATGGTCACGGCCGCACCCACTGCCTGGAAGCGTGGCAGAGCGCCCAGGGTTTTCCCCGCCGCGAAGTCGCCGTTGGTTTTCCCTCCCGGATTGGCAAGTGGAATAATAGTTGCCTGGCCTTCCCCGACCGTGATCGGCCCGGAATAGAGCGTCCCTGAGCAGCAGCCCAGTACCGTGAGTTGATAGTCGCCAGGTGGCACCAGCAGGCGCCGCTTCCCGCCCTTGGTCTCACCCACGTCGCCCACCAAATAGTCCGGCGTAGTTCCGTTCAAGAGCACTGCGCCGCCTGCCCCGCCCTTCAGCTCGATCCGTCCCCAAGGGCCGGGGGTTGTCCCGGGAATCTGCTCCAGCGTCACCGACAGGGTTGTGGTTTTCCCGCTCTCTGCCGTGAATTTGGCGCTATAGGGCTTGTATCCGTAGTTGTAAACAGCCAGCGTATGCTCGCCTGGGTCGGCCCAGATGACCCCGCTTCCCGGCCCGACCGGAATACCATCCACAAAAACGTACGCTTCCTTAGGGGCTACCTTCAGTTTCAGATGTGCACATTTGGCCAGGAGAGGCGTGGCTCCCAGCAGTAAAACCGTAAGGGACAAAACAAAGACCGTAAGCATTTGACGCAATGTTCGCATAGGGTTTCCTCTCTTGAGTTTGTCCTACTGACCCTACTTCGTCTTCGGAGTTCGTCCTACCCACCCTGCTCGACTTGATCGAAGGGGATTAACCACGTTCATTATCTCACTTTTCTTTCCTGTAAATCAAGAAATTCTGTGCGCGAAAACCACCCTCCGGCAGCCGGATCGGGGTTACAGAACCGCGGCGCCCTCGGGCGGACGAGGCGGCCCGAAGCGTTACCTCAATACGGCCATTTCCAATCGCGGATCTCCGGCATGTCGTCGCCGTAACGCCCGATGTATTGTTTGTGCTCGATGAGCTTGTTGCGTAGAAGCTGCCTGAAGTGGGCGCCCCAGCGCTGCAGCCTCGGCGCGCGGTCGACGACATCGCCGGCCTGCGCAGGCAGTGATCGGTAACCGAAAGCAGGGTGTTCGCATCAAGAGGCAGATAGACCCGGACGATATCCGCTTTCTTATTCACCACGTGATCAATGAATCCCGGGTCCTGATGGCTGAAGCCGTTGTGGTCCTGCCGCCCGACGTGCGACGTGAGCAGGTAATTCAAGGAAGCAATGGGCCGCCAGGGGATGTGCCGCGTCACTTTGAGCCATTTGGCATGTTGGTTGAACATCGAGTCAATGATGTGGATGAAAGCCTCATAGCAAGAAAACAAGCCGTGGCGTCCCGTGAGCAGATATCCTTCCAGCCAGCCTTGGCACAGGTGTTCGCTGAGCACCTCCATCACCCGCCCGTCCGGAGAAAGATGGTCGTCCGTAGGTAATACCTCTTCCATGAAGACCTTATCGGTTACTTCCAGCAGGGCGCCCGGACGGTTTGACACTGTCTCGTCCGGCCCCATGACGCGGAAGTTTTTCGACTCGGCATTCAGTTTCATTACATCGCGCAGCATTCCGCCCATGATGCGCGTAGCTTCGGCGACAGCGTCTCCCGGCTTGGGCACTTTGACGGCATAATCGCGAAGGTCGGGCATCACCAAGTCCTTCAGCAGCGTCCCTCCGTTAGCATGAGGACTGGCCCCCATGCGGCGTCCGCCCTTGGGCGCCAGCTCCGCCGGCTCCGCTTTCAGTTTCCCGTTTTCGTCGAAGAGTTCTTCGGGCTTGTAGCTCCTCATCCACTCTTCCAGCATTCTCAAAAAGATAGATCTGCCCGACCGACAGGCAGTTTGCTGCCCGCCAATAGGCGTTCATCCTTTGCAGTTCGTCGTGGGTGAGCATGTCGGCAGCGGGAACGGCTTTCGGAGACTTGGCGCTTTCTGGATTCATATGCCCTCAGGACTCCTTCCCCAAGTTTGGTAAGAAAGCCCTCAATCGAGAATTGCCCAAGCGTTCTGCCCTCGCTATTGGTGCATCGTTGGGCAGAGGCACTGAGCTACACGGAACTCTGCAAGTTCCGCCGGTCCTCGCCGCCCTAACGCTGATCATGCTCGGCCCAATTCGTCAATTGCGCGAGCAGCGGGCTGACAACGCCTTCCCTGGCCCAGGTGCGACAAAGCGAGCCCATGGGGCCTTTGAGAGCCGGCAAGGGGTCGGCTCCCGGGGTCATCGCCGCCACCTCCTGGCGGAGCCAATCCAAAAGCTCACTTAGGCTCTGAAACCTGTTGCTCGCGATTGCTTCCCGGAGTCGAGGTATCGTGTGCTGTTCGAATTCCAATTTCTGCTCAAGGTAAACGATATCGGGTAGGAGCAAACCCGCGTCCTCCAAGCGCAATCCGATGCACGACAACAGCTCGTTGTATACCAACTTGCCTTTGGCCTCTGCTCTGGCTCGCGTCTCATGCAGCAGTTCCAGGCCCGTTCTCATTGGCGGATTCGAGCCAGGCAACAGCTGACAGTAGAATTTCAACTTCGGCTCCGTTCCCGAGGGGCGCACGGTTATGATCAGGTCCGAGGTAAAGAACTGTATGACATTTCGTGGGAGCATATCGGTCTTGCTGACGAACGGGCCGAACACCTCCTGGTCGTGGTGATCGACGATGCGCGTCACCTCTTGCCCCGCCAACGCCTCTGGAGGGGAGTCCCTCAGGGATTTCATAATGTGGTCGCGTTTGGATTCGCCTTCAGCCCCAGCCATCAGGATGGAGCGGCTAATATCGGCGTAGGGTCCGAGCTCTTGTAGAATCTGCAAGTAATAATCGAGCAGGGTTCGCCCTTCTCTGCGTAGCCTCTGATAAAGGGCAGCCAGATACATGCACGCGGGGGTCGAATCCTTGTCCCGAATGCTCGGGACAACCATAACACCGTGACTTTCTTCCGCCGCGAGCACAAGTTGCTCGACGGAGCAGCAAATACCCCGGTAACACCCCTCCCGCTGTAACTGTTTGAGCACGTTCGCGATGTACTTGAAACCGACGAGGAGATCGTCAATCAGCCATGAATCTCCAGCCTTCTCGACGATCGGCCTGAGGATTTTAGTTGTGACCAAGGTTTCAATCACTAGCCCCCGACGCTGCGGCCCTTTGGGGTCGAGCATCAGGAAATAGCAGAGAATCGTCGCGATCTGATTGCCATCAAAGTGATACCAGGAACCGTCGGCGAGCCTGGCTTCTAAACCCACCCGGTCCGCATCGGGGTCGCTGCACAGAACAATCCCTGATTTTTGGGCCTCGGCAAATTTCTTGGCAGGCTCGGTGGCCTCAGGTACCTCGGGGTTGGGGATTCTAAACGGGATGACGGAGAAGGTTCCATCCGGATACTGGTCTTTCGGCACAAAGATCGGAAATCCCAATTCCCTCAGGACAGCACCCGCTGACGAATCCCCCGAACCGCAGAGTGGCGTGTATACAATGGGATCGTCGGACTCCGGAGCGTAGGTTCCGTTGTAAAGCCTCGTGTAGGTCAGAACGTACTCCTTCTCGGACGCTGGGGGTATAGCCCGAATCTTGCCTTCCTGCAAGGCCTGATTAAAGGGCATCATCGTCGTATCTTGGAAGGCGTCCATAGCATCGGTAAGCTCCTGGTCCTTGGGGGCGACCGGCTGGCTCCCGTACTCGTCATATACTTTTATGCCATTATCGTCGGGAGGATTGTGAGACGCGGAGAGATTGATTCCTCCCGCCGAGCCTAACTTTCCGATGAGGAAGGAGAGTTCGGGCGTGCTGACCACCGCGTGTTCAGCTTCCGGCTGCTCGAGGTAAACGATAAAGCCGTTTGCAGCATAGATCTGGCATGCTAGTTTGGCCAGCGATCGCGAGGAAACCCCCAGGAGGGGATGCCGCTCAGCAAGGAAGTCGTATACCTTGCGGAGATCGTTGAAGACGCGCACATCATTCGCCACCACCACTGCAAGGTCCTTTCGCTCCGGAAAAGCGTTGCGCAGATACTTGCAGTGGCCCTGGACTGTCAAGGCGATCATGGTGGGGTTCACTCGGTTGGGGCCATAGCCAACGGGCCCCCGTCGCCCTCCCGTTCCAAACGGCAATTCTTGCCGGAAGGATTCGAACAGTAAAGGGAGATGCTCCTCCGAGAAATGCTTTGCCAATTCCTCCGGGTAAGCGAAGGGCACAGAGCCGGACATCCAGCGCTGAAGCCGCTCCGCGGCGGCCCGCCCCGGCTCCTTATACCTGTTAGCCAGCAGACCGCTCACTATCTCCAGCGCTCTAGAAATAGCCATCTTCTCTCCCATATTCATGACGATTGGACTTTCCGACACCAATTCGCAGCAGTTGCGGCCGGAGAGACGAAATGTGTGTTGCCCCGACATCGGCTGCTTGCATGGGCTATCCTCCGCGAACACGCACATAGCGAGCAAGGGCACGTAGAACTTTGGGATGGCCGACCATCAGCGCTGGTGGAACTTGAGTGACCCTCGCGAAGATCTCCCCAAGCTGCATGTCAGTTCCGGCAGTCAGATTACGAACCTCCAGCCCATTGGCGAGTGCCAGGGCAAGACCGGCCGCCACATCCCATATCCGGTACCGGGTGAGAATGACGGCGGCAGGATCGAGCGTCCTGTCCGCGAGGAGCACAAGATGGGCCACTGTGGAGCCGAGGGCTCGAATCTTCCCCGGGTAGCCAGTCAGATCTAGTTGCTGATGGGCGTCCGAGCCTAGGTAAGTGAAACTGTCTTCAATGCGCCAATCCATCCGCATCGGCGGCGACATTTCATGCTTCGAGATCCGCACGGAGTTGCCACGGCGGGTAATCCGATGTCGAATTGCCACTTGGTTTTCGAATGACGCAACACACCATTTCGCTAGCCCTGGGAGATGCATTATTGTCAAGAGTGGCAGATGGCTCTCATCGATTACCGCTAAGGAGATTCCGAAGTAGTTCAATCCGCGGGCGAAAGGCCCCGTGCCGTCTATAGGGTCGACAATAATCCTGCATTGAGGCTTGAACGCCCTGGCCCAGCTTCGAGGATCTTCCTCCCCTATGAATGCGTATTCCGGGAAGATCCGTCTCATCTTTGCTTCTATAAGCTTCTGGGTCCTAAGATCGAGTGCGGTGACAAACGTCCCGTCCTTTTTCAGCATCCAGGAGACCTTGGCTTGGCCTCTAAGGAGAAGAACCCCAGCACGGTATACAACGGCACTGACGGCTTCTATCTGGGAAGTTTCGATTTTCACGTTCTTCAATCTCGAAGCACCGTTCAAAATGACACCACCCTGGATCGCCAAGTCGATACCAGATCGTCACTATGTGGAAGTCAGGGTGTAGCCGCCGCTGTGCCTCAAGCCAAATAAGTTTAACACCCAAGAGCGATACGATCTAGTAATAATGTGTTGAGGTTCTAGGGCTTGGCAGGTACACACCGACGATACGCTGCCAAAGTCCCGTCAGCAAACTTCGCCTCCACCGCGGAAGGCTCACGCCTGCAGGAGGCTGACCCTCCGTGTTCACGCACGAGTTGACGCCCCGTCCACCGATGCTGAATGAGAGCGGCAGGGTAGAGTCAGTGGAATCAAACTCGATAGACACGCACGCGATCCATCAGGCGATTCGCAGTGTCGCGGTCAGGGACATCTACAACTTTGTAGAGGACGCCGCCGGGCAAGCGGTGACCTTCAAGAGCGGCTACGAAATCAGGGAAATGAGCCTGTACAACCAGAGGCAAGTCCCCCGTCCGTCGCTTGAGTTCAGCGAGCACCGAGAAGGCCGTGGGGATGTCCTTGTCGTCGCCCAAAAAAACGGCCTTAAGGCCGCGCAGGGATGACACAGCCTCGAGCAGATGCCGACCGTTGCCGTGAATGTGTAACGCGCCGCCGTCAAATGCGGCGAAGATCCGCTCCACCGGTTCTCTCCCCCAGCGCTCGAAATAGTCGACGGTCGTCATATGAAAGGGATCGACGCTTTCGGAAATAATCCGTCCCGGTATCCATTGGACCATATTGCTGCACGTCCCGCCCTCGAGCAGGGGGATTTCATTAAAGAAAGTCTGCTGTACATCCAGATTAAGCTGATACGCGAAATCCACCGCCTGCCGAACGTAATCCGGATGGTCGAGCAGCTCAAGATAGGTTCGCGTGCCTCCAAAGAGCTCGAAGACGAAATTAAGGCTATCGATGAGGATGAAATGGCTGATGCCGAATTTGCACTCCGCGGCGCCACGAAAGCAGCGCAACTCGCGGAGATAGAAGCGATAGACATCCCTGTTGTGGTCAATAGAGAGTTTCTCGAGCTGGGACCAGTCCTTGAAGATCGGCGGGACCATGGAAGAGATCCAGCCGTTTTCGGGGTGAGCCATGAAGCGCACTTCGCCGCCCACCATTCCGCCGTAGAGGCCTTGATCGAGTTCGCTCAAGTAGGCTGCCGCAACTGAGTCGTCGAGGAGGGTGGCGCGTTCCGCCAAGAGGCTATCCCAAAAAGCGGCGCGCTCTCCGAGGTCGGGACATGGAGTGGGCCCCGCGGGATAACGCTCTGCAAACCGGCGCAGCGCCTGGGTGGGAATTTCCATGCAGGCCAAAATACGGTCCTGCAACCGGTCTTCGCAAAGTCCGCGCAGCCGTTCGAGCCGCTCCCAGCCACCCGAACAGTAACGCAACGGAAAGTCCATGCTGTTCCTACACTTTCCAATAGACGACGTACCGTTCACCTAGCAGCTTGTAAAACGGGATCAGGCTGACCTGCCCGCTACCTGCCGTAACGCGAAAGCTCCCGGGCTGGTTTGCGACCGGCTCCACCCAACCTAGTGGTCCCTTCGATTTGGAGTTGATGTTGGGAACTGGCGCCGGATCGCCGGAGGGGGTTGGGTCGTGGCCCAAGTAGATCTCGGGCTGAGTCAGGTTCTCGCTTCCCAGCCGGCCCGCCAGCACTAGCGGTCCATACATCACGGCTTGCAGCGTCGGATCGCCGGCCAGCGCTTCGACGTGCAGCCCCATGGGTAGGCTGACCTCCACTTGGTCGCCATCCTTCCAGGTTCGGGCCAAGGTCAGATAGCTGCTCGGGCTCGCAAACTCGGGCAGAGCTTCGCCGTTCAAACTGATCTTTCCGCCGCGTGTTACCCAATAAGGGATACGGACGTTCAACTCCATCTCCACCGGCTTCGCCGTGTGAACCACCAGGCGTGTCTTTCCGTCCTCTGGAAAGTTGGTCTCCTGTACCCAACGGACGCCTTTTTCAGGCCAGTTCACCTCGGAAGCGATGAACAAGTTGACAAACAACCCATGCTCGTCGTGAAAGTAAATCGTGTCGCCAAATTTGGCGAACTCCTCCACGCCCGTACCTGTGCAGCACCAGAAAGAATCAAAGGGCGAGTGGAACGATTTCCAGTAGCCGCTGCCACCCAGTGGCAGGAAGTAACTCTTCAGCCCGTCGGCATCCTGCGTTCCAAGGCGGCTGTTAAAGAGGGTGCGTTCATAGTAGTCCATGGCCCGAGGGTCAGCGGTCCAGCCAAAGATGTGCCGGGTCAATTTCAGCATGTTATAACCGCAGCAACACTCCTCTGTGGTCTTGCCGAGTTCGCCCGCCAACTCGCCGGGGTCGGTGCGCCAATGTTCTCCGTTGCTCGTGCCACCCGTGCAATAGGCGCGCGCGCCGGTGATTTCCTGCCAAAAGAAGGAAGAGATTTCGTGGAAGCGAGGTTCGCCGGAGAGTTCATAACGCCGCGCGGCGGCAATCATCTTCGGGATGTTCGTATTGGCGTGCAGGCCTTTCAATTCATCCCGGTGCGCCGCCAGGGGATCGAATACTTTCTTGTGATAAAAGCGGTCACCCACCTCGAGGTAGTGGGAGTTGCCAGTTAAGGCGTAGAGGTTGTAGAGCGATTCCATGGTGCCGCCGAACTCCGTGTTCATCACTTGTTGCATCTGCTCGTCGCTGAGCGGTTCGACCCAGCGTCCGATCCAGCCGGCCAGGCCTTCGGCTACTTCGAGGGCCTGTTGATTCCCGCAGTGAACGTACATATCGAGAAGGCCTGCCAGTATTTTGTGCAACGTGTAAAAGGGAGCCCACACAGGTTTGCCATTTCGCAGGCGATCGAAAAACTCCCTCGGAAACGCGCTCAGGTAACCGCCTCCAAGCGCCTGCTGGCAGCGCGCCAGTTGCTCCACCAAGCCGATGCCCCGAGCCTTTAATTCATCGTCGCCGGCGCTGGCATACATCAGGGCGCAGGCTGAAAGATAATGGCCGCCCGCGAAGTGCCCTCGCAGTTCGCAATCAGGCTTTTCCCATCCGCCTAAAGGCGTGGCTGAAGAGGGCAGCCCGGCATTCAGTCGAAAGGTGTGCAACAGCCTGTCCTGGGGCAGTGACATCAGATAGCGACGATTGGCTTCCATGCCGTCCAGGAATGGACCACCTCTCAGCCGAACTTGCGAGGTCGGAAAAGGCTTGACCTTCCAGGCGCTCTTTTCCAGGCTCAGCACGCGCGCCTCCCGGCCGGCGCTTTCAGACATAGTAGTGCGAGGAATGCCGCCCGAACCCGGATTTGGTACGAGCACTGCTCCTGTCAGGGCCGTCGCGGTCGCTGACACAAACTGCCTGCGAGTCATTCCATGGTCAAGTTCCATCACTGCACCTCCAGAAGACTTCTTTTGCTCATTACGACATAATGTCCTATGAGATTCGAGCGGACCCCATCAAACTGGGCGCCGCACCACATGCCGGTCCTTTGTTTTCATAGACATTCCCGGTTCGTTCGTTCAAAAACAGCAAACGGCGCCCTGACGGTTCCCGTTCATCAGAGCCGGGTGGTCACCGGCGTCAGGGCGCGACCCCTGGCCCGCGTTCGAGTGCGGCTTCGGGTGGTTCCCGCGGGCCGCGACGTACAACCCACCGTTCTCTTAGCATTCTAGCCTATGGAGTTGAGGTTGTCAAGAGACAGAAAGTACGTTTTGCTTCCCTTCCACTGCCGACTTATAATGGTAATTTTGGGCTGCACCTCAGAGCGCCGGCTGTAAGCGGGGCGAGCAGGGCAGGCATTCCATCAGGGGCCACACGCATGGCTACAGGCCGCAACCAAACGGGCAGGAGTATGGCGCCGTCCGCTGCCGCGAGCGGTGGAGGCGCTTTAGGCGTCGACACAGCCGGGATGCAGGGTGATGCGCCTCTGCCAACGGCGAGTGCGGAATCAGGTCAGCTTTCCAGGAACGGCGAAGCGGATTCCATTATCGTGCGTGGAGCGCGGGTCCATAATTTGAGGAATATCGACTGCTCCATACCCCACAACCGGCTGACGGTGGTGACGGGTCTTTCCGGCTCGGGCAAATCCAGTCTGGCTTTTGACACGCTTTATGCCGAGGGGCAGCGTCGTTACATCGAGTCTCTCTCCGCCTACGCTCGCCAGTTCCTGGAACGCATGGAGAAGCCGGACGTTGACGAAGTGGTGGGGATCGCTCCACCCGTGGCGATCCGCCAGAAGAACACCACTCGTAATCCTCGCTCGACAGTGGCCACCGCCACTGAAATCTACGATTATCTTCGGCTCTTGTTTGCGCGCGTCGGCACCACCACCTGCTACCAATGCGGCCAAGTAGTGCGCCGAGACCATGTGGATGATATCGCCGACCAGGTCTGCGCGATGGAAGCCGGCCGGCGCTTTTACGTTCTCTTCCAAGTGAATTCGGGCGGGTCTTCGGCCGCATCGGAACCGGCGGTCCGTCATCCGGAGCGCAGCGATGCATCGCCGCCGTCCCTCTCTGGCCCCGGGGGCTCCGCCGAACTGCGGAGATCCTCCGCTGCGTTCAGGATGACAGGAGCGCGCCTTCCGGCTCACCCACCGACACCGCCGCAGGAAGCACTCAAGCCACGATTGTTTGCGCTTCGCCAACATGGGTTCAACCGGCTTTACCAGGATGGGCATGTGTTCGAATTCTCAACCCCGGAGTCGCTGCTCGAGGTCGATTTCTCTGCGCCCGTCTACGTTCTGGTGGACCGGTTGGCATTGGCGGCAGAGGTCCGCCAGCGGTTGATTGATTCCGTCGAGCTTTGCTTCCGCGAAGCCGGCGAGGCGGTGCTGGAGTTCCTCCCCGCGGAGTCCGGTTCCGTAGGGGCACTCCGTGACGGGCCCGTACAGGAGGACAATTCCGTAGGGGTACGCCATGGCGTGCCCGTACCGCCGGAGCGGCTGGTGTTCAGCGGGCGGTTTGAGTGCAAACGGTGCAAGATCACGTTTCAAGCGCCTGAGCCAAGCCTCTTTTCGTTCAACAATCCTTACGGCGCTTGTCCACGCTGTCAGGGTTTCGGCAACACGATCGATTTCGATATGAACTTGGTTATTCCGGACAAGAACAAGACGCTGGCCGGAGGCGCCATAGATCCCTGGACGAAGCCGCGTTACCGTGTGCTTTATAACGACATGAAGCGTGCGGCGCGGGCCAAAGGGATTCCTCTGGATGTTCCTTACTTCCGCCTGGCTGCGGAAGAGCGGTTGTGGCTGCTCGAGGGCGACGATAGTTTTCCGGGCATTCGCGGGTTTTTCGATTATCTCGAAAGGAAGAAGTACAAGCTGCACGTGCGCGTGTTCCTCAGCCGATATCGCGGATACACGCTTTGCCCGGAATGCCAGGGGGGCCGGCTGCGGCGCGAAGCCTTGCACGTTCTTCTGGGCGGAAAGAACATTACAGATGTCTGCCGCATGTCGATTCAGGAAGCCTATCCCTTCTTCAACGAACTCCAGCTATCTGCGGAGCAGCAGACGGTAGCTGACAAGGTGCTCGAGGAAATCCGCTCGCGTTTGAAATTCCTCTACAAGGTCGGTTTGGAATACTTGACGCTCGACCGCCTGACGTCCACCCTGTCAGGCGGCGAGTCGCAGCGAATTCAGTTGGCCACCGCGCTCGGTTCTAACCTGGTAGGCGCGCTCTATGTGCTCGACGAACCCTCCATTGGGCTGCATCCCCGTGATACCGGCAGGCTCATTGAAATCCTGAAGACCTTGCGCGACCTCGGCAATACGGTCTTGGTGGTCGAGCACGATCCGGAGATGATGCGCGAGTCGGACAAGATTCTGGACCTGGGACCGGGGGCAGGAGAGCAGGGCGGCCGCCTGGTGTACGAAGGCGATTTGGCTGGCCTCCTGGCCGACCCTCACTCGCTCACCGGCCGTTATCTGTCCGGCGGCCTCGAGATCCCCTTGCCAGCGGAACGCCGCAAACCCGGAAAGGCCTGGCTGCGCATTCGTGGCGCGCGCGAACACAACCTGAAATCGATCGACGTGGATATTCCGTTGGGGCTCATGGTGTGTGTGAGCGGCGTTTCGGGTTCCGGGAAGTCCACACTGGTGCATGACGTTCTTTATAACTCCCTACTTTCACGCCGCGGGGTGCCCGCCCCGCGCGCCCAGTACGAGCGGATCGAAGGCGATCAGCAAGTGGCGGAGGTTGTGCTCGTGGACCAGTCGCCGTTGGGCCGGACGCCTCGTTCCAACCCCGTCACCTATATCAAGGCCTTCGACGCCATTCGGGAAGTGTTTGCCGCGACGCCTGAGGCCCGCAAGCGCGGCTATTCACCTGGATATTTCTCCTTCAATATTCCCGGGGGCCGATGTGAGACCTGCCAGGGGGATGGCACCGTCACGCTGGAGATGCAATTCCTGGCTGATGTTGAACTGGTTTGCGAGGAATGTGGCGGGCGCCGTTATAAACCGAGCGTTCTGGATGTGCGTTATAAGGGAAAAAATATTAATGAAGTATTGCATATGACGGTGAAGGAGGCCCTGAGCTTCTTTGCCGGCCTGCCCAAAATAACCCAGAAGATCCGGATACTGGACGAGGTCGGGCTCGGCTACTTGCGCTTGGGGCAGTCCGCCACCACGCTTTCGGGGGGCGAGGCCCAGCGCGTGCGCCTGGCAGCACACCTGGCCCATCAGGCGGTCGAAAACATGCTCTTCATTTTTGACGAACCGACCACGGGTTTGCACTTCGACGATATCAGTAAGTTGCTGTCCGCGTTTCGCAGGCTGAACGACGCCGGTTCAAGCGTGCTCATCATCGAGCACAACATGGACGTCCTGAAGACCGCTGACTGGATCATCGACTTGGGGCCCGAGGGCGGTGATTCGGGCGGTTACGTAGTGGTGGCTGGACCTCCCGAAAGCCTGGTCAAGAATCCGCTGTCTTTCACCGGGAAGTTCCTGGCCAAATACCTGCGAAACCACAAGGGGGCGAAGGAGTAATGCGCGCAAATCTCCGGCCTGCGGCCCCGGGAGAGGTCTGTTCACTTCGTTCTGACACTTGGTCCCCCGGGAACGATTCCGGTGATGTTCGGCCCCGCGGGAGAGGGCGGTATTGGGAAGAGGCCCGCATCGTTTTTTGTCTTTGCTGTATTCTGCTGGCGCCGGCGACGGCCAAGGAAGGCCTGCTCCAAAGCCGCGATGCTGACGTACCCACGCTTCTGCACACTGCCCAAGACGCCCTCGGGAAGAACGACTTTACCGCCGCGGCGGACGCTCTGAAACAAGTGGTTGCAGCCCAACCCACTTTAACCGCGGCCTGGTTCAACTTAGGCTATGCCTACACCGGACTGCACCAGCAGGAGGAAGCTGTCGCGGCGTACCGCAAGGCCGTGGAGCTTGACCCCAACCTTTTTGAAGCCCGCCTGAACCTGGGGATCCTGCTGATGCAGATGAATAATCCCCAGGCTGCTTTGGGACACTTGGAAAAGGCCGCGACTCTTAAACCGGATCATGTCCGCGCCCAGTTGTACTATGGCAGGGCGCTGGCCTTGACTGGCCAAGGGGAGCGCGCCGAAAAACAGTACCAGACGGTGTTGCGACTCGACCCCAAGCTGGCCGCGGCGCAGTACGACTTGGGTCAACTCTACCTGCAGCAGAAGCGCTACCCGGAGGCGCTCGGGTCTTTTCAAAGGGCTTCTGATCTGGACCCCGCGCTCTCCCAAGCTCAATTGGGTATGGCCCTGGCCGCGGAGGGACTGAAGGACAAGGACAATGCGGGCACTCATTTCGAGCATTACCTTGTCGCCCATCCTGAGGATCTTGATACCCGATTTCATTTGGCGCGCTTGTACCTCGAGCAAGGCAAGAACGCTCAAGCGTACGAGGACCTCGTAACAGTCTACCGTGCCAAGCCGGACACTGCCGGTCTGGTCGCCGCTCTGGGAGATGTCTGCGCTCTTCTGAAGAAGTATTCGGACTCTGAGAAGTTTTATCGCCAGGCGCTGCTCTCGGCTCCAGCGGACGCCGACCTGCACAGAGCTTTGGGACAAACCTTGCTGGAGGAGGACAATCTGACGGAGGCAGAAGCTGAATTTCGAACGGCCTTGAAGGGCAATCCGAGGAGTCGTGAAGCGGCGGAAGGGCTGGCCTCCAGTCTCTATTTGCAGAAGCGTTATCAAGAGGCTATCCCTCTGCTGGAAGCCCTGGTGCGTGCGCCCAATCCTCCTCCCATGCTCTTTTTCGCGCTCGCCTCCTCTTACGACAATCTGCACGTCGTTCAGAAGGCCCTTGACAACTACGAGCGGTTTCTCCAGCTATCGAAGGGTCAAAGCCCTGACCACGAGTGGCAGGCCACGCAGCGCGTCAAGCTACTCCGACACCAGTTGCAGAAATAGCTATAATACAGGTATGGTTTGGCGGACGCTTCTCGTGATCGGATTGCTGCTCGCCGGGACGCCGGTCGCCCTCGCCGGCGCACCATCAGGCCCCTCTTCGGATACCGAAGAGCGCCTGCTGGCGCGGATTCAAAAAGAAACCGATCCTGTAAAGAAATCCAAGTGCATAACTCGTTTGGCGCGGATCAAGCTGCAGCAGGCCATTGAAGCCTACGAGCATGGGAATATCCAGCAGGGCGTACAGTTCGCCCAAGTCTACCTGGGCAGGGTTAAAGATTCGTGGCAACTGCTCAAGAACTGCGGGCGCAATGCCGCGCGTGATGTTCGCGGGTTCAGGGAGCTGGACATCGAATTGCGGGAAGACGCTCGACTCATCGATGACCTGAAACGCCGAGTGTCCTACTTTGACCGTGGCCCCATCGAGCAGACGGGGAAAGAACTTGAGGTCGTGCATGCTGAAGTTATGCAGGCGCTGTTTCCTGCGGCGCGAGCGCTGGAGGCCACAAAACCTGCGGGCAAGACGGATTGAAATCTTCGCCGGAGGTATTCTGTTTCGACTGTGGCGCCGACCTTCAGGCCGGCAAATGCCAGCCTGAACGGGCTAAGAGATAACTGCCTCTGCTGTCATTCCGAATGACAGGAGAGGAGGTCTTGACTGTGAAAACACCTCTCATGCTGGTTATGGCGTTCTTCATGCTGGCAACCGCTCTGGCAACCACGGCCCTGGCGCAAAAGCCGGACTACGTGTCCGATCAAGAAGAAGAGAAGATTCGTGATGCCCAGGACCCTTCCGAGCGCATCGAAGTCTACCTTGTCCTGACCCAAAGCCGTCTGGATCGAATCGCGTCGTTTCGCAGCAAGCCGATGGATCCTCAGTACGACAACGGCGCTTATATCGACCACTTACTGGACGAGTACATTTCGCTTTCAGACGATTTGAAGAACTGGATCCAAGATCAATACGATCGCAGGGGCGACATGCGCAAAGGACTACGGAAGGCTTTGGAAGCGGGTCCTAAACAGCTCGAGGACTTGCGTCGAATTCACGATGCGCCCGATGCCTACGCCGCCGATTACGCCAAGTCCCTGCGCGACGCCAGGGACAATTTCACCGATACTCTGGACGGCGCCACAAAAGCTCTCGGCGATCAGATCAAGACTTTTGGAGAAATCAGAGAGAACGAGAAAGCGGATGCCAAGGCGGAAAAGGAGCGGACGAAGGAAGAGAAGAAACGATCCAAAGAAGAGGAAAGACTGCGCAAGAAGCAGCAGAAGCAAAACCCGGCTGATGTGGACGAAAACTAAGCACTCAGCGGCCAGCCCTTAGCTATAAGCGCAAGCTCTGGCTTCCTGCGCGTTGACGGTTTAAATCTGAAAGCTGAGAGCAGAGAGCTGAGAGCTGAAGGCTTGTATGCCCCCTGAACAATTGCCGCTGCCGCTGGCCATTCCGGTCGAGCCCGTCGTGCCGTTCCAACGGGTCTTCAAGCGGCTACGCCTGGGTGTGGCGATTTCCGGTTTGCGAGTTGAATTTCGCCCCTTTGCAGGTCTGCGCAGCACGATCTGTTTACGGAAGGACCAATTGGAGGTTTGCCTTTCCGACGTCTTACAGGATGCACCGCCGCTGGTGCTGGAAGCGCTGGCTGAAATCCTGCTCTGCAAAGTCTATCGCCGGCGCGCTTCTCGCGAGGCGCGCGAGTGCTATTTGGCCTACGTTCTCCGCCCCGGAGTTCGCCATCGTATTGACCAGGCACGGCGCCAACGGGGCAACAAACGCCTGCTGCCCCCCCGTGGCCGCTGGCACAACCTGGAAGAGATATTTCAGCGCTTGAACCAGCAGTTCTTCAAGGGCGAACTCTCCGTAAGTCGGCTAGGCTGGAGCTTGCAGAAGTCACGGAGTACGCTTGGCCATTACGACGCCGGGCATGGCATGATCGTCATCAACCGAGCGCTGGACTCTCCGCAGGCTCCCGTCCACCTCGTCGAATACCTGGTGTTTCATGAGATGCTTCACATGCGGTTCCCGGTGGAGCGCAACGGTCACCGGCGCGTGGTGCATTCGCGCGAATTTCGCAAGGCGGAGCGGGAGTTTCCCAAATTCGAGGAGGCTCGAAAGAGCTTGAAGCAGTTCCGCCCCTGAGCCGACGATTCCCCTCCTTTACCAGCTTGTAGTCGGACGGCTTGCCGTCCCCTCATGAGCGGGGTAGGGCAAGCCCTGCCCCTACACGTTTCATAGCAGTCGCTCATGCCCGTCCGCTGACGGGCGCCCGGAAACCATGAAAATCGCCCGGCAGCGGACGGAGGTGGCGCGGGCGTCCCGCCCGCGGTCGCGGGAGCGTCCCGCTCCCGCGCTCGGGCAGGATGCCCGCGCGACAGCGGGCGGGACGCCCGCACCACGATTTTCAGAGCAGCGAAGGATGGCGTTCGTTCACCATGTCCGGTCACCACTCTTGCAACTTGTCGCAGGCCGATGGAAAATAGCAGCCCTTGCTTGAACTCCAAGGAGGGCTGGTTGATGCGAACGCGAATGACAGTTGTGCTTATCACATTTCTGGTAGCAGGTTTGTCTATGGCCTCGCCCAGAGCGAGTCTTGGTTCGGAGACACTCTCCGTGACCTCTCCGGATGGCAGCCTCAAGGCTGAATTTGAACTGAAAGCCAACCCGCAACCGTATCTGCCCGGTGTGCGAGCCTATTATCGAGTTTCGTACAAGGGGATCCCGGTTCTCAAAGACTCGCCCCTCGGATTGGATTTTGTGGGATCGCGGCCCATGGATCGAGATTTTGAAATTACAGGCTCGGATCGACAATCGCACAGCGAAACTTGGGAAGACGCCTTCAATGTGCGACGGCGGGTACCTGACCATTACAACCAACTCACGATTCATTTGCGGGAGCGCCAGGCACCGAGTCGCCAATTTGACCTGATCTTCAGGGCTTTCAACGAGGGCGTGGCTTTCCGCTACTTCCTTCCGGAACAGGCGGCCCTCGGGAAGTTCGTGCTGGCGGCGGAGAATACCGGCTTCTATTTCGCCAAGGACTCCTCCGCATTTGCGCTCAATATGGGGAAATTCAACACGCCCAACGAAGGTGAATACCGGCACATCGGCCTCGATGAGATCAAACCTTCCTCGATTATCAACTTACCTTTGTTAGTCCATATTCCCGGCGGCCCCTGGGTGGGCGTGCTGGAGGCTGACCTGACGGATTATTCCGGAATGTATGTGGGCGGCGTTGCGGGCGTGGAGAATGCCCTGGTCAGCAGACTCTCGCCTACACGCGAGAGGATGGACCAGGCGGTGATCGGCTCCACGCCCAAAAGCACACCTTGGAGGGTTCTCTTGATCAACTCGCGGCCGGGTGCGCTGATTGAGAGTAACTACCTCATTCTCGATTTGAGCGCCCCTCAACGAATCGACACTTCCTGGATCGAGCCCGGCAAGTCCGCATGGGATTGGTGGTCAGGGAGCTTTGCCAAAAACGTGGATTTCAAGCCCGGCATGAATACGCCGACGATGAAGCACTACATTGACTTCGCGGCGGAGCACCACCTGGAATACATGCTGGTCGATGCGGGTTGGTATCCGGCCGACGATTACACGCACGCCCTCGACATTCTCCATCACGTCCCGGAAGTGGATATTCCCGGCATCATTGCCTACGGCAAACAGAAGGGCGTGAAGGTCCTGCTCTGGTTGTACTGGAGCGCTCTGGACAAACAGATGGACGAGGCGATGGCGCTCTACGAGAAATGGGGAGCGGCGGGAATCAAGGTCGATTTCATGGACCACGACGACCAGGAGATGGTGCACTTCTACGAGCGCTGCGTGCGCAAGGCCGCAGAGCATCATCTCGTGGTGGATTTCCACGGCGCCTACAAGCCTACCGGCTTGCGACGGACTTATCCCAATCTTCTCACTCGCGAAGGCGTGATGGGCATGGAATACAACAAGTGGAGCGAGCGCGTCACGCCGGAGCACGACGTGACAATCCCCTTTACGCGCATGCTCGCCGGGCCGATGGACTTCACTCCCGGAGCCTTTAACAACGCGGCACGCGGCCATTTCGTGGCGCGCAACCTCGAGCCCATGTCGCAGGGCACGCGCGCTCACCAACTGGCCATGTATGTCGTTTACCAGAGCCCGCTGGTTATGCTGGCCGATTATCCCGAGGCCTATGACCACAACCCCGGGATGGAGTTCGTGGATAAAGTCCCGACCGTCTGGGATGATACAAAGGTCTTAAACGGCGTACCGGCGGAATACATCACCGTCGCCCGCCAACATGGCGACGCGTGGTATCTGGGAAGCATGACCAACTGGGATGCTCGAGACCTGGAGCTGCCCCTGAATTTCCTGGGTAGATCAGAGTACGGAGCCCAGATTTTCTCGGACGGTCCCGACGCGGATACGGTGGGCACAAGTCTGGCGATCAGCAGCAAGCGCGTTAAGGCCGGCGACAAACTCAACGTCCACCTGGCGCCGGGCGGTGGAGTAGCGGTAATTTTCACGCCGCAACCCTAATCCACGCGCGTCGCTTTGGAGTCCGGTAGAGCTGTAACGCTCTACTCTGCTGGGGGCTTTTCCGCCACCAGACGTTCAACGCGCAGGGTGCGTTCCGGATGCCAGTCGGAGCTTGTGTCCACATCCTCGAAATGCAGGATGCGCCAGGCGAGGAAGTACTTCAACAACTCATTCTGCTTTCCAGCATTGTTGTTTTCATAGACGAAAATACCGTTTGGCCGCAACGCGCGGGCGAAACGGCCGGCATCTTCAGGCCGGATCCGGCGGACGTAAGTCATGACGATCAGGTCCCACTGCGCCGTCCCCAGATCGAAATCCGACTCATCCACCACCAGAGTTCGCAGGTGCAGGCCCAGCTTGGTTGCTCGTTCCCGCGCCTGACGAACACCTTCCTCCGAGGGATCAAAGCCCGTAACGTCCCAGCCTTGTTGCGCCAGGAAGATGCTGTTTCGGCCCTGGCCCATGCCGATGTCAAGCGCCGTGCCGGGCCGGCGGCCCTTGATGGAGTTCACCAGTAATTCGGTGGGGTGGTGAACAAAGATGGCCTGGCCGGTGCTATAAACTTTGTTCCAGTAACTGTTGTCGTCTTGCTGTCCCCAGCCCGCGCCACCGCACGCGAAGAGAACCGTCATGAGGAGCTGGCGCCGTGTGCTCAACATGCTGTAATTCTATCACCTCGTCCCGGTGGGTGAAACTCGACGGCCTCTCTCTAACACCTGCGCTGTCATTCTGAGCGAAGCGAAGCATCTCGGCAGTTTGCACTTTCCCGCCATACTGGAACTACGGCCCGGATTGCTTGGTTCGACAAGGCGCGGGTCACGAAGACAGATGCCGCTTAGCTCTGCCGCCCGCGTCCGTAGAGCACGCACCCCGGCTTTTCACCCGTATGCCGCCCCTGGTCGATTACCACTACGCCGTTCACAATGACGTAGGGAATCCCGAATGGATATAACAGGGGATTCTGAAAGGTGGCTTTATCGGCAACCATCTTTGGGTCGAAGACCGTGATATCCGCCGCCAGGCCTGGCCGGAGCAGCCCTCGATTCATAAGACCGGAGATTTGAGCAGGGAATGAAGTCATCTTGCGAATGGCGTCGGGGAGTGTCAGGACTTTTTTCTCTCGAACGTAGACCGCTAGCACGCGAGGAAAGGTGCCATAGAACCGCGGGTGCGGCTTCCCAATAAAAGCCATTTCCGGGCTGACTGCACTCCCATCCGAGCCGATTCCCAGCCAGGGTTGTTTGATGGCGAGTTCGACATCGGGCTCGCTCATGCTGAAGTAAACGGCTTCCGCTGAGCCACCTTCGGATACCAGCAGATCGCACAGAGCATCCAGAGGATCCTTGCCCATTTTCTTTGCCACTTCATCCAGGCGCTGGCCTTCGTACCGTTTATTCTCGGGTTTCTGGAGCGACGCCACGAGCACACCATGCCAACCGCCTACGCTCTTGACCTGATCGGATTCCCAGCCCGGCAAGCCTCGGGCGATGGCCTGACGAATCTCCGCTCGAACTTTGGGATCTTTCAACCGCGCCACCACCTGCTCCGAGGCGCCTTCGAGATACTTGGGTGGAATGCACATTTCAAGCCCTGTCATCGAGGCGATGTAGGGATATTGGTCCACGGTGATGTCCACACCTCGATCGCGCGCCGCCTGAACCTCGCTGACCTGCTGGGCCATTTGCCCCCAGTTGGATTGGCCGTCGATCTTGAAATGCAGGATGTGCACGGGCAGGCGGGCTTTCTCACCGATTTCGATGGCCTCGTCGATAGCTCGTCTCCAGTGCTCGCCTTCGCCGCGCATATGACTGGTATAAATGCCGCCATAGCGCGCCGCAACTTCGGCGAGCGAGATCAGTTCCGCCGTACTCGCAAAGGAGTTGGGGGGATAGATCAAGCCGGAGGAGAGACCGAGGGCGCCTTCGCGCATGGCTTGATCAACCAAGGCCTTCATCCTTTCCATTTCCTCGGGGCCGGGGGCTCTGTTCACGTTCCCCATCACGTCCATGCGCACTTGGCCACTCCCGACGTAGGAGGCGATGTTGACGGAACTCCCTTGCCGTGCCACGCGCGCCAGGTACTCACCTAGGGTCGTCCAGTCTCGCGTGAGGCCATAGCGAGACATCTCTTTGTCAAACTCCGGTATGGCGGCGCCAAGGATGGGGCCTGCGGATTCTGACTCGCCCAGGATTTCGGTTGTCACCCCTTGCCGGATTTTGCTCTCCGCTTTACCGTCCACCAGAAGTGTGTAGTCGGAATGACTGTGCAGGTCGATAAAACCAGGACAAATGATTAGTCCGCCGGCGTCAATCACGCGCTGCGCCGCCGCATTTGGCAAGCGGCCCACGGCGGCGATCTTTCCATCCTTCACGGCGACTGAGCCCTCGAACCATGGACTCCCGCTGCCATCGAGAATGTGGCCGTTAATGATCAGGAGGTCGTACCCGGCCTCTGCGGCCACGTGTCGCAAGCCCAGCAAGCCGGCTGATGCCATCAGAATGCAGAGGGCCAATGCTCTCGCCATCCGACTGCGCTTCAAGTCTCTGGTACGCGAATTTGTCATACCCACCTCTTTGCGGCCTTCGAGACAAGTCCCAACACAGAGGCCACAGAGATACCGGAGAGGATACCTGTGCTCTTCTCCGTGAACTCTGTGCTCTCTGCGGTGAGCTTTTCAAATCATACCGGTAGGCAGGAATAAGGTCTATACTGACCTTGGAGGGTTTCCCCGCCCATGGCCTATTGTCCAAGCTGCTACACGGAATACGTGGAAGGCACAAAAACCTGCGAAGATTGCGGTGCACCGCTCTTGCCAGGCTCGCCTCCCCAGGTGCCGAGTGCAGGCTCCGCTGACTCCAAGCTTGTGGCCGCGCGTGTCTTTACTGGTGCGACAGCCTTGATGGACGTCGAGATGGCCAAGAACATCTTGCAGGACCAAGGCATTCCGTCAGTCGTGTCGGGTGAGTTTTCGTCGGAACTGTTGCCGGTGTTGGATGTGCCGCTGCTGGTTCGGGAAGAGGATGCCGAACGCGCAGCCCGCATTCTCCGGGATTATTTCGACGCGGAGGCGGAGAGCCAGGAATCCGCGGAATGAATTGAAGCAGCACGCAGAAGGGAGCTAAGGGGCGGCTGCGAAAGAACTAAGAGTTTTGTCCAGTTGCGGCCACGGCGCGCTGACCACCGTTCAGCTTCAACCGGTCACGGAGCGCCATGCGACGAATCCCCTTCTGCAACGATTTCCCTTTGCAGGCGGGCGATCGCTTTATGAATGTCTTTGGCTTCTCGCGCGTCTTTGGCGGAAGGAAGCTCGTCCAGATATTTCTGATACGCGTCCAGTGACTTCTTCCATTGCCCCATTTTTTCGTAGACTATTCCTAGCTCCCGGAATGCGGGCGCGTAATGCGGGTCGGTTTTCAACGCTTCCTGAAATCGGCTCAGCGCCGCTTGGTATTTTCGCCGCCTAAGGTAAAAATCCCCAATCTCCACCGCCTTCGACGCTGAATCCGACGGCAAAACCCGCACCGGATCATCTTTTGGGGTGCCAGGCTTTGTAGGCTGCTGTTGTGCGAAAACGATCGCCCCACTCGTGCCAAGCAGGAGGAATAACAACAAATTTACCCAAACTCTCCTTCGCATGAAACCAATTCTCACCCTTCTACACGCGGAGTGTCAATACAGCGGCGCCGAGTGACAAGGCGATCTGCCTCCGCGCGACTTGTGACTTTGAGAAAGCTACGTCCTGGCAGATAATAACCTCTGGAGATTCAGTGAATCCTTCGCTCCTCGAAAAAGCCGAAGCCCTGCCCGCCCAGCCGGGGGTATATATATTCAAAGATGACTCGGGTCGGCCCATTTATGTTGGCAAAGCAAAGTCGCTGCGCCACCGGGTGCGGAGCTACTTCCAAGAGTCGCGTCCCAGAGATGAAAAGCGGGACCGAATGCTGGACATGGCCGAGGACCTCGAGACTATCCTGGTGGACAACGAACGGGAGTCCATAGCGCTGGAGAACAACCTCATCAAGCAGTTTAAACCACGCTATAACATTCTGCTTCGTGACGATAAATCTTACCCTTTCATTAAACTTACGCTGCAGGAACGGTTCCCCCGCGTTTACGTTACACGCAGGCTTAAGAAGAACGGCTCACTTTATTACGGCCCATATTTTCCGGCCAACTTGGCTTACCGTATTGTGGATTTTATTCACCGTCACTTCCTTGTCCCCTCGTGCACCGTGGATCTGACGCGCTTCCATCCCCGCCCCTGCCTTCAATATCACATCCATCGCTGTCTCGGTCCTTGCGTGGAGAGCTTGACTACGCCGGAGCGCTACGCGGAGGCGGTGCGGGACGTTCGCATGCTGCTCGAGGGTCGCGAGAGCGATCTGGTCCGCAGTCTACACGCACGCATGGCAGAGGCGTCGGAGAGGCTTTACTTTGAAGACGCCGCGCGTTACCGCGACCAGATCACCACCGTCGAGGAACTTCGCGAGCGCCAGAAAATGGCGGCCTGGTCAGGCCAAGAGGCTGACATCCTGGGATTCCACCAGGAGGGTCCGCTGGTGGCGGTGAATCTATTTCACCTGCGCGGCGGGCGCGTTCTGGATCGGCGGGAATTCTTCTGGGAGGACCTCGAGGGCTTCCATGCCGGCGAGTTCTTCTCTTCGCTTCTCAAGCAAGTCTATCTCGACCAACAGTATCTTCCCGGCGAGATCCACGTGCCGGTGGATTTCGAAGACCGCGAACTCCTCGAAGAGTCGCTGGCCGAGCGGCGAGGACACCCGGTGAAGATTCTGACCCCACAAGGGGGGCGGAAACGCGCCATGCTGGAGTTGGTCGCCCGGAACGCGCGCCACTCGTTCGAAAGGCGTTTTAGAATTCTGAAGCCCAAAGCCCGCGAGGTGTTGGAGAGCCTGGCAGAGGCTCTCGACCTGCCCCAGCCGCCCAACCGCATCGAGGCCTTCGATGTCTCCCACATTCAAGGCTCGGATATTGTCGCCTCGATGGTGGTTTGGGAAGGGAATGGCATGAAGAAGTCGGACTACCGCAAGTTCATCGTCAAGACGGTCCCCCACAACGATGACTTCGCCAGCATGAGAGAAGTGGTGGGACGCCGCTACAAAAGACTGCAAGAGGAAAATAAGAAACTGCCGGAACTGATTCTTATCGACGGAGGAATCGGCCAACTCCACGCGGCCGCAAAGGCTTTGGAGAACCTGGGAATCATTAACCAGCCTTTAGCGAGTATCGCCAAGCGCGAGGAAATCCTCTATCTCCTGGGACGTGAAGATGATCCGGTGGTTCTCGATCATCACTCTCCGGCCCTCCATTTGGTCCAGCAAATCCGCGACGAGGCGCACCGGTTTGCAGTGACCTTCCACCGGGCGCGGCGCGGAAAACGCGAAATGGCGAGCGAATTACTGGAAATAACTGGGATCGGAGAAAAGAGTGCCAGCAAGCTGCTCTCCCATTTTGGCAGCCTAGGCGCGCTGCAGAGTCTGTCGACAGAGGAACTCGGTCAAGTGGTAAACTCGACACAGGCACAGCGGATTGTGGAGCATTTTAGCAAGCTGTCGAAGACGGGTTGACCGTACATTCCGTCAGCGGCACTCAGAAAGCACGAGAACGACTCATTTTCCCTAACAAATGGGAAGAGGGACGGATCGCTTGTTGGCAACGACCGCTCCCTACTCCTCCTCTATGGGATGGGGATCATCTGCGAATAAGTGATCCTCATCCGTCTGTTAATAAGCCGTCTGGCCGGTCTATTTATAACTAACACTAAACACTTAGCTTTTTTACTTGCTTGACGCAAGCCTAGGTGCTACATTGAGTCTCGGAACGCGGAGGTGAGTTATGGCTCGATGCAACATGGCAACAGGAATCGGGTGTTTTCTTGTCGGGATTGGCGTCGGCGGAGCGGTGGCCCTGCTCCTCGCGCCCAAGACCGGCGAGCAGACACGGAAACTGATTGCCAAGAAGGCCGAGCAAGGCAAAGCGTACGTGACTTCGAGAAGTCGGGAACTCAAGGACCAAGCTGAAGAGTTAGTCGGGAAGGGCAAGGGTCTGGTGAACAAACAGCGGGAGCGGCTTGCTGAGGCACTTGATTCCGGCAAGGAAGCCGCTCGGAACGTGCTTTCCACAGTATGAAGCGGAGGTAGCCTATGAGCGATGAAAGTAGTGGTGCAACGAATCTGGGGTTTTTTCTTGCGGGTGTGGGTATAGGGGCAATCGCCGCCCTGCTACTTGCTCCCAAATCTGGAAAAGAGGCTCGCGAGTATATTGCCGGAAAAGCCGAAGAGGGCCGGGACTACGTTAAGGCCAAGACGGACGACTTGCGCCGCCAGGCGGAAGACGCTGTGGAGAAAGGCAAAGACCTTGTAACCAAGCAGAAGGAACTTCTCTCAGCAGCGTTGGAAGCGGGCAAACAAGCCTACCAGGAAGAAAAAGCCAAGGCCAAGTAAGAGTCGGGCCGCAGAAGGACTGGTGAGCGAACCATGGAGCAAAACACAGGGCTGACCATCGCGCTCATCCTTGTCGCCTTGGCAGTCCTGATCCAGGCGGGGATGACAGTCGCGATCTTTCTGGCGCTGCGGAAAATTCCCGGCCAACTCGAAGCTGTCCGCCTAGACTTCAAGCAGCGGTTTGACCCGCTCGCGCAATCGGTCACGGAAATCCTGGTCAATGCCCGCGAACCTTTGCGGACGATCACCGCGAACTTGGCCGACATCAGCAAGATACTCCGCGAGCGGACCAGCGACGTGGATAGGCTGGTGGCCGAGCTTGTGGACAAGTCACGCTCGCAGGTTATTCGCATGGACCGGATGGTTTCCGATCTCGTCGAAAAGATCGAAACCACCTCGGAAACCGTGCAGCGCGGGGTGCTGGCGCCCGTTCAGGAAGTTTCAGCCGTCATCAAAGGCATGCAGGCGGGTCTGGAGTTCCTGTTCTCGCGCCGGCGATCAACCAGCGTCAGCGAGGCAGCACAGGACGAGCAGCTTTTCATTTAAGGCGCCACACGGTAATCCAGAGGGACGCATAGCCATGCGCCCCTGCACGATCCGCAATATCAATAAGGCAGATCCCTGCCCCGGCGACGGGGGTCTTGGCGCGCTCCCGACATTCGAAGAGGCATTCTCACGCAGCCTTGCGCCTGAAGGCAGAGAACTGATACCCCGCAACGGTCGCCCAACTTATTCGAGAACACGATCAATCCACCCGCCACCGACCACTTCGTCACCGTCGTAGAAAACTGCCGCTTGCCCGGGAGTGATGGCCCGCTGAGGTTGGTGGAACGTGATCGAAGCCTCGTGGGCTCCATGCGCTTCCACTTGGGCTGGGGCGCCGGGATGATTATGGCGAATCTTGACGTGGGCCTCGAGCGCCTCGCCCTCCGCGACCAGTCGAATCCAGTTGACGTCGCGAACCACAAACTTGCGGCGAAACAGCTCCGGCTCAGGCCCGACGATAACTCGGTTCTTTTCCGGCTCGAGTTGCACGACATAAAGCGGTGAGCCCACGGCCACTCCCAAACCCTTCCTCTGACCCACGGTGAAATGGTGAACCCCACGGTGCTCGGCGAGCACCTGCCCCTCAGTTGAGACGACTTCACCCGGGCGTGCCACCGGCTTCCTGCCTTGTTCCTCAAGATAGGCGTCGATGAAGTCGCGGTAATTACCCGAAGGAACGAAGCAGATCTCCTGGCTTTCGGGCTTCTCAGCTATGGGCAACCGCTTGGCGCGGGTGATCGAGCGCACTTGCTCTTTGCGGAGTTCGCCGAGCGGGAACAGGGCCCGTTCGAGCTGCTCTTGGGTGAGCCCAAAGAGGAAGTAGGCCTGGTCCTTGCTCCGGTCCACCCCGCGCAGCAGTTGAATGCGGCCTGTCGTTTCGCCGTGCCGGAGGCGCGCGTAATGGCCGGTGGCAATGCGCTCCGCGCCGATCTGGCGCGCGAGGGCGATGAACCGCTCGAACTTGATCTCCGTGTTGCAAAGGCTGCACGGAATGGGGGTTTCTCCGGCCTGATAACGCTCCACAAACGGCCGCACCACCGTCGCTTCGAACGCCCGTTCAAGGTTGATGACGTAGTGCGGGATACCCAGGCACTCCGCCACAGCTCGGGCGTCGTAGACATCGTCCAGCGAGCAGCAGCGGCCGCTGGCGTGACCCGACGGGTTCAGCACGCCTTCCTGGCCCTGCAAGCTCGGCAAACGGCGCTGGTTCCACAACTGCATCGTCAGCCCGACCACCGAGTCAGGCTGGGTGCGCACAGCGGGGACCTTGGCATCCGAGTTTTTTTCGACCAGCAAGGCGGCAGCAGTGGAACTGTCCACGCCTCCGCTCATCGCGACAGCGATTGTCATGACAAGAAAACCGGAGTTCGAAACTCGAAATTGGAAATTGGAAACTGGAAACTTGAAAATGGGAAGGTGAATCCAAAATCCAAAATCCAGAATTGCCCTAACCCCTGGCTCCTACGGGTTTGTAGCGGGGCGACACCGCACGGAGCCGCTCGACGACGGCGGGAAGAGCAGCGAGCGTGGCGTCGACATCTTCGGCGGTAGTGTAACGGCCCAGGCTGAACCGGATGCTCGTCCGCGCCTGCTCCGGCGTACAGCCGATAGCGGAGAGAACGTGCGACGGCTCGACCGACCCGGAGGAACATGCCGCCCCAGTGGAGCATGCAAAGCCTTTCAAATCCATGGCGATGACGAAGCCTTCGCCTTCGACGCATTCGAAGCAAAGGTTGCTGGTGTTGGGGAGCCGCCGCTGTGGATCGCCGTTTACGGCGACTTGCGGGACCAATTCGAGTACGCCTCGCTCCAGGCGATCGCGCAAGGCCGCCACACGCTGCCCATATTCGTCAAGGTGAGCCCAGGCCAGTTCCGCCGCCATTCCCAGTCCGACGATTCCCGGCACGTTTTCAGTACCGGGACGGCGGTCGCGCTCGTGATGGCCTCCGTAAAGAAGCGGCCTGAGGGTAGTGCCCCTGCGAATGTACATCGCACCCACGCCCTTCGGGCCGTTCAACTTGTGCGCGGAAAGGGAAAGCAGGTCGACGCCCAGCTTCTCGATATCGATGGGAATCTTGCCCGCTGACTGAACCGCGTCGGTGTGGAAATAGATATCGCGCTCGCGGGCAATGGCCCCAATATCTTCCAGCGGCTGGATCGTGCCGATTTCGTTGTTCGCGTGCATGATGGAAATCAGCACGGTCTCAGGCCGAATGGCGCTTCGTACGGCCGCCGGGTCGACCACGCCGCCTGCACCCACACCGAGGTAAGTCACACCGACACCCTGCTTTTCAAGCGCCTGCGCCGTGTTGAGGACCGCGTGGTGTTCAATGCTCGTGGTGATAATGTGCGGGTTTGCCACACGGGCTGCCTGGACGATGCCGAAGATCGCAGCATTGTCCGCCTCTGTTCCCCCGCTTGTAAAAATCACTTCGCCAGGCCGCGCATTCAGCAGCTTTGCGACCTGCTGGCGAGCCTTCTCGACGGCGTTCTTGGCCCGTTGCCCAAACCAATGGATCGAAGAGGCGTTGCCATAATCCTCGAGCAGGTAAGGCTTCATCGCCTCAAAGACTTCCGGCGCCAGCGGCGTCGTTGCGTTGTTGTCCAGATAGACTCTTCTCAACATTTCTACGCTACTTCGAACTAATGTCACTCTGAGGCCCCGTTCTCCGGGCCGAAGAATCTCCGCGGTTCGTTTGCGCTCCCAACCTCAATTCCAGCAAGCCATGGCGCGCCGGAAGGATTAACCCTGACAATTCAGGTTAGCCGACCGCCCCAGTGAAGTCAAACGCCGCAGAAATTAGTAAGTCATCAAGCCACGCCCATCAAGCGACGAATTCCTTTCGCGTGTCACGGCTTATTCATGAGCTCGTTTTCCACCGCTTCCGGGTTTCTCCCAATGACCGTCACGCAGGTGCGCACGGCGCTTTCTGGATGCCTGCGCCAGTCGCTCGTCTCAGCGATACCTGCGGTTTTGGAGCACGGCTTTGACCTCGTCATGATTGCCCAGGAAAGAGACGAACAAGTCGGACGGCCGGTCCTGAAAGTTGAAGCGCAACGAAGCATTGCCACGGCACTCGAAAATCTTGTCGCCCAATTTACGAATCCCCAAGCCGCTGTGCAGATGCGGGCGGCCAAAGGTCTCGGGTAACTCGCACAGCGCTAACAGGCACTCAGCCCGTTCGTTCTTCGGCAGGCTCTGTAGGCGTCGTAACACTGCGGGGTCAATAGACAGAAGCTTACTCAAGCAGGTTCCTCAGTTGCTCGGTGGTGACGGTCACCAATTTCCCCGACCGCTTGAGCCGGCGATAGCGTTTATCGGTGGCCGCCGCAAACGCCGTAATTTGCTCTGGCGTCGCCGCGTATTCGCGTTGCGCATAATCGGTGGATTCCACGTCGACCCTGCGCAGAGCAATGATTTCGGCCCCGCGGACAATCCCGATGTCCTGTCCGCGGGCCGCAGCGTCGAGCCAGCGGCTCAGATTCTTCTTTGCATCCGTTATCGTAAGAGTCTTCATAGAGCCTTTATACGGTCTGTACAGCGATTTGTCAATCCCCTCCCCGCCAGTCAAGTTACCCCGCCCCTTAGGATCACAGCCCGCTGGCGCAGACCCCGAAGTACAGTGGCCTGATGCGGCAGCCGGCCTGCGCAGTTCTTCCTGCAGACTCCTGAAGCCTGACCCTGTGCTTTGCGCCGATGGCGGCTTTGGCGGTAGTATTGCCATGGCGCAACGCTGGTGAGCAACCAACCCACATTCGATGTTGGGCACCGAGGAGAGGGTAAAGTCTCGCCCCAACTGCAATGCATCTTATCCCTCATTGGGTTTACTTCTGTCGCCGCGCAGATTGTTCTGATGCGCGAGTTGATCGTGGTCTTTTACGGCAACGAGATTTCTCTCGGCATCATACTCGCGTGCTGGCTGCTTTGGACGGCCATTGGCTCGAGCTTGTCAGGCCGGGTTTCAGGGCGCTGGCGCGATTCGCGGAAAGTTGTGGCCAGTCTGGAAACCCTGCTCGGCGGAGTATTCCCGCTGACCGTTTTTGCGGTACGCGCCAGCCGGCCCATGCTGGAATCCGTCCCTGGAGAAATCCTGGGCCCGGCGCCGATGTTCCTCACTTCCTTGATAACACTCAGTCTCTTCTGCCTGCTCTCGGGGAGCCTGTTTGCTGCGGGCAGCAGGCTGTGCAGCGAGGAAACGCGCAGCTCAACGGCCTCCGCGGCGAGTTCGGTTTACCTGTTCGAGGCTGCGGGATCGGGCTTGGGAGGAATACTGGCAAGCCTGATTTTGATCCGCCATTTCACCTCCTTCGAAATGGCCGCCTGCGTGGCCCTGCTCAACCTGCTGGCCGCGGCATGGATCGGCGTGCACACGCCGGTCTATCGCCGTACCCTGCTGGCGCTGCTTCTCGTTGCTGCCCTCTTCATCCCGCGCGCCGCGCGCCGGCTCGAGGCCCAATCGCTGGCGCTGCTGTGGCGCGGCTTCAGCCTCGTGGAATCCCGGAATTCTGTCTATGGCAATCTGGCGCTGGTGGGGACAAGCGAAAGCCACAGCCTTTTCGAGAACGGGTTGAGGATACTCACCGTGCCGGACCCCTCAGCGGCCGAAGAGGCAGCACACTTTGCACTTCTCGAACACGCCGCTCCCCACTCGCTGCTGCTGATTGGCGGAGGAATCAACGGCAGCCTGGCGCAAGCTCTGCAATACTCCAGCCTCGAACGGGTCGACTACGTCGAATTGGACCCTGCCATCCTGGGCGTCGCCGAGCGCCACTTTGCTCAAGCCTGGACGCCTGTGCGCAGCGATCCTCGCGTGTTCGTTCACCCCATGGATGGCCGGTTGTTCCTCAAGACCAGCAAAACCAAGTTCGACGTCATCATCATCAACTTGCCTGACCCCTTTACCGCCCAACTGAACCGCTTTTACACCCAGGAGTTTTTCCGCGAGGCCGCGGAGAAGCTCAACCCCGGCGGGGTTCTGTCCTTTCAGGTGACCGGGGCGGAGAATTACATCAGCCAGGATCTTGCGGACCTCTTGAGGTGCCTCGCAAAGACGCTGCGCTCGGTATTCCCACAAGTGGTTGCCATTCCAGGAGAGACGATTCACTTTCTGGTTTCAAATCGAGGGGGCACACTTACCCGAGATGCCTCTCGATTGATGACCCGGCTGCACGAGCGCCGCATCCACACGCAGTATTTTCGCGAGTATTACGTTCCCTTCCAGATGTCGCCGGATCGCATGCAGGATCTCGATCGGCAGATCGAGCCAACGGCCGCCACCCCCATTAACCGGGACTTCTCTCCCATTGCCTACTATTTCGACGTGGCCCTATGGAGTTCGCGATTTCACTCGCGCTGGCGCGATTTACTGGAATGGCTGGCGGCTCTGAGATTCGGCGCGGCCGCGGTCGCCGCGTTTCTTGGCCTGTTGATCCTAACGGTCGCGTCGGGGCTGTGCGAACGCCTCGGCGTGGCGCGGCATGGCGGCAGCGGCGATGGCACGCCGCCTCGTGATCGTGATGTAGGAAGACTGCCGCACGCCTATCGCGCCACGCTGGGGTTCTGTGTGGCGGCGATGGGGTTCACGCTGCTTGGCCTCGAAGTTCTCCTCCTGCTCGGGTTTCAAGCCCTCTACGGATACGTTTACCAGCAACTGGCCATTCTGGTAGCTCTCTTCATGGTGGGGATGGCGGGCGGAGCATGGTTGGCCCTAAGGGAAACAAGGGCGCGTAGGGGCGGTTCGCGAACCGCCCGTACGACCGTGGGTGCTGGGGGATATCAGCGCCCACGTCCTGACCAACCACCCCCCAACCCCGTCCTTAGCCAAGGAAGGGAATACGGGATGCTCGCACTGCTGCAACTTCTGGCGGCGGCAGCGCCTCTTCTCCTCTACGCGTTGTTCGTTCTGCTGGCGAGCGTCAAAAGTCTGCGGGCGCTTCTCACCCTCAACCCCATGGTTTTCCCCATGCTGGCTCTGATGGCCGGTCTGATGGGCGGATTCCAGTTCCCCTTAGCGAGCCGCCTTTACTTCTCCGCGTCACCACCCCTCATGCGCCTCCTCAGCGAGGAGGGGAACAAGGCTTCGCCAGCGAGTGCTCAGGAGTTGGGCAACCCTGGAATACTCTATGGACTCGATCTGCTTGGGGCGTGCCTGGGAGCGGTGGCGCTGAGCGCCTACCTGCTCCCGGTTTATGGCTTTTTGCGAGCCGCCATTCTCATGGCCGTGGTGAACCTGGGGCCGGCGGCGCTTGCAATCCTGGCGGCTTTTGAGCTGAGGGCTCATCAATCGCGGGCGCTTTAGGATTGTGCGGCTCGCCAAATACCAGGGCCGTAAACATGAACAGGTCGGCGTCGTCATCTTTCCAGGCCTGCTGGGGCAGGCCCGCCTTGACGCACACCTGTTCCAGGAATGTCTTCCGATCCCAGCCTTCTTCCGTGGGCACCTGGGGAAGCAGCACGCCCTCATTCTCTCCCTTGCGGATCAGCAAGCCATGTTGGCCTACATGAATCTGGTTGATGTCTTCGACTTTGCGCAGCGGGGAAAGCACCGAGATCTCGTACTCCAGCAGCGGCAGTTCGTCGGAATTGACGGGGCGGAAGCGCCGGTCCTCGAGAGCCGCGAAGGCGGCCACATCCCGGACCGTTTCGGCAAGGGGTTTAACCGGGGACATATAGCCAATACAGCCGCGCAAATCTCCGTGCTCCTTCAAGGTCACGAAGGCGCCACGCGCATCACGGAGCGCTTCCGGCTCATTGTCGGGTACGGGCAGGATCTTCTTCTCCCGCACCGCGACTTCCACGGACTGGCGGGCAATTCTCAGCAACTCCTCTTTTTCGGCGGGGGTGAGGGAGAACTCCGCGTTCTTGTGGCCGTGCTTCTTGTTCTCCTTCTCATTGTCAGCCGTGATCGCCAGGGCTCCGTAACCGACCACGCGGCTCTTGTCTCCCGTAACGTCGCCCGAATTGGCGTATTTGAGGAGTCGCGCGTGATGGGCGCCCAAGTGCTCCGCTGCAATCATGGCTGCGATGATGGGCCCGCCGCCGCAAGGACCGTTCCAGAGGTTCCGCTCGAGGTTTTGGGAGAGAGTCAGGTAATCCCAATCCTGGATGGTCTTCAAGATCTGGTGGTCCATCCGCTCTGCGTCATCGTAAGTGTGGTAATGGGACAGATCGGAGCTGACCAGGATGAGCGTGTTGGTGCCTTGTACGGCTTTGGCGAGAGCGATCCCCAGGGCGCGGCAGTTGTCGTAACTGATGTCGCCCATCACGATGGGCACCATCTTGAACTGTCCCAGCACGCGCTGAAGGAACGGCAGTTGATCCTCGAGAGCGTGCTCGCCGTACTGTTGGCCTCGCACATTCACCGGGCCGTGTCCGCGGTCCGAGATTTTGATTGACGAGCTCAGCTTGACGAGCCGGGCGGCAAAGTCGTGGTCCACCGGAACGTCGCCCAACGGCGTATGGTAAGCGTCTCCGTCGTAGATGGAGGAGAAGGGAAACGACTCGTAATGCGACGGGGCGAGCACTACCACTCGGTCGTAGCTCCGTCCTTTAAGCTGGACATAGGAGTAAGCTGCCACGCCGCCGGAGAATTGGTAGCCCGCGTGAGGACAGATCAGCGCCACCAGGCTGCCGTCCAGTTTCTGGGGCGAAGCCTGCGCGAGAAAACCGTCGATCATCTTTCCCAATTCGTTCGGGTCGGCAGGGTAGAAGCCTCCCGCTACAAGCGCCGGCCTGATCTTCTGCTCCGCGCTCATGCCAATACTCTTCAGGCCGATCACGAACAATGCGACGGGGATAAGTAGGGCAAATAACAATACAGTTAATTGGATCTTCATATCAGGACCTTCGGCGAGGACTCTCGGGTTTGCGGCTTACAAGTCTACACCCGAATGGCCTGGCAGGTGTCAGGATTCAGGTGCGCGGGGCCGGGGCGCAAGGCGCTGGTCCAGACATATTGTCGGCCTGCGAGACGGGCCGTGCATGTCCTCTGTGGCCTTCCGACGCTCATCGCGGTTGGGCATGGAATCTATGTAGCCCCCCGTGACCCCTCTGGTTGGATTATTTCCGCAGGCGAATTCGACCAGAATTGCGCGTTTTGCGCCGATTTTGGGGTCTAATCTTAGCTGCGTTTTGAGTTCGTTTTGAGTTCGTTTTCGAAAGGTCTCGTTTGTTTTCAATAACATACTGGCTTCGATCGTACTAAAATACATGTAATTGGCGGCTCCCCTCCTTCTGACGGCCTGCCGGGGGAATTGCCCTACTTAGTCTCGCCGCCTAACCACTGACAGTTTGTCGGCGGCCGAGTTTGACAACGCTTATAGGCTATCACGGCCTGAGAGGCTTGTCAAGCGAAAAACGCTACCGGCAGTGTTTGGCGAGGTAAGCTCGCCGCTACGAATTCAAATTGAGTCACTACCAAGCTACCACGGGTGTTCGGCGTAAAAGTTGGCCGATGGTACGGAAGCCACAAAGCCGCGAGTCGTAGCGCGGCGCCCCGCCCGCCGGGGCGCGGGTCCGCTTTGCACCAACCCTGTGTCAGCTACGAAAAAAGCTTGACAGTCGCGAGGCACTCACTATAAGAAGCAGGGTGGCAAAACGGTCTCGTGTTTGCTTCTGCGTCTTCGGGAGCGAGTGTGAGACTTTGCCGAAGGACGTACCCCTTTTCATTTTGGAGTTGCATGAAAGTCATACCGCAGGGGCTTAAAGCCAAGTGGTTTTGGTACTCGCTGCTTTGCGTGCTTTGTTGGGGAGCGTGGGTGCTCTGTTCGAAACTGGGGACTAACGAGATTCCCGCCAGCGCGATGCAGTTCATCTTTACGTTCGGCTTCATTCCGGTGGCGATTCTGGTGCTTGTCATGAAGCCCGTCAAGTTCGAAAAGAGCGCGAAGGGCATCGCGTACAGCCTTGGCAATGGAATTCTTGCGGGCATCGGCGGCCTGACGCTTTTTGCAGCCTATCGGAGTGGCGGGAACACGTCGGTCATCACCGCCGCCACGGCTCTTTATCCCCTCATTACGGTCGTGCTGGCGGTACTGGTTCTACGCGAACGGCTCAATTGGCTTCAGATGGTGGGTTTGGGATTTGCTGTGGCGGCTATTATCATTTTCTCTTTGTGAGAATCCGGTCCTATGCACTTGCCCCCTTGGTTCTGGTTTGGTCTGATCACCCTGATCTCGTGGGGGATTGTTGGTTTGCTCCAAAAGCTCTCCACCAACCATCTCTCTGCGGAATGGGCTCTAGTGTGGCTGGCCGTGGGCTTTTTCATTCTCGAGCCATGGCTTTACCCGGGAAAGGTACTCTTCACATATTCCCATCGTGGCCTGGAATGGGCGCTTTTGAGCGGCGTGTTTAACGCTTTAGGGGCCTGGGCGCTCCTGGCGGCGCTGAAGAGCGGCGGCAAAGCCTCGATCGTCGCGCCCTTCACGGCGCTTTATCCCATCGTGGTAGTTTTCCTGGCTCCTTTCATTCTCCATGAATCCATCAGTGCCTTGCAGGCCTTGGGAATAGTGTGCGCGTTGATTGCGGTCGTGCTGCTGTCAACAGAGAGTTCGACATCGTAATGGAGGTTTCACCTATGACTTCTTCGCACAATCCAACCCGCCGTAGTTTCCTGAAGAAAGCTGCGATGGGAGGCGCGGCCTTGGCTGCCGCCCCGGCGTGGCAGCGCGTGCTGGGCGCTAACGATCGCATCAATGTGGCGCTGATCGGCCTGGGAGCGCGCGGCTCAGATCATTTGAACCTGGTGCTTCAGCACCGTGCCAACAAATCGGATATTGAAATCGTAGCCCTTTGTGATGTTTACCAGAAGCGGCTGAGCATGGCCTCGGCAAAGGCGCCGGGGGCAACGGCCTACGTTCACCACGAGGAAGTGCTCCAGCGGTCTGACATCGATGCGGTGTTCATCGCCACGCCCGACCATTGGCATGCACCTATCACCCTCGCGGCCATGGAGCGCGGCAAAGACGTGTACGTTGAAAAGCCCATGACGCACACGGCCGAGGAAAGCAAAACGGTCGCCCACAAGACCAAAGAACTCAAGCGCGTCCTGCAAGTGGGCGTGCAGGGGCTTTCCTGGAATCGCTGGCACAAGATCCACGAGATTGTCCAATCAGGCATGATCGGGCAAGTGGTCGCGGTGCAGGGCACCTACAGCCGCAATGCCCCTGAAGGCGACTGGAACGGCGGTGACTTTTGGACGATCGATCCTGCCGCCGGTCCCGACGCGACGGGGGACAACCACATCGATTGGAAACAGTGGCTCGGCCCCTCCCGCCAGATTCCGTATAACGCGGACCGGTTTTTCCGCTTCCGCAAGTACTGGGACTATTCAGGCGGCATTGCCACCGACCTGCACTATCATATCGTCGCGCCTTTTCATGTCGGAGTGGCCAACGACTTCCCGACCCGCGTCGCGGGCATGGGCGGGTTGTGGATCTATAACGACGGGCGCGAGGTCCCTGACACCTTCCTGACCGTCGCCGACTACCCGAGTAAGTATTCGATGACCGTGCAGTCTTCACAGGTCAACGAGAACGGTCCGATGATGATGATCCGGGGGACCAAAGCCACTATCCATCTGAGCGACGAGTGGGAAGGCCCGCCGTCGCGTCAGTACGATTACGCGGATATCTTCCCCGAATCGCCGTTCGCCGAGGAATTCAACAAGAAGTACGGCAACGACCAGGTGCGCGTGGATGGCGTGGGCAACGAGGGCGATCTGAAGCACGTTGACAACTTCTTCGATTGCGTGCGCTCACGGCAACTGCCGAACTGCAACGTGGATATCGGTTATAAGGTTTCAGTGGCCTGCGACCTCTCCGTGCGGTCTTACCGGACAGGCAAGGTGTATTACTTTGATGCGGAGCGCGAGCAAGTGGTGGAGAAGTGAACCTGGATTGATGCTGTCATCCTGAGGAGTCCCGATCTCATCGGGACGACGAAGGATCACGGCAGTTGCTCGATTTTAGAACTGCGGGGATTCTTCGCTTCGCTCAGAATGACGTGCTAGAGGGTGCCACAGGATGCCTGAAGTCACTTCACGCGAGCGAATGTTGTGCGCGTTGCGGCATGAGGCGCCGGATTATGTTCCATGTTGCTTCATGAGCTTTACGGCGTTGCGGCGGCGCTGCCAGGAAAACCTCTATGAATTAGTCAAGGCCGAGCGCGACATGGGTCTGGACTCCTTTCTTTTTATCCCTACTCTGCCGCGTCCGCAGCGCCTGGACCATCCGGACCTGCGCGGGCTGCCGGTGCGTTTCCATCTATCGGTGGAGACGCGCGAGTGGCAGGAAGAGAATCCCGGCCGGTACGCCGTTTTGCACAAGGAGTACTCGACGCCGGCCGGCAAGCTGCAAACCAGCGTGCGCCTTTCGGACGACTGGCCGCACGGAAACCACATTCCCTTCGTCGATGATTACCAGGTGCCGCGGGCGATCAAGCCTTTGCTGAGCGGTGAAGCATCGGAGTTGGATGCGTTGCGGTACCTGCTGACGCCTCCTGACCCTGACGATGTCAAACAATTCCAAGTCGAAGCCGAACGTGCCCACGCTTTTGCGCGCGAGCAGGGAGTGTTGCTGGCAGGCGGTTGGGGCGTGGGCGTCGATATGGCGAACTGGCTTTGCGGGTTTGAGAACCTGATGATGCTCGAGCACGACCAGCCGGCGTTTTTCGCCGAACTTATGGAAATGATCCACAATTGGAACCAGCAGCGCATGGCCGTGGTGCTTTCGGGGAGAGTGGATCTCTATATCTACCGGGCGTGGTATGAGGGCTGCGATTTCCTTCCGCCCAAGCTCTTTCGGGAGGTCATCCTTCCGCACCTCAAGAGCGATGCCGCGCTGGCGCATGAACACGGCGCCAAGTTTGGGTATATTTGCTCCAGCGGAATATTGCCACGGCTCGACGATTACGTGGAAGCGGGAGTAGATGTCCTCATTGGCGTTGATCCGGTCCAGGGCACCCACAGCGACCTTGGCCAGATCAAGAAGAAAGCTGCCGGGCGGCTTTGCTTGTGGGGCGGCGTCTCGGGCGCGGTCACGGCGGAAATGGGCGAAGAGAGCGAGATTCGCACGGCCGTGCGGCTTGCCCTTGCCGAACTCGGACCGGAGGGGTTCATCCTCTCTCCCGTCGACAACATCACCGTGGATGCACCCAGGACCTGGAGCAACCTCCAGATTCTTATCGACGAATGGCGGAGGAACCGATCATGACATCAATAACACGGCGTAATTTACTGGGGCAGGCCGCCGGCGCGGCCGGAGCACTTGCCGCGGGCGCGCCCTTGACAAGGACTGCCGGTGTTACGCCAAACCCCATCCGGGTGGTGATTGCAGGGGCGCACCCTGACGACCCGGAATCCGGCTGCGGCGGCACCATTGCTCGGCTGTCTGACGCGGGGCATGAGGTCGTGATCCTCTACCTGACGCGCGGCGAGCGCGGCATTCAAGGTAAGACTTACGACGAGGCGGGCCTGATCCGAACCGCGGAAGCTCAGAAGGCCTGCGAGATTCTCAAAGCGCGCCCCGTGTTCGCAGGTCAGGTGAACGGCAAAGTCGAAGTGAACTACGCGCGCTATGAAGAGTACCTGAAAATCCTGCAGGGCGAGCGGCCGGATGTGGTGTTCACTCACTGGCCCATCGACACCCACGAGGATCACCGGGCCACTTCGCTGCTGGTTTACGACGCGTGGCTGCGCATGCAAAGGAAATTCGCACTCTACTACTTCGAAGTCATGACCGGAATGCAGACATCACAATTCTGGCCCACCCAGTACGTGGACATCACGGCAACAGAGGCGCGCAAACGCGCCTCGTGCTTCGTACACGCCAGCCAAAAGCCCGAAGAATTCTACGCGGTCCACGACCAGATGAACCGCTGCCGTGGCATGGAGCTGGGCGTGAAGTACGCGGAGGCTTTTATTCACCATGCGCAAAGCCCAGAGGTTGCGCTGCCGGCTTAGTACTTCGCCTCAGTGATGCGCCCCGTGCTTTCGCCGCGCAACCAGACGTAGAGCGGCGCCCGCGGCGAGGGCGGCGGCCAAGGCAGTTCAATTTGTAAGGTCTGGTTCTGGGGGTCACCGGCCGCGGGGACGGGGATTCCCTGTACAGGGTATCCTGCCTGGCTATCCCATCCCGTCTTCTCGATGACTTGCAACTCCTGGCCGGTGAGGCTTCCTAAGAAAAGGTCGCCACTTTTCTTCTGGTCGGTGAGCACAAATTTCTGAATGTGCGGAAGGCGAATGACTCGTCCCAGAGTATAGGGTTGCGAGGCGCCGGTCTCATCCGCGCTTATCATGGCCTCCAACTGGCACCCGGAGCGGCCAACCGATCCCGGATCTACGGACAGGAACAGAATGCCTTCTCCGGCAAAATCCAACTGCGCAGTTCCGGCTCTCTCGCCAGGATGGAGAGAGAGGGGTTTCTTCGCGTCTCCTTGGTTGGCACAGCTCAGCTCGAAGCCGGGATTCGATCCGGGATTCTCGGTCTGGATCGAGAAACTCACCGGACCGCCGGCGGCGATTTCGCCCTGGCGCAAGGCTACATCCGTCGCTTGAGAGGACGATTCGTTCACCCCGATGATCTTCGGCCGCGGCCCAACCACTTGTACGGCGTCGAAGATTTTGAGAGGACTTCGCAGATCCGAAACCTTCAAGCTGGCGTCGAGCATATCGCCTTTTTTCGCCTTCGGCATTAATTTGAGGGTGGCCATTCGCTCGCGCAGGTTCTGCGCATTCGCCGCAACAGGAGCCAGAGTCCACGTCGCGCTGTCGCTCGAAATGCCTTCAATCCGTTCCATGCCGGTTCCCTCGAGCGTGAATGTCTGGTGCGTCTCCCCCAGGTTTGCCCGCAAGGGAAGATTAGATAAGGCGGGGTTGGGAGGGTGGATCACGAGCCCGAGGTCATGATTCGATCCGTTCGTCTGGGTGAGTTTCAGGCAATAGGAGCCCGCCCGCAACTTGGCGGTGTCAATGTCCAAATCCAAGGTCGTTTGCTCCCCCGCGCTACTCTCCTTGGGAACGGTGAAGGAAAGATCTTTGGGCAATCCCTCGGCCTTGAGTGTGGCGTCGTCCTTTAGTAGAGCCGAGGCCGGACTGGAGCCTGCCGCGTTGTCTGAAGGAACGAGTGCTACCTTGTTGACAAACTCGAAATCCGCGCCCGTTAGTTGAACCCTCACCAGACCTGTGCCTTCCACCAGGCGGTCTTCGGAACCGGGGCCGAGTCTGGCGTGCGAAAAATCCGCAAAGGGACGCAAGTTGATGTCGCCCTGCACTTCCATCGGATCCCAATCCCACTTGGCGACAAGGCGGTATTGCCCTTCCGGAAGTTTGGTTTTGCTAAGATCCAACTCCAAAGAGTCGTCCGGTTCACCGAGTTTCACGGTTACGGGAACCTCCGCCGAGTGGCCCGCGGAGACTAATTCCCAATCCCGGACTCGCGGGAGGTTTTTGAGCTGGCTGGGATTCGCGCACGCAATCTTAATGGTGGATTTCCAACCCAGCGGTAGGCACCGGGTCTCCGGCAGCGACGCCGTTGGCGCTCCCACATCCGGAACGCGCAGCATCCACAGATAGGCCGGGCGGGTGCGGGGCTTCAGCTTCTGGTCCTTGCTACAGAGCGCCAGTCCGTCGCTGGAGATAGATTGGGTGAAGGCGGCGTGAAAATCGGTGTCCGGAAAAACCATGATGCGGAGGTTTTCAAAGAGCGCCGCGCCCCCGGCGGCCAGGCCGACCGGCGTGCCGAAGAAGAGGCCTGCCACCGATGAGGCCAGCCCCGTCGACTGCGCGAGCAATGCTGTTCGCTCCGAGGTGAGTGGATCGTAGGTGGAAAGGGAGGGCATCACGGCCCCAAGCAATTGCGCCGCCTGCTGATCCGTAGGAGCCGCGGTGTCGAGTTTGGAGACCGATACGCCATACGCAGCGGAGAATCCCCGCAGGGCCGCGTTCAAGTCTGTTCCGTAAGTGGGCGATTGCTCGACCTGAGTAAGCGTTTGAACCAACGCTTCGACAGTAGCGGTCTGCTGAGCGTAATCGGCGAGTTGCGGGATCAGGTCTTGATTCTTCTCAACCATCGAGCTCACTTTTTTTACGTCCAGCCCGTGAGGACCAAAAACCACGCCCACGACGGCGGCCTGTGTCGGAATCGCCCACTGCGCAGGCTCCTTCGCCGGCCGTGCCTCTAAAACCACAAGGTCCTTTTGCTTAACTCTGCTCTTTTCCGCGCGCGGTGTGGCGCCGCCCTTTTCTTCCACCGTCGCCAATCCCGCTGACGCGGCGCCGGCGTTCGCTGCCGCACTGGAGAGTGCAGAGGCCGGCACAAGCAGAATCGCGATCTGCGCTTTGTCCTTGATGGGGTTAGGTATGTGAATGGGCTCGTATTTCAGCCTGTCGCCCGGCCGGATGAGATTTACGGAGCTTAGTGGCAATGCGGGGCCTTTCCCTTCCGGTAGGAGCAGAAGACGAAAAGTACTGACCGAAACGCCCCCCAGACAAGGGGGTGGGGCGACCGCATGAGCCTTTACCGAGATGAGCCCAACGAAAGCTAACAGCAGAAGCGAAGGTTTCATTCCGAGTTTAGCCTCTCAGGAAGATTGAGCATAGTGCGCATACGGACTACGGAGGAAAGCAACGCAGTCCTTGGCCAAGGATGAATGGAATGTGTCACAACATCGAATGCATTATCCTTTTAATTCGATGTGGGGCCGCTCTGCAGGGTTTTCCCTTCAGCAGCGGCCAATTGTCTCTTATGCCACATCAGCCCCACGGGGCACAATGTCCGCCCCGCAGAAACGGTCGCGCGGACGGGTACATCCTGGAAGCCCGGACCGGCCCTTCGGACATGAGCAGCAGCTTTGAAATACCTACTGCTGTCATCCTGAGCGAAGCGAAGGATCCCTGCAGTTGTCCTTTAGCAGTTGGGGTGAACAGCAACCGCAGAGATCCTTCGCTTCGCTCAGGATGACTGCAAGCTTCCGTTAACCGTTCCTCAGCGGGACGGCCACGAGCGCTGCCACTGTCACGCGAGCGGTGATACTATATGCGCCTTGAACAACACTATCTGGAGGTCCTGCGTGAAAACCAACCGAAGAAGATTTCTGCAAGCAAGCGCCGCCACGGCCGCCGCAGGAGTGCTGCCGGCCAACGCTCGTCCGGTGACCGACGAGGCTGATCTGGACGGATTTATCATCGCCAAGCGCCATCAGATTATTCGCGACCTGCCCACGCCGAATTTCTTCGAGGGCATGCTCCTGGGTAACGGTGACATTGGACTCTGCGTCACGGTGCGCCCGGACGCGCTGGCCCTCCACCTGGGCAAGGAAGACTCCTGGGACATCCGGGTGAGCGAGGATCACTACCAGCATGTGTTACCGTTTAACGAACTGCTGAAGCTCTGGGAGCGGGCCAGCGAGGAGGCCAAGCGACAGGGCAAGCCTGACATGTTCTATATGGAATATGGCATCGACTTCTTCCGCGAATACACCCAGAAAGTAACTTCCTCGTATGCGAAATCCTGGCCGCGCCCGTGGCCTTGCGGCATTGTGTGGATTCACTGGGACTCGCGAAAAGTGCGCGTCGCCAGGCAAGTGCTTGACCCGTCGAATGGACTCTATACGCTCGAACTCGAATGCGACGACCTGCGCGGCCAGCGTCGCAAATTGACGTTGCGCTGTTTCGTAAACTGGAACTCCGGGCACGTTTCAGTTTCCAGCGACGAGCCCGCGCCCTTCGTCTCAATCTCCTACTGCCCCAATCTTGATGCCTCGGCTAAACTTCCGCCGCCTGAACTTGACGGCAAGGCGGGCGCGGGTTTCTCCGAGTTCTCCGCCTATCAGCATTTTCCGGCGACGGTGCCTACACCTGAGAACCCGAATCCACCTCGCACAGCGAAGGACCGCAGCTTCGCTTTGAATGGACGTATGCAAGGCTCCTGGTTGATCGAAGGTCTTGCAGAAACCCAGAATCGGCTGGGAAAACTGGGGCCGGGAAGCAAGGAAACGTACTGGGACTTCGACGGCCCACCGTGTGTTTTCTTGCGCAGCCAGATGGACCAGCCTTTCCGCCTCGACCTTACGCTTTTCACTCCGCGCGACCACGCGGATAACGTGGCCTTTGCCCGCAGCGAGGCGGTGCGGTTGGCGCAAATCCCCGTGAAGCAACTCCAGCGGGACACGGAAGACGGCTGGAAGGGTTTCTGGTCGCGCTCTGCCGTCGAATTTGAGGACCGGCAACTGGAGAAGATTTGGTACCACAACCAATACTTGCTGGCCTGCTGCCTGCGGGATGGGAAAGTGGCCCCGGGCTTGTTCGGCAACTGGACGAGCGGCAAGATCGGCACTGCCTGGCATGGCGACTATCACATGAACTACAACACCCAGCAGGTCTTCTGGGGAGTGTTTTCAAGCAATCATGTGGACCAGAACCTTCCCTATGTGGAAGTGGTCGAAAGCCTGCTGCCGATGGCCCGGAACTACGCCCGCGAGAAATTCGGATTGCCGGGCGCCTTCTTCCCGCACTCCGCGTATCCGGTGCCGAGCCAGGTGGTGCCTTACCCGGCGCCGCCTTGGGGCTACGAAGTCTGCGAGACGCCTTGGACGGTGCAGAGCCTGTGGTGGCAATACCTGTACACACTCGACAAGCAGTTTCTGCAACGGGTCTATCCCATTTTCCGCGCCGCCACCGATTTTGTGGTCGCCTTCGTGAAAAAGGGGGCCGACGGCAAATACCATATTGCGCCTTCGGCCTCGCCCGAAAATTGGGGCTGCACGGTGGACTTCCGCCTCAATCGAGATTGCATTATGGACTTGGCCATGGTGCAGTTCTTGCTCGATGCCGTCCTCGAGGCCTCCAAGATCCTCAATGTCGACGAAGGCGAGCGCGAACGATGGGCGGAGGTCCGCAACAATCTGGCCGCCTACCCGAAAACCCAGGGGCCCTATGGCGAAGTGTGGCTGGATGTGCTTAATGCTCCACCAGAGCACGTTTACAATATCCCGGTGACACTTGCCCCTGTTTTTCCGGGAGATCAGGTCGGGATGGGGCGCAACGAAGAGCAGTTGGAAATCGCCCGGCGCACGGCGCGCACCATTCGCTTGGAAGGAGGCAATGATCTTGTCTATCAGCCCCTGATCCGCGCACGGTTGGGGATGCTGGATGTCCAATGGTTCAAGCACGAGGTGCGCTACTGCCAGTTGCCCAACGGCATTGCCAACGACCGTGTCCGCCAGATCGACGGCCGGTACAATGATGGCGTTGACTATGATTTCATGATGCGCATGGGCGTTTGGACGGAAAATCTTTCGCTGCCTGCTGTGCTCAATGAGTGCATGCTCCAGAGCTTCTCAGGGGCGATCCGCCTCTTTCCCAACACGCAGGGATTGGGAGGAGCGCGCTTCCGGGACCTTCGCACATTCGGGGCCTTCCTGCTTAGCGCCTCCTACGATGGCAAAACGGTTTCACAGGTGACGATGCTTAGCGAAAAAGGTGCAACGGCGAAGCTGGTCAATCCCTGGCCCAATGCGCAGCCCAAGGTAACGCGCGCGAGCGATAGCCGGCCGATCGCCGTTGCGGTGAGAGGAGAAATCGTACAGTTTGCTACGCAGAGAGGGGAGCGATACAAGATCGAGCCGGCGTAGATCGCGGACCCATCACCCTCGCACAGAGACACGCCATGGCGCGTGTAGGGGCACGCCATGGCGTGCCCCTACGGAGTAATTTGATCATCCCCAGGGCTCGTCGGCGGACGGTCCGTAGATGGCGGGTACCGGAATGCCGTTCAAACGCAGGTAGACGCCGAGTTGGGCGCGATGGTGGACAAGGTGATTGAGGAACATCTGCCGGTAGGCCAGAAACCGAGGCCCCTCAAAAATGGCCTTGCCCTCGAAAGCGAGGATCCAGTTCTCCTTCCAAGCCTCATCGGGTGTGTCGATGAGCGCCTGCCGGACCTTGGCCGCGCCGTCGTCGAATACCTTGACGAGTTGGGCCGCGGATTCGAAAGGCAATGGCTTATAGCTGCCCGCGGAAAAGTCCACCTTGGGGGTAGTAAGCACCATGAGGCCGAAGCCGCCAAGCTCGGCCACGTGGGGCGCCAGCTTGCCGAGCGGCATCGACTTGGGATGCGGAACGAAGTCTGCTTTCTCGGGGACCCGCTCCAGGGTCTTGCGTGTCTTGGTAATCTCCTCGTCCAACTCAGGCAGAAGCGCTTCGCTGATCGTCATGTAATCCTCCATAGGCTGGTGTGGTTGCTGTCAACTCTCATCCTAGGCGAATGAAAAGCGAAGGTCAAGAGAATTCTCGACTTGTCCTCTGCGACGTGGGGACCCCTCGCCCGGCCTGCGGCGGCTGATGAAAGCGCCACGTGAAGAGAGATCGGTTTACTTGCAGCCGCGCTCAACCTCAGGATTCGAAGGTATCCGTATCTCCAACGGCTCAGTCTTAATCACTCCCGTTACAAGCTCTCCGAGTTTTCGCCATGAATTCGCATATACAGAGGCCTTGCCAGGGTGATCCCATGCAGAGAGTTCCAGTTGGAGGACATGAACTCCTGGCCTAATCGAACCTGCGAAACTTTTTGGGTTCTCGTACTGAGCAAATACGGTGATATTAACTTCACTATTGAAGGTGTGGCCGGGGACAAGCAATGCAAAATCCGACCCTGGAGCGTCGGCACTCGGCACAGCAGGTAGATCATCTTTCTTGCTGAAGACCCAATCGATGTTGGGATTGTATTCGTACCTGCCGGCTGCAAGATCTTCCACGCTTCGCGCTACCTTCTCGCCGTACCAGGCTTTTCCGATCTCCTTGTCGAGTATTAAGGTTTTGTTTGTTCGATTAACGAATTTCACCCGCAGCTTGAGCCACACTGAATACACCTGCGTGTCCCCGTCGCAGTATCTAATGGAAACAAGTGCTGGTATTGCGCTTACGGGTTGGTCGTCATTGGCCAGAATGCTCACTGCAGCCGCGAGCAAGATCGAGATAACAGCAAGCAAGAGAAGATGGCAAGTGTGAGCTTTCATGTCTCGGGTCTAACGCGCCCTCCAGAAAGAATTGACCTACTGCCAACTGCCTACTGCCTTCTCACGGTCTGCCCTGTCCCGCATGGTAATCCCACACGGCGTGGTAGTAGCTCATGAAGCGCAGGGGCTCGCAGCTCGGTTCACCAACCTCGGCGAACGTGTAGCGCTCGAAGTTGACGGATCGGAATAAGGTGAAGAGCTCATGCCAGGGATAAGCTGCATTGTCCAGGTTATTGATATGGCAACTGCGAATCCAAGGTTTCAACAGCTCAAAACTCTTCCGAACCGAGCCGTTCTCCACGTCGGTGGGATTGGAATTCCAGCAGGCGCCGACCAACGGGTGGTTGGCGGCGGAGAGAATCTGATGAGCGTTGGCGGGGATCTGAGTGCCCTCGCCGTGAACTTCCATCCAGATTTCAACGCCGTGATCGCGCGCTATGTCTCCGCATTTGGCCAGCGCATGGCCGATCTGCTCGAGAGTCTGCTCGTGCGGAACGTCGCGCGGGAATCCGTTGGGGCGCACCTTCACACCCAGGCAGCCCAGATCTTGCGCTAGTTCGCACCAGCGGCGCGTTTCTTCGATGTTCCTCTCGACCGTGGCAGCTTCCGGCGACTCATATTCGCAGGTCGTCCCCAGGCTGACGAGGCGCACCTTCGAATCGGCAAAGCGCTTCTTCACCTCCTCGCGTTGCGGCTTGCTGAGGGAGGGTTCGACTCCGTGCTTGTGTGTGGTGCGCAGTTCCGCACCCACAAAGCCTGTTTGCTCGCAATTTTTGACAATGGTTTCAATGTCCCAGTTCGCCGCCAAATTGTACGTCACCAGGCCGAGATGAAATGGCGGGGGCGTTCCGGCTGCCTCAGCCGCAAAGGGTACTGAGGGCCAGGAGAGGGCCTCCGCACTTCTGGCAATTCCGGTGATTCCGGCTGCTGAAACAATACCCGACTTCAGGAATTCCCGCCGTTTGGTTCGTGGCATCTTCGCCTCCGCCAATCCAAAATCTAAAACCCAAAAAGCAAGTTCCAACTATAATGAATTTGAAGGGGCTTGGGGAATGATTCTCATCATCGACAATTACGATTCTTTCACCTACAACCTGGTCCAATATTTAGGTGAACTGGGCGCGGAAATGCGTGTGGTTCGAAACGACCAGACCACCGTAGATGAAATCCAAAAAGAGTTGCCCAGTGCGATTGTCATCTCACCCGGTCCCAAGACTCCCAACGAAGCAGGAATCTGCCTGGAGGTAATCGACAAGCTGGCGGGCTGTGTTCCTATTCTGGGAGTGTGCCTCGGGCATCAAGCCATCGGACAAGCCTTCGGTGGCAAGGTCATCCGGGCGCCGGAACTGATGCATGGCAAGATCAGCCAGGTGCATCACGACGGCAAGACTATTTTCGAAGGCCTGCCGAATCCTTTCGAGGCCACTCGTTACCATTCGCTGATCGTGGAACGCGAGGGCCTCCCACCCTGCCTTGAAATCTCCGCCACCTCACCCGACGGCCTGATCATGGGCCTGCGGCACCGCCACATGAAGATCGAAGGGGTTCAATTTCATCCCGAATCGATCCTCACGCAGCCGGGAAGGCAGTTGCTCGCCAATTTCCTGAAGATGTAGCGTTGCCGCGGGCCGTCCGTTGTCCGTGGTCCGTTGTCAGTAGTTGTCTTGGGATTCTAACGCTAGCGACGAACTACCGAGATCCTTCGCTTCGCTCAGGATGACATACGAAGGGGGAGCGAGCGGTGATGCGACAGCGCAATGAACCAAGGATTTGATGGCTCAATGAATCAATGGCTCTTGTTCCGCTGCGTAAAGTCCACCAGTCTCTGTAGTGTCTCGAGTGCGCGGCCGGAGTCAATAACTGCGGCGGCCATGGCAACGCCGTGGAGAAAGTCTGCCGCCTTGGTCGCCACCACAAACGCCGCGGCAGCGTTGGCGAGCACCACATCCCTGCGTGGACCGCCCTCGCCTCGAAGGACGGATAGTGTAAGCCGGGCGTTGGTCGTTGCGTCTCCGCCGCGCAGTGCCGCGAGGGGCGTCCGCGCCAAGCCAAACTCTTCCGGGGTCACGTCGCGCGTCTCGACCTCTTCGGCATTGAAAGAGGAGAGTTGCGTCGGGCCGGAGAGAGTGATCTCGTCCATGCCGTCGCAGCCCGTCACCACGAAAGCGCGCTCGGTACCGACGGCGCCCAGGGCGCGCGCCATCATCTCCGTGCGCGACGCATCGTAGACTCCGACGAGCTGGACGGAGGCGCGAAGCGGATTTGTAAGCGGCCCCAGCAGGTTAAAAACGGATTTTGTCTTCAGAGCCCGCCGTGCATTCATCACGTGCTTCATGGCCGCGTGGAGGCTGGGCGCAAACAGAAAAACCATACCCACTTCTTCCAGGCAGTCGGGGATGCGGGCGTACGGCAGGTTGAGCGAGACGCCGAGGGCTTCCAGCACATCCGCGCTGCCGCAGCGGCTCGAGATGGAACGATTGCCGTGCTTGGCCACGCGGACCCCGCCGGCTGCGGCCACCAGCGCCACCGCCGTCGAGACGTTGAACGTGGCGTGACCATCGCCGCCGGTTCCACAGGTGTCGAGCAAGGGGCTGCCTCCCCGCAGCGCCTCCAGATCAACTCCCGCCTGGCGCAAGCCTTCGGCAGCGTGAACTCGCATCACCTGCGCGAACCCGACCAGTTCCTCAGCCTGCTCGCCCTTGTCCCGCAAGGCCGCGAGGAAGCTGACGATCTCCTCGTCGGGCAGGGAGCCTGACAGGAGGCGCTCCATCACCGCCCCAGCCTCGGCCCGGCTGAGGTGTTGGCGGCATTCCAGCTTTTCGATGGTTTCGCGGATTTCCATGGCTTCACGCGTCCGTTGTCCGTCGCCCGTTGCCTCCCGTACTCAGGCCTTCCGATTGAAGATCGCCACGACTTCCAACAGGATACGAAATCGTGCGCGCATTGCAATTAGGCTCCCCATTTCATATACTGCCAGATTACCGGTTAATTGCAATCCTCTAACGCCGTCGACGGTTGCGTAAACAACTGTACACCAAGTGTCGACAACGGACGACTGACAACGGACCACTATGAAGATTCACGAATACCAAGCCAAGCAAACACTTGCAAAATTCGGCGTAGCCACGCCGCGCGGTGAAGTTGCCTTTAGCCCCGAGGAAGCGCGCGCGGTGGCGGAGCGATTGGGCGGAACCGTCGTGGTGAAGGCGCAGATCCATGCGGGAGGCCGGGGCAAGGCGGGCGGTGTGAAGTTGGCCCACAACCCGGATGAAGCTCAGCGCATCGCGGGAGAGTTGCTCGGCAAGAAGCTGGTCACGATTCAAACGGGTCCCGAGGGGCGCGTGGTGAAGCGTCTTCTGGTTGAGGAAGGCCTGCAGGTGGCGCGGGAACTTTATCTGGGCTTGGTGATTGACCGTACCACTGCCCGCCCTGTATTCATGGCCTCGATCGAGGGTGGGGTGGAAATCGAAGTAGTGGCTACCGAGCATCCGGAACGGATCTTGAAGGAGTTCATTGATCCTGCGCTGGGCTTGCAGCCTTTCCAGGCGCGCAAGCTGGCCTTCGGGCTCGGCCTGGAAGCGAAGCTGGTGAACGATGCTGTGCGCTTCTTTTCCAGCCTGTATCAGGCAATGATCGCCACGGACGCTTCCCTTGTAGAGATCAATCCCTTTGTGCTCACTCGCAACGGCCGCCTGCTGGCGCTCGACGCCAAGATGAATTTTGACGACAACGCGCTTTACAGACACAACGAGATCCGCGAGCTGCGCGACCTGGATGAGGAAGACCCGCTGGAGATGAAAGCCTCGAATTATGGCTTGAACTACATCCGACTGGACGGCAACGTGGGATGCATGGTGAACGGCGCAGGGCTTGCCATGGCCACCATGGATATCATTCAGTACGCCGGCGGGTGCCCGGCCAATTTCCTGGACGTAGGCGGCGGCGCCAACGAAGAACAGGTTCGCCACGGTTTCGAAATCATCTTGAGCGATGCCAACGTGCGCGCCGTGCTCATCAACATCTTCGGCGGCATTATGCGCTGCGATATTGTGACGAATGGCGTAATCGGGGCGGTCCGGTCCCTCGGAACCAAAGTGCCGGTTGTGGTTCGGCTGAAAGGGACGAACGTCGAACTGGGGCAGCAACTCCTACGCGAGTCAGGCATGAACTTTACCGTCGCGGACGACATGAAGGACGCGGCGGAAAAAGTGGTTGCGCTCGTGCGGAATTGATTCATTGAATCCCTTTAATGAATCAATGGATCAATGAATCAATCCTATGTCTATTCTCGTTGACGAAAACACACGACTTTTAGTGCAGGGCATCACAGGTCGCGAAGGCACGTTCCATACGCAGCAAGCGGTGGCGTACGGTACCAAAGTGGTGGCCGGGGTAACACCGGGCAAGGGCGGGAGCACCGTTGACGGTATTCCGGTGTTCAATACGGTCGGGGCGGCTAGAGATGCGACTGGTGCAAATGCTTCTGTGATTTTTGTCCCGCCTCCCTTCGCTGCGGACGCGATTCTGGAAGCGGCTGATGCCGGGTTGCCGCTGGTAGTTTGCATCACGGAGGGTATCCCCACGCTCGACATGGCGCGCGTGATGCATTATCTCTCGCGAACCAAGACGCGGCTGATCGGCCCCAACTGTCCCGGTATTATTTCGCCCGGAAGGTGCAAGATTGGTATTATGCCGGGGCACATCCACCTGCAAGGAAGCGTGGGTGTCGTCTCGCGCAGTGGAACACTGACCTATGAGGCGGTTGGCCAGCTTTCGGCCTTGGGCATCGGCCAGTCTACCTGCATCGGGATTGGCGGCGACCCGATTATCGGAACGACCTTTGTGGATGTGCTGCGGCTGTTCAATGAAGACGCGGAAACGCACGGGATCGTCTTGATTGGAGAGATCGGTGGCACGGCTGAAGAAGAAGCGGCAGCTTTCATTAAAGCGCAGGTCAAGAAACCCGTGGTGGGGTTCATCGCCGGACGCACCGCGCCGCCGGGCCGCCGCATGGGCCACGCGGGGGCCATCATTTCAGGCGGGAAGGGGACGGCCGCGGATAAGATCGCAGCGCTCCAGTCGGCGGGCATTGCGGTCGCCGAGAGCCCGGCGCTGATTGGCGAGACGTTAAAGGCGAGTCTGAAGGGTAAAGGTTGAAGGGTAAACGTTGGTCCTACGCTTTATCCTTTAGCCTTTGACCTTTAAGCTTTTGGGGAGCATATGGCAATAGAGCGTACTTTGACCATTATAAAGCCCGACGCGGTTGCGGCGGGGCACATGGGTGACATCATTAAGATCTTCGAAACGAATGACTTTAAAATCGTCTCGGCGCGCCTGGTGAATCTTACGAAGAAAGAGGCGGAAGGATTTTATGCGGTGCACCGCGGCAAGCCCTTCTTCGAGAGCCTCACGACGTTCATGAGCTCGGGCCGCGCCCTGGTGATGGTGCTGGAAGGCGAACAGGTTATTTCGCGCCTGCGCGAGGTCATGGGCGCTACCAATCCCGCCAACGCCGCCGCCGGAACCATTCGCCAGCTCTACGCTACGAATATCGAGCACAATGCCGTGCACGGCTCGGACGCTCCCGAGACAGCCGCGTACGAGATCGGCTATTTCTTCCGGGGAGTGGACCTGACGTTCTGAAGCTCCGTAGGGGCACGCCATGGCTTGCCCCCACCTGAATCATTGATGAAAACCTCCGGCGTGAAGCGAGCAGCCCTCGGGTTTCGGATGCATTCCGGTTGGGGAGTGCTGGTGGCCATCTCCGCTGATGCAGACTCGGTAGAAGTATTAGACCGAAGGCGCATCGTCACTGCGGATCCCGTCGTCCCAGGGGCCAGGCAGCCCTATCACTTCGCAGCGGGTCTCGGACTTCGAGAGGCGGCGAGTTATCTTGCGAACTGTGCAGCCGTCTCAGAGCGCCTGGCTTTCGAGGCTATTAAAGAGGTGGTCGAGGATTTGAAAGCGCGGCGATGTTCAATTGCGGGTTCCGCTGTGCTTCTGGCCTCAGGCCGTCCCCTGCCAGCCCTCCCCGCAATTCTCGCGTCGCATGCTTTGATTCACACGGCCGAGGGGGAGTTCTTTCGCGATGCTGTTAAGAAAGCTTGTGAGCGCCTGGATGCTCCCGTTACGGCAATTAAAGAGCGAGACCTCGACGACCGGGCCAGGACGACATTCGGGAACGAGGCGAGTCGAATGCAGCGCAGGGTTTCAAGCTTGGGAAGTTCCATCGGCCCGCCTTGGACGAAGGACCACAAAACGGCGGCGCTCGCCGCCGCAATCATTCTGGCGGCGTAGCGCTCACCTTCAGGTCAGCACCGAGGGGACTGCCGACCTGAAGGTCGGCGCTACGAGCGCGGAAGTTTCCAGTACAATGTCTTTATGCTGCCTTTCCAGCTCGGCAAATTGCTGCTCGTTGTCGGCGTGCTGCTGGTTGCTGCCGGATTGTTGCTGATGGCGGGCGCGCGGTTCTCGCTTTTTGGCCTGGGGCGGCTGCCGGGTGATATCGTGTACAAAGGCAAGAACCTGCACTTCTACTTTCCCATCGTCACGTGCATGCTGTTGAGCGTAGTCTTGACCCTGGTGCTTTGGATCATTTCGCATTTTACGAGGCGGTGAGCAAAGTTTTCAGTCATCGGTCGTCAGTTTTCAGTCCTGCATATTGGACCGGGTTTGACTGATAACTGACGACTGAGAACTGACGACTTCTTACATGGAACAAGCACTTCTCAACTTCGGCCCAACGCGGAAGATTTTCAGCATCTCCGAGCTGAGCCGGGAAATCAAAGACCTGCTGGAGCGGCAATATAAGGACGTATGGGTGACTGGAGAAGTATCAAACTTCCGGCCCGCCGCGTCCGGCCATCTCTATTTCACGCTCAAGGACGCGACCGCCCAGCTCCGCGCGGTGTGCTTCCGCAACCAGGCACGGTATCTGAAATTCAAACCCCAGGACGGCATTGCAGTGATCGCGCGCGGCCATTTGAGCGTGTACGAGGCGCGAGGCGAGTATCAGCTTTACGTTGAATACCTCGAGCCTGCCGGCCTGGGCGCGCTGCAACTGGCCTTCGAGCAGCTCAAACAGAAGCTTGCCGCCGAGGGCTTATTCGATACTGCCCGCAAGAAGCCCCTGCCCGTGCTGCCGCGGACCATCGGCGTGGTGACATCGCCCACCGGCGCAGTGATTCGCGACATTCTGCGTGTGCTGCGCCGCCGCTTCCGAAATATGAGCGTGCTGCTTTATCCGGTCAAAGTGCAGGGCGAGGGCGCGGCGGAGGAGATTGTCGAAGGTGTGACATTCTTTAACCGCGAGCAGAGCGTCGAAGTGATCATCGTGGCGCGCGGCGGGGGATCGCTCGAAGACCTCTGGGCGTTCAACGAAGAAGTGGTGGCGAGGGCCATCGCGGCTTCCGGAATTCCGGTAATCTCCGCCGTAGGTCACGAAACGGATTTTACGATCGCAGATTTCGTCGCCGACCTGCGCGCGCCCACGCCTTCCGCTGCCGCCGAGCTGGTCGTCCACCGCAAGCAGGACTTCATTGCGGAGCTGGAAAATCGCGCCCGCCACATGGCCCAGATGATCCGGCTGCAACTCTCCGAAGCCCGGCAACGGCTGACGGAACTGCGCATGCACCACGCCTTTCAGACGGTCGCGACCAGGATTGCTGAAAGGGCCCAGCAGGTGGATGACGGCGTCGCATCGCTGGATCGTTCGATGCGCTCCCGGTTGAATGAGGCCAGACAGGAATGGCTGCGAGCTTCGGCGGGGGTGGTTAGATACGATTTCCGGCGGCTCTTGGGCTTGAAGCGCGCCGCGCTGGACGACCGCTGGGGACGATTTGATTCCGCTTTCCGTCGCTTCCTGACGGAGAGACACACCCGGCTGGCGCACGGGGAGGCCATTCTGAAGGAGCGGAACCCGCTAGGGCTCCTTCAGCGGGGATACTCGGTCACTCGAGACGCCGCCGGCAAGATCGTCCGTGACGCAGAGGCAGTAGCTCTGGGCAGCGATATTTCGATTCGACTGGCGCGAGGAGAGCTTGAGGCCACGATTAAGGGCAGGAAGTTGTAGGGGCGGCCCCTCTGGCCGCCCTCAGGCAACCACGAGGATTGCCTCCGGCCAAAAACGGATCTTTCACTCATAGCGCAGGGCCACGATGGGGTCGAGCCGGGCAGCCTTCATGGCCGGCCAAAGTCCGAAGAACAGGCCGATGCTCGTCGCGACGGCAAAGCCCGCCACGACGGACCAGAGCGGCACGGTAGACGGCAGGCCGGGCACGAAGAGTCGGATCATAAAGCTCAGCATCCAGCCCACAGCAATTCCCAAGAGACCGCCCGAGCCGGTGAGCACGATGGCTTCCAGCAGGAATTGCCAGGTGATGTCGCGACGGCGCGCGCCGATGGCCTTCCGCACTCCAATCTCGCGCGTTCGCTCCGTGACCGAGACCAGCATGATGTTCATTACCCCGATGCCCCCCACTAGCAGGCCAATCGAGGAGATCACCACCATCACCAGCGCCACGGTGCCGATGATGGCGCGAAAGTCGGAGATCAGCGACTCCGCCGTCGAGATCCCGAAATTGTCGGGATCGGAAAGTTTCACGTGGCGGCGGCGACGCAGCAAGCCGCGCACTTCATCTTGCGCGGCATCCATTCTTCCACGGTACACCAGGACGCTGAGGAAGTGATCTTTAGCGTCGGGGTAGAGCTTCTTGTAGGTCCAGTAGGGTATGAAGATATCATTATCATCGGGACTGTCTCCCAGGAAACCCTTGTACTTTTGGAGGGTGCCGATGACTTCGAACGCGTGCCCGTCCACGACCATTTCTTTGCCGACCGGGTCGTCGGGCTTGAACAGGCGTTCCACCACATTGTTGGCAATAACCACCACGTCGCGGCGGTGAAGGTCGTCCGCCGGCGTGATAAAGCGGCCGTCTGCCAGCTCCGAATTCGACAGAGCCATGTAGTTGGCATCCACGCCCATGAATTGTGCGCCCGCCATCTCGCGGCCCTTGTAGCGCGCCGTGGAGGGTGGCAGGCCAAAGTCACTGATCTGCTGGAAGAGGGCCACCGACACTTCCTGGACGTCTGGGCACTGCTCCCTGATCGCCTGAGCGTCTTCGAAACTGAGGGATTTGCGCAGGCGCTCCTCGCGGGTCAGGCGGTGCGGCGTCCCCATCTGGAGCTTGTAAATCCAAAGCACATTGGTGCCGTACTGCTCGGCGACCTGCACCAACTGGGCATCGAGTCCCTGGATGATGGAGGCCACGGCAATCACCGTAGTGGTGCCGATGAGGACGCCTAACACTGTGAGAAACGCCCGGAACTTGTGCGTGCGTAGAGTGTCGAGCGCCAGCACCAGGTTCTCGCCGACCGCTCGCCAGTAAGTCATCATGCTATTTCTCCGCGCGCAGCGCCTGGATGGGGTCAAGTGCAGCCGCCCGCATCGCCGGATAGATCCCAAAAAAAAGCCCGACCAGAGTTGACAGGGTGATCCCCACGATCACCGCGCTCAACGGCACCGAGGCAGTGAAAACCTGCGCCACCAGCCAGGCGATGAAGTAGGCAAGGAGTACTCCCGCCGTCCCGCCGGTAAAAGCTAAGGCCGCGGCCTCGAACACGAACTGCCAGAGGATGTCGCGACGCCGCGCCCCCACCGACTTGCGAATCCCTATCTCATGCGTGCGCTCGGTGACGGTCGCCAGCATAATGTTCATGATCACAATGCCGCCCACCACCATGAACACCGCCACCACACCGATGGTGACGGCAAAAATGCTGCCGGTAAGGTTTTTCCAAGCGTTCATCAGCGTTTCGGAGGCGTTGATGCCGAAGGTGTCGTCGTCGTGGTAGGGGATGTGGCGGCGCGCCCGCATCAGGACTTCAGTTTCATCTTCGAGCTCCATCATGTGTTTCGAGTCGGGCGCCTTGATGAAAACCATGAGATCCAGGCGCGGCATATAAAGGTCGCGGAAAGTGCCGAGCGGGACAAAAACGAAGTTGTCCTCGCTGATGCCAAACGCGGAGCCTACCCTATCCGCCACGCCGATGATGCGGAAGCTCTGCCCACCCACCAGTAATTCCTTGCCGATCGGATCGACCGCCGGAAAGAGCTTATCCACGATGTCCTGGCCAATAAAACAGACCCGCTCGTTGTGGCGGTAGTCCTGGTCTGAAATGTAGCGGCCGTAAAGCGCCTTTTCCCTGCCGATGTCGACATGGCTGGGAGTGATTCCCATCAGCGTTACTTCATCGATCGAATGTCCCTGGTAGCGCGCCTGGGGGCCGGGATTCAGTTGTGCGATGGCGCTCATGGCCTCATAGCCGGGCAGCGCCTCCCGCAGATACTCGTATTCCTCGATGCGGATGGGCTTGTTGCGCCTCAACGCTTTCAAATAGGTATCGTAGCCTGTTGCCCACCTGAACTGAAACAGCACGAAGGTGTTGGTGCCCAGATTGGCGATCTTGGTGGCAATGTAGACGTTCATGCCGTTCACCACCGACATCACGACAATGAGCGTGGTGGTGGCGATGACGACACCAAGCAGAGTGAGAAAAGATCGCAGCTTGTGGCTGCGGAGTTCACCGAGAGCATTCCAGAAGGCTTCGCGAACCGCAACCCAGAAACTGGTCTGCGAGCGCAGTGGAGCTCGCGATTCGACGATGGCAGTCCGGGCTTGAGTGATGACAGTGGCCACGTTGGCAACTTTCATTCTGCTCTTTGGCAGGAGGCTGCTTCCTGTAACAGCGGCGCTTGTTTGTCGCGCTCGCGAACCCCCAAGAGGTTATTAATCGACATTCTACACCATCAGACTGAGCCGGTAAACTCGGTCCTATCTACAATCTCTATTTAACTTACGTCAGGGCCTTAGAAAAAGTTTCGAGCCAGAAGAGACTTGAGCTTAGCTGGGTATTGCCCCAGAGGGTGAGAACCCGGCAACCCCCGCGGAGTTTCAAGTGCTCGTATGTTTGTGACGAAAGTGCGAAAGGGAGAATTCAATGATACCGGCGTTTGGGATCAAGGCTGAAGTCTACCAGGCCGTCGCGGTAGTCTATCTTCATGTCGAGAAGGTGCAGCACCTCGAAACCGAGGACACCCGAAACTTCCGTCCCAATTCTGTCGCTGATGTACGTCATGTCAATCGCCATCAGGTCTTGATTCTCCTGCCGCATGTGAGCAAACCGAAGTACGGCCTTGTCAGCCCGGTACACGTTTTTTACTGAACCGCTAAGGCCCTTGATGGTGCGTGCGTCGCCATGCACCTTGGTGACCTCCTTCGCTGCGCTCGGCGAGATCAAATTGTTAGTAGATCCTGTGTCGAGCAGGAATAGTTTGACAGGTGCGTCGCCGATCGAAGTCGGCAGAAGCATACTATGCCCGAAGCGATAGAACTTCGTGTAGGAATGCATTTCCGGCGCGACGTAGCTGTCTTGAGGGCCAGGGCGAAGGGGCGTTGAAACCTCGGAGGTCTTGCCTGGAGGTTCTTCTCCCGAGGAACCGGAATCTTCCCAGCCGGTTGGCAAAGAAATCGTCTCAGCTTCCCCGGGCCGCTTGGGGAGTTGCTTCAAGTGCAGCTTCCCATTGCCGAAATCGATGTCGACAAGGAAAGCGGTGAAGACGTCAGCTCCGATCAGTCCATCGTGTCCAATTACAGAGGTCTGCTCCAGTATCTCCACCGGACAGTTCTTGAACTCCAACTCGCCTATCTTCAATGAGTCCGCCAGCCCCATATGACCGCTTTTGGTGCCCTTATCCCCTATGCCACCAATCTCTTTCCCTGAGAGTTCGGTCACCTCGGCTTTTCGTGCCAACTTATGGTCGATCATGACTCCTGATGAGCCGGTGTCGAGAAGCAATAGGGATTTCTTACCATTTAGTGCCACGGAGAGGCCGAATCCTCGAAGGTGCTCCAGGTCTTCCCCGACCGGGATCAACTTCAGTTCAGTACCAGCAGTCTCGCCAATAAGGTGGCACGCACCCCGCGGATCCTTCGCACGCGCTTTCAGGTATTTGAGATACTGCTGCAGACTGGCACGCGTTTCCGCGTCATCGTTGCTTTCACCCGCGAGGTACTGCTGCAGGTATTCTATGCGTTTGGCGCGGTTCAGTGTTCCCACCCATAACTTCCTGATGTCGGGGTCGTCCGGGGCCAAGTCGTGCGCATTGTCGAGCATTTTCCGGCCACGCTTGTAATTGGAAAGCGCCCAACTCACTCGTGCCAGCCCCATGTAGGCGCGAGCGTTTTCGTAGCCCGAGTTGATGACCTTCACCCATTCCTCTTCCGCCTTAGCAATCTGCCCCTGGCGGAAGTAGACTTCTCCGAGTGCGACGTGAACGGTTGGGGAATCGGCCATTTGCAGGCCTTTAGTGGTGGCATCGAACGCGTCTGCCACATCCTTCTTCTTCAAATAGGCGCGGGTTAGTCCGGCATAGGCGTCGGGCGAGTTTGGTCGCACCTGGAGTAGTTCCTTGTACTTTTGGATGGCCCTGTCGAAATCGCCTTTGCGGTAGAACCTTATAGCTTGTTCCAAAAGGTCAAGCGAGTCAGGCTCTGCCGACGGTTGGGCGCGACCTTGTGTGTTGACCGCTGGGGCAGTTTGAGGTTGGCCACGTGGCGCCCAGTCAGGAGAGGTGCGAAGGGCTAAAGCTGGACGAGGGCTCAAACAAAGAGCCAGTGTCACACATACGGCACGATACATATGCCGCCTCCGCAACCTACAGTTTGTATCCGATCTTGCGCAGAAAATCTCTGCGGACTTTGATGTCGGCGTCTGTCTCGATGCCCTTGGTCTTCACGCCGTCGATGACGCCCAAGATGCCTCGACCTTGTTCGGTCTCGGCGACGACGACCTCGACGGGATTGGCCGTGGCGCAAAAAATCCCGCACACTTCCGGCACCATCTTAAGGGTGTTCAGGATGTTGACGGGAAAGCCGCCGTCCATAAAGATGATGAAGCAATGGCCGCAAGATAGCGCCAGGGCATTCTTTTGCGCAAGCTCGATCAGGCGCGGGTCATTGCCAGTGTGGCGTACTAGGGCGGGGCCGGACGATTCGCAGAATCCGACGCCGAACTTCATTCCGGGAACGGTTTGGACTATCGCTTCATGTAGATCTTCGACGGTTTTAATGAAGTGCGACTGGCCGAGGATGAAATTCATGTCCGCAGGTTTTTCGATCGGAACGGTTTTGAGTTCCATGTGTTACTCCATCCACAGATTAGTCAGATTCTACTCTTCCGATACTTTGAGTACAGCCAGAAATGCTTCCTGCGGGATATCGACTCGGCCCACGCGCTTCATTCGCTTCTTGCCCTCTTTCTGCTTTTCCAGCAGCTTGCGCTTGCGCGTAATGTCGCCCCCATAGCACTTGGCCAAGACGTTCTTCCGCATGGGCGGAACGTTTTCGCGCGCGATCACTCTTGATCCGATGGAAGCCTGAAGCGCAACTTCAAAGAGTTGGCGGGGAATAAGCTTGCGCATCTTCCCGCACAGCACGCGGCCGCGCCCAAACGCCTGATCGCGGTGGCTGATGAAGGAGAGAGCATCCACCGGCTCGCCGGCCACCAGAAAATCCACCTTCACAAGGTCGGAGACCCAGTAGCCAGCAATATGATAATCGAGTGACGCATAGCCGCGCGACACAGACTTCAGCCGGTCGTAAAAATCCAGCACAATTTCGTTCAGAGGAAGCTCGTAGGTGAGCAGGACGCGCTTGGGTGAAACGTACTCGAATCCTTTTTGCACGCCCCGCTTCTCCTCCAGCAGTTTGAGGATGCCGCCCAGGAATTCGTCCTGGGTGAAGATCTGCGCACGGATAACGGGTTCTTCAACCTTTTCGATGTCGCCGGCAGGCGGGAACTTGGTGGGCGTGTGCACGTCCAGGATTTCGCCTGCCTTGGTCGTGACACGGAATCGGACGCTTGGGGCGGTCGTGATGAGGTCGATGTCGAACTCGCGCTCCAGGCGTTCCTGGACGATTTCCATGTGCAGCAGGCCGAGGAAGCCGCAGCGAAAGCCGAAGCCCAAGGCCTCGGAGTTCTCCGGCTCGTAGAAAAGCGAGGAGTCGTTGAGGCGCAGCTTTTCGAGCGCATCGCGCAGCGTCTCATAGTCGCTTGCGATCACAGGATAGAGCCCCGCGAATACCATCGGCTTGATTTCCTCGAAGCCGGGCAGAGGCCCGGCGGCGGGCCGGGCGTCGTCTGTAATCGTATCGCCGATGCGCGTATCGGAAATGGTTTTGATGTTGGCGACGATGAATCCTACCTCACCGGCCTCGAGCCGTTCCACCCGGACCGGCTTCGGCGTCATCACGCCCATCTCCTCAACCGTGTAGACCTGGTTGTTGGACCAGAGGCGAATATGCATGCCGACGGTCAAAGCCCCCTGGACAATGCGGCTGAGCACCACCACCCCCCGATAACTGTCGAACCAGGAATCGAAGATGAGCGCCTGGAGAGGCGCTTCCGCCGAGCCGCTTGGCGCCGGCACGCGCGCCACGATGGCCTCCAGCACTTCATTCACGCCGGTGCCCTGCTTGGCGCTGATCATCAGGGCCTCGTTGGGATCGAGGGCCAAGGCGTGTTCGATTTGCTGCTTGGTGGCATCGACATCTGCGCCTGGCAGGTCGATTTTGTTGATGACCGTAATGATCGCCAGTTTGTTGTTCAGAGCGAGTTGCGCGTTGGCCAGGGTCTGGGCTTCGACGCCCTGCGAGGCATCGATCACAAGCACCGCGCCCTCGCACGCGGAAAGGCTGCGCGACACCTCGTAGGAGAAATCGACATGGCCGGGGGTATCAATCAGATTCAACTGATACAGATTGCCATCGCGAGCACGGTAATGAAGACGGACGGCGTGAGCCTTGATGGTGATGCCCCGCTCGCGCTCCAAATCCATCGAGTCGAGCACCTGGGCGGACATTTCGCGTTGTGAGAGCGCGCCGGTGATCTCCAGCACACGGTCGGCCAGGGTTGACTTGCCGTGGTCAATGTGAGCGACTATCGAGAAGTTGCGAACGTGACGTGCGTCCGTAATGTGTAACCCTTTTATATAACCCTTTGAAAATCTAACAAAAGGGCGATAACCTGTCAAACTTGGAGTTAATTCGGTTGTGACCGTTGTTATTCCCGCCTTAGCCGGATTAACTCTACGAAGCGGGACTTGAGCATTCTTCCGGGGGACTGGACTATGGCTTTCGAGAATTTACTCTACGAAAAGCGCAATGGAATCGGATATGTGGCCGTTAATCGTCCTGAGAAGCTCAACGCCCTGAACCGGAAAACCATGGACGAGTTGCATGACTGTTTTCAGGAGATCGAACGAGACGATGAAGTGCGAGCTGTCATCCTTACCGGGGCCGGTGAGAAGGCGTTTGTGGGAGGCGCGGACATCAACGAATTGGCAGTTCAGACTCCGGTGGAAGGCAAAGAGCTGTCGAGGCGCGGACAGAAGATTCTGGACCTTATCGAGCAACTGGGCAAACCGGTGATAGCCGCCGTCAATGGTTATGCCCTGGGGGGAGGTTGCGAACTGGCGCTGGCCTGCACTATAAGGATCGCTTCCGAGAATGCGCGCCTGGGTCAGCCGGAGGTCAAGCTGGGACTCATTCCTGGCTACGCTGGTACGCAGCGCTTGCCCCGACTGGTGGGCAAAGGACGCGCCTTGGAAATGGTGCTGAGCGGAGAGCCCGTTAGTGCCGCCGAGGCCTATCGCATCGGGCTGGTCAACCAGGTCGTGCCCGCGCAAGACCTCATGGCCACAGCCGAGAAGCTCGCGCAGAAAATCCTGGCCAATGCACCCCTGGCGGTGAAGTTCGCGCTCGAAGCTGTGAACCATGGTTTAGAAATGACCCAAGCTGAGGGCCAGTTCCTGGAAGCAAATCTGTTCGGATTATGCTGCACGACGGCGGACATGAAGGAAGGCACGCGAGCGTTCCTGGAGAAGCGGCCAGCGCGGTTCACGGGGAAGTAGTCCGTTGTCAGTTGTCCGTGGTCGGTTGTTTCAGGACGCAAGTATCGGAACTGGATTTTGAAGATTGAAAGTCAAGATTCGGGCCGACTCTCTGCTCTGGATTTGCGACTTTGATTCTCGACATGGCCAGTCGAATATTAACCACGAACCACGGACAATAGAGAACGGACCAGGGACGACGGACAACGGACCAATGTCTTCACGTAGAAAATCCCGCGAATACGCCATGCAGATGCTCTATCAATGGGAAATCTGCGGCTATACTCCCACCCAGGTGGCGGCAGGCTTTTTCGCCAACCAGAAAGCGGATGCTGAAGACGAGGGTTTTGCCCGCAATCTCTTCGAAGGCGCCGTGGCGGATATCGACCAACTCGACAGCGTGGTTCGTGCGCATTCCGAAAACTGGCGTTTAGAGCGCATGGCTGCCGTGGACCGCAACATCTTGCGGGTCGCTCTTTTCGAACTCCTCCATTACCCCGAAACTCCCCCTGCCGCCGTCATCAATGAGGCGCTGGAGATCGCCCGGCGTTTTTCCACGGTAGATTCCGTGGACTTCGTCAATGGTGTCTTGGACGGCATCCGCAAGAAGCTTCCTCTGCAAGAGCCGAAGCCTGAATGAGGTTGGTTTGGAGTGCGGCAATTTGCCACCGCGTCGTAGCGCCGACCTTTAGGTCGGCATTCTCCCGGCACCCAACGCTGCTGACCTAAAGGTCAGCGCTACCACGGGCGGCGCGGTCGTGCTCGTTGAAGGGAAGCGGCCGCAAGTGGAGGAATTCGACGGAAAATCGAGCTACAGCAATTACACCCCGCCAGCCGTCGGTTCCGAATTTGATCTTGTCCACCATGGCCTCTCGATCAACAGTTTCATTTCGAACGGGGCGAGGAATCTCGCTCCGACTCTCGCGCCTGAAATCATGTGGCTCCGAGCGACAATCGGAGCTGGGCTCGAAATGACGCCTCGCGCGCTTCCGTGACCATTTCGTGCGCCCCGCTTACAGCAAATCATCCCGACCCATACGATCGAGTTCCTGAACCGCCTTCCCGACGTCCTGCGATCGCTCGCGCGCACATACCAGCAGCGCATCATCGGTCTCGACGACGACCAGATCATGAACCCCGACCGTAACCACAAATTTCTTGGGCGAAACTACCGTGTTGCGCTGTGAATCGAGGCTGAGCCCGGCGCCGGACCGGACATTCCCTTCTGAGTCCTGCGGGCTTAGCTCGTACGCAACCGCCCAGCTTCCCACGTCGTTCCATCCGATATCCGCAGGCACCGCGTAGATCTCTGAGATCTTCTCCATCAGCGCAAAGTCAATGGAGATTTTTTGGAACTTGGGGTAGAGCCGGCGGAAAGCGGGCGAGCGAATTCCTCCGGCGTCGGCAATCTGTCTTACCAGACCTGCCATCTCAGGCTGGAAGCGCTGGAAGTTCTCGAGCAGCGTCGCGGCCTTCCAAATGAAAATGCCGCCGTTCCAAAGATACCGTCCGGAGGCGACGTAGCGCCGCGCCACCGCGAGCGCCGGTTTCTCCGTGAATTTATCAACCCGGAACACTTCGTGCCCTGCCATTCGGCCTTGCCGCCGGCCCAGGCGAATGTATCCGTAGCCGGTTTCAGGCCGCGTCGGTTTCAGGCCCAGGACCACCGATCGTTCCGGCTGAGACGCCACGTGGCACGCCGTAGCGAGCAGGCGGCGAAAAAGCGCCGGCTTGTTAATGATTTGATCGGAAGGCAAGACTACCATAAGACCTTCCGGGTCCCGCCGGGCGATCTCTTGCGCCGCGACGGCCAGCGTAGGAGCGGTATTCCGGGAGGCCGGCTCGCCAATAATCTGCTTGGAAGGAAGACGCGGCAAAAGCCGCCGAATATTTCGCAATAACGGCGCACCAGTGAAAATGTAGATCCGGTCCAAGGGGATGAACGGCTGGAGGCGCGCTACCGTTTGTTCGAGAAGCGAGTGCCGACCGAACAAAGTCAACAGTTGTTTGGGGCGCCGCCGGCGGCTTAGGGGCCAGAAACGCGTGCCGCTTCCCCCTGCCATGACGACGCCATAGGCATGTTTAACCACTGAATTTATCGCCATATTCACACATCAAATACAACCTTCGCGATGTCTTCCGGGGGGATGTTGTGAGCCGCGAGCGGCCGCCTGAAGTCCTGCACGAGATTGGGAACGTAATACTTCAGGAGGCGCGTTGTTTGGAGGGGGGCGAACCTATAGGCTCCCGCTGCCGGAGGGATGACCCATGTTTCGCCCGTCCGGTAGCCCAACCAGCCCGCGGTGTTCTCCAGACGTCCTTCGCCCTGCAGAACGGAATAAACCTCCACTCGTTGCGATGAACTCTTGAAGGTCGCTTTCTTGCGCAGGAACATTTCCTCGAGTGCGAAGTAACGGCAAGCCGCAACGTACCGCCGAGTTCCGAAGGGCTCCTGGAATTCCCACCGGGGCAGGCGGCACTGAGGAGGCAGATCTTCCTTTAAAACGTCCATACCCTTCGACAAATGGAGAGGACGAGGCTTCCCGTCCAGCCCAAGTCTGCCATAGTCGTCAAGGCGGTAGGTGAGATCTGAATTCTGCTCGACCTCGAATAGAACCAGCCCGGGGCCAAGAGAATGTACTGTACCGGGCGGTAGGAAGATGGCCTCATCGGCCTTGGGGCGGTGGCGAATGAGGAGGTCCTTCGACGTTCCCTTCTCGAAAGCCGATTTCAGAGCTTCCCGAGTGACTCCCGGCTTAACTGCCACGAGGATTTCCGCGTTTGGATCGGCTTGGAGGATATACCACATCTCACACTTGCCGACATTCCCCGGGTCGTGGACGCGCGCGTAGTCGTCATCGGGATGAACCTGCACCGATAGCCAGTCGCTTGTGAAGATGTATTTGGCGAGCAAGGGGAAACGCGCCCCCTCCCAAGCCCGCCCATGGAGCGCCGGTCCGTACTTTTCGGAGACTTCCGCCAGCGTAAGGCCTGCGACGGGGCCATTCAGGAAACGGGAGGTGTCGTCGTTGGACCAAACTTCACCGATCAATTCGCCGGGCTTACTCGCGCCCCTCGAGATCTCCGCTTTGCGGGAAACCGGAAGGTCAGTTTCTTCCTGTGCCGGGTATATGGGCGCGAGATCCTCCCGCCCCCAAATCTTCGGTTTGAAAACTGTGGAAAGCTGAAGAGGTGTGTTCAGCGTGGACATGGTTCATTCACAACTTGGAGAAGAACGCAGCCATACGTCGCAACCCCTCGTTGATGTGTTCCATTGAGGTTGCGTAGGAGATACGGATGTGCTCGTGCGTTCCAAAGGCAGTTCCGGGGACAACCGCAACGTGCGCTTCTTCGAGCAGGCGCTCCGCCAATACGGAGGTATCGCCCAAACCGTCCTGCTTAAGATAATACCCGACATTCGGGTAAGCGTAAAAGGCGCCGTGCGGAGGAACACAGCGGAGGCCCGGTATGGATTTCAATCCCTCCATGAGACGATCCCGTCGTCGACGATACTCCGCCAGCATCGCGTGCACCGGTTCCTGCGGCCCCTCGACGGCCGCCAGCGCGGCCTTCTGCGCAATGGAGTTGGGGTTCGAGGTCGAGTGGCTCTGGAGCTTCAGCATGTTGGCCAGAAGTCGGGCCGGACCTAAGGCAAATCCGACTCGCCACCCCGTCATCGCATACGTTTTGGAAAAAGAATCGACAATCAGCAGGTGTTCACGTTCTCTCGAGGACCCGAGCGAAAACGGCTTGCGCCCGTCGTAGACGAAATGGCAATAGCATTCGTCTGAAATCAGAAGCAGGTTATGGCGGATGGCCAACGCCAGGATCTTCTCCATCTCCCCGGGCGGAACCACGGCGCCGGTGGGGTTGTGCGGCGAGTTCACGATGATAAGCCGGGTCTTGGGGGTGATCAGCTTTTCGATCGCTTTGGCGTGCACGGCGAAGTTCTCGCTCTCGCTGGTTTCCAGCAGAACGGGCTTGGCGCCTTCGTACTTGATGATTTCAAGGAAGGTTACCCAGTGTGGTACCGGTAGGATGACCTCATCGCCTTCGTTCAGCACCGCGGACATCGCTTCAAAGATCGCCTGCTTTCCTCCCACGGTCACCAGGCACTCCTCAACCGTGTAGTTCGACCCGTAAGACTTCGCGTGGTGCTCTACCAGGGCTTGCCTCAGTTCCCGGATACCGCCCGTCGCCGTGTACTTAGTGAAATTATCATTAATGGCGCTGATAGCAGCTTTCTTGATGTGGTCCGGCGTGGGGAAATCCGGCTCACCGGCGCCGAAGTCTGCCAACCCAGCATCCTTGACTTTCAGCTTTTCCGCCTTTTGCAGAACGGTGGCGATAGTCGAAACCGAAATCCGGGAAATGCGCTCGGAAAGCCGCACTTCAACCTCCTTTAGATTTTGCCTTGAAAAACCTTCTGATGAAGCCGATCCTCGACCAACGGGGGAACCAAGTCTCTCACCGACCCCCCATTCTGGAAAATCTCTCTGACCAGGCGGGAACTGACGTAGTTGTAGGCCTCCGCGGGGACCAGGAAAACCGTTTCGAGGCTCGGCTCGAGCTTGCGGTTCATGATGGCCATCTGAAGTTCGTACTCATAGTCGGTGAAGGCGCGAATGCCGCGCAGTATAATCCCTGCCTTCTTTTGCTTGGCGTAATCTACGAGCAGACCTCCGAAGGTCTCCACAGAGACATTGGGCATTTCGCGCGTAGCTTCCTGGAGCATCTCGACACGTTCCCTGACCGTGAAAAGCGGCGTCTTGTCCTGGTTCGTCAAAATCGCGACAATCAACTCTCCAAAAATCCGCCGCGCTCGCTCGATGAGGTCGAGATGACCATTGGTGATCGGATCGAAAGAACCGGGATAAATGGCTAGATTTTCGGGCATAGACTGTTGGGTAAACCACGCCCCCGACGACAGGACCTAAGAGAGTTATTCTAACGGTCGAGGTGGAAGGTTGTAAACGGGAATCTACGACCCTAGGTCGTTGGCACCATCCGGCCTTTTGCTTCGTTGGACTTGTCAGCGTGGCAGGAGCGGCAAAACTGTGCTGCGCTGTTGCTGGTCGCTGAACTTCCGGGATTGTACCAGCCACGCACAAAGAAGCGCGTCGGCTTTACAGCCCCATTCGGAGTGCTGAAATAGGGCATGTCGTGTTGGTCGTGGCAGGTGGTACAGGTGATCCAGGATCTGCTGGTCACCGTGGCGCCGTTGACTGTTGACCCGGGCACTTTAACCAGGTGATTCAACGGACCGTCGTCGCCTGTCACATCAAAGTAGTCGGCGACGAAGGCTCTCCCTTTGGGGCCCGCGAAGGTGATGGAGCCGTCCGCGTTTACGGAGCAGTCCCACGCCTTTTTTCCGCCACAGGATATGGTCGCGTTAGGTCCCACCGGATGGTTGTTCATATAACTTCCGACCGTCGATTCCTCGTCTCCGACCAGCGTGGGAGGATTGAAAGTCTTCCCGGCGATGCTGACGGTCTCGACGGTTGTGCCCTTCATCATGTCGCTCGTCGCCAGGTTGCCGTCGTGGCAGCTAAGGCAGGCAATAAGATCTAGGTAGCCGTTTCCTGAAAGGGACGGAAATCCTCCGCGGCTGATGTCCGGCACCGTGGCGGTATATGCGCCGAGCGGATGGCTTGCAGACGTCAGGGATATCCCATAGTGGGGAGATAGATCCTGACCCCAGAGTGCAAACCGGCCGCTGTTTCTGGAGGGCCTGGCCAGGTTTCCGGGCGCGCCGTTGTGGGGCGTGTGGCACGCCACGCATCCGCGGCCGTACACGTTGTGCGCTCCGAGCACGTCTTGCGTCGGGGACGTGACCTGCGCAGCGGCGATTTCCGCCGCCCAGAGAATCACCAAGAGCGCAACTGCGAATTGCTTCCCACCTGACATTTCCTCAAGTCGTTGCGACGACCTGCGCCGGACTTGCCATGCCGTACATTCCTTCAAGTACAGCCTGCTGCACGAAGACGGAGTGACAGTACGCATGATGCGTTTCATCCTGCACCTCCAACCGCATCCTTTGGACCCGGCGTGATCCACCGAGTAGTTCATCGGCGACATTCTAGTAGACTTGAGGGTTGTTGTAAAGAGTACGAAAGTTATGTGTCGCGGCAAAATGATAATGTCCGGTTTCAGCAAAGTAGAAATGTCCTGTTGAACTCCGTCAAACTTGACGGATGGAAAAACAGGAGATGCTGATGTTGAGTGGTAAAGAGCGGGACCGGTTGAAGGTGTTGCATGAACTGCA
>JBEKMN010000057.1:0-36895 GCA_050008495.1 Terriglobia bacterium | reverse complement strand
ATTCTTCACCGAGGGGGATGGCGGAGGCCTCGTCTTGTGAGGCCTGCGATGTCCCGAAGGGACAGGCTGGAACGCCCATCGCGGGCGGGACGGCAGAACGGGATGAGGGTGGTAGCGCGCTGCTGATCTGGATGGTTACGGTCCTCGCCGCCGCCTTCAAAAACATTAAAAATCGTGGGAACGAACTCAAAGACTTATTGCAAAGACAGGGGATAGCTGAAATAGCGGCCTCAAAACGAACTCATTTTTGCGCGCAAAAGGTGCGACTCGAAGCGAAAAAGAGTACGATTTCAGGCGCAAGACGCGCCGTAGTACGGGCCGGCCGAGCATGTGTGCCGCGCCACTTACAAGACAAGTTGTCACATAACCGGCCGTTCCGGCGGTGGGCGGTACGAGCAACCCATGTGGCAGCCCGAGGGAGGCTGCAAATGTCGCCCCTATGACGCGATCTCCATACGTTTTGGAAGCCAAACGATGAATTCACTCGAGCGAGTGCGAGCCGTAATAACCGGGAAGACTCCGGACCGTCTCCCGGTGTGTCTTCACAATTTCATGATGGCCGCACGAGAGGCGGGGATTCCCATGGAAAGGTATCGGGTTGATCCCAAGGCGATCGCCCAGGCCCATTTGCAGGCCTGGGAGAAGTACGGCCACGATTGCCTCTTGATCGACACGGACACCACGCTGCTGGCGGAGGCCATGGGCGCGCAGGCGGAATGCGCCCCCGACGAACCCGGCCGGATCGTGCGCCCGGCCATCGAGAGCCTTGCGGAGGTGGACAGGCTGAAGGTCATCAACCCGGAGTCTCAAGGCCGCATCCCCGCGCTGCTCGAAGCGGTGCGCCTGCTCGCCAAGCAGGCCGGCAACGAGGTGGCGATCCGCGGCAACGCGGACCAGATGGCTTTCGACCTTGCCTGCATGCTGCGCGGTACCGAAGAGTTCTTGATGGAGCTCGCGTCCGAGCCCGAGAACCCGGCCATCCGCGAGCTTCTCGAGATTTGTTTCGAGAGCCACCTCGCCGTGCATCGCGCCTTGATCAAAGCGGGCGCTCACCTGACCTCGCTGGGAGACAGCCTTGCCGGCCCCGACGTCATTTCCCCCAATATGTTCTACCGGTTTGCCCGGCCGTACGAGGCACGGCTGGTGAAGACCCTCATGGCGGAAGGGATTTTCACGGTTGTCCACATCTGCGGCGATACAACCAAAATCCTTCCCGATCTGGCGCAATACGAGTTCTGCGGCTTCGAACTGGACTACAAGACGGATGCAGCGATCGCCAAAGCCACCGTGGGGGCTCGCCACGTTCTTTTCGGGAACATCGATCCCAGCGGCGTCATCGCACGCGGCAGCCCGCATGAAGTTCGAGCGGCAACGCGGCAACTGATCTCGGCCTGGAAACCCGGCGGCTTGTTTGTGCTGAACGCCGGGTGCGCAATCCCACCCACGACTCCGCCGGAGAATATTCATGCGCTCATCGAAACCGCGCAGGAGGAAGGGATTTATGGATAGCCTAGCCAGAACCTCGGGTTGGCTCGGTGTCTCAACGGTCGGTGCACCGCCCCTCGCGCAGATCGCGCAATGCCTCAGCAGCAAGCGAATCAAGGCGGCCCGTTGCGACATCTTCCTCGATCTGCCGATCCCAGGCGGCAGCGTCCAATTGGGCGAACCAGGCCCGGAACACGGCGAGGTCCTCAGAAGAAAGTCTCCGGACTGCGTCCTCGATTTCTTCGACGGTGCTCATGACGACAAGCTTACTCCACCTGAGAAGTCAGCGCAGCCACGGCAAGCCTGCGGCCTGCGCTACCGGTCTCGCCCGCGCAGCAGACGCACGGCTTCGGGAATGGTCTCGACGCGCATTGCCGCGGCGCCGGGTTCCGCGTCTGCTCCGGCCTGCCTCACCTTGTCTCCTTCACCCGGCGCCAGGAAAAGGTTTGCCGCAACGCCATGCTGCTTCGTGTACAACTCGTAATAGCGGCCGCCCGCGGCATAGAGCTGCTCGTGAGTGCCGCGCTCGATAATGTGGCCGGCCTCCACAACCAGGATTTGATCCGCGCGGCGAATGGTGGAGAGGCGGTGCGCGATGACGAAGGTTGTCCGGCCGCGCATCAGGTACGACAGCCCTTCCTGGATCAAAGCCTCCGATTCGGAATCGAGGCTCGAGGTCGCCTCGTCGAGGATCAGGATTCTGGGGTCCGCCAGGATCGCGCGCGCAATGGAAACACGCTGCCGTTGGCCGCCGGAGAGTTTTACGCCGCGCTCGCCCACCACCGTGGCGTACTTCTTCTCGAAGGTCTCCGCAAACTCGTCCACGCGCGCGATGCGGCAAGCCGCCAGGATGTGTTCCTCGTCGGCGTCGGGGCGCGAGAAGGCGACGTTTTCGCGGATGGTTCCATCGAACAGGAAGGTTTCCTGCATCACCACTCCCAGTTGGCTGCGATACGAATCCAGCCGCACTTTCGCCAGATCGATTCCGTCCACCAGCACCCTTCCGGCGCTCGGCGTGTAAAAGGCCGCGACCAGGCCGGTCATCGTCGACTTGCCCGACCCCGAGGGTCCGACCAGCGCCGTGACGGTGCCCGGGGCGGACCGGAAGCTCATGTCGCTCAGGACCGTCTTGCTGGCTTCATAAGCAAAGCTCACGTTCTCGAAAACCACTTCGCCGTTAATGTGGTCGAGGCGCAGCGACCTCGCCGGGTCTTCGTCTTCGGGCCGCTCACGCAGCACCTCGCGCGTGCGCTCCAGCCCCGCCAGTGCTTCCGTGATCTGCGTGCCGATCATGACGATCTGGAAAACCGGCGCCACCAGCAGGCCCAGAAAAATCGTGTAGGTCACAAAGGTGCCGAGCGTCATGTGCCCGGCAACAATCTGGCGCGCGCCCAGAAACATGATGAGCGCGCTCACCATGCCGAGCAGCGTGGTGGCCGAAAGACTCATCAGGGAAGTCGCGGTGAGGGTCTTGAGCACATTCTCGAGAAGCCGCTGCACACCTGCGGCAAACACCGTGGCCTCGCGCCCTTCAGCATGGTAACCCTTCACCACGCGCACGCCGCCCAGCGATTCCGTGAGCCGCCCGGTGACTTCGGCGTTGATCTTGGGCCGGGCGCGGAAGATGGGACGGATCACTTTGAACGAATAGCGGAGAAACAGCCCAAAGCTGAGCAGAATTGCACAAGCCAAGACCGTCATGAAAACGCTGATGCGCAGCAGAATGATCGAGGCAAACGTCGCCGTCAACATTCCGCCCACGAACTCGACCAATCCGGTTCCAATCAGGTTTCGCACGCCTTCCACATCGCTCATGATGCGCGAGACCAGGACGCCTGTTTTGTTGGAGTCGTAGTAGGCCACGGGCAGCCGCCCGATATGCGCCTGCACCTGGCATCGCAATTCAGCGATCAGCCGCTGCGCGGCCTTCGAGAGGAGTTGGGTGAGAGCGTAAGAAGATACGCCTTGCACCGCCGTGGCGCCGACGATGGCCAGCACCAGGGGGACCAGCAGTTGCAACTCGCGCTTGCCAATGACGTCATCAATGAGAAATTTCGTGGACGCCGGCAGAACCAGCCCGGCCACGCGGTTCACGGCCATGATCACGAAGCCAATGGCCAGCAGGCCCCGTCGCGGCCGCAGCAGGAACCAGACGTCCGGCAGCAGCGCCCACCAGTGGTCGGGTTTGGATTTGGTTGGAGTGTCCAATCGAATTCAGACGCGCTCTTCGCGTATGGCCTTAAGTGTCGCCTCGACAGTTTCTGCGGTAAACGCTTTGCGCCGGCGCTTCATGGGGACCGCAACCACAAATTCCCCTTGATGAACGAAACGCAGGCTCGAGCTCTTGGGTTGAAACCCAGTTGTGCATTCCCCGCAACGAAGGTCGCGATTCGCTCCGGTTCTGAGTTCATGTTCAGGGCGAGTCTTTTTGCGAATGACGCGCTTACCGGCAAAGCCCATTGCATTCCTCACTTGATGCATTATAACATTTCGGACCTTTGTCCTCCGAAAGCCCGAGAACAGGCTTGCCCCCAGCAGTGTCCGCGTCGTTGCCAATCAGTCCTTAACGTTGGAAACTCAGCCCCGACCGTCTGTCATTCTGAGCGAAGCGAAGAACCTGCATTGGTTTGCCTCGAACCGGAACTGCAGATCCTTCGCGGAGTTTACCCTGAGCGAAGCGAACGGGCTCAGGATGACAGGCACTTTCATTTCCGTGGGTGGGCCGCAGGTCCATCTGCACTCGCAACGATAGGCCTGTGTGGAGTTTTTAGGGGTGCGCTAAGACTAGCGAATCGGCTGGCCCAATTGCAACGCCATGAGGGCAAACGAGCCGGCGATGACTATGACGGACAGCCCGGCGAGGGCGTTCCAGAGGTTCTGGCTGGCTTGCGTCTCCGCGTCGCCTTCCGGCACCAGGTAGCCCAGAACTATTCCGGCGATCAGACCGCCGAAGTGAGCGGCGTTGTCGATGGGGAGGAAAATGCCGAAGATGGCAATGTAGATGACCCATCGCCAGAGTTGCCCGCGGTACGCCTTGCCGAGGTGGCCGTGATGAAAGCTGGCGCCGATCAGTACGCCGATCAACCCGCAAATGGCTCCCGATGCCCCTATGGACATTCCCATGGGACGCCACCAGAGGCTCAAGACGAATCCCAGTACGCCGGTGACCAGATAGAACACCACGAACTTGGCGGTCGAAAACAGCGACTCGACTTCCGGACCAAGATCAAACAAGCACCAGAGATTCATTCCGATGTGCAACAGGCCGGCGTGCAGGAAGATGGCTGTAACCAGTCTCCACCATTGCCCTACCAGGATGTAAGGACTCTTGGCGCCCAGGCGCAGCAGCACCTCGCCGCTGATCCCGCCCATCGCCTGCGTCGTCCCGGATGTGGCAGTCATGTACCAGGAGATGCCGTAGAGCGCGATCGTGACGGCGACGATCGCCGAGGTGGCGGTAGACGGAATCGGGATGATGCCCATGATCCGGCCCGGCGTGCCGGAAGAAGAACGCGCGCGCGGCGAGCGCAGTTTCTCGCCGCAGAAAGGACACACCGAGGCATTGCGTTCAATCAGGGCGCGACAGTTCGGGCACATCCGGTGCGAGGTGTCGTACTTTTGCTCTGGCGAACCGAAGGCGGAACGAAGCGCTTTCTTCAGTCTTTCCAGTTGAAACCAGAATTTGGGAGGAAGTTCCATTCAGGAGCAATTATAGTCCATGCGCGCTCGGGCCGGTCAGGAAAATCATTTGTGGCGCACCGGCGCGTTGATTAGAATAGCGAAAGCGAGAGTGGGAGGAGCCATGAACTTCGAAGAAGCCGGACGTGCGGTCGATCAAGAAGTGGCAAAACTTGCGGACTACGTCGATAAGAAGCTGAAGCCCTCGACCCGTAACGAGCTAGCCACGCTGCTGCGGCGGGCATCGCGCCACTTGGACGATTTGGCCAAGAACCTGGATAAGGAAGAGCCTGGAAAAAGTGGCCAATAGCATGGCGGGTAATCCGGGCCGGCCTGATTTGCGGCGAATGGCGCGGATGGTGGCGGTGGGCGGCATGATACTAGCCTCGACTGCCTGCCTGCACCGGCATCGCCCCATTCAGGCCGCAGGGCGCCCGCCCTCGGCGGCCCGAGGACCGTCAACTCCCGTCCCCATCGTTCAGGGCGAGAGAGGAATCGCTTCCTGGTATGGGCATCCCTTCCACGGGCGTCCGACCGCCAGCGGCGAAATCTATAACATGTATGACATCACCGCCGCCCACAAAACCTTGCCTTTTGGTACGCGCGTGACTGTTCACGACCTCGAGAATGGCCATGACGTGACGGTGAGAATCAACGACCGCGGCCCTTTCATCGAAGGGCGCATCATCGACCTCTCCTATGCGTCTGCTCAGGCCATGCACATGACCGGCATCGCGCAAGTGCAGCTCGAGATTTTGGACCTTAAGGAGGCCGCCGCGATCCCGGGAACTTTCGCGGTACAGGTGGGAGCATTCAGGAATCAGGACAATGCGGAGCGCTTGAAGGAGCGCATCGAATCGCAATTCCCACAATTTGGGCCGGTTACGATTCAGGATTTTGATCGCGGCGACGGCCACTTCTATCGCGTCCGAGTTGGCCGCGAAAGCAGCGAAGATGCGGCGCATTCTCTTGCCGAGAGCCTGCGACAGGCCAACTTGGCGACGGAGACTTTTGTTGTACGCCTAAACTAGCTATCAGCCGTCGGCTATCAGCAATCAGCCAGCGGTTGCCTCTTTCTGATAGCTGAGGGCTGATAGCTGACGGCTGAGGTCACATGGATCAGTGCATTTTCTGCCGGATTGTGGAACGGAGCTTGCCTGCCAGAATCGTCTTCGAGGATGAGGAAATCGTGGCTTTCGAGGACGCTCATCCCCAAGCGCCTGTTCACACCCTCATTGTGCCGCGCAAGCACCTTGCCTCATTGAAAGACGCCACCGCTGACGACGCTGCTCTTCTTGGCCGGATGCTCGTGGTGGCGACCCAACTGGCGCGGGAGCGTGGTTTGGAGACTCGCGGATACAGGACTGTGGTTAATACTGGCACCGGGGCAGGCCAATCCGTTTTCCACCTGCATCTTCACCTTTTGGGTGGACGGGTTTTTCACTGGCCGCCGGGCTAGGCTGTAAGTTCGGTTACACCCCAGCGCTTCGAGCCTTACTGCTCGGACTCGGCGAGCAGGTTATCCGTATCAATGGCTATCCGCTTGGGCCTCGCCGCGGTTGTAAACCTGAAGCGGCCCCCTTCGTCGGTGACGGCCACGCGTCCCAAGCTGGTCCTCTTCTCTTTGCCCACCTCAGCGATGACAGGCACCAGCATTTCGAAGTCGCTCGATACTCCACTCTGAGTGATGTTTCCCTGGACGAGGAATTTCTTCGAGGGGAGTTCTTTCACGCTCGATTCCAGCTTGTAGGTCGGGACACCCGTTTCGTACACCCACTCATTGAAGAACCAGTCCAGGCGGTGATTGTGTTCGAGGTCGCTCGAGCGCGTCATGTATTTTTCCGCCGCGAGAACAAAGTCTTCCGTGGAAACGCTCTTTCCCTGATTGGTGGCAACGAATTCATGCAATAGGCGGAAGAACTTCTCGTCGGAACCCGTGGCAGGATCGCGCATTAGGCCTCGCAACATGTGCAGAACCCAGCAAGCCTTTTTGTACACGACCGCGTCATAACCGCCCGGGGTCCAAGAGTTCGAGAGGCGTTGGCCCAACCAGACAGGGCCGCTCGCCTCGTTGCTCATTCCACTCTTGTTCTTGTTGAGCAGATCACGTTTGTAACTCCGCAGCAGCTCGTGGAATCGGTGATCGCCGTCCTTTTGTCTCGACAAGTCGAGCGCTGCGGCGTAGGTCGCCAGCCCTTCAGAAAGCCACTGATCATGATAGGTTGCCCAACCGAGCAGGTTACCCCACCATTGATGGGCAATCTCGTGGGCCACCATCCCGTGACCAAGCAGGTCCTCGTCTTTCTCCGCAAACCCCAGTTCAGAGCGCTCCGACTTGCGCAAGAACGACAGAGTTGGAAGGTAGATCAACTCCGGCCAACCTTGGCCGAAGTTACCGGGAATCTGGGAGACGGCGAGACGGGGGTAGGGAAACGGGCCAAACAGGCTTTCGAAATAGACAAGCGTCTGTGAAGCGCTCTCGGCCACCGTTTGCAGCAAGGCGGCGGGGGCTAGAGGAGGAACGGTCTCGGGAGCAATCGACAAGGGCGGATCATGCTCGCGCCCGAGGTTGGGGACCACAAAATGCGGGACCAGCTTTTGCGAGTGACGCGCCTCGAGCGCCGCTTCCGCCTCGCGCGTCGCATACACTTCCACGGTGGTCTTTCCCGCCCGGCGCTCTACGGAATGGTACGGCCCCAGATTGAAGCCGGCAACCCGAAACACGCCGTCCGAGCGCCACCGGCTGTGCTTCCTGCCGTTTGCGGTTTCCTCTTCGATCCTTGCTCCTGTGGCAACCAGCGTGAGGTTCTCCGGATAATCAAACCTAAGGTCGAAGGTAGCCGGAGATGCCAAGCCTAAGTTCGGGTACCAGCCACCCCTCTCTCCCACGTACAAAACGTTGTTCCCAACGTTGGTGATGACGTTCCCCTGGTACGTGAATTGGAGATGGAATCTTTGGCCCACGGGGTGCGGCGCCGCCAAAACCACTTGGATCCAGCCTTTGTTCAAGTCGCCGATCTCGTCATCCTCCTGTTGGGGGTATGCATAGACGGGCAGGCTTTCCCCCCGCTCGTTCAGGACCTTTGTGACGTTGAGCAATCGGGCGAAATCAAACGTCAGTACCCGGTCGGTGCTGGAGAGTGATTCCAACAGGAGCTCTGCACGGCCTTGCATGCTGTTGTCAGTCTCGAGATGCGTGTCAATATCGTAGGCCAGGGCTTTCACCGTCCCGGGCGTCTGATAGGCGAAACGGGCCGCTGAGGTCTTAGTTTGGAAAGCACACCAGCAGTCAGCAAACACGGCATCCCCGTTGCGGCGGGCAGCAACCACGGTCACGGCCTCCGGCGATCGTTCGTCGTCAACCACGTCGAACCATTTGAGGCTACTGCCTTCCAAGCGAGCGTGAAAGAACGGCATGGTCGTGTCGCCCAGCAAATCTTCGAAGACCCGGGGCGTATCTTCGAGAGCAAATAGGTGTGGCGAGGAGTTCCATCTTTGAGGGAACTCTGGCGGCCGCTCCGGGTCGTCGGGCTCTGGTTTCTGCGCCACAGCCATGAGTTCCTTAGCGGTCTGGTCTGTGAAGCGCAGAATCGCGGTGCTGAACTGTTCTTCAAGAATGGGCGCGTGAATGAATCGGGCCAGACTCTCTTTCTCGGTGCGCGTGGGAGGGATTAACAGGATTTCTCCTTCTCCGGTATAAACCGCGCCGGTGATTTTCCCCGCGGCCGGAGTGAAGAACCCAATATAGCCACGGGTGAAGAACAATTTCACGTGGTCACGGATCAAGTGGGCGCGCCGGAGTACATAAACTTGGTTTTCATCCACCTTGATGTTGTGGAGTTGGTCGAAAACTTGTTGCGGATCAGGCCCGCTCTGCGCCCAGGTTCGGCCCGGCAATCCCAGCACGGCGACCAGAACGGCGCACGCCAGCAGCGTCGACTCGCTACTCAGGGTTGTGGCGAGATGAAAGCGTCCTGGCTGGTTGGCTGCGCCCGGCATCGTTTACCCTCTGCGCTCATACTTTAGCGCGCTTAACCTCGTAGCACAACTCGAAGGGGTTGAGGCGCGGGTTGTATTATACTTAGCGTATGCTGGAAGCAGGCATTCCACGAAAGAAGAAAGCGACGAGCTTGCGGCGGCTTCTCTTCCTGTTTCTACTCACGCTGATTCCTGTCACTTCGGCTGCGGACGTTATCTATTTGAAGAATGGCCGCAAGATAGTCGCCCAGGTGACGCAGGAAGACTCGAAGCAGGTCGTTTACTCAGTTCAGGGCGGGGAACTTTCGATACCAAAATCGATGGTGGACCATATCGAAAGATCTTCCGGTGCCGCTGAAACGCCGCCGTCGCGACCAACTGAGAACCCGCAGGAGAAAGTCCGCGAGGTTCCCCTGCCTGCATTGCCTTTCGGCGAAACTCCGTCCGCGAGTGATTCACCTGTCATCAAGGCTGGGGCTGTTGATGAGGCCTATCTATTGCATTTGGGCGACGAATTTGCTCACGATCCGTCCGGGGAGAATGTTCGTCTGCTGAAGCAAGGATATCAGCAGGCTGCGCTCTTCCAGGCTCGCAAAGGCGACCCCGACGGCGCCATCCAGAAATACCAGCAGGCGTTGAAGCTGCTCCCTAGCGATCTGTCCTTAACTCTGGCGCTTGCTTACCTGGAGGTAACCCAGAGTCACTATCTGGAAGCCGTGGACCTGCTCTTGCCCGCCTCGGACCGATATCCCAAGTCGGCGGATGTTGTTATGTTGCTGGGGTCGGCCTTTTACGGAATGGAGAATTTGGACGAGGCTATCGCTCAATGGAACAAGGCGCTTGCCTTGCAGGATAACGCGCGACTCCGTGAAGCGGTGGCTAAGGCGGAGCGCGAACGCGAAATCGCGGGCTACTACCGCGAGCTGCGCAGCGAGCACTTTCTGCTCCGCTACGGGGGAGAACCGGTCGAGAAACTGAGCGGCCAGGTCCTGAACAGCCTCGAGGCATCGTTCCAGAACCTCGTGCTCGATCTTGACTTTTCTCCGCGCGAGGCCATTATCGTCATCCTCTACCCCAACCAGGCCTTCCAGGATATAACCCGCTCGCCAAACTGGGTGGGCGCGCTCAACGACGGGAAAATCCGCGTGCCCGTTTCCGGCTTGACGCAGATGACCGCCGACCTGGCCCGCGTGCTTAAGCACGAACTGACCCACTCCTTCGTGCGACAGATTACCATGGGCCACTGCCCGACTTGGTTTAACGAGGGTTTGGCGCAACTCGAGGAGGGCGACACCACGGCGATATTGGGAGCACAGCTTGCGCGAGCAGTAACAGACGGACACTTACCTTCGTTTCAGGCGCTGGAAGGCCCCTTCCTGAATATGCCCCAGGACCAAGTGGCGCTTTCTTATGCCAAATCGCTGGCTGCCCTCGAGTATCTTCGAGCCAACTATGATATGGGTGAAATCTGCAACCTCCTCAAAGCCATGCCCGCTCAGCCTGACTTCAGTCTGCTTCTTCGAAATGAGCTTCACCTCACCTACCCCGCGTTCGAGCAAGAGGTCGCAAATTACCTCGTGAAGAAGTACGGAACGTAGGGCTAAAGCGCGGCCAGCAAGGCGGCCAGCAAAGCAGCCCGGCGGGGTAACTCGGGGATAAGAATATGCTCGTGACGGGCGTGGGCGCCGTCACCGACCCCGCCCAGGCCGTCCAGAGTCGGGACGCCCAGCGCGGCTGTAAAATTGCCGTCTGAACCGCCGCCGGTGGAGGCTTCGGCCAGATCCATGCCCATTGCCCGTCCCACGGCGTGCGCCTTGCGAAAGAGCGCTACGGTCATTTTCCTCTCCATGGGCGGCCGATTGATGCCGCCTTCGATTTCAAGCTGAGTCCCTCGGTCATAAGGTTTTTGGGCGCGAATTCTTCGCTCGATGATCGCCCGGTCATGCAACCGCGGAATGCGCACGTCGATCCACGCCGTGGCGCACTCCGCCACAACGTTGGACCGGGTACCGCCTTCAATTCTCCCCACGTTGATGGTTAGCCCCCGCCGCGGGCGTGCGAAGGATTGCACGGTGAGCAGTTGACGTGTCAGTTCCATGATGGCGTTCGCCCCTGCCGCCGGGTTTACTCCGGCGTGAGCGGAGCGGCCGTGAACGGTCATCTTGAACTCGCCTACTCCCTTACGGGCGGTCTTCAGCGCGCCGCCGGCCGCCGCCGGCTCCAGCACCAACACCGCTCGCGCGCGCTTGGCCTCAGCAAGAATCTCGTCGCGAAAGGCGACGCTGGATATTTCCTCATCGGGGTTTAGAAAGAAGTGCACCGGACCGGCGGGCGAAATCTGTAAGGCTTGCAGGGCTCGAATAGCCCAAAGACCGATGACGATTCCGGACTTCATATCGAGTATTCCGGGCCCGAAAGCCTGGCGACCGCGAACGCGGAAGGGCATCTGGGCCAGCGTTCCGAGTTCCCACACCGTGTCGAGATGGCCGAGCAGCAGAATCGGTTTTTGCTTGTGTCTACCTGGCCAGAACGTTGCCTTGATTGCGCATCCTGCCGCTGGATGTTCGAGCAACCGAACCTGCCCTGCACACCGCTTGAACTCTTTGGCTAGAAAGCCTGCCAGCCGGTCTACCGCTGCCTTGGAACTGCTCGGCGATTCAATCTCGACCGTCTGCCGAAGGCAATCGAGCATTGCCCCCAGTTCTCCTTTACAGTAGTCCAGCAGCGTTTTCGCATTCATCGTTTCTCCTCCTCCAGAGCGGCCGCGTCACTTGGCCGAACCTCGCTGAAATCTGATTGCTGAAAGCGGGCGGCTCGTGGCTGTGACGCTTTTCTTACTGACAAGTCTTCAGGCTTCATCTTATTCTAATCAGTGTAGAAGCCATAGTGCGCTCTCGGAGCGCGCGGATTTGACTTGTGGCACTGGCCTTTGCGCCGGCATGCGCCGGCGTGAACTCGCGGTGACAATGGCGAGCTAATTTCGCCGAGACGAATCGGCAGAGAACCGGACGGCACGCAGGGAGATCCGGGCGTAGTAGGAAGGAATCCTGGCCTTGAATAAAGTCTTCTTTGCTCTCGTGATCCATTCCCATCAGCCGGTGGGAAACTTCGACCACGTTATTGAAGAAGCTTATCGGAAGTCTTACTTGCCCTTTGCGCAGATTCTCCTCAAGCATCCACGCGTCCGGCTGAGCTTGCACTACTCCGGCGTCTTGCTCGAATGGTTAGAGGTTCGCCACCCGGAGTATTTCGATCAGCTTCGCGAGTTGCTGGGGCGCGGTCAGGTGGAACTTCTGGGCGGAGGCTACTATGAGCCGATCTTGCCGTCCATTCCTGACGGCGATAAGGCCGCGCAGATACGCAAGCTAGCAGATTACCTCGCTCAACATTGGGGAAAAGCCCCTCGTGGCGCGTGGGTCGCGGAACGGGTGTGGGAGCCAAGTCTGGCGCGCCCGCTGGCCGAAGCCGGGGTCGAGTACGCGTTGCTCGACGATACGCATTTTCTTGCGGCCGGCTTGGAACCAGCACGCTTGCATGGGATCTACATCACGGAAGAACAGGGTGCGCCGCTCCGCCTCGTGCCCAGCTTGAAGGTTTTCCGCTACACGATTCCCTTCCGTGAACCGGAAGAAACAGTGCGCATCCTCCGTGAGGGGAGAAACAACCCCGGCCAACTTTTTGCCGTGGGAGACGATTGCGAAAAATTCGGTGTATGGCCGGGAACGTACGCCCACGTCTACGAGAACGGGTGGCTGGAGAAGTTTCTCGACGCCTTGGAAAAGGAGGGCGAGTGGCTCGAAACGACCACCGTTTCGGATTACATGGCTTCGCACGCCCCCATCGGACGAGTCTATCTCCCCACTGCTTCCTACGCGGAGATGATGGAGTGGGCTTTGCCTGCCGCAGCCTTCATGGAATTGAAGGCTTGTTTGGATGAAACCGAAAACATGCGGGATGGAGAGCGCTTCCGGCGCTTCCTGCAAGGCGGATTCTGGCGCAACTTCCTCAGTAAGTATCCCGAGTCGAACCAGATTCAAAAACTCATGTGCGCAACGAGCCGGCGCTGGCATGCACTGAGCCGTGGCCGGTCGCAGGAAAAAGAGGCGGTGCAGTTTTTGACTGAGGCGCAGACCCACGTGTTGGCCTCGCAATGTAACGACGCCTACTGGCACGGAGTTTTCGGCGGCCTTTACGCCCCCCACCTCCGCAGCGCTTTGCTTCGCAGCCTGATCCAGGCCGAGGTTTTGTTGGATAAAGTCGAGGGCCTCGCCGATGATTCTTCGCTTCGCGTCAAGCGGGAGGACTTTGATGTGGACGGGCAGGAGGAGATCCTGCTTGAGCATCCGGCCATTGGAATGATCATTCGGCCCGCGGACGGAGGGACGGTCTCGAGCCTGCGTTTCAAGCCGGCGCACGCTGAACTTGTGAATTCTTTACGGCGGCGCCCGGAAGCCTATCACGCTCTGGTGCGCAAGCACGTGGGGTCAAAAAAACCTCCCAAAGAGGGGCCGGCTTCCATCCACGACATGGTCTTGAGCAAAGAGGCCAACCTCGAGGCGTTGCTGCTCTACGATCGCTACGAACGGAACATGTTCCGGACCTTTGTTTTTTCCGCCGCCAAAGGGTGGCGTGATTTCAGCCTGCTCCGCCTGGAGGAGAACGAACTTCTGGCGGGCGGGCCGTGGAGACAGCCGGCTGGCCGTGAAATTCCGGGCGTGGTGCGGCTGGAGAGTTCGGCGCCGATTCAGATCGGCGATTGCATCATGCAAATCGCGGCGCAGAAAACCATCACCACCAAGGTACAGGGCGAATCGTGTTGGGTTGAGTGCAAGTCTTCGCTTTCCGCAGCGCAGCCCTGCCCGGCCAAAACCGCCCTGGGCATGGAACTGGTTATCAACCTTCTGGCGCCGTCTGCTCCCGACCGCTACTTCTTTGCCAACGGGATTCGGCGGCCGCTGGATTTTCGCGGCGAAATTGATGCCTGCAACCTGACACTCGTGGATGAGTGGCAGCGGATGAGGATTTCCTTGGACGCCCAGCCCAGGCCTCGCTGGTGGATCGTCCCGATTGAGACTATCTCCCAATCGGAGCTGGGTTTCGAGCGGGTTTACCAGGGCTCCGCCATCCTTGTCGTGTGGAAGATCGACCCCGCTTCCTGGCGAGACGTCACGGGCGTGGTGCGGGCGGAAATTGCTCCTTGGGAGGGTCCGGGACGCGAAGATGACTGAGGTTGAGGCGGCAGCCCGCAACCCAACCGCTCGAAATGTCGGCGCGGCCAACTCGCCGCTCCAACTTGAAATACCTGCACGGGCCTGATAGATTGCAAACGTTCGGAGGCTGATCATGGCCATCTCTCAAGAACTGCTTGATATTCTGGTCTGCCCGGTGTGTAGAATTCCTGTGAAACTCACCCCTGATGGCGCAGGGCTCAAGTGCGAGCAATGCCGGCGGGTCTACCCCATTCAGGATGACATCCCGGACATGATTATCGACGACGCCAAGATCGAGGGGGAGTGAGGCCCTCCAGGTGCCTCCCGGGGTTCAAAAGTTATGACACCGGGCTCTCTGCTCGGCGATCTTCCCGAGCGTTCTCGAATTCTCATCATCCGCCTTCGATCGATCGGCGACATCGTTCTCCTCACGTCTGCCCTGCATCTGCTTAAATCCTGGCGCCCCGATTTGGTCATCTCCGTGATCGTCGAGGCGCGCTTTCGTGAACTCCTGGAAGGCAATCCGGACGTTGACGAGATACTCTTCCCCGGAGAGGGGCCCATCAAGATTGCCTCTCGGCTGGGCGCGGCGTTGGCGCTCCGACGAAAAGGGTTCGCGGTTTGCGTTAACTTGCACGGCGGCCCCACCAGCCGGTTTCTGGCGAAAGTAAGCGGAGCCCGCATCCGCGTCGGCTTTGCGCACTTCCGTTCGTCGCAGCAATATCATATCCTGGTTCCCGACGCCCGCCTGATCCTGAACCAGCCCACGTTGCACACCGCCGAACATCAAGCTTGCGCTTTCTTTTACCTTGGATTGCCTCGCAAGGAGATACCGCGCACCCGCATCTTCGTCCATGACAAGCACAAGGAATGGTGGGAGCAAAGGCGCGCAATCCTCGGCCTCGCACCTCGCCAGGAATATGCGATGGTCCACCCCACCGCGCTTTACCCCACCAAGCAATGGGCAGCAGAGAAGTTTGCGCAACTGGCTGTCGCCCTGGAGCAGGAAATGGGACTGAAGCCGGTTTTTTCGTGCGGCCCTGGCGAGGGCGCCGTCCTCGACGCCGTCCAGAATGCTTCAAGCTCTGTGATTTGCAGGCTGGAGAACAGCGGCCTGGGTCAACTCGCCGCAGCCTTCTCCGGAGCGCGCCTGTTTATCGGAAATGATAGTGGGCCCGCACATCTCGCGGCGGCTCTTGCCCGCCCGGTCGTTGTCATCTTTGGTTCCTCCAGTTCGGCCATTTGGGGGCCATGGCCACGACAACCCTCGAATCCTCCCGCGCAGGTGGTGCAGAACTTTTACGAATGCAACCCCTGCCCAGGCGACCGGTGCTATCGCTTTCAGCGCCCGGAGTGTATCCTTTCTGTGAGCTTAGGGCAGGTCAAGTCAGCCGTGGAATCCGTGCTGGTCCGGTCAGCGGGTAATTCGTAAGCAGGGCTGGTATCCCAAGCGGCCGATGTCATTCTGAGCGAAGCGAAGAATCGCCGCAGTTGTTTTTGTAGCCTCATAACCGCAGGGATTCTTCGCTTCGCTCAGAATGACAGCATGCGTTTGGAGAGCGCCATGAACAAACAACAGATCCACTTCTCGAGAATTGTCCGGAGATTCCAGGGACGAAGGGTCGCCGTTCTCGGTGACTACATGCTGGACGAGTTTCTACGCGGGGAGGTCACTCGCATCTCTCCCGAAGCCCCCGTGCCAGTGGTTCTCATTCGGGATGCCGAAGCAGGCGCAGAGTACCCCGGGGGAACTGGAAATGTGGCGGCGAACATCGCCGCGTTAGGCGGTCGGCCCATACCGTATGGAGTCGTCGGTGACGATCGAAGCGGAAGGCGGCTGCGGGCGTTGCTGGCGGGTTCCCATATGCCCGTCGCCTCCCTCGTTTCGGAGCGCCGGCGAATGACCCCTCGCAAGGTTCGTATCGCCGTCCATGCGCACCAACTCCTGCGGCTGGACTTCGAGCGGCCGGAAACCATCAGCAGGCAGACTGCCGAAAAGCTGGCGCGGAGTTTCGCGCTCGAAGCCAGGAGGATCGAGGCGCTGATCATCTCAGATTACCTGAAAGGAACTGTCACTTCTGAACTCTGCAACCGGATCAAAAGCCTGGCTCGTCAGCGCCGTATCCCGGTGTTCGTGGATCCCAAGCCCGAGCACCCGGAGGCCTGCCGCCACGCCTCGGTGGCGGCTCCAAATCTGCACGAAGCGGAGCTGTTGGCTCATGCGTCCCTGCGCAACCGGCATGACCTTGAATCCGGCGGACAGAGACTGCGTGCCGAGTTGGACTGCGGCTGCCTGGTCATTACTCGAGGCAGCGAGGGGATGATCGTCTTCGAACCGAATAAACCTGGGCAGGAAATCAAGAGCTTGCCTCGACCGGTCTACGACGTGACGGGCGCGGGTGATACCGTCCTCGCCACTCTGACGCTTGCCATCATTTCCGGAGCCTCGATGCGAGACGCCGCGGAACTGGCTAACCTTGCCGCCAGCCGCGTGGTGCTCAAGTTCGGCACGGCGCAGATTACCCGTGAGGAATTGCTCGAGGCGGTGAGGTCAGAATTATGAATAACGAACCGTGAGTCATAGACCTATCGAACTGAGCCAGGCAGCGCGGACCCGCGGGTGCGGGGTCGGCGGTACCTGTCCCCTCCCATCTCGGTCCATTATTCACTAGTCAAAGGCTGAATAAGACAGGCCCTTGGTCTTGCGGTCCACCACCAAGTCCAGGGGCGGGTCAATATTGTTGATCCTCACGGTGACAATAACCAGGGCGGACCCTTTGGATCTGGCTCCCAGAATCTCAAATCCACGGATCTTGCCGTAGTCTCCCTGGAGACCCCATCCGTGCAGAAAATCCTGGTAAGAGTAGGTTGGGCTGGGCTGCCAAAGTTGATAGCCTTCCTGGAACTTCTCCTGCTCGAGAGTAGTCAGGAAGCGTGTCACCGCGCGTTCTTCAGGATAATTCCGGAACGCGAAATAAAACCCTACGCTCAGCAGAATAATCAAAATTCCAAGGACAATGTACCTCCAGATGTGCAAGGGTGGTTTCGGAGGTGTGGCGTCGAGCAGCGTCATGGGCTTTGCCCCCTTCAGTTTCTATTGTACCCGAATTTCGAAGGCTTGGGACGTGTGGAGAAGTTCGGAATGTGTCATCCTGAGCGCAACGAAGGATCTCTGCAGTTGTTCGTGCGTCGTTGAACGACGGGAAACTGCGGAGATCCTTCGCTCCGCTCAGGATGACAGACGCCCGAGTCTTACACCACTTCGTACCAATAAGGCTTGCCTGCTGGTGAGAACAGCACGGCGGGGACGGCAAGCCGTCCCCATGCGCCCCGCGCGGACCTAAAGCGTCCGCCGGAAAAGCCAGGTGGCGAGAAGCATGGATACAATCGCGAATAGAGTGAGGTAGGTGAGATCACCCGCAATGGCGACCAGCGGTGTGTTCTTGAGCAGCAAGCTCTTGAAGGCGTGTACCGCATAAGTAAAGGGATCGAACTTGGCCATGACCCGCATCCACTCGGGGAATCCATAAATGGGGTAGACCGCGCCGCTGGGAAAGTACAGCAGGGTGTTGAGAACCCCGAAAATCGACCTCGGCACCAGGGGGTCGCTGACCCTCACCATCAGCAGGAACATCATGCTGATTAGGGCGACGGAAGTAATGACGATGAGAATGAAGAGTTTTGCCAGGCGGATTGGATCCAGAGGATGCGGGATCCCGGCGATAACCGAGCCGACTGTCGTTAAAACCAGCCCGGACATCGAAGCCTTGATGCTCCCCGACAGGATAAAGCCCAGGATCAATTCCGTTTTGCTGATGGGCGTCAGCAGATAGCCCTCATGGAGCCCTCTTGCCTTATCATCAATGTAGATAATGCCTCCGCCGATCATTGCTGAAATGTAAATTGCGAGCACGATGGTGCCGGAGAGCAGGTACTGGATGTAGGGCACGTAAGGGTAAAGCTCGACTACGGAAAGCGTGACTCCGCTGGGCACACGTGGGCTCAAGCCGCGTTGATTGAATGCGCCGACTAAATCGGTGAAGGCTCCTTCCAATCCCCCGACTGCGAAGTTGTCGGTGTTGTCTTCAATGAGCGCCACCTGGGGTTTGTCCTGCGTCAGATACCTCCGGGAGAAATCCGGGGGAACCGTGAGGACCCCGTTGATTTTCCCTTCCCGCAAATCCGTGTTGGCCTGGTCGAGGTCCGTATAATCGACGGTTGTAAAGGTTCGCGCGTTGGCGGCAATGGCTCCAAACATCTCGCGCAATTTCACCGTGGGAATGCCTCGATCCTGATCGACGATTCCCACGCGCAATTCCTTGATCTTCCCGCCGAAGGCATAGCCCAGGACTACTAACTGCACGATGGGAAGGAACATGGAAACCACAATCAAGGTGGGGCTTCGCATGAACCTGCGCATATCGCGCTCGATAATGGCCAGCGTACGATTCATATCAATCCGTCTCTAGCGCCTTGCAGGCATAAACCCGAAATCATACTTGGCGTCCTGCAAGGCGTCGCGCAATTGCCTGCCGGTGTAGTGCATGAAGACATCGTCCAAGGTGGTGCTCTGCACGGAAAGCGACGTGATTTCTACCTTGGCTTGGCCCGTCGCTTCCATCAGGGCTACAGTCGTCTTCGGCCCATTATTCGACCCGATGCGATAAACGTGATCCTCCGCCTTTACGCTCTGCACATCCGGCAAGCTCTGGAGGGTCTCCAGCCAGCCTTCCGGAACCCTGGAAAAGCTGATCTCCAGAATGTCGTTGCCGGGAATCGATGCCTTGAGTTTCAGAGGCGAATCGAGCGCCACCAGCTTCCCGTGATCCACAATGGCGATCCGGTCGCAGAGTTTGTCGGCTTCATCCATGTAATGTGTGGTGAGAAGGATGGTGAGGTCGCGGCCCTCTTTAAGCTTTCGCAGCATATCCCAGACGCCGATTCGGGAGGCAGGATCGAGCCCTGTGGTCGGCTCGTCGAGGAAGAAGATGTTGGGTTCGTGCACGAGCCCGCGTGCGATCTCAAGCCGCCGCCGCATACCGCCGGAAAAGTTCTTAACAGGTTTATCGGCCCATTGTGTGAGCTCCACGGCTTCCAGCAGTTCTTTCACCACCCGCCGGCGCCGTTCGCGTGGGACGCTGTAGAGCTTGGCGAAGATGTTCATGTTCTCGGCCGCAGACAACTCCATGTCTGAAGTCAACGCCTGAGGGATCACGCCAATCGAACGGCGCACGTCACCGGCGGAGTGCACTACGTCAAAACCGTTGACCCGCGCGCCTCCGGAAGTGGGAAGAATCAGTGTGGTGAGCATGCGGATGAGCGTCGACTTCCCCGCGCCGTTAGGGCCGAGCAGGCCGAAGATTTCGCCCCGTTCGACGTTGAAACTTAAGCGGTCAACGGCGCAAAACGTCCCAAAGCACTTCTTGATTTCCTGGACTTCAACCGCGGGCACGGGCATTCCTCATTTCGGGTGCTTCGACCACCGTCTCTGCTCCGGCCAGGTCTTTCATCGCCAACACGTGCATTTCCGCATTTCCGATGTATCGAAAACCACCTCTACTCAAGCTGGTTTCTCGACCGCGAGCACGAGCTCTCCGTCCGGAAGCGTTTGAGATTTGAAATTTCAAATTTGAAATTCCGTATTCACCTGGCTTCCGGCAGCGGGACGTCCACGTACGCTGTTAAACCTGGCCAGAGACATCGGTCGCTGTTATCTACCCGCAAACGGAACTCGAAGGTTTTGACATCGCGCTTGGTGCGGCTCACGTCTCGCTGTGTGGCGTAGTCCGCGTCCACTCCCCTGTAGAACACTGTCCCTTCGCGTTCCGCCCCGGAAGGCAAGCGCACCTTCATCTTCTGGCCCAGGCGTACGCGGTCAATATACGTCTCTTCAACATCAACCCGAACCCAGAGATCGTCCGGATTGATGATTTCCAGGATCGGCTGAGCGACATTCACCACTTCGCCCTGGCGAGTCGGCAGGCTGGCCACGTCGCCGGGAATGGGCGCCCGGATTTCTGTGTAACCGAGACGGACCTGAGCTTTCGACATCTGCGCTCCCGCAGCGGCCAACTGCCGCCGCATCGAGAGAAGTTCATCCCGCCGCACGCTGATTTGATCCTCATTGGACCTCGCCAAGGCCACGGCGGCGCGCTGCGCCTCCACTTGCTTGTGGAGAGACTCCACATGGGCTTTCTGCGCTGTAGAGGTGGTGCGAGCCTCATCCAGTGATTGCTCCGTGACGATGCCTTCCTTGAACAGTCCCTCAGTTCTCTCCAAATTCGCCTGGTCTAGTTTGAGGTTCGCCTCCGCTTCGTTCACCTGGGCTTGTGTTGAGGCCAGCGAGGCCTCAGCCTGGCGGATCTGATCCCGTGTCTGTTTCTCCTGAAACTGCACCGCGGCCTCCGCCTGTTGAACCTGGGCGGCAGTTCCCCGTTCCGAATCCGCGTAGAAGGCCCGGTCGGCGCGCAACTCCTGCGGTTCGATGACCGCGACGATCTGCCCTGCCTGTACCGTATCGCCCTCTTTAACCAGCAGTCTCGCCAGTTGGCCCTGGATCTGCGCGCTGACGATGACGTCGTTGGTGGTGACGATACCTGTGATAACCATATTGTGCGGCTTAGTCGTAGCTTTGTAATAGGCCACACTGCCGGCAAGCGCCAGCAGAATGAGCGCCGGAATCAGCAGTTTGTCCTTCATGGCGCCTCGCTTTCCGGATCAGTGAATAATGCGTAGCGGACGAATCTCAACACTTCTGCCCTCCGCCGTTCCACATCCGCCCTGGTGTAGGGGTCTATACCGCCCACCGCACGCAAGACCGGCGCTGAACTGAAATAGAACACTACCAAAGCGACCAGTGAAATCGCAATGTGGAAGCTGTCCATCTGCCGAAGCTCCCCATCCCGCTTTCCTCGTTCGATCACCTTGAGAATGGCTTTCATCCGCGGCAGTCCCAGTTCCCGCGCCAGCCGCACCCAGGATTTTTCATCGGTCATCAGCATGCGTTGGAACAGCGGGCCATGGTGGCGGTGAGCTGCGATGAAATCGAAGTGGAGGTTGATATAGCGTTCCAGGACTGCGCGGGCCGAACCTTCTGAGGATAGCAGTTCCATGGCCTGACGGTTAAAGTCCGCCAGATAGCCCTCCAGGACTTCGCGATAGAGCCCGTGCTTGCTTCGAAAATAATAGTAGAGCAGCGCCTTGTTGACGCCTGCGGCGGCGGCAATGGCGTCGGTGCGCGCTCCTTCCAAACCTTCATCTGCAAAGATACGCTCCGCGGCGTGCAGAATTGCCTGCCGCGTTGCCCCGCTGTTGTGAGGCCGTGAGTGGCGCATTGCCGGTCTGTCGGTTTGTCCGATTTGCATTTAACTAACCGGATAGTTTAAATACAATACGAAACTTGGGTTGTCAAGGCCCGGTGTTTGAAGCTTGTAGGGATAACCCTTGTGGCTGCCCATGGGGCGACCAAAAGCGCTTCCCCAACAGCACGCACACCTACTTCGGCGGGGCGTAATCGTAACGCGTGCGGAGCTTGTCGCGGTGTCGATCGAGGGCCAGCTCGACAAGGCGGTCGAGAAGCTTGGAATAGGGGACGCCGGTCGCTTCCCAGAGTTTCGGGTACATACTGATGGATGTAAATCCAGGGATCGTATTGATTTCCAGGAGGAAGAGCTTCCCGTTCTTCCGGTCCAGCAGAAAGTCCACGCGCCCCATGCCCGCGCCGTCGATGGCTTTGAATGCCCGTACCGCCAGATCCTGGACGCGCTTGATTTGGCGGCGGCTGAGACGAGCGGGAATCAGCAACTTTGAACCTTCCTTGATGTACTTTGCTTCGTAGTCGTAGAACTCATTGACGGGAACGATTTCGCCCGGGAGGGAAGCTTCCGGCTGGTCGTTTCCTAGCACCGCGCACTCGATCTCGCGCGCGTCGACAGCCTTCTCCACTAAGATCTTGCGATCGTACTGCGCGGCCAGATCCATACCGGCTTGAAACTCCTCTGGTGAATGTACTTTCGTGATCCCCACGGATGAGCCCAAATTGGCGGGCTTGACGAACAGCGGGAACCGCAGCCGCTTCTTGATCTTCCTCCGAACTCCCGCAGGATCGTCCTCCCATTCCCTTCGGAGCACCATCTCCCAGGGAACCACCGGCAACCCGGCGTCCCGGAAAAGCCGCTTCATAACGTCTTTATCCATGCCCGCGGCCGACGCCAGGACTCCCGCACCCACGTAGGGAACATCCGCGAGCTCGAGCAGCCCCTGGATGGTTCCATCCTCCCCGAAGGTGCCGTGCAGTACCGGAAAAATGACGTCAACTTCGGGACGAGAGTTGACCGCAGCGGAGGACTTCGCTATGGGAAGGAGCTTGGGCCCGGTTGGATCCACGGAGGGCGTGACGGCCCTGCCTTCTTCGAGCACGGTCTGTAAGGGCGCCGTTCGCTGCGCCAGATTATCTCCTGCCGCCCCCGCTAAGAGGCCGAGCGCTTTAGATCCCACGCGCCATCTGCCTTCGGGCGTGATGCCGACCGGTACGAGTTCGTACTTTTCCGGGTCGAGCGCCTTCATCACGGCAGCGGCGGAGGTCAGGGAGACCTCGTGCTCGCCAGACCGTCCGCCAAACAGAACTCCCAAGCGGATTTTCTTTGTCACAGAATTTTCTTCCCCAGCGCCGAACTGACCAGACCGACGCCCAGTATGGCTGTTTTATTCATGACATCAATGATGGGATTAATCTCCACTAATTCGAAGGCCAGCATTCGACCGCTGTCGGCTACCATTTCCATGGCAAGATGAGCTTCGCGGTAGGTGATTCCGCCGGGAACGGGCGTGCCGACGCCGGGCGCTTCATCCGGGTCAACCACATCCGCGTCAAACGAGACGACGAAACCCGCCGTTCCATTGCAGGCGAGCGCAATACTCTTCTCCATCACTGTAGGCATCCCCAGTTCGTCTATGGTTCGCATGGTAAACACGCTGATGCCTGACTCCTTCACAAAGCCGGCCTCGCGGGCGTCCAACTCTCGCACCCCAATCAGCGCGCAGTTTCGAGGAGAGATTTTGGGCGCGTAGCTGAAAATCCTGGCCAGCAAAAGCGGGCCGTGGCCCAATGTCGCAGCCAGTGGCATGCCGTGAACGTTGCCGCTGGGGCTGCTCTCCGGCGTGTTCATGTCAGCGTGCGCGTCAATCCAAAGACAACCCACAGCCTGCTTCCGGTCGTGGTAAAACTTGGAGACACCTGCCTGCGTGCCGACTGCCATGGAGTGGTCGCCGCCCAGCGAGACTGGGAAGTAACCTGCCTCAAGAGTCTCGCGAATCTGCCTCGCCGTTTGCCGCGATGTTTCAGTAATCTCCTTCAGGTATTTTGCTCGCCGGTCGCCGAAGTGCTGTTCCTCGGGCAGCTTAACGTGAATATTTCCCGCGTCCTCAACCTGGTGCCCCAGGTTCTTCAACGCCTGGTTAAGCCCCGCGGCGCGCACCGCGGAAGGCCCCATGTCCACTCCCCGGCGTTCCTGCCCGAGGTCGAGCGGCACCCCTAAAATACGAATCTTCATCGGCCTGCCCCCGTAATCCAACCGGCTACAGTAGGTTCTATCATAACTGATGCCTGATAAGAATCGTAGCGCACTGCCGAACCTGCAGTTTCCTCGGCTTGTTGGGCGGATGAATCTTCCCCAGAGCTGAAGCGGCAATCGTGGTATGCTGCTCCGGCATAATCTCAAGGAGGCGCTCACCGCATGCGAAGGCTCCTGCTTATCTGCGTCTGCGCGTTCAACGTCGCAAGGCTTTCCGCGGCGGATGATCGTTTGCTGCAGTGGATGGACAGAATCGCGCAGCAACAGCTTTCCGACCGCGAGCGAGCGATCGCGAGGATTCACACCTTGAGCGAAGCGAAAGCGCGCCAAGCGTGGGTGCGGGCCAAGATCCTGGAGTTGCTGGGAGGCCTCCCCGACTACAACGGGCCGCTCAATGCCCGCGTCACCGGCCGGATCGAGCGGCCCCGCTACACCATTGAGAAAGTCGTCTTCGAGAGTCTGCCCGAGTTCTACGTCGCTGCCGATTTGTATCTGCCCAAGGCGGGCGGCAAGCATCCTGGCGTGCTCATTCCCATGGGTCACTGGGAGCAGGGCAAGTTGGCCGCGCAGCCCATGGCAGCGAACCTGGCCATGAAGGGATTCGTGGCGCTGGCCTACGACCCGGTGGGACAAGGCGAGCGCCAGCAGGCCTACGACCGCAGGATCGGGGCATCCCTGATCGGAGGCGCAACCGATCAGCACTTTCAGGCCGGCGCACAAAGCATTCTGGCCGGCGTAAACTTCGCCCGCTACCGCATCTGGGACGCTAAACGCGCGCTGGATTACCTGCTGAGCCGCCCCGAGGTGGATGGCGATAAGATCGGCTGCACGGGCTGCTCGGGGGGCGGAACGCTCACGACCTACATCTCCGCGCTCGACCCGCGGATCAAGGTCGCAGCGCCGGCTTGCTACATCAATTCCTGGCGCCAACTGTTCGCCGGACCCACCGGTGATTCCGAGCAGAGTTTCCCCTTCTTCCTTTCTTCCGGTTTGGATGTGGCGGACTACATCGAGCTGTTTGCGCCGAAACCCTGGCTGATCAACTCCACCGTCGGCGATTTCTTCCCGATCGAGGGCGCGCGCCATGCTTACCAGGAGGCGCTGGACTGGTATCGGATTTACGCCGCGGAGGACCATATTCGCTGGGCTGTTGGCCCAGGGCCGCACGGGACTCCGCTGGAGATTCGCGAGGCGATTTACCAGTGGATGATCCGCTGGTTGAAAGACGGCCGTGGGGACTTTCGTGAAGAGCCCGTGGAGATGGCGCCGGATTTCGATCTGTTGGCGACTCCATCCGGCCAGGTGGAAGGGCGCCAGATGTATCAAGTGATTCAGCAAAGCTTCCGCGAGAGAATGAAGCAAGGGAACTCTGAGCAGTTGCTGGCGGAAATTCGCAAGTGGTCCGAAGATCGTGCGGGCCAGCCGCCGCCCGTGCATGTGCTGCGTGATGACCCTGGCGAGGCGTTTCGCACTCAGGAACTGGCATTGGAAGTGGAGCCCGGGCTGGAGATCTCGGGCACGCTCTACGCGCCGCTCGCTTCGGGGCGCAAGCCGGCGGTGTTGCTGGTGGATTTGGATGCCGCAATGGCGGAGCGCCTGGCCACGCGCGGTCTAGTAGTTCTGAACTTGTATCCGCGAGGGCTTCCGTTGCCCTCCAGCGGCGAAGATCAAGCCGCTGCCAAGCAGAATATCCGCGCCTGGGTGATAGGGAAGGATATGGCCGGCATGCGCGCCTTTGACATTCAGCGTGCGGTGGACTTGCTGGTCGCGCGCCCTGACGTTGACGCCGGCTCCGTCCGCGCCCTAGCGCGCGACGTATCTGGCGTGTGGCTGCTGATGGCGGCCGCTGTCGACGCGCGAATCGGCAAGATCTGGCTCGACGGCGCTCCCCATAGCCTGCGAGCCGCTTTGGACGTTCCGATCACCAGAGACTTGCACGACGCGGTCATCCCGGGATTCGCGCTTCACTGGGACCTGGACGACTTGGTAAAGACTATGGCTCCGCGCACGGTGCTTTGGAGCGACCCCGCCGACTGGCTGCAGAGGGTTGTCCCACATCTGCCTGGTTTTCTGTATCGCACTTTCGGGGAGGCAGACGACCGGTTTATAGTCGAACTCCTGAAGTGAGCCACGACGTGGCGCGGGGCAGCCCGTAGGGGCGGCCCTTGTGGCCGCCCGCGGGCAACCACAAGGGTTGCCCCTACGTTGCGCACGGAAGCGGGCGCGACACCCGCGCTACGGCGACTCGAGCCGCAGGCTTGACCTGCGGGCCGCCCTCATGTTCTCCTGTAATTCTTGAAGCTTGGCTTTATGCTGGTGACGGACTCACAAATGGCGCCGACGCTGTCGGGCTCGAGCGACCCGTGGTTCGCGATTTACACGCGCCATCAGCACGAGAAGGTCATTGCCCAGATTCTCTCCGCCAAAGGGCTGCAAGTCTTCCTTCCGCTTTACAACAGCACCCGGCGCTGGAAGGACCGCTCCGTCGAGCTCTCGCTTCCCCTGTTCCCCTGCTACCTATTCCTGCGCGGAATGGAGGAGCGGCGGCTCCAGGTGGTGACCACGCCGGGGATCGTTTCCATTTTGAGTGTCAATGGTCAACCGGCGGTCATTCCTGAATCCGAAATCGAAGCCGTCCGCAAAGCGATCGAATGGGGAAATCGCGTCGAACCTCACCCGTTTCTGCGGTGCGGCGACCGGGTGCGGGTTATAGCCGGACCTTTGCAAGGGGTGGAAGGGATTCTGGTCCGCAAGAAGAACTTGTATCGGCTGGTGCTTTCCGTGGAAATGCTGGAACGGTCCGCCGCCGTGGAAGTCGACGTCTCTTCCGTGGAGCGGGTTTCGAGCGGCCGCCACAACCCGCCCTGGGGACGAAGCGCGAGTGATTTGTGATTGCTGAGTCGCGATCCCTTGTGTCTATCAGAAATCGCAAATCGCAAATCACAAATCACCAATGTCAGGGCTCGTCGTTGTCGAACCTCTCCTTGTATTCCATCTCGTCGGGCTTGCCCGGCGCCTGTACGCTGATCTCGATGCGGCCCATGCGCAGGCCGGCAGAGTAAGCGCTAACGGTCGCGTGGCCCGTGCGGCCGGTGGCGCGAAAGGCCATCTGCGCGAGCCCCGCCACAGTATCCAGCGTCCACCCCGTTCCGTGGCCAAGCGAGCTTTGCCGCAGAAGCTCCCCCGGCCCGTCGGAGGTGAAAGTCACCGGACACGCGGCAGAGGGAACCACCACGCCGTTCTCGTCCACCACGCGGGCGGTGATGTAGGCAAGGCTTTCGAGGTTTCCGGACTCGAGTTCGCGCTTGTCTGCGTCCAGCACCAGGTGATGCGGCGCGCCCGCTGTACGGCGCTCTGCGCGGATCTCCTCACCCGCATGTCGAGCCACCGCCACTAATGTTCCGGGCTGGTAAGGGACAGTCCAGAGGCGCGGCGGATGCGGCAGTTCTCCGTCAGGCGCATCCGTTCTTGCCCCCAGCGATCGGCCGTTCAGAAACAGTTCGACCTCGGCCGCGTTGCTGAAGACCTTCACAGTCCTCGCCGTGCCTTCCGCCGCCGGCCACGTCCAGTGGCCGAGGATGTGCACCATAGGCTTGGCCGTCCATTGGCTCTGATAGAAGTAGTACACGTCCTTGGGAATGCGGTACGCGTCGCCCATGCCGAAGGCGACGAGGTGAGGGATCACGGTGTCGTAGGTCTCGCCTTCGTAGTCGAACTGGTGCCAGATCATGCCGCCCGCCATCCAGGGGCGCCGGTGCAACTCGCGCAGATACTTCTCGTGGTTTTCGCAGGCCAGTTCTTCGCTCTCCGGCCCGCCTCCGTAAATTCCACGTCCCGTGGTGGAGGCGGAGTATTCCGCCACGAGGTACGGGCGGAAGGGAAAACGCTGGTGTCGGCTGTCGGTCTCCTTGCCCACGCCGAGGCCCACCACGTCCACCAGGGCCTCCATCTCCTCGCCCCGCGGCTCGTGCATGGCCACAAGCCGGGAAGGATCGAGCTGGCGATAGCGCGCCGCCACGGCCCCAATCACCTTCTGGGCCACCTTGGCCGAGGCATTAACTTCACCAGCAATACCCCATACAATAATACACGGATGGTTGCGATCCCGGCGGATCATCTCCTCGGCCATCGCCAAAACGTTGGCCGTGTATTCGCGCGGATCGCCGATCTCTTTGTTGACCGGCAGCTCTTCCCACACCATCAGGCCGAGACGGTCCGAGGCTTCCATGGTGGCCGGGTCGTGCGGGTAGTGGGAAGTCCTCCAGAAGTTCACCCCCATGGCGCGGATGATTTCCATGTCCAAGGCGTGACGCGAATTCGGAAGCGCGTTTCCCATGCCGGGATAAACCTGGTGCCAGTTCGTCCCCTGCACCTGTACGCGCTTGCCGTTCAGGAAGAACCCTCGCTGCGGGTCGAATTTGAACCAGCGGAAACCCAGCGGGTTTTCGGCCGTGTCAATCAAGTCTGATCCCGCGCGCAAGCTGGAGCGAAGGCGACAGACGTTCGGAGTGTTGACCGACCACAGCAGCGGGTTGTCGACCGCGCCGTCTTGCGTGACCTCGAGACGCTGGCGAGGCGGAATGCGGGCCGAAGCTGATAGAGTTTTGATCACCTCGCCCTGTGGGTTCAGAACCTCCTGCACGAGCGTCAGTTCCCGGGCCTGGGGCGTCTCGTTGACCAGGCGCGAGCGGATCTGGAGCGTCGCCGCGCTCTCGCTGACCGAAGGGGTGAGCCAGATGACATCGGAAATGTACGTGGGGTGGGTAATCCGCAGCCAGGCGTCGCGATAGATTCCGCCGTAGAACGAATAATCGGTCTTGACGGTGGGGGGCAGAGTGGCGCGAAACAGGTTGTCGAGCTTAACCGTCAAAACGTTTTCCGTTTCGCCGAACTTCGCGTAGCTGGTCACGTCAAACTCGAAGCTGGTGTATCCGCCCTTGTGCTCCCCAACCCGCTGGCCATTGAGCCAGAACTCGGCCGCGCTGCTGGCGCCTTCGAATTCCAAAAACACCCGCCGGCCGGAATCCTGGTTGACGAGCCGAAAATGCTTTCGATACCAGCCGATGCCGCGCCAGTAGCCGGGCGCCTCGTCCCTCGAGTCGAACTGGTTCCAGGTGTGAGGCAAGCTTACGGCGTCCCAGTCCGAGTCGTCGTATTCGGGCCGGTGGGCGTTGCGAAAGCGCGGCTCGATCGCTGCGGCTTCGCCGTTCTCGCGGTCGAATGAACCCAGCGCGCCGGTCCCCTGCGCCTGCCGGGCGAATCGCCAATCGCGGTTGAAGTTTTCGCGCCGGCGCGGGCTGGCTTCCGGCGAGGAAGGCAGGACGGACGCCTGCGTGCCTTCCGGGCCGGGTCCGGCCGCTCCACTCGGTCGCGTTGCCAGGGGCGCTGTTGCAGCGCTTGCGGCTACAGTTTCGAGGAATTGCCTTCGATCCATGTTGAGTGCCCGTTCAATGCCGTCCAAAGGAGGTCGGTTGACCAGATTTGGGGGTTCAATTTGAGTTCGTTTGCATCAAAAACCAGTTCGTTTCATGCACTTCAAAACTGCTAAGTCGTTTGTTTTCGCCAGATGACTGAGTTCGTTCCCTCGAAAAAACATCCTTTCCAGTTCCCATGAATTCAAGTCGAGAAGTCGAGAGTCGAGGGTTGAGGAGTGACAAACCGTCACTATCCGAGCCGACCTCTTGAATTGGCCTCACAACTCCGCAACCCCTGGACTCCTAAACTCCTCGACTGTTTGTTTTCATAGACATTCTCGCTTTGTTCCGTCGAATTCAAGTCGAGAAGTCGAGAGTCGAGGGTTGAGGAGTGACAAACCGTCACTATCCGAGCCGACCTCTTGAATTGGCCTCACAACTCCTCAACCCCTGGACTTCTAAACTCCTCGACTGTTTGTTTTCATAGACATTCCCGGATCGCTCGTCAAATTCTTTGCACGCGAGACTTCTTCCGGGGGTAGGGCACATCGAACCCCTTTCTGCCAACGCGCGGGGAGGGCGAAAAGTCTCCCCCGGCTCACCGTAGCATTCTAGCCTATTATTTCGCGTTTGTCAAGAGGCAGAAAGTCCGCGTGGTGCGGCTGGGAGCTATTTTGTTGACCGCGTCTTGAACGAAACTTCATAACTTTCCAGGGGATATCCATCCGGGGAGCGGAACGCCAGCGAGGTCAGCACAAACGAATAGCTCCAGCCGGGCTTCAGTTCCACTGGAAGTGTGACAGCCTTGCCGCCCGGCGCAAACTGGGGCTTGCCGGAGAGGGCATAGTGTTCCTTGCCCTCGCTGCCGTAGTTAATAGAATAGTGTCCCGTATCGAGCGGCCTGTCGAAGACGATGGTCAACTGCTTGATTCCCGGATCAACATCTTCCGCATGGTTCGAAAATGGTTCCACTCGCAACACATGAACGCAGCGTGCATTGAATTCGGCAACCTCGCTGCCGATGCGGGGCGCGAGCGAGTTGTAGAACTCGACAATGACCGGCAGAAAGGACTTGAATGTCGGATAGCGCTGCCGATCGCCTTGGTACTTTCTCAACAAATCGCAAAGTTCATCCATCCAAACAAAGCCTCCCGCCTGTTCCGCCATGATTCGCTGGCGGGTTTGGGTGGGCTCGCTGCCGTGGGATTCAAAGTACAGAATAACTGCGGCGCGCACGAGCGATTCATCCACCATGGTCTCAGGAGTTCCGTAGGCCATTCTCTGCATTTGTGAAGCGACGGGCTTATAGACGCGCTCCGCAGAAGCGAATTCTTTCTCATTCTCGTGCACCACTGGGTTGATGAACGAGTGGTTGAACTCGTGAATGATGGTGCCAAGGTAGCCGGAGTGGGAATCGAAAGTGGGGCGGCCCGCGTCATCCTTCGACCACACGCCCATAATCGCGAACAATTCCTCGCGGCCATCGGGGAAGACGACTTTGGGGCCGTAGTTGCCTCCGCCATTGTTCATGCCCAGAATCAGGTTGAAGTGTCCGTTGGGCATGGCGCCGTAGAATTGCTTGTACCACCCGAGATCAAGCTGGCTCAGGAGTGAGGAAAAGCGGGCTTCGGCGAGGTCGTAGAGTTCGCGGTGGGCAGCGAAAAAGGCGTGAAAATTCGTGTCGCGGTAGAAATCCCGCAAGAGCGATACAAACGAAGTGGCGTCCTCCTTCCCCCAGCGCCCCTCAGGCACCTGATCGCTGAACGGGACAATCGGGGCAAGATCAGGAGGGGGCGAGAGATAAACCGCCATTGCCATCACCGCATCGAAACTCACGCCTCTGTCCTCCCGTAGTTTTGCCGCTGCCTTGACCGCAGGATGGTTCTGGTACGGCTGGAAGAAGCGGTCGATATCCGTCGTATAGAGCGTCAACTGGCTCATGTTGTATTCGGGATTGCCGGCCAAACGGAACACGATGCTCAGCAGTTCTACCCGCGGGTCCACATGCGGAACCAGGCGAATCTCGCCAGTGTCCGCCGTCGACTTCGCTGGGCCGCTCTTGACCGGCGGCGCTGCGAGTAGCAGGGGCGTCGCAAACAATATGAGAGCAGGCCTCACAGGGTGGGTGTACATGGTATTCCTCCGCGTTGCGGTAAGTATACGCCTCCACGGGCCGTTCGCAAGGCACAAATCTGTACTTCGAAGAGGAAGTAGTGTCGCGCGATCTGGATAGGCCCGCTTGTGGTAAGACGGACGTTGGTTGGTGTGTCCTCTGCTGTTTCATGAGGTCGGCCACTAGTAAGGATACCTGGCGATGGCGCACGATTCCGGTACCGAAAGGCAGCAGGCGCATGAACTGATCGAACGTTTGGCGCCAAGCCAAGTCTCCGCTATCGTCGGTCTGCTGCAAGCCATGCTCGATCCCGTGGCGCGTGCCATCGCTGACGCCCCGCTTGATGACGAACCGGTTACCGAAGAAGAGCGCCTGGCGGTAGCTCGCTCGGAGGCTTGGTTTGAGGACCGGGGAGGCAAAGGCATCCCCATGGAAGAAGTTCTCGCTGATTTCGGGCTGACAACTCCCCTGTAGCACTAGTTTCCAGCATGTTGCGCCGAGAAGATTCGTTGATGTTCGAGCTGGCACAGAAGAGCCAAACACAAAGGGCACAGAGAAAAGTTCACAAAGCGCACAGAGATGAAAAAACACAGGTATTTCTTTCTCCGTGATCTCTGCGAACTCTTCTCTGTGGCCTTTGTGTTGGAAGCTTTTGGTCGCGGCTTTGCGGCGCTTTAAAACCCATCCCCAATCGCCGGTATCGCATATACACACTCGTCGTGATAGTCCCCGGCGGCTCCCTATGCGTCTCACTGAACGGACCAGCGAGCAGGCGGTCGAGGCTGCCGTGACGCTGGCAAGCGAATTCGTGACAGGGAGGGCATATGAACGTACGAAGTTTTAGGTTAGGGGGAATAGCTCTGGCAGCGGCTTTCGGACTGGTTGTAGGCGGGGTAGGCATCAGTCGCCTTCGCGGCGACATCGCAACGGCCAACCCACCGGCCTCGCTGAAGCTGGCAAGCCCCACTGAAGGTCCCAGCAGGAACAGTTTCGCACCGATCGTGAAGCAAGTGCTACCGGAAGTGGTGAACATCTCAACCAGCAAGGTGGTGAAAACGGGTTTTTCGGGACAGATGATGCCGATGGATCCGTTCTTCCGGCAGTTCTTTGGAGATAATTCCGACGGGCAATTCAACACACCGCGGTTTCCGCAAGCGCAGCGAGAGCGGAGCCTGGGTTCCGGCGTGATCGTCAGCCCGGAGGGATATATCCTGACCAACAACCACGTTGTGGCGGGGGCAACGGAGATTCTGGTTACTACTTCCGACAAGCACCAGTACAAAGCTCGGGTGGTGGGCACTGACCCCAAGACGGATCTTGCCGTGCTCAAGGTGGATGCAACGAATCTGCCTGCCATCACCATTGCAGACTCGTCCAAAGTCCAGGTAGGCGATTACGCCTTGGCGATTGGCGACCCGTTCGGCGTGGGAGAAACAGTAACCATGGGGATCGTGAGCGCAACCGGGCGGACCAACCTGGGCATCGAAGATTATGAAGATTTTATCCAGACGGACGCGCCGATCAACCCGGGCAATTCCGGCGGAGCGCTGGTGAATGACCGCGGCGAGCTGATCGGCATCAACACCGCGATCCTTTCGCACGGATCCGGTGGCAACGAGGGTGTGGGATTTGCAATTCCTACGAATCTGGCACGCAACATCATGGATCAGATTGTAAGCAACGGCAAAGTGACGCGGGCTTACATGGGCGCCTACATACAGGGAGTCAGCCCGGAACTGGCCAAGGCCTTCGGGGCAACGGCGCCGCGCGGCGCGTTGGTAGGTGATGTCGAGCCCGGGAGCCCGGCGCAAAAGAGCGGCCTCGAAAAGGGCGATATCGTCGTGGCTCTCGACGGCAAACCCATCACCGACAGCAACCAGTTACGCATGAGCATCTCCATGATGGCGCCCGGAACAACCGCCAACTTGAAGGTGTGGCGCAACGGCAGCGAGCACGACATCGCGGTCAAGTTGGGTGAACTGCCGGCCGAAAATGAGCGGGCGAGCGCCGCGCCGGAGAATCCGCAAGGGGCGCTGGAAGGCGTTACGGTTGAGAATGTTACCGATCAGACGGCGCAGCAGTTGGGGCTGCCGGATCGTACGAAGGGCGTGGTCGTGACGGACATCAATCCCTCGAGTCCCGTTGCAGACTCGGGATTGCAGCGAGGAGATGTGATTCAGGAAGTCAATCATCAGAGCGTGACCGACGTCACCGACTTCGAACGAGCCATGCAGAGGGCAGGGAAGAACCCTCTGCTGCTCGTGAATCGCCAGGGGCATACGCTGTTCATCGCGGCGTAAGTGCAGGGAATAGGGAACAGGGAATAGGGAATAGCGAATCGGGAAGAGTCGGGCGCTGTTCCCTTCGTTCCCATTCCGAGACAGGGAACAGGGAACAGGTGACAGGGAACAGGGCGGCTGGATTTACTGTTCCCTGTTCCCTAATCCCTGTTCCCTCTTCAGGAGATGATTCCCTTCCGCACGGCATACAAGATCAGCTCCGGCACGCCTTTCAGATTCAATTTCTGCATGATCTTTGCCCGGTGGGTTTCCACGGTGTAGGTACTGAGATTCAGGAGGTTCGCCACCTCTTTGTTCGATTGGCCTTCCGCGACCAGTTGAAGAACTTCTCGCTCCCGCGGGCTGAGGAGATCGTAGGAATCTTCAGCGCCGCTGCGGCGCAACTTGCGCATGTAATCCTGTAACAGGACCTTGCTTACCGCGGGGCTGAAGAACGACTTTCCCTCGACCACCGCGCGAATGGCCTGGACAAGATCCGTGGTGGCGGAGTCCTTCAGTAGATAGGCACGAGCGCCTGCTTTCAGCGCGCGCAGCACGTAGCCTTCGTCGGCATGCATGCTCAAAATCACCACTGCCGTGTCGGGGCGACTGGCGGTGATCTGGCGCGCGGCTTCAATGCCGTTCAAGTTGGGCATGCCGATATCCATGACCACCACATCCGGTTTTAGCGACTCGACCAACTGCACCGCTTGTCGTCCGTCATCAGCTTCGCCGATCACGCTGAGGTCAGGCTGCTGCTGGACCACCAGTACGAGGCCGGCCCGGATCAGTTTGTGGTCATCGGCGAGCAAGACGCGGACGAGTTTCATGGACGGTCCTTTGATTGCCGGATGCCAATCTGGTTCATCCTGCCGCTCTGAGCAGGCGCACGGGGCGGCAATTTGAAATTGGAGATTTCAGATCTCAAACACGCACGCCGTCCGGTGAATCCGCCAGCAGATTTCAAATTTCAAAAAGGCGGACGACCCGGTGAAGCGGTAATCCCCATCAGGCCGGATTGGAAAGCGGGAACTCCGCACGGAGGGTTGTGCCGGATCCCGGTTTTGAGTCGATGGTAAGCTTTCCCCCCAGGCGCTTCACGCGTTCTTCCATTCCTAATAATCCCAGGCCACGCACCCGCTTCGGATCGAAGCCGCGGCCGTCGTCCGATACGGTGACCAGGATTTTGTTCGTCTTCTGCTCAACCGTGACTTTGGCATTCTTGGCGGCGCTGTGACGCGCGGCGTTGTTGAGCGCTTCCTGAACCAATCGGTAGATGCAGATTTTATACTCGTCCGGGATCGTTTCCGACACGCCGACGTGCTGTATCTCCACTTCCGTTTCACTGCGGCGCGAGACCTCGCGGCCCTGCCACTCGAGGGCGGCGATCAAGCCAAGATCATCCAGCATCGAGGGGCGAAGAAGCAAAGCGATGTTGCGCACCGTTTCGACCGTGGTCTCGGCCACGGATTTGATCTTGTCGACATGGTCCTTGATCTGTGTCGCGCCGGTGGGAATCGTAGCCTCCAAGCTGCCCACTTCCACCAAGAGGGCGCCGAGAGATTGTCCCACTTCATCGTGCAGTTCGCGGGAGATCGACCGGCGCTCGGTTTCCTGAGCGTCGACGAGGCGCGCCGACAAAGCCTCGAGTTGGCTGCGGCTCCGGGCGAGTTCCTGGTAGCGCTGCTGACCCTGCTGCTCGAGATGGAGGAGGTAGAGAGCGCTGGCGAGAGAGAGCACCAGGGCGGCGGTGAGAGAAATAGCCAGCAGCCTTGATTGGCGTGCTTGCAGGCTCGAAAAGCTTGCAAAAATCTCCTGGTTCGCCGCGCCCAGTTGTTGCCTGTTCCACAAGGCGATTCTTTCCGATGTTTCCTGCAGGCGGGCTTGTTCGGGAAGGACCTGCTCATGCAGGAACTGCAACGCCTGTCTGTGGCGTTTCTCTTGGTTCCACGACAAGATCGGATGCATCATTTCTTGCTGCGCTGCGAACAAATGTTCGAGGTCCTCGAACAAGGCTCGTTCTTCGGGCTGACGAGCCTCGGGAAATGCGTTGAGCGTCGAATTAACTTCCGCAGTCAGCCGCGAGAATTCACTGGCAGTCAGCCCCTCAGCTTGCGGATCCTGGCTCAGCAAATACTCCTGTACCCGGTCGTTGTAGACGCAGATCGAGGATGATAGAACCATCAGGGGCTGGGTATGGGCCAGGAAGGTCCGGCGAATGGCCTCTTCCTGCACGTGAAGTTGGCGTGCCAGATCGAGAGCCTCCAGGCCGGTGACGAGCATCAAGGCCAGTAACCCACCGAAGCCAATCAACAAGGTCAGGCGCACCTTCTTGGAAGGCAAACCCTCTTGACGCTGCATGTCGGAGTCGCTCACTTGCGGAAACACCTCCTTTGACCGGCCTCCGCCTGAACTCTGAGATCAATGAGAACACTTTCTCGGCCGTAAGGCAACTCGCGAAGAGTGACAGATTCCTGGGTGATGAGGGCGGCCCCAAGAACCGCTCCTACCACTGCTGATGCATCCTACAGATTTCAGAATTAAAGATATGGATTTCTGTACGAAATGCTCTGAGTGAATCCTGTTGCCTAATTTATCGTGTATAATCAGGGACTTGCTGGCTAGGTATGGACACTTCGTTTGGAAGGGAAATTGCTCCCGAAGCGGCAGGGCATGCGGTATCCGCTCTACTAGGAACTTATATCGAAAACTCGCGTATGGAGAGGCTGAACATGACAAGAAAAGTCATTGAAATTACAGTCTTGTTGTTAGCGGTCGGTCTGGCTATCTCGACAGGGCGGCTCTGGAGCCAGGCGGTGGCCAACGCGCAGATTCAAGGCCTCATCACGGACCCAAGCGGAGCGGTAGTCCCGAACGCCAGTGTGACGGCCAAGCAAACCGACACCGGTTTCGTACGAACAACGGTGACCGACGCGAACGGGACCTACGTGCTCCCGAATCTTCCAGTGGGACCTTACAACCTCGAGGTACAGGCCGGCGGTTTCCAAGCTTACGTGCAGACGGGCATCGTCCTCGAAGTCAGCAACAATGTCACGATTAATGTGGCGCTCCGGCTGGGGCAGGTGAGCCAGGAGGTGCAGGTGTCTGCCAACGCCAGCATGGTGCAGACAAACACCACCTCTGTCTCTCAAGTGGTCGATCAGGC
>JBEKMN010000056.1:0-36966 GCA_050008495.1 Terriglobia bacterium | reverse complement strand
GGAATCCATGCGGCAGCTTGCCCAGGAAGTGAAGGAACGCGGACGCGCGCGCCTTCTCGCTGAACTTACCACGTCCCGCTGATGGCACATCGCTTAGCGCCCCGCGCCGAAACCGATCTTGACGATATCTGGTCTTTCGTCGCGAAGGAAAGCGGCAGCCTCGAGATTGCCAACCGTTTAATCGACACCCTCACCGACCGCTTTTTCATGCTGGCGGGCTTCCCCTATGTCGGACGTGCCCGCGATGACGATTTCGGCCCCGGATGCCGCAGCGTAGCAGTGGGGGAGTATGTCATCGTTTACTGTGTTGAAAACGTGGACGTGCTTATCCTTCGCGTCGTGCATGGCCGCCGCGATCTCGAGGCCCTTTTCGAGCACTGAAACGCCCCCCGGTGTTTCATAGTGGGTAAGTTTTGCATCATTCACGGAAGGCCCGTAAGCAAAGGGTCTGGCATGCTGCAAATGTCTAGTGCAAAATGAGGGCATGAAAGACGGCTACTGTACGCCGTTCCCGGGCCTTGAGCTACGTCTATGTACCGCTTTCTCGATTAGAATTTCGCCGCCCACTATGAACAGGGCTTTATCGAAGGTTCGCAGGAGACACTCGCCCGGTAACCTGATTTGCTCCAGACAGCAAGTTTTGTGCGCTGCCGCTTCCCGCCGGACGCAGACCACCCAGTTTCTATAAGACGGCCAACTTGTTTCATCGTTTTCGTTGTGCAGCGCCGTTCGGGCATTCTTATCCCAAATCGGAAACGCATCATTCACACAAGCATAGAGGTATTTAGAGAGAAAACTGAGTTGGCGTTTTGCGCCCGGCGTCGGACGCAGGAGAGTGTCAGATAGTCGCCCTACTGCGTCAGTCAACCTGTTGGTCTCGGCATCCCAATTCTCAGCGTCGCCACTTCGCATCGCTTGAAGCATCGGCCACGAGGTCTCGATCTCCTTCGCCATCGCAACGCGATCGCGGAAAGGGAAGTTTGTTAACGGAATTGATCCCCAGTCAGCAATCAAGCAGACCTCCGCTAGGAAGCGCCCCAAAGACGGTGGCACGCTCTGAATTGTGCCGAGCGCCGACCTGAGTGCGTCATCGTACAAGGAGTTCTTGCTGTTGTACTCGTCCACAGCTTTCGTGATTTCATCACATGTCAGTTTCACCTTGTTTACCCCCCTAAATCCCGATCCTCTCCACTTCTCCCACGCTCACGTCATCGTTGCGCCGATCATAGAGGCCGGTCGTTTTCGCGTTCGAGTTCCCGGCCATCTTTTGCGCGACCTCGATACGCCCCCCGCGGCTGGCGAGGTAGAGGAAGTCCTCATCTTTGGACACTACGACGGAGCCCCGCTGGCTGGCGTACTCCCATATTTCCGCGTCGGAGGCTGCATCCAGGTGAAGGGCTTCCACGTGCTGGCAGTCGCGGCCAAGGGAAGTTAGGTGCCGCGCCAAGGCGACGGGCAACTGATTGTCAACAAGAAGCTTCACGACGCCTGAAGGACTGCGTGGTCAGTTTGGTGTGCGGCGTATTCAATCGCAGCGATGATGTCTTCCTTCTCGAGCGACGGGTAATCCGAGAGGATTTCCTGGAAGGAAGCGCCCGCCGCCAACAGCTCCAGGATGTCGGATACGCGAATGCGCAGCCCACGAATGCAGGGCCGCCTGCCGCATTTCCCTTCCTCCACCGTAATCCGCTTCAACCGCTCGTTGTTCATACCCCCGAGATTACTTGCTTGGTGCTGAAATGGCAAGGGCCACGAAGCGTGCGAGGAATCTCGCTCTGGTCAGTAGAGGAAGCAGCCAGGGCGGGATTCCTCGCTGCGCTCGGAATGACAGCGCACGAATGGGCGCCTGCCGTGAACTCTCGCGGGTGCCGCATGCGCGGTCTTGGACGTACGAGTCCCACCCTTGGTAGGGGCAACGCAACACCCTGCGATCGGCGATTTGAGATTCGAGATTTGAAAAGCCCAGAGAAAGTTAGCCACGCAAATCACGAGATCCGGGACAATAGATTCGCGATTTGGAGATCGTACCGCGCCCGTCGGTTAGCTAGCCGGGGATGGCTCACGAGTCTGTGTGAAAACCCGCCCGGCCTGGCATCCTGAGGAGCCGCAGGCGGTCCTGAGCGAAGCGAAGGAAGGATCCCTGCAGTTCCTTAATTTTACCAGCTGCGACAAACTGCAGGGATCCTTCGCTGCGCTCAGGATGACATGATCGTCGAGTTTTCACTCAAACTCTCATGCCTTGCGGTGGAATTCGAATCGGGAAGTGCTCTCCTTGCCCTTGTCGAGGAACGTCCAGTCTTGATAGTGGTGATTGGCATCCACGAAAGTGATCTTGAGGCCAACCATGTGGGGCGTCGAGGGGCTGCGGAGGTTGGTGGCGTCCTTAAACACAAAGGTCACGACATTCGGTTCGGACGAGGGCACGAGGCGGAAGCGCGGCTGGTTATGGGCGCCGCAATAGTGGGTGGCCAGCAGATCGCTGTTGTCCATGTGAAACATGGTGACCATCTCGTAAGGCGTGCCTTCGCCGAGCATGTTCATCAGCGCCGAGCCGTCCGAGACGAGACGGAATGAGGTGGTGGCAGGCATCTGCTTGCCGCCTTCGTCCATGGTGCCATCCCACTGGCCCACCAGGGATTTCAACTTGTCAAAACTCGCGCCGGCCACGGTGGGCCGCTTCGCCGGATTCGTCGCCTGGGCCAGAACCACGCCCGCAAACACCAAGACCGCAATGAGCACCTTCGCGCTTTTCATGATTGACCCTCCTGAGGCGATTATACACTTTTCGGATGTCTCAGGCGACAAACAGTCTGCCGTTGGGGCGGCGCTAGTGTGGCGCGCTGGCGCTGGCGGGCAAAGTACAGATTTGACATTTGAGATTTGAGATTTGAAAAGCGTGCTCAGGCGTAGCCGAGCAAGCCACGGAAATCGGCGATTTGAAATCTGAGATTCAAGATTTGAAACTCGGAGATTTGAAAAGCATGGCAAGGCGTTTGGAAGGGCTTGACAAATGCGGCCGCAGTGTCTACATTGTAGTCATGGCGGAAACCCTGGGAACCTTCGAGCAGGCGGTGCTGGTGGTTACTCTGCGGCTGGGCAAGGGCGCTTATGGCCGCGCCATTCTGCGCGAGATGGGCGTGACGTTAGGGCGGGAAGTGGCGGCGGGCGCGGTCTATGCCACTTTGGACCGATTGGCAGCCAAGTCTTACGTAACCTCGCGGCTGGGCGAGGGCACGGCGGAACGCGGCGGACGAGCGAGACGCTACTTCCGGGTCACCGCCGCAGGCGTTCGCGCCTTGAACGAGGCCAAGACGGTGCTGGAAACACTTTGGCAAACGGTGTCCTGGCCGGTGGGAGGGCAGGCATGAAACGACCCCCGAATCCAACGCCACCCCGCTGGCTGGAAAAGCTGCTGGTCTGTGCCCTGCCCCTCTCGCGGCGGGACGACATCCCAGGCGATCTCCGCGAGGAATTCCAGGCGCGCGCGGTGCAAGGCGCTTCTGCCAACCTCTGGTATCTCCGCCAGGTTGCGGGACTGCTCGGTCGTCAACTCTACTCGGGAGGCAAAATGCGAACCATACTGCTGACGGTTTGCGCGTTTACGCTGCTGGCCTGTGCCTGGCTTACCAGCATGGAAAGCGTCCTCCGCCATCCGGGATACCCTTCCCGGATGATTCAGGATGCGCTGCTGGGCGCAGGGAGCCTGATGATTGGGATAATCGTGCTGTTTCTAGCCACCACAAGCTGGCGTTGGCTGGCGCTGGCGGCAGCGCTGGGCGCGGGGGGAGTCGGCGTCTCAGCCATTGTGCGTAACGCGCACGCGGACCATTTCGAGGGCTTCGTTCTGCTGATTGGAACCGCTTTTTGCGTACAGGCGGCGCTGGCGCTTTGGGTTCTGGCGTTTCGCCCCCGAACGGAGCGCGCCTGAGCGCGGCAGACCTCCTGGGCGCAGGAACCGTAGTGCGGGTATCCTGCGCGCGGGACCGGGACACTCCCGCCGTCGGCCCATCGCCGGAATGGTATCAGGCGCAGAGTTAACCGCGTTGTCTTTGCGCATCTCCAGCATCGTTCGGCATCCAAAGATGAAACCTCGCCACTAGCCTTTGTCCGTCCCAATTGCGAACACCCGTGTCCCACAATCGAACAGCGGTTGCGCGGCTTGCCGCGCAATGCATGCGTATGACATAGTAATTACAGGACCTACGTGGGGTCAGGGGTGGCGCGGTAATTGCGTGGTATCACTCCGAGGGCTTCAAGAGATCGGTTACAACACAAGAGTTCTCCAGTTCCAGGTTCCGCGGGTTCTGGGGCGGCGGGGCCGCGCGAGACCGGCTCAAAACATACTGCGACTGAAATTAAGGGAGAGAACCTATGAGCAGCCTGCTGCAAGATTTGCGCTTGGCATTGCGCGTGTTGCGCAAATCCCCCGGCTTTACGGCGGTGGCCGTTGGAACGCTGGCGTTGGCCATCTGCGCAAACACCGTGGTCTTCAGCATTCTGAATGCAGTGATCCTGCGGCCGGTGAATGTGCCGCGGGCTGAGACCCTATACACCATCGAGCGCGTGAGCGATCGTAACCCGCCCGAGTCCTATCCCAACTATCTCGATTTGCGCGACCGCAACCGTAGCTTTGAGAGCCTAGCCGCTTACGCATTCTCTCAAGGTGGTTTGGACACGGGCGGAAATCCGGTGCGAGTCTGGTACCTTGACGTCAGCGGAAACTACTTTGACGTCTTGGGAATTAGGCCTTATCTCGGCCGGTTCATTCACCCCTCGGATGAGCGTGGCCCCGGCAGCGCTCCTTACATCGTGCTCGCCTATGCGTATTGGCACAGCAATTTTCACGACGATCGTGGCGTGGTGGGCCGTACGGTTCAGCTCAATAAACGTCCTTACACAATCATCGGCGTCGCGCCCTCTGATTTCGAGGGGACGCTGATGTTTTTCCATCCCGCTTTCTTCGCGCCGATAGCCAACGATGACGCAGATTTGCTGAACGCGCGCGGAAGCCGCTGGGTTGACCAGCAGATTGGACATTTGAAGGCGGGAGTCACTCCAGCACAGGCCGCCGCGGACCTGAACTCGATCGGCACTTATCTGGAAAAGACCTATCCCAAAGACGACGGGCAGATGACTTTTACTTTGGTTCGGCCGTGGCTTTTTGGCGACTACCTGGCTCGTCCGGCGAGGGCATTCCTCGCGGGCCTGATGCTGCTGGCGGGGCTGATACTGCTGGCGGCGTGCGCGAACCTGGGCAGCTTGTTTGCCGCCCGCGCCGCAGACCGCGCGAGGGAGGTCGCCCTGCGGCTCGCCCTGGGAGCAGGACGACTCCGCATTCTGCGGCAACTCTTCACCGAAGCTGTGCTAATTTCACTGATGGGAGGCGCAGTCGGAGTGTGGGGCAGCGTGATGCTCTTGAGCGGGCTGAGCGCCTGGAACCCACTCCCCAGATTTCCCGCCAGCGCTGCTGTGTATCCGGACGCTCGTGTTTATGCGGTCGCCTTGCTATTGACATTGGCGAGCGGATTCCTGTTTGGCGCGGTGCCCATAAGGCAGGTACTTCGCGCGGATCCCTATCAGATTGTCAAATCGGGATCCACCGGCACGGCCGGACGGCGGGTTAGTGGCCGCGACCTTCTGCTGGTGGCGCAAATTGCCATCTGCGCGGTGCTGGTCACGTCCTCATTAGTTGCCGTGCGTGGAATGGTGCGCTCCCTGCACAGCAATTTCGGCTTTGAACCGCGAAACGCCATGCTGGTCGAGACAGACTTGGCCTTCGCGGGTTACACCGGCGACAAGGCACCGCCCATGCAGAAGCGCATGAACGAGGCTCTAGAGGCGATTCCCGGTGTCGAGACTGTGGGATTCAGCGATGGGCTGCTGCTGGAGGACACCAACGGTTATTCCTTGGTCTTCAACGGTGATGCGACCGACGTGAGGCCCGCGAATGCCGCCGGCGACGCGTACATTTACCACATCTCTCCCGAATACCTGCGCGCTGAGGGCACGGTGCTGCTGGCGGGAAGGACTTTCACCTGGCATGACGATCAAAAGGCGCCACGCGTTGGCGTGGTGAATCTGGAGTTTGCGCGCAAGGTTTTCGGCTCCACAAGCAAGGCTCTGGGCGGATATTTCAAGATGCCGGACGGAACTCGTGTCCAGGTAGTGGGTATCACAGAGCAAGGAAAGTATGATCACCTCGCCGAGGATCCCATCGCCGCGATGTTTCTTCCAATTCTGCAATGGCCGTCCAGCCAGACATGGCTGGTGTTGCGCTCGAGCCGCGACCCGAACCAGCTCGGCCCCGCCGTACGGAGCGCGCTGCGGCAACTGGACGCAGGCCTGCCGGTTCGCATTGAGACGCGGTACAAAGAACTCGACCCGGCCCTGTTTGGCCCGCGCCTGGCGACGATTGCGCTGGGAGTGCTCGGCTTGATGGCAGCGATGCTGGCTGTCACCGGCGTCTTTGGCATGGCGGCGTATTCGGTCAGCAAGCGGCTGAGAGAATTGGGAATCCGTATGGCGCTTGGTGCGCAGCACAAGGAAGTATTGCGGGCAGCGCTCGGGCGCGCAGTCAAACTGCTGGCCATCGGTTCTGCGGCAGGATTGCTCCTGGGAATTCTGGCGAGCCGGGTGCTGGCATTCATCGTCTACGAGGCAACTTCCCGGGATCCGCTGGTGTTGGCCGGCGTCGTCCTGGTTATGGCCTTGCTGGGCATCGTGGCCACGTGGATTCCGGCGCGACGCGCGTTGTCCATTGAGCCGGCGATACTGATGCGCGAGGAGTGAAACACTCGAGGTACATTCAAATGATGATAGGACGCCCCACGAAATCAGAGGCCGCAGAATATTATTTCACCTATATCGATCAGGTCAAAGGCGACGACATTCAAGCCGTCCTCGCAACCCAACTGGAAGAAAGCCCTGCATTCTTCACCGGGATCTCGGAGGATAAATCGCTGCACCGCTACTCGCCCGAAAAATGGAGCATCCGGCAAGTACTGAACCACATCAGCGACGCGGAACGGGCATTTGCCTTTCGGGCCCTCTGGTTTGGCCGGAACTTCTCAACGCCATTGCCGGGCTACGATCAGGACATCTGGGCATCCGCCGCCGAGGCCGACAAGATCTCCTGGGCCGCCCACCTCGAGGAGTTCCGGAGCGTGCGCCAATCGACGATCTCGCTTTTTGCGAATATGCCGCCCGAAGGCTGGATGAGGAGCGGGATTGCGAATGATAACCCGTTCACCGTGCGCGCCTTTGCCTACATTATCGCCGGCCACTACGCGCACCACGTCAGAATCCTCGGCGAACGGTACCTGTAATTACGGTCTCTGCTCGGCGAGGCCGGGCACAAAGAAGGCGGCTTCCTCCGCCGCCTGCCGCACATGCTCGGGCGTGCCGAGGTCCCGCCAATAGTATTCGTCGCCGCGAAAGGCCAGGATCTTCTCCCCCTGCGCTGCGAGACGAATATAGGTGGTAAAGATCGGGAAGGCGCCTTCTTCCGTCATCATGGAAAAGAGGCGGGGAGAGATGACATGCATGCAGGAAAAAGCCAGTGCCTGCGGGTGCTCGGAAAGCCCAACCAATTGGTTCTTGCCGTCGCGTCCGTACCGTCGTCCGCAAAGCCGCAAGTGCTCATCGACGAGCAGGTATCGAAAAGTCTCGCGATCCTGCACCGCGAGGGTGGCCAGGGCGCCATGCTCAGCATGAAATTCCGCCATGCGCGCCAAATCAAACGTGCTGACGATGTCGACGTTGTGCACGAAGAAAGGATTATCGAGGTCGCCGGGGCTTTCCAGGAAGAACCAGGAGGCCTTTTTCAAGCCACCCCCCGTGTCCAGCAAGGCTTCCTCACGAGAAACTTCGATGCGCATCCCGAAATTGTCGTGCTCTTTCAGGTATTCGACAATCAGGTCGGCGAAGTGATGCACGTTGATGATCACTTCGCGAACTCCAAAGGCCCGCAAGCGCGACAGGGTGATCTCCAGCAGCGTGTGCCCGGCAATCTCCACCAGCGCTTTGGGCCGATGGTCGGTAAGCGGCCGCAGGCGGGCGCCGATGCCGGCCGCCAGAATCATGGCTTTCATTTGTCCATTTCCTCTAACTCGAGGTGCCGCACCGCGACCTCGATCCCGGGCTTGCTGCGGAGCCGTTGCGCCAATTGTTCGGCCAGGTAAACCGACCGATGCTGCCCGCCCGTGCAACCGAACGACACCATCAAACTCTTGAAGCCACGCCTTAGATAGTTGTTCACGCTGGAATCCACCAGCATGGTGGCGGCGTCAAGATACTGGCGCACACTGTCATGGCCATTGAGATACTCGATCACCGGCGCGTCCTTTCCCATCAAAGCCTGAAGGGCCTCTTCGCGTCCGGGGTTGGGCAAGCTGCGGGCGTCGAAGACGTATCCGCCTCCATTCCCGCTCTCATCTTTCGGCTGGCCATGATGAAACGAAAAGCTGAATATGCGCACCACCAGGTTCTTTCCTCGGGAAGCCAGGCTCTGGAGCTTTTCCGAGCCCAACATGCCTTTAAACGCGTCCGTTAGCGCCGGCAGCGCGATGGGCAGCTTGATGCGATGAAGCAGCCAGCGCAGATTCTTCATGGCATAGGGCACGCTCTCGAGAAAATGCGCCTTGCGCTCGTAAAAGCCGCGAAATCCATACGCGCCCAAGGCCTGCATGATGCGGACGTAAACGTAGGCATAGTAGTAGTGCATGAACTCGGCGCGCTCGAAGCTGATGAAATCGCCAAGTACGTCGAGATAATGATCGAGTAGTTGCTGCCGCAACTCCGGGGGCAGGTCGGCCTTCGCATCGAATAAGAGCGAAGCGATATCGTATTGCAGCGCGCCCTTGCGCCCCCCTTGGTAATCAAGAAAGTAAGGACGCCCTTCGCGCCACATGACGTTGCGCGACTGATAATCCCGATAGAGAAAGTAATCGCGTGGAGCGCTCAAGAGAAACTTCGTCAGGTGGTTGAAATCATTTTCGAGCGCCTGTTCGTTGAAAAGTATACCGGCAAGGCGCAGAAAGTAATACTTGAAGTAGTTTAAGTCCCAGGCAATCGACTGACGATCGAAGCTGCCGCGAGGGTAACACACTTTGTAATTCAAATCGCGTCCGGCTTCGATCTGAAAACGCGGCAGCAAGGCCGCCACCTGGCGGTAGGCATCCACCACTTCGGGAGCAATGTCCTCGCCGCTGCGGTTCTTCAAGAGGAATTCGAAAAGCGTGGTGTCCCCCAGGTCTTCTTCGAGATAAGCGCCGCGGCTCAAGTCCTCGGCATAGATTTCCGGGACGGGCAGGCCGTGCCGGCGAAAGTGCCTCGAAAACTCCAGGAAGGCCACATTCTCCTCGTGCACGTGATACAGGATGCCCACCGCGCTGTGGTTGACGTTAGCCAGCCGGATAATGTTCCGCCCCGAACCGCCAAGCTGGCCCTGAAGCGGCTGCACACGCGCCACCGGGGAGCGGAAGTGCCGCTCAAAAAGCCTTTCTAGAACCTCCCTGGATGTGGTTTCCATTGAACACCAAGATAGCATCGAAAGGGGGGAAACAGGTAGCGTGCAGAGGGGACCAGGGCCTTTTCTAACGCCTGAAAGGACAGGGAGCTTGTCATCCTGAGCGCAGCGAAGGATCCCCGCAGTTATTCCTGGTCCTCGAGTTAGACCCAACCACAGAGATCCTTCGCTGCGCTCTGCATGACATAAACGGCTAAGTCGTTTATGTCATGCAACTTATGGGTGGCCTGACTTTCGGCCATAGACGCTCAGGATGACGCTCGTTGGTCGTTTCGCCTCAGGACGCCTACTCAATATTCACTTTGCCGCGGGGGACAAGTTACGGTGGAAGAAAGCCAGTGTCTCAAGGGCAAGGCGCCGGCGGGCTTCGGGAGTGCGGAAGGTGTGGGCGTCGTCGACTTTGATGAACGCTACAGGCACTCCGGCGGCCTGCAACTTCTCAAAGAGTTCTTGCGCTTGTGCGATCGGAACACTTCCATCCTGGGTGCCGTGGACGATTAAAAAGGGTGCGTCTTGTTTCGAAACGTGATCGGCGGGCGAGGCCTCGCGCCATGCCTCGGGACGCTTTGAGTAGTCGCCCCCGAAGAAACGCGCCAGAAATGCGGTGTCCTCCGGAACGCTCTCCGTGGTGAAGTCGGTGGGGCCGCTCACGTCCACCACCGCTTGCACCCGGCTCGAATACCTGGCAAGCGCCGGATCGGAATTGTCCCGAGTGTCTTCCATGCCGAGCAGCGCGGCAAGTTGCGCGCCCGCAGAATGCCCGAACGCGCCCAGGTAGTCAGGATTCACGCCGTACTTTCCGGCATGGGCGCGCACCCAGCGGACGGCCCGTTGTACGTCGTCGAGTTGCGCCGGCCAAGGGTTGTCCTCGCCGTTGAAGAGGCGATAGTCGACCGCAAAGGCCACAAGGCCGAAGCGGGCAAGAAACTGACCCATGCCGCGCATAGTGCTCTTGTCAAAATCCGTCCATCCACCCCCGTGGATCAAGATCACTGCTGGACGAGGCCCGCTGCCTTTGGGGGCGGGCGCATAAACATCAAGGTGCAGTTGCGAACCGTTGATCGTGGCGTAGGGGACGTTCTCCTCGACCGTGAAACTCCCGGCAGCAGGCTGCGCCGTTTCCGTCGAAACCTGAGGCGCTACAGCGCCCCTACCATGCACTGGAAATGCGGTCGCCAGCGCCACGCCCAACAATCCCACCAATAGCAAAGAAGCAGATCTGCTCATAAGTTTCGTCTTACTTACTCTGCTGTGCCGCGACGTTCGTGCCGTTAACCTCCTCGTAGCGAGTCAGGTGTGGAAACTGCGGAGCTAGTTGGAACGGCATTTTCTCGCTGGGGTCGACAAGCGCCACGGACTTGCGATTCGGGAAGCTGACGCTTCCGTCCCAAGCGTTCACTTGCACTCTGGATCCGAGCGGCAAGGCGGCGATCTGGTCGGTTTTCGAGGGTTGGAGTTCAGGCGCGCTTCCCATCAGCGCTCCTAACCGCACGCCCCCTTGAAGAGTCACCATCCGGTCGCCCAGGTGGGCGCCGAAAAGTTCGGGAGTGTGCGGCGCTGCCGCCGCAGCCGCCCTCAGAAAGAGGCCGGCATTTCCCAACTTGTCTTTGTACGGTGAGTTCTTGAGGAACTCCACGGCTTTCGCATCGGCAGCCGCTTCCTCCTTAGGCTCGCGGGCAAAATCCAGTCTCTGCAGGAGATCTTCATCCCGGAGGATCAGACGATCGTTGAACGCATACATGGTGTCGAGCTTGTGCCCCAGCACCACGTGAGCCAGTTCGTGGGCCAAGATCATGGCCAAGCCAGGCTCGTCAGGCAGGACATCGAGAAGCCCCCGGCTGAGCACAATGGTGTAGCGCAGGGGGAAAGACTCCAGAGGAGAGGTCAGCAGCACGCGGCAATGCAGGGTCGGCAGGCTGGTGAGGTTATTGGTGACCACCAGGTTGTTGAGCACGGTCTCCGCAATCTTGTCAACGGGGCCCGGGGGTGCAATCAAACCCGCCTTCTCGAGCCGCCACAGCACGTTCTGTTCTGCCTCCAGTTCCATTTGACGCTTGCCTTCCACGGGAGACAGGTCCGAGGCCGCATCGCTCGAGTCGCGAACCGGCACCGGAGCATCCACGAGGATCTTCGTCCACGCCTCCTGCTGACGCGGCGCCGTAAGGTCGTAGCCCCAAAGCCGGGTGGTGGCCTTGTAACGGAGCGGGCTGCCGGGATCACTCTCCTCACTGTAGATATACACCGGCAACCATTCGTGCGGCTGGAGGTTCTCACGCCAGGAATCAAAGTGGGTGTAGAACCTGAGACGCCGAGGGTTGACGCGCACGCCGTTCAAGCGGACGATCGCGTAATTGCGATCTTCAACCCAGATTCGGCCTTCGAAGGCCCCTTCGATCTTCCTGCCCTGCGGATGAACGTCCAGCGCGAGACAGCGCACATCTCCCAAGTACTCCCAGCCCACCGGTTCGAAGGAATAGTGCTGCGTATCGAACGTCTGCGCGTCCACCAGGGTGGCCGTCATGAATTGATCCACCATGAGCCGGGTCACAAATGGCGCCTTGAATCGCCGCAGTCCACTGTGCAGCCAGTGGAAGTCGCCGAGCGCAACTGGGGTGAAAGAGATTTCCTGCGGCTTGCCCGCAAAGCTCATGCGGCCCAGAAAATAGGCATCTTTCCTCACCTTGTCGCCCAGTTCGGTGTCCGCGTCGTCGTACTGGAGATAAGTCTCGACTCGAGGCGAGTACTTCTTCAAGTTCTCCACGTAGCGATGCTCACCCGCGATGATCCGGTCGATGATGCCGCTCGCCTGCGCCGGCGGCTGCACCTGGCTCCCCTGTGCGCCCTGGCAATATCCGGACGACGGAATGATCAGCAGCAAAACCGACAGCGCCATTACCGGGAGCAAACTGCCGAGATTCCCCGATTTCTGGGGTCCGATGAACCCCATCGGGGTCCAGAAATCGGACTTCGCTCCGCCCTGGACCGTCCGGTCCAGGGCTCCGCTCAGAATGACAACTTGTGCCGGGGGCAAGCCGGCATATCTTCGGGAAACGATCATCACTTCCCTCCTCTTCTCCGCTGAACCCAAAATGTCATTCCGAGCGCAGCGAGGAATCTCGCTCTGCGTCGGGTGCCCTAACATAGGCCAGAGCCAGATTCCTCGCTGCGCTCGGAATGACAAACAATTCCACAGCGAGGCGGGTTCTCAGTCCAACGTGGACCATTTCTTTTTCCGGCAAATCGCTCTACGCCAAGCGGAACTCGATGTGCAGTACCGCAGGAAAGCTCGTCGGCTTGCCTGCTTGTTCTGCCGGTTTGAATCTGATCTGTGAGGCGGCTTGTTCCGCCATCTGATCCAATCCATGCCCAAGTGATTTGATGACACCCACCACCTTGAGTGTGCCATCGGCCCGAAAGATCACCGAGAGGACTACCTCGCCCTGCACGCCCAGGCGTCGGGCCTCCTCGGTGTACTGCGGCGTGGGTTTGGATAGGATCTCGACGGGGCGCATTTCCGGAGTCCCGGCCATCTGGCGGTTCGCAGGCCTTGGCGCTGGCTCAGGTGCTGCAAAGGCGCCCGTTTTCACCGCGGCGGGAACTCCGCCTCCAGACACTCCATTTGCTCCGGCGTTGACGCCGCCGTTTCCAAACCCGGAAGTGGCCACCCGGCGCGACGTGTCGTGCTCGTCAAGCTCATTGATCAACGCCACCTGGCGCCGTGTTCCAAAGCCCGCATCGGCAACAACCCCCGGCCTTCCCTTGGCTCCCCCCGTTCCGTTTCCAGTGCCGGGCCCGGCAGGCATTTCGAAGCTCCCGAGTTTTGGCACGTTTCCGGGGTTCCCGCCCTGTGCCTGCCCTGCCAGCCCCTGCGGAGAACCAAAGCCGCCGGTCTGTACCTCCTTTGAAGAAACATTCGCAGCCACTGGAGTAGCCGCCACCTGGCTAAACAGGCCCGTGCGAATCGCGGGAGGCGGCGCGGGGAGTTGGCGTGCCGGAGCCATGGCCGGCGTGTTCTTCAACAGCGGTTCGGGGACCGTCGGCACGCGAGTGTTAGCCCGAACTTGAGGCTCGGCGATTCTGGGCGTTTGGACGTGGGGTGTGGGAACAACATAGGGCGCGAGAAGCCTTGGAACCATCCTCGGCAGAACGGGAGGCTTGGGGACGGGTCGCTGCTCGGCCACCCGAGGAAAGGTCAGCACGACATACCGGTTGACGTGGCCGGCGGTGCTCTTCGGCAAAAATGCGCAGATTACCGTCAGCAACCCGGCGGCCAAGGTCTCGGCAACACACGCCAGGACGAAGGAAGCCTGCCGCCGCCTTTGCTCCTCGGGGGACTCCTCCAGCAATCGGAATACACCCGCAGCCATCCCTGTGCCGATAACTAACCCTCCCTATGCCGATTGAGGCACCCTGCCCCGGGTCATTAGATGCAATCGCGCTTCCGAAAATTCCGAGGGCTTATGATTCAATGGGTTAGAGAGGATGGGAGATGCACATGGAGGTAAAGATTACAGGCAGGATGTAAGTTAGTTAGGGATTAGGGGATAGGGATTAGGGGATAGGGATTAGGGGATAGGGAATAGGGAACAGGAAATCGGGTAGTGGTGCATTTTGATGTTGTAGCGGCGAGTTTACCTCGCCAAGTGGCGGCGTAAAGCCGCCCCTACATCGGACTGGACCACTACCCTACTCTCTGTCCCCTGTCCGCTGTCCGCTGTTCCCTATTCCCTGTTCCCTATTCCCTGTTCTAAGGCATAATGGAAACTCAACCAACGGGAGCAGCGATGACTGAATTTATCCCGACCGAACGCACGCAAGTGCACCGCCTGCCGAAGCGCGGTGTTTACGATCGCGAGAGAGTCTATAGCATTCTCGATGAAGGCCTGGTCTGCCACGTCGGATTCGTGGTGGACGGAAAACCGGTGGTAATTCCCACCGGCTATGGCCGCAAGGGCGACACACTCTACTTGCACGGCTCGCCGGCCAGCCGCATGTTTCAAGCCTTGGGGCAGGGCGTGGACGTGTGCATCACGGTGACGCTGGTGGATGGCGTGGTGATGGCGCGCTCGGCTTTCCATCACTCGATGAACTACCGCTCGGTGGTCATCTTCGGAAAGGCTTCCTTGCTCAACGACCCAGACGCCAAGAGAGAAGCACTTCAGGCATTTACGGAGCACATTGCGCCCGGACGCTGGCAGGAGGTCCGGCAACCCTCCGAAAAGGAACTTCGCAGCACCATAGTCTTAGCGATGCCGCTCGACGAAGTTTCCGCTAAGGTACGCACGGGTCCGCCCCTCGACGACGAGGAGGATTACGCCCTCCCGGTCTGGGCCGGGGTCCTGCCGCTCGAACTCACCCCTGCGGTTCCTGTGCCCGACGACCGGCTTCCCAGGGAGACCCCGCTCCCGGACTACGTCCGAGCCTACTCCCGGAAACGCACATAAGGGGTAACACGGCTAGAATAAGGAAAGTTCCCTGCTTCTTTTTGCGACCTTTGCGTGCTTTGCGTCTTGTCGTGAAACCGCTTTGCCCGTCCGTAGCTAAATTCCCAGCCTCTATTCGCCTGGATTAAGTTATGATGTTCCCGCTCACGGGGGGCATGAGTACGCTAGATAGCTAGCAATTCCGGCCGGTCCGAGGGCGAGCCCAATCCGCCATCGCTGACCCGTGAACCTCAAGGGAGGACACCGTGCGGCCGATGTTAGCTCGAGAGGAGTTCTTTAGTGAGCGAACCATGCGGGAATGTTATTGAAAATAAAGGACGGGTGTCTCGGGAAACTCGGGGCGGAGACACCCAACCAGACGGACCAGGCCCAACCGAATCCTATTGAGCCCGAGGGTAATTGTCAAACCAGCTATTGACCTCTTGCCGAAAACGAATTACTATCGGCCCGCGTGCGACCTTTTAGCCCTAGGGCGCAGCCGAACGCCCCCCTTGACGTGGAGTGACACAATGAATGCACAGCCGGAACGCCGTCGCCTACCGCGATCCAAGCCTCTGCCGGGTCAACGAGACCTCACACTCATCTGCCAGGAAGGAGCCGTCCGGAACATGATGACAGCCAAGCTCCTCGACTTCAACGACGAGTGCTTGACCGTCGAGACCGGCAACCGACTGGCGGATGGAATGTTCGTCGAGATCGTCGGCGAGATCGAGCGCCCCGGCGGCCGCCAGGCGCTCGACCGGCAATCTCACGTCCGCCGGGTCATGCCGGTGGGACGTGGGAAGTTTGCGATCACCTTGCACCTGAGCGGCGAGGCCAACAAGGAAATTCCGGATTATTACGAGTTTCTCCAAATCAGCCCCAACGCCGAACCTGCAACAATCCACCGAGTCTATAGGTTCCTCGCCAGCCGTTTTCACCCTGACATTCCAGAGACCGGTGATGCCGATAAGTTCGTCCTGTTGAAGGAAGCCTACGACGTGTTGTCCGATCCGGAGCATCGCGCCCAATACGATCTGACTTACAGAAAGCAGGCGCCGGATCCGGTCCCCTTGTCCAATTCGGTTGACTTCATGAATAGCAACGATGGCGAGTTCAACCGGCGGGTGGCGGTGCTCGCGCTGCTGTACATTCAGCGCCGCATCAAACCGTTCACCCCCGAGGTCCCGCTTGCCGAGGTGGAGCGCCGCATGGGGTTCCCGCGCGATTATCTGGACTTCACGATGTGGTATCTGAAGAGCAAGCAATACATCACCATAGCCGACAACTCGGATTTCACCATAACCGCGGTGGGAGTGGATGTCGTGGAGTCGAATCGCGAGAAGATCCCGCTGCTGAACAGACTGCTGAGCGACCGCACGGGGGGGCCCGCCTCCACCGGTGGAGCGGGCCGGGCCGCGGACGGCTCGTCTCTAATCATGCCCGGCAAGAGCGTTCTCGAGCTGCCGGCCACCGGCTCCTCGGAGGGGACCGACCCGAAGCGGAAACCTGAGATTTGAGGGATCCGCGAACCCATCCGCGCCACTTCCGGACGCTTGTCGAACCCGGTCGAGTCACCCCGACCCGGACACGGCGCAGGTGAAGCCGTGGGCGGGGAGGCGGTTCGATTCAAGAAGCCTATACAAGTGGTCTACTCTATCCTTAGGGCGTCCATGGGCGATATTGCCGCCGCATGGGTGGCCGGAATGAGGGTGGCCACTAAAGCGCAGGCGGCGAGCGCGCTCGCCGCCACGCTCAACGCCAAGGGATCCCAACTGGAAACGCCATAAAGCTGGGCGGAAATCAGCCGCCCGGCGCCGATGGCCAGCGGCAGTCCGAGGACGAGTCCAATCACCACACGCTTGAAAGCTCCCTGCAGCACCAATTGGATTACCCTGGCGCGATTGGCGCCCAGCGCCATGCGAATCCCGATCTCATTCGTGCGTTGCGCCACCGAGTAGGCCGTGACGCCGTACACTCCCACGGCCGCCAGCAGCAGAGCGACAATGCCGAACAGGCCCGCCAGGCTCGCCACGGCGCGCTCCTGATCGAAGGAGCGAGCGATCTGCTCCTGCATTGTCCTGACGCTGACGATGGTGAGGTTCGGATCAAGTTCCGCCAATGTCCTGCGCAGCACCGGCTCCAGCGCACCCGGCGGCGTGTTGGTTACCAGCATGATGCCGCCGATGAAGTGGGATCGCAGCTCGATGCTTTTCGACAGGTCTTGTTTGTAGTTCACATACTGGGCAAGCGGCACGTAGAACATGGGCCGCGCCGGCTGGTACAGCCCCCAGCCCGCAAACTTCGCGTCACCCACCACGCCAACGATGCGGAAGGTACTCGCGTTTTCGGGCATGTCTAGGCCGAAGTGCTGGTCCAGCGGGTTCTCGCCGGCCTTGAAGAAGCGCTTCAAGAAAGCCTGATTCACCACGGCTACCAATTCCGAAGTCTCGTTGTCAGCAGCGGTAAATCCGCGTCCTCGCAGAACCGGTATTCCCCAGTTCTGAAGATAGTTGGCGCTCACGCGATCCCATGAGGAGCCGGATTCGTCGTCCATTTTGGGAGCCGGATGGCCGGCCACGTAGATGAGCTCACCCCAGTTGTTGGTGAGCGGGTTGTACATCGCCAGGCCGCTTCCCTCGACGCCGGGCAGACGATTGAGACGCGTCTCAAGCTCGCGATAAAGCGCGGCCAACTGAGGCTGGGTGTAGGTAGGCGGGGGATTGTGCAACTCCACCTCCACGCGCCCGTGAACCTGATACCCAAAATTCTGGTGTTCGAGCCTGTTCAGGCTCCGCGCCAGCAGCATGGCGCCGGCCACCAGCACCACCGATAACGTGGCTTGTACGATCAGCAGCCCTTGCCGGGTGAAAGAGGAATGATCGCTGGTTCTGCGGCTCGCGCCGTGCAGCGCCTCCGCCGGATCGGTGCGCGTGGCAATCCACGCCGGAACGGCGCCGAATACAACTCCCGTTACGAGCGCCAATACAAAAGCGAACCCCAAGACCATGAGGGAAGGCATGGGGCTGATGGGCAGGAAGTGCGCGCCGTGGAAGGCAAGCGACAGGAGCAGGCGCGCGCCGCCCGCGGCCACCAGCAGTCCGACCAGGCCGCCGCCAATCGCCAGCAGCACGCTTTCCGTGAGCGCCTGCATAACAATCTGCCGCGCGTTGGCGCCCAGGGCCAGCCGCACGGCGGTTTGCCCCCGGCGCGTTACGGCGCGAGCCAGCAGAAGGTTCGCCACGTTGGCGCTGGCAATCAGCAGCACCAATGCGCAAACCGAGAGCAGGATCTGAAGACTTCGCCCGTAGTCTTCCTTCATCTCCGCCACTCCGCCGCCGGCGGGGATCACGTTGATCACTTGTTTGGGGAGGTCCCGGATCACTTCCGGCATCCAGTTGGATGGATATCCAGAATCATGCTGCAGCCATTGGCGCAGCACACCGGTGAGGCGCGGGCCCATTCCGGCAATCGAAGCTCCCGGCCGCAGGCGGCCGATCACGCGCAGCCACGCCGATACCGACTGGTGCAACAAAGCGCCCCCGCCGTCAACCATGGGTTCCTGTTGCAAGGGAAGCCACAGATCGGGCGGGTCGCTCCGCAGCGTTTCGCCGAAGAATCCCGGCGGAGAAGTCCCGATCACTGTAAACGCGTGATCCTCCACCACGAAGGTCGAACCCACCACCTTGGGATCACCGCCATAGTTGGCCTGCCAGATCCGGTAGCTGAGCACCGCCACGGGCGGCGCGCCGGCCCGGTCGTCGTCGCGACTGATTAGCCGGCCACCGAAGGGCCGTACGCCCAGCATGGTGAAGTAGTTCCCGGTCACGTACTCCCCACGCACCGGCCGGCCCGCAACTTCGCTCTGACGCCGCATGCTCAAAAGCCAATTCCCGGCCTGGAATGCCGCGACGTCCTCAAATTCCGGCGTGTTCGCCTTCAGCCGTTCAAACAGCGCGTACGAATAGAATCCCCAACGGTCCTGCGGTCCGCCCTCCACACAGCAATCGTCGCCCTCACCGATCCGATAGAGTCTTCCAGGATCGGACACCGGCAGCGACCGCAGCATCACCGCATGGACCAGCGTGAAGATCGCCGTGGTTCCGCCGATTCCGAGCGCCAGCGTGACTACAGCCGCGATAGTGAATACAGGCGACTGGCGGAACTGTCGCAGCGCGTAGCGAAGATTGGCGAGCAGCTTTGGCATTACGGACCTCCTGATTTCATGACGTCGGTGCGTCGTTGCGGGTTCTCCATGAGATCATTACGGCGAAGCAGCGCCGCGGGTTCCCGAAAATACGACACGTCCTGACCACTGTCTGGCAGTCAGGCACCATACACGTGTGTTGTCTCTATTGACGTCTTGGGCAGGAGTTGGTTAGCACAGCGTGGGAGTTAACCCTATCGAGGCTCGGGTGAGTCATTTGGACATACCACGGGTTAGCCACGGCCGGAGCCCTGTGAGCAAATCAAAACAACTCACGCAAAGTCGCCAAGGCGCCAAGAAAACGCAAAGCGGAAGTTCTTGCTTTCCTCTGTGCGTTTGGCGTGCTTTGCGCCTTCGCGTGAAACCGGTCTGTCCCGTCGTGAATTCGTCCCAAAGTTCGAAGGCACACCGTCATTTTTCCCGCTTCAGAGTCAGCGGGAAGCTGCCGCCTCCCTGTGTCCATGTGCCGTCGATGGTAGCGAGGTCGCCGCTGATTTTGCCCTCGAACGCGCCGCCAATTTTCTCCAGCTCCAGCTTGAGCGATGAGCCGCTCCTGGTCACGGAGGTCACGGGAATCCCAAAGGCGCCTTGGTCAGGGCTATCCATAGTTGCCGTGAGGCCGTCGGCTGTGTTGGTGACACTGAAGAACGACTTCGCCGCGCGCTACGATTCTACTACACTCAGCCAGTATTGCCAGCCATGGCGGGCGGCCGGAACTCCTAAAATTTTAGTTGACAAAGGGATTTTTTGTCGTGTAACCTCCTAAGAGTTTAGGAGATTGCTGATGGACTCCCATTCCCGCTCCCGTCCGCTCACCCCGCTGGAACTCGAAATCATGAAAGTGCTCTGGGACTCCGGGCCCGCCACCGTGCAGGCCGTGCAAGCCAGGCTGCCCGGCGAGCCCCGGCTCGCCTACACCACGGTTCAGACCATGCTCAATGTGCTGCACCGAAAAGAGAAGGTAACGCGAAAGCTGAAGGGCCGGGCGTACGAGTACGCGCCCCTGGTCAGCCGCGAGATAGCGGCGCGGACGACCTTGCGCGACATCATGACTCGCTTCTTCGGCGGCTCGGCGGAGAGCCTGGTGATGAGCCTGGTGGCCAGCCGCGACCTGAAGCCTGCGAAACTCGCCAAGCTGAAACGCCTGGTCGAACAAGCCAACAGCCCGGCAAAGGAGAAACATGGAAACCCTTAGCCGCTTGGTGTCCACCTTCCTGCTGAATGCCTTCTGGCAGGTGAGCCTTGTGACGGCCCTGACGGCTCTCGCGGCGCACCTGTTACGGAATGCCGCAGCGCGGTACCGGCACGCTCTGTGGGTCATCGGTCTGGGGCTTGCCATTCTCCTGCCTCTCACGACCTTGCCGGAAACATGGAGGCTCGCCTGCCAGCCCGGTCTGGTTCGAAAGACGTTGCCGGGCGACCCCGCGCTCCTTGGTCAGCAGCCTGCGCAGGGGGCTGGGCTTCAGGCAGCGCCGGATCGGAATCTCGAAACATCAGGTGAAAGGAGCCCGAGAGCCGCGAGCCGCTTTCTACTCCTGGACTCGCTTCGCCGTCACCGCTGGCCGATCGCGTTGCCGCCCTTTTTCGCGTACGCGGCGCTGGGCATCTACATGCTCTTGATTTCCGGCCAGCTCACGCGCCTCGCATGGGCGTTGGCGAGTGCCACACGGCTCCGTCGCGAGGCTCGGGCGCGCCAGCTTCCGGCGGGCCTCGCAGGGCTGGTTACGCGATGCCAGGAGGCGTTGGGTCTACGAACTGTTGCCGTGAACAGTTCTTTGAATTTGGCAGGGCCGGCGACGGTGGGGTTTTTCAGGCCGGTTATCGTCCTGCCGGAGAGACTCCTTCAATCCGGTCCCTGGGAAGAACTGACTGCCGCGTTGTGCCACGAAATGGCCCACGTCCGCCGGCGGGACTACCTGGTGAACCTGATCTGCGAATTCGTCCTCCTGCCGCTGGTTTTTCACCCCGCGGCCTGGCTGCTCAAGCGGCGCATTGAGGAGACCCGCGAACTCGCGTGCGACGAGGCCGCGGCAGGGTTGCTGCTCAGCGCGCCGGAGTACGCCCGCTCTCTGGTCAACCTGGCGCAATCCATTGCCCCCCGCGCCTCGGCGTTAAGTCCCCGCTATACCCTGGGCGTCTTCGACGCCAACATTCTGGAGGAGAGGATCATGAGACTATTAGATAATCGGCCTCAGGAGAACCCCCGTCGCGCCAGACTGCTGCTGGGCGGGGCCACACTCGCGCTGGTCGCAGCCGCATTGGCGGCCGGCATGTTCTCGCTCACAGCGGTCGGAACCGCCGAGGCCGTGAACACACCCGAACCTCCGACTGACTTCTCGGGGCGGTGGGAGCTCGACAAGTCGCAGAGTGATTTGCCCTCTCCCTTCCCGGATAACCTGGTCGAGGTCATCGACCAGCACGGCTGAGAATTCAAGGTGACCACCACGTCGAAGGACTGGACCACCAACAAGGCCATTGCCGTCTCGCTCTTTGCCCTGATGTTGCCCGAGTTTTCGGCGACGACGGACAACAAGGAAACCGTTCTACCCTTCGGCCCCGGGCAAGTACGGTCGAAGACTCGCTGGGAAGGAAATACCCTGGCTACCGAGTGGACACTCGAGCGGAACGGCGAAGTGGCCGTGACCGGCCGATGGCTCAGGAAGTTGTCCGGAGACGGCAACACGCAAACCATCGAGATTTCCGCTCACGACCCCGTTCATAACCTTGACGGCCAGGCCAAGGCCGTGTTCGTGAGACATGACGAAGACCCCCGGGCATTCCTCGGGGCGTGGCACGGCGAGTTTCAGGGCGAGCAGTTCGTCAACCTGAATCTTAAAAGCCAGGGAAATCGGGTGACCGGCACGATGAGCGATTTCGATGTCAGGATCGATTCGAGTGGGAACATCCTCGAGGCAACACCGGGTACAGGCGGTGGCTGGGAAATCGTCGAAGCACGGCTCTACAATGGCGCGCTGCACATGAAGTGTAAAGACGCCGAAACAGGAGAGATCGACGCATTCGGATTGACGCTGATAGATGGGGGCAAAGCCGAACTCGAGCTGGTTTCGCCGCCCGGAAACCCTGCTCCCAAGCCGCTGACTCTCACCCGTGAGCCGGCGAAGAACGAGGGCGCAAACGCCGGGGGGGAGCACGACCGTCGAGCATTCCTTGGCGCCTGGCGTGGCCAGTTCAACGGGAAGACTTACATCCTGCTAACCCTAAAAGAAGCGGACGACACGCTGGCTGGCACAGTGAGCGTCGGCGGTTTTGGCATTAACGATAGTGGCCAAGTGGCGCGGGTAAAAGAGGAGGCAAATCCGCGTGATGCCGTGCCCATTTCGAATGGGAAGTTGGAGGGCGCCTTGCTCTCCTTCTCAGGCAAGACCCCGGACGGCGGCTCAGATGTCCTGTTCCAGATGAGACTGGTGGGCGGGAATGCCGCAGAGTTAAAGTGCATCCTAGTGCCTGGTCCTCCTCCTGGCACGCCCGTGGCCAGTTGGTGGAAGCTGGTGAGGGAATCCGATGGCCACCATGGGATTAGTGGGCATGGACCACTGGGCGGCATCGTGGGCGGCACTCCCGGTGGGGTTGCTCGAGGTGCGTTAGATAGCACGGTTCGAGGCGTTCCAGGCGGCGTCCCGGGGGGAGTTGTGGGCGGCGTCACGGGTAAAGTCGTTGGGGGAGTCGCAGGCGGCGTTCCGGGCGGCGTTGTCGGCGGGATCTGATTCAGGCTCTGCGATTCCAGCCTTGTCTTCGATGAGAGTTTAGTGCACGCCCCTGGCGTTAAGGTGCGGAACGTATCGCTTGTCAGCCCCCATAATGTGCTTGACGAGCCAGTCCTTCACGAATTCCATCACATCGATGGTCATCGCCACTTCATTTCTTTGAAACCTACCCTGGAAATCCACCATCGTCTGCGTGAATCGCTCGTGTTCAGGCTTGTGATTGATGAGATCCGGATACTGATTCGCTTGCAGCAGACCTTGCTGCTCATCGGCTGCCTGGAACGAATTCTTTAGCTTTAGCTGGCAGTTGTGCTATATTCAGCGAATAAAAGGCGAAATAGAGGAGGTGTCTGGTTCCGGGTGCCAGGTGTCAGGTAGAGAAACTTCGGAGATTCCTCGGTCCTAGACGAGGAGGGCAACCAAGAATCCGCAGCCTGACACCTGGAACCTGACACCTGCTCTTACGAGGCAATGTGAGCGAGGAAACCCAAGCACTAGCGAACCTGAGAGACGGAGCGGTGGAAGGCCTGGCGCCGATCCCGAGCGCCCTCCGGGAAATTCGTGAGAAGTTCAAGGGCCCGGCCGCCCGAGGCGGAGTCACCGTCCTTAAACACTTCCCTGCCCGCGAGGCCAAGACCGCGCCGATTCCGCAGTTTTTGCCCGCACGGCTGATCGACGCCCTGAAGGCGCGAGGCATTGCTTCCCTTTACACCCATCAAGCGCGCGCGTGTGAATTGGCCCACGAGGGCAGGAATGTGGTGGTAGTCACGCCCACCGCTTCCGGGAAAACTCTCTGTTACAATCTGCCCATCCTGGGAGAGTTGGTCGAGAGGCCAGAGGCGAGGGCGCTGTACCTGTTCCCCACCAAGGCGCTATCGCAAGACCAATTGGTGGAACTGAATCGCTGGACGGAAAAGCTCGGGGAAGAAATTCGCACCTTTACCTACGATGGCGACACACCCCAGGATGCTCGCAAGGCCATCCGGGCGCGGGGAAATCTGGTCATCAGCAATCCCGACATGCTGCACGCCGGGATTCTCCCTCACCACACCAAGTGGCAGCGGCTGTTCGAGAACTTGCGCTATGTGGTGATCGACGAACTTCACTATTACCGGGGAGTGTTCGGCAGCCACCTGGCCAATGTTCTCCGCCGATTGAAACGCATTGCGCGCTTCTACGGCAGTGAACCGCAATTCATCTGCACCTCGGCCACCATCGGCAACCCGGCGGAATTAGCCACCCGCATTCTTGAGGAAGACGTCTTTCTGGTGGAGGAAAACGGCGCGCCCGCGGCGGAGAAATACCTGGCCTTCTACAATCCGCCGGTGGTGAATCCGCAACTCGGCATCCGGCAGTCGTATCTAAACGTAACCCGCCGCATCGCACACACCTTTCTGGCACGCGGCCTGCAAACCATCGTCTTCGCTAACAGCCGTCTGGCCACGGAGATTCTGGTAACCTACTTGAAAGAAGACTTCTCGCGCGCCCCGCTCGCGCCTGAACCGGTGCGCGGCTACCGCGGCGGTTATCTGCCGCTGGAGCGCCGCGAGATTGAGCGCGATCTGCGCAACGGCCGTCTGCTGGGCGTGGTGTCGACCAATGCACTCGAACTGGGCATCGACATCGGGAGCCTGGACGTGGCCGTGCTGGCGGCCTACCCCGGGACCATCGCCTCCACCTGGCAGCGGGTGGGCAGGGCGGGCCGCCGCGAAGGCACTTCCGCAGCCGTGCTCGTGGCCTCGAGCGCGCCGCTCGACCAGTTCATGGTGCAGAACCCCGATTATTTTTTTGGCCGCTCGCCGGAACACGGCTACGTCAATCCGGACAACCTCTTTATTCTGCTCAATCACCTGAAATGCGCCGCCTTCGAGTTGCCTTTGCGGGAGGAAGAGAAATTCGGCTCGCTCGACTTGCAGCGGCTCTGCCGGCACCTGGAGGAAACCGGCTTCCTGCATCACGCCAGCGACGGCTGGCATTGGGTTTCGGAAAGTTACCCGGCTGACGCCATCAGCCTGCGCTCCATTTCCTCCGACAACTTCGTCATCGTAGACAACACCGGGGACCCCAAAGTGATTGGCGAAGTGGATTTCTCGAGCGCCCTGACCACTCTGCACGAGAAGGCCATCTACATCCAGGACGGCCAACAGTATCACGTCGAGCGCCTTGACTACGACGACCGGAAGGCTTACGTGCACGAGGTGTCAAGCGAATATTTCACCGACGCGATTTCCTACACGAAAATCAAAGTGCTCGAGTGCTTCGATTCAGCGCCCGCCGGGTCAACCAGCAAGAATCACGGTGAGGTGCAGGTGAATACCCAGGTGGTCGGCTTCAAGAAGATCAAATTCCATACTATGGAGAATGTCGGCGCAGGAGAGTTGGAATTGCCGGAGCAGGAGATGCATACCACGGCCTTCTGGCTGACCCTTCCGCACGCCTTCATGGCAAGCCTGCCTTATAATTCGACGGAGAAACTGGACGGAGTGAACGGCTTGGCCAACGCTCTCGAAGCTATTGGCACACTGCTGGTGATGTGCGACGCTCGAGATTTGGGGCGCGCCGTGGGGGAGAACAGCAGGATTCAGGAGTCAGGAGTCGGGATTCAGGAAGAACAGAATCAACCGCCAGAGGGCGAATCCGAAATCCAAAATCTAAAATCCAAAATTAGAGGACCTGAAGTAAAAGCTGAAGTATTGGCCTTCGAGCCTAACATTTATCTGTATGATAAGTACCCGGGCGGGGTTGGCCTCAGCGAACCACTCTTTCGCATGAGCGAGTCTCTGCTTGAGAAAACCCAAAGACTCATTGCAAACTGTCCCTGCCAGAATGGCTGCCCCTCTTGTGTGGGGCCGATCGGCGAGATTGGAGAGAAAGGAAAGGAAGTGGCGTTGGAGATTTTGAGAAGATTGTCCGTGGTCAGAAGTCCGTAGTCCGTTGTCAGTCGTCCGTGGTTTCTTATGAGTAAGCAGCCCTCTCCCTTGGGGAGGGTATCCCGCTGCCGGCGTTTTCATCAGCCCGTCAGGTGACGGGGACGGGTGAGGGGTCACCTGCGGAGAGTTACACTGCAACGTGCGACTGGCGACGGACCACTGACAACGGACAACTGACCTCCTCAACAATGAACCTGGACGACAAACTCCGCCGGCTTCAGCGTGAGACCGGAACTCGGGACCGCAATAAGGAACTCGAGCGGACGCTCGAATACTTGCGCCGCCTGGAGAAGCCCGAGTCCGCCCGCAAGTTGCCCGCCCAGAGATTTGCCAAAGGAATCGAAGAATACGTGGACGGCGAGGTGGTGAAGAACCCGAGCGGCGAGTTCTTCCTGGCGCGGGAGGCGTTTCCCTTCGGGCGGCCTTACGGAAAGTTGCGCATCGGCGATATTCCTTCGGCGGACCTTAGTCCGCTAAACCTGCTGCTGAAGGGCGCGGCGATGCCCGATCCCTCGCGGCTGATTTTCCTCGACACGGAAACCACGGGCCTCGCCGGGGGGACGGGCACCTGCGCATTCCTTATCGGCATTGGAAATGTGGAAGGGATGAAGTTTGTGGTTCGGCAGTTCTTCCTGCGTGACTATCCGGAGGAGAAAGCGCTGCTCGAGTCGCTGGCCGAGGCGTTGGCAGATTGCGACGGCCTCGTCACCTTCAACGGAAAGACGTTCGACGTGCCGCTCCTGGAAACACGCTATGCGCTGGCCCGCATGAAATCCCCGCTGGAGCGCCTGGTCCACTTTGATGCCCTCCATCCGTCGCGCCGTCTGTGGAAACTGCGCCTGGAGAGTTGCAAGCTCACCGTTCTGGAAGAGGCCATCTTGGGAATCGCGCGGGAAGGCGATGTGCCCGGATCGGAGATTCCGGCCATCTACTTCGACTACCTGCGCAGCGGCGACGCTCGAGGCCTGCAGCCGGTTTTTTACCACAACGCTCTGGATGTGGTGTCGCTCGCCGCGCTGACCGTGGAGTTGGCGCGCACGCTGGGCGAGGGCGGAGCGGAATCGCTCGACTCCCCCCTCGATCTCTTCAGCCTGAGCCGCATCCTGGGAAGCGCCGGCTCAAAGGAGAAATCCATCACCACCTGCCGGCAAGCGCTGGCGGTCGGCCTTCCTCAGCAAATAGAAAGCCTGGCATTGAAACACCTTGCCGCGGAGTTCAAACGCCAGCGCCGGCACGAGTCCGCGGTCGAGTTCTGGCTGGAGCTTTCGCGTCGCGAGCCTCCGCTGGCTGTGGAAGCGCTCGAGGAGTTGGCCATGCATTACGAGCATCGCCTTCGCAATCTCGAACGGGCGCTCGAATTCACTCTTGCCGCGCTCGCCCACCTGGATGGGAAGTTCCCTTCCCCACCTCACCGCGCGCGATTTGCCCGGCGCAGGGAACGGATACAGCGAAAGTTGGCGCGGACGGCGACAACGCCGCTGCTCGGGTAGAAGCTCTGGGTCTACCTCTGGTCTGCGGTGGCTAGGCCGTGGATCTGGCGTATAATGAAAGACGGTATGGCACAAGACTACATCGAGCAACGGGATGGGGGCTATTACATCGCGGGAACCCGAGTTCCGTTGGACTGTATAGTTTTCGAGTTTCGTAACGGGGCCTCGCCAGAGAGCATTCGGCAGACGTTCCCCACGCTCACTCTTGAGCAGGTATACGGCGCGGTTGCTTTCTACCTTGGCCACCAGGACGCGGTCGAGAGCTCCATGAGGGAGGCCGAGCGAGCTTGGCAGGAGTTCGAGGCAAACCACCCGCTGCCCGATCACATCCGAGACCGCTTCATGGCACGCTACCAGGAAGAAAGACCCTCATGAACCACATCTACATCGCCGCCTACCATCAATCGAAGTTCGGAAAACTCCTGGCCATGCCGGTGCCGGAGATCGTGAAGAACGCGATCCTGGAGGCATGCCAGGAGATTCATGTGGAGCCCTCGGTGTTGGACGTGGGATCCATCGGTGCGACCTGCAATTTCTCGCTGAACGAGCAGGGCTTGCTGGCCGGCCTGATGGCGATGGTGCCCGGCCTGGAGGGCAAGCCGCTCGAATCGGTCGAAAACGCTTGCGCCTCCGGCGGCCAGGCGGTGCTTTCGGTGATTCAGAAACTCCAGACCGGGTGGGGCGATGTCGGCATCGCCGTCGGCTACGAGAAGATGCGTGACGCCGAAGGCAAGATGGACGGCAAGTTAATCGGCAAAGCGCTCGGCTACTTCTCCCACCCCGACGAACGCGCCGGCAAGGTGTACATCTTCCCGCACCTGTTCGCCGAGGTAATGGAATGCTACCTGAAGGTCCACCAGGCGAGCGAACGCGACCTTGCGCAGATTGCCGTCACCGAGTACGAGAACGCTCACCATAATCCCTACGCGCAAATGCGCAATGTCAACCTGACCCTGGATCAGGCCGTGAAAATCGAAGGCATCAACCGCTACATCGTGGAAGGCCTGCCGCTGAAAACCTACGACTGTTCCCAGATTTCAGACGGCTACGCAGCTCTCATCCTGGCCACGGAAGAAGGCCTAAGCAAGCTGGGGGTTGCGAAGTCGGACTGCGTCGAGGTGGCGGGCTACGCCCAGGCAACGGATGCATTGAAGAAAGAGGGCCGGGACGTGCTACGGCCGGCCGGCGCTTATAAAGCCATGAAGCGGGCCTACGACATGGCCGGGGTCAAGCCGGAGGACGTGAACGTGGCGGAGGTCCATGACTGCTTCACCGTCATGGGTGCCATTGGCACAGAGGTGCTGGGCAAGGCGCCCTACTCAAAAGGCGCGCAGTACTGGGTCGAGGGCAAGGCGCGCGTCGATGGCGAGTGCGGCATCAATACTTCCGGGGGACTCATCGCCAAGGGGCACCCCGTGGGCGCCACAGGCATTGCGATGCTGGGCTGGTCCGCCTGGCAGTTGCTTGGCAAGGTTCCGCCCGAACTGCAGGTTAAGAATGCCAGGGTCGCCGCCACGTTTAACATCGGTGGTCCCATCTGCGCCTCTGTCTGCACCGTCTTGAAACCTGCATCATCATGAAGAGCGGCACGCGGTCCTGAGTGCTACGCTCCAATGATTGTCATTCTGAGCGAAGCGAAGAATCTGCAGTTTGGAAGTTTCTTCCGCTGCACTACCTCACACCCTGCTCGAATCTGTTCTTCTCCACATAGGCCTACCACATGCCAGATGCCGCTTAGACATTCCTTATGCCTTTTTCACGCCTTCTTTATGCTGGTTCTTATACTCTTGGAGAGGCCAAATTCGCTCTTACTCACAGAGCGGGGCAGGGTAAAACACCGCCGCGAGTTTGATACAGCCCTGGGGGAAATCCGTTCAAATGTTGCGAAGTCGTATTGTGTCTTTATTGTGCGCCGTGCTGCTTTTGACGCCTTTAAGCTAGGGGGGAGGAAGTTTCGGCACCGTTCGCGGGGTCACGCGGAACGCCGAGGGAGCACCGCTCGGCAGCGTGCAGGTGGTTATCCACAGCCTGGACGAGGACGCCGACCGGACCACACTTAGCGATCAACGGGGCGCCTTTCTCGTCGAGAACGTTAAACCGGGTCGATACCAACTGACTGCGAACAAGTCGGGTCTGGCCAGCTTGTTAACGGCCACGGTTGAACTCGGGCCACAGCAGAGCCTTCAAGTTGATATGAACCTTGCCGCGCCTGCCGATTCGAAGGAAACGATCGCTTCCACGCATTTCCTTCCCAATACGCCTGCGTGAACGGCAGCCCGTCACTGACCCTCACAGGGTGCAGCGGAAACGGCGGCGTTTGGTATCCCGACCTGCGCAGGAGCGAGAACCTGATCGATATGGATATTCTGGTCAAATTCTAGGAGAATAAGCGTCCTTGCCCCCGCGCCGGCGGGGGCCCATGGTCAGTCCTGTGGATTTCCGCTGGCGCGGGAATTACATGATATTGGGGGGCGCTTGTGGCAGACGACGAACAGAAGGTGACCAAGTTTCTGGAACAAACCACTTTTCTCTTGAGCCAACTCGACAAGTCGGCCATTCTGCGCGCCCAGCAGATTCTGCTCGAGTGCTACCACCGGCGGGGCCGGGTTTATACCTTGGGAAACGGCGGCTCTGCAGCGACGGCCCAGCATTTTGCCTCCGACCTGGCCAAGTACGTGGTCCCGGCGGGTGCTCCTCCTTTCGATGTGCGCTGCTTGACTGACAACATCGCGCTTTACACGGCTTGGGCCAACGATGCAGCCCGCGAGGACGTGTTCGTGAACCAACTCCGGGGTCTTTTGCAGCCGGAGGATGTGCTGCTGGCGGTCTCCGTGCATGGGGGCGCGGGATTTTCCACGGATCTGGTGCGGGCCGTACGCTTCGCCAAGCAGCTCGGAGCCTCCACGGTCTCCCTGGTGGGGTTCTCCGGAGGGCTTCTCCATCGCGAATGTACCTGCTCGATTCGCGTGCCGAGTGAATCCACGCCCCAAACCGAAGCCATCCACGTCGTCATCCAGCACCTCCTGGTGAGCATGATCCGCGATGCCCTCGCGGGAGGGAGTAGGCAGTAGGCAGTAGGCAGTCGGCAGTGGGCAGTAGGCAGTGGGCAGTGGGCAGTGGGCAGTGGGCAGTGGGCAGTGGGCAGTCGGCAGTGGGCAGAAGGCAGTGGGCAGTAGGCAGTGGGCAGTCGGCAGTGGGCAGTAGGCAGTGGGCAGCAGTCCCATGACCTCACTCCCTCTCCCCCTTGGGGGAGAGGGTGGCCCGCAGCCGGCGTTGTCATCAGCCGGGGCGCGCCGGGTGAGGGGGTCGCAGTGACATAAAGCACCCTGCACGCCGCCCCGCAGAACCAACCACATCCGACATGGTTCCCCGAAATGCTCGATGAACAGTCATTTCGCACCGCCGATATCTGCATCGTGGGCAATATCAATCGCGATGTCAGAATCAGCCCCATTCCCGCCGGCGATTATCTCTTCGCGGACGGAGAGACATCGGTCGCTGCGGTTACGGAGACAGCGGGTGGGGGCGGAGCAAACAGCGCCTTCGCGGCGGCGGCCTTGGGTGCGCGCGTCGCTTTTCTCGGGCGGGTGGGAAGAGACTGGCTGGGTGATCGTCTCGAGCGGGCACTGGCCGCCCACGGCATCACGCCCTATTTGAAAAGAGCCCCGGGTTGTCCCACGGGCACTTCCGTCAACCTGACGTTCAGCAACGGCCATCGTCATTTTCTGAGCTGCCTTCCTAACAATTCCGGGCTGGCTTTCGAGGATCTCGACCTGTCGGCGCTCCATGGATTCGGGCACCTGCTCCGCGCCGACCTCTGGTTTTCGGAGGCCATGCTTTTCAGCGGCAACGAGCGGCTATTCCGCCGGGCGCGTGAACTCGGCATGAGAATCTCGATCGACCTCAACTGGGATCCGCGCTGGGGGGTGGAGAGTTCCCTGGAAATACGGAAACGAAAAGACGCGGTTCGCCGCGTCTTGCCCCTGGTAGACCTGGTGCACGGAAACGCCCGGGAACTGAATGAGTTTGCCGATTTCGACGATTTGCAGCAATCGCTTCGCGCCCTCGCCAACTGGGGGGCGGGCGCGGCGGTGGTGCACTTGGGAGAGAAGGGCGCCGGCTACTTCCAAAACGGGGTATGGACCGTGGAAGCACCCTATCCTGCAAGCCGGCAGATCAATACCACCGGTACCGGTGATCTGCTGAGTGTCTGCATGATGTTGCTCGAGCGTGACCAAGCCGGCACCGTGAACGAAAAACTGCGGCTCGCTAATCGCATCGTGTCCCAGTTCATTTCCGGCGAGCGCTCTCTGCTCCCTGAATTGTAGCCTGCGCAAAATTGTTATTGATTTCGTTACTCCTTTTGCTCAATGCTATTAGGGACGGATTACCATCAGGATCTTCGTGATTTGACAGTGGCGCGAGGTGGCGGTGCGGCCGGTTGCCGAGCGCAAACCGTCCAGGATTTGTGGGCGCGGAATCATCTACAGCGTTGAGGTGTTCTAATGACGGATAGCGAGCTGCAGGAGCGGATGGATCAGGCCATTCACTTGATTCGAGAGGCGGTTGAAGAGCGGGGCGGCTTGTTGGAGATTGATAAGAAAGCCGATTTGTCCTGGCTTGGTACGGCCCGGCTTCCGTCCGGCAAGCTGATGCTGAATAGTCGTAAGACGGGCAGGCATGCCGCGCCCGGGGACACCAAGCCGGTCCTCGAGATGACGCTTGATCTGACCTTCGAAGGCCGCTTAATCGCGCGGATTTTGTTCTACTCATCTAAGTCCGAAGTCGAGCTCCCGGGAGGCACTCACAAACCCTTTGGACACGCCGGAATCGCGCGTGCCTTCGAGGCGCTCTAGAAATTGACGATTTGCGATTGGTGATTTGCGATTATGCGTCAACTCCAACCGGTAATTTGGGCCAAGGGCACTTTCCTTACGCCCCAGCATCTGCAACTCCAGGACAGGTTCTTCGAAAGTGTTTTGGAGTTCAAGCTGGGGGCGCTGAAGTACTGTCCCTGGGGCTTTGCGGACCTACAGATCAACCACGAGGCGCTTTCCGCGGGCAACCTGGCGCTTACGCGCGCCGTGGGATTGTTTCCTGACGGGCTGGCGTTCGATATTCCCGACTCCGACGCCGCTCCGGGCGAAAGGCGCATCGAGCAGTCGTTTGGTCCGGATCAAACCACGCTCGAGATCTTTCTTGCGGTGCCTCAGCATCGCGATCGTGGGCTCAACGTTTCCGTAGGGCAGAAAACGGGCGATGCCCGCTATCAAGCCGAAATCGCTCTCTCCCGCGACGAGAATACCGGCCTGGCTGAAAAACCGGTGCAAGTTGCCAGGAAGAATCTGCGCCTGCTCCTGGAAGGAGAGCCGCTTCAGGGCAACACGATTCTGCGCCTGGGCCGTGTGAAAAAGACCGAGACCGGTCTTTACCAGTTGGATCCCCAGTTTATTCCACCTCTGCTCGATATTTCCGCCAGCGAATACTTAGTGGCCATTCTGCGCCGCTTGGTCGAGATCCTCTCGGCCAAGAGCAGCACGCTTTCCGGAACGCGCCGGCAGAAGAACCAGAGCCTGGCGGAATTCACCGCCGCGGATATTGCCAACTTCTGGCTGCTGTACACGGCCAACAGCTACTTGCCGGTCATGCGCCATATTTTCGAATCCAGGAAAGGCCACCCGGAAGGTCTCTATACCACCATGCTGGCCCTGGCCGCATCGCTCACCACCTTCTCGAGCACCTTACAGCCCCGCGACCTCCCCAATTACAACCACGATAATCTGGGCGCCTGCTTCACCGACCTTGACGAAAAGCTGCGCCTGCTGCTCGAAACCGTCGTGCCCAGCAACTTCGTCTCTCTGCCTCTGGTCCTCAGCCGGCCTTCCATTTATTCCGCCGCCCTGGCGAACGACAAGTACCTGCTCAACACGCGCATGTATCTGGCGATCAGCGCGGATTTGAGCGAAGGCGATTTGCTCAGGCGGGTGCCGCAACTCGTCAAAATGTGTTCGGCCACGCACATCGAAACGCTCATCCGCCAAGCGCTGCCCGCCATGCAATTAACCCACGTCCCTTCTCCCCCGGGCTCCATCCCCATCAAGCTCAACTACCAGTATTTCAGCCTCAATCAATCCGGCGCCGCCTGGGAAGCCGTGCAGCGGGCTCGCAACATCGCCGCCTACGTCCCCGGCGACATCCCCAATCCCCAACTCGAACTCATCATTTTGCTGCCTCAGGCGGAGTAGTTGAACAACTAGTAACCGAAGTTTACTGCGTCAGATATTGACAACGGCCGTGGGATACCGTAGGATTCAGCGGTCACCAGTTAAGGGCATTTCTGAAACAGAATCATAGCGTCCGCAAAGAGCGATACGCTCGGGCGTGTCGGAGGAGTCAAATGGCTACCCACAGAAACGATTCGGGTCAAACTTTGGCGCTGGTGGGCCTCGCGATGCCCGTTCTCCTGGGATTCCTGGGGCTCGGCATTGACATGGGGTACATGCGTTACGTGAAGCGGCAAGTGCAGATGGCGGCGGACGCTGCGGCCATCGCCGGCGCTAACGAGATCACTAGCTGCACGAAGGCGACCGGTTCCGATTGCCCTGCGCTTACGACTGCGGCGAAAACCGCTGTGTCGGGGGACAATTCCTTCCCGAGTGTCACACAATCCACTGGCTGTTCTCCGGCTCCGGCCAAAGGGGCGACAGTTGTCCTCGTCAACAACCCACCGTCCTGCATCACCACTGACCCGCACTTTGGCAACGACAGCTATGTGGAGACGATCGTCGCGGAGAACGTGCCCACCTTATTCAGCACGATACTTGGAATAAACTCGGCCACGATCAGCGCCAGGGCGGAGGGTGCCATCGCCGGCGGGGGCAACTGCGTTTACGCGCTGGATCCAAACAATACGAGTCTGAATGTGGCGGCTCTTGCGGTGGTGGTCTCTAATTGCGGTGTCGTGGTCGAGTCCTCGTCCTCAGACGCCTTCAATTGCTTCTTCAGCGACTATTCCGCACCGGTCACCGAACTCAACCCGAATGGAGGCGACTCGTGGTTTTGCCTCGGATCACCAAATTTCAAACCTACCCCAGTGCCACAGCCAGCGGATCCTCTGGCGTACAAGCAAGCAGAGTTGGAAGCCGCGGCGCAAGCCGCCGATGGGACGACTTGCACCGGTCATAGCGGCGGTCCGCTTGTCATTACGTCGAAAGTTACGCTGAATCCCGGCACCTATTGCGGCGGCATCTACATAGGGTTTGGCGCCAATGTGACCTTCAACCCGGGCATTTATACGTTGACCTCCACGAGTGCCTCCAATGGTGGACTGACGATTGGTGTGGACGCCTCGGTTACCGGCGACGGGGTCGCCTTCTACAACAGTGATCTCCGAAATGGGTCGGTGGTTGCAGGAAACAACGGAGGTATCAACTTTCTCTGTAGCTCCTGCACGGCCGGCAATGTGACGCTGACGGCGCCCACCAGTGGACCTTACGAGGGCATCCTGTTCTTTCAAGATCCGGGGAACACTTCCTCCTCGCAAGTCTTTGGGAGTGCCTTCTTCAATACCCGGATTACAGGGACCACCTATCTGCCGAGCGCCAGCGTCCTGTACGCTTTTGACCTCCAGGTAGATTACAATGACGTCGTGGCCAAAGATATAACCTACGGATTGACGCTTAACGGCACGCTCATAGCGAACACCACTCAATACAGCAACTACAGCACGCTGGCCGACGGTTCTCCCATTAAGGCAGGTAGCGGGGCGCTGGTAGAATAGACATGAAAAACAAACCACAACGTGAAAGACGCTTCTCGGACCTGCGGAACTTGCCCGCAGTGCGGTGGCTGTTCAGAGCCGAATCGGACCGCGGGGCCAGCTTGGTGGAACTGGCAATTGTGCTTCCGGTTCTGGGGCTTCTCCTGCTTGGCGTCATCGACTTCGGCCGGGCGTATTACCTGGGCGTGGAAGTTCAGAATGCCGCCGAAGCCGGAGCCCTCTATGGGATTCAGAACCTGACCGACATTACGGGCATCCAAAATGCTGCCACCGGCGATATGACGGATGTTACGTCGGCAAAGGACGTGAGCGGAGCCACCGCTACAGCCACCAACGGGTGCGAGTGTTCTGACGGGACCAACGTGACTCCGTCCCCGCAGAAAACCACCAACGCGTGTCCAAACCCTCCCACGAATTGCCCGACCGGGACAAGCGTCGTCAACTACGTACAAGTGACCACTTCCGCGACTTACAACCCGTGGTTCAACTCCTGGATCATCAAGGGACTTCCGACTTCGGTGAAGCTCAACGGGAGTGCGAAGTTGCGGCAGTAGGGTATGCGGCAAGGCGCCGGAGAAAAGAGCCGGGCGAATCTGAAGCGACAGGGAAAAGCCAACCCATGAGACGACGACGGATGCCTTCTCGACCCAACGTTACAAGACACGTGCGCCGGGCACTCAACGAACGCGGCACCGCCACGTACGAGTTTGCGTTCGTGGTTATCATCATGATGACGCTGGTCGTCGCGGTCATGGATTTCAGCCACGCCATGTACGCCTATCACTTCGTCTCGAACGCGGCCCGCGAAGCGACCCGCTATGCCAGCCTTCGCGGCTCGACCTTTTCTTCGACGACCTGCACGTTCCCATCCGTGGTCTACGACTGCGAGACAAACTCGGCGGACATTAAGGCTTATGTGCAAAGTATCATCCCACCGGCGACGCCTGTCAGCAGTGCCAGCAGCAGCACCACCATCCCTTGCCCCACTTCTTCAACCGTCGGCCAGCTTTACGTGTGCGCCCAATGGGGGGGTGTGCCCACCGGCGCCACCGGCACCTGCCCGAGCAATCCGGCCGGCGGCCAGAATCCCGGCTGCCTGGTGAAGGTTCAGGTGCAGTATACCTACGGCTTTTTCATCCCTTTTGTCTCTCAGAAGATGGGCTCCATCACATTTACGAGCACCTCAGACACGGTTATTCAGCAATAGACTGAGCCAATCCCTGCCGCCGGCGGTCCGCGCATAGCCTGAATCCTGCCGACAATCGAGATCACCGATTAGAAGAAGCTGGCGCGGAGCGCACCTCAGCGGTCTCTGTTCATTCCGGCTGCACGCAACACAGAGCTTCGTCCTGCGCCAGCCCCGACCTAGAATGCAATGTCGTCGCCACCCACGGCCTTTGCGGGTCTGCCGCCCTGTCGTGCGGAAAGGCTCTGCCTTTCCGGGCCTGCCCCGATCCCACCAAAAGGCTTTGCCGAGGCTGCGCCTCGCCGCTTGAGGCGCAGCCTCAACCTCAGGACAACATTTGACGCCCTCCCCGGAAAGGCGAAGCCTTTCCGCAAGACGGGGCGGCGGAGCTGCATCTTATCCACACCGCAACCCCCCCCGGCTGCGCCAATCTCACGTAGGGGCGGTTCGCGAACCGCCCTACAACCGCGTGCTGATACCTATAGTGTGACGTTACGTATTTTATACTTGACAAATCAGTCCCCTTCTGGTAGGCTGTAAGGTCTGTGAACGTCCGTCCCAGCTCGCGCGGGGACGGCTTGCCTGCCGCCCCTGCTCCCAACTTTCCAATTCATGGAGTTACTATGTCTCTACGCAAATCTACTTGTCTCACTCCCCAGCGGCTCGACGCCGCTCGGCACAACTCGCAGCGCTCTACCG
>JBEKMN010000055.1:0-37154 GCA_050008495.1 Terriglobia bacterium | reverse complement strand
CCCTCTCACTCATCCTGGTTCGCCCCAATCTGCCTCCTTTCGGAGACTCTATTAGGGGACATTTCTAACGAGGAGAAAAGGGGACATTATCATCGAGGTACAACAGCGGAAAATGCAAACAGGAGAATTTGCGATGCGACCTGAGGTGCGCGCCACGGTTCGTGGCTGCTGCGCCTTGCAGCTTTTTATGCGTTTCGAGTATTGTTCTCTGTTTTCGGGCTGCGTGCTTGGGATAGAATCGGGCGCCGTGTCCGCTGATTCGGCGCGGCGGCAGATAGAGCGGGCCTACGATTTTTGTGCTTCGTGGCTTGTCCGCGCGCAGAGAAAGCCGAGGGCCGCAAACGGGGCGATCTCCGCTTCCAGTTGAACGAATGGAGATGCAATCATGCAACGGCGAGAATTCATAAAAAGCGTGCTGGCGACAGGAGGGGCGATGGCGTGCAGACCAATCCTTGCGCAGGACACGCCGGCGGAGACACCCGCTGCGGAGGTCAACCGGGTACTGGTGATGTTCAAGTGCCATCTCGACGTGGGGTTCACAGACACACAAGCCACGGTGATGCGCCTCTATTTCGACCGCTATTTTCCCCGAGCCATTCAAGTGGCCGACGCATTGCGGCAGGCGGGCGAAGATCGTTACGTGTGGACCACTGGGTCGTGGCTTCTCTACGAATATCTCGAACAAGCCTCGAGCGACCAGCGCCGGCGCGTGGAGCAGGGGGTTGCCCTTGGGGCCTTGGCCTGGCACGCCCTGCCTTTTTCGTGGGAGACCGAAATGCTGGACCGCTCCATGATCGTAGGCGCTTTAGGCCTCTCGCAGTCGTTGGACCGGCGCTTTGGCCGCATCACCACGGGCGCCAAGATGAGCGATGTACCGGGTCACTCGATCGGGATCGTGGACCCGCTGGCCGAGAATGGCGTCAAGCTTTTGGACATTGGCGTGAACGGGGCCAGCACTCCGCCCGACGTGCCGCCGTTGTATTTGTGGAAAGATCCGGAGGGCGCCTCGCTCATCATGATGTATCACCACAAAGGCTACGGCGGGGTGGTGCGCGTGCCAGGATCAGACCTTGCCATTGATGTCGAGATGCACAACGACAACGGCGGTCCCCATTCGGTCGAAGAAGTCAAGAAAGTCTACGCCGAACTGCGCAAGCAATTCCCCAACGCCAAGGTGACCGCCGCCAGCCTTAGTGAGATCGCCAATGCGGTCGAGCCCTACCGCGGCAATCTGCCAGTCGTAACGCAGGAAATTGGCGATACCTGGATTTACGGAGTACCGAGCGATCCGGTGAAGGTGGCACGCTACCGGGAAGTGGCGCGCTTGCGGCGGGAGTGGCTCGCCCAAACGAAGATCCGCGCCGGAGACAACACCGATCTCGCTTTGCTCCGCCGGCTTCTCCTGGCAGTCGAACATACGTGGGGCGTCGATACGAAGCGACTTAAAGACTACGACCACTACACACCGAAGGACTTGGCAAAGGTACTTGACATGCCGAGATTCCGCTGGGCGGAAACCAGTTGGGCCGAGAAGCGCAAAGATATTGACGATGGAATTGCAAACCTTCCCGAACCTTTACGAGCCCAGGCACTCCAAAACGTTCGCGCCTTGCAACCGGTGGAGCCAGAGCGCAGCGGGCTCGATCTGCACCCGGCCGGAACGGAAATCGAAACGACCCACTTCACACTGGCGCTTGATCCGAAAACTGGCGCGATCTGCCGGCTGCTCGCCAAGGGGTCCGGCCGCGAGTGGGCCTCGCCTGAGCACCCGCTGGCGTTGTTTGCGTACCAGACGCTCTCCAAGGCGGACTACGATCGCTTTATCGGAAGCTACATCACCGCCAAAACCTGGTGGGCTCCGATGGACTTCGGAAAGCCCGGGATCGACAAATTCGGAGCGCAAAGCCGGATTTGGCTGCCTGCGCTCCTCAATGGCTGGGCAGGCAAAGTCGTCGACGGCCATCGCGTTCTTGCTGAATTGCAGATCCGAGATGCGGAAGCGGAGCGCTCGGGCCTCGTTGCCTGGCCGCAGAAGCTGTACATCGAGGTGTTCCTGCCGGATGCCGAGCCCTCGGCGCAGGTCAATTTCAGTTGGTTCGGAAAAGCGGCCAACCGGCTTCCGGAAGCAATGTGGCTCAGCTTCCTGCCCCTGACGCCCGATCAGGGAGGTTGGCGTGTTGAAAAGGTGGACCGTTTAATGTCGCCGTTGGATGTTGTGCGAGGAGGAAACCGGCACATGCACGCGGTTTCAAGCGCAATCCGGTACGAGCATATGCAAGGAGAGTTTGCCATTGAGACCTTGGACGCGCCCGTCGTGGCTTTGGGAGAGAAGTCCCCTATTGCCTATTCCGATGCGCAACCCGATCTAGCCGGCGGCTTCCACTTCAGCCTCTTCAACAACGCCTGGGGCACGAATTACATTCAATGGTTCGGTGAGGATATGCGCTTTCGGTTCATTTTGCGGGGGTGAGAGGGCAGATAGCAGAAGGCAGGCAATTCCTCCGTGTCCTCTGTGGCTCGAAAGCCTCAACACGGAGAACACGGAGGTTCTCCGTGAGCTCTGTGTTGAGGCTTTCGAGACACAGAGAACGCGGAGAAGACGACCATTGAAGGCTAGGGGCTGAGACGGGAGCGCTGATTTCGAAGGAGGGATTCCATGTCTGTATCCAGAAGGAGATTTCTAACGAGCTCGGTTGGTGGCGCCTACGTGGCGATGGGGGAGCTGCGAGGTCTGGCAAGTGGTCCAAAGCGCCGCATGGCTGCGGCTTCGCCGGGGGCTGAGGCGGGGAGCGCTCCGGGCTCATTTGAGAACCCGTCGACTACAGCGGCGGAGTATACGCGAGGCGTTGGAATTTACCCGGGCGACCCGCGCGAGGATTTCGGACCGGGGCTCGTGCCCGATACATCCTCGACGTACCGCAACCTGGCATTGCACCGGCCCGCGTACCACTCGAGCAGCTATGACTACAACCTCACTGCTCAGCTTGTGACCGACGGGATCAAGGACACGCATCCCCCCGAATGGGTGGCGACATCGCTAAGCTTCCGCGGCCAGCTCCCTAAGACCGACCGCGAGGTCTTTCTCGATCACAACGCGGTCACCGTTGTCGACTTGCGCGGGCCTCGTCCTTGGTTGCAGGTGCAACTTGGAGGCGGAGAGAGCGCGCCGGTGATCGACCGGGTTGACGTGCTCTTCATGGCGCCAGGCGAGTTGAAACCTGAGAACGTGAGTCTTTCCGTTTCGGTTTCCGACGATGGACGCGAATGGAAGGAAGCGGGCAAGGTCACAAACCCTCCGCGGGCTACTCTCACCGGCGGCCCGACGGGTTTTGAGCGAGGAGGAGCAGTGTTTCAGCCCTCCATTCCGCTCCAAGCAGCTTCGCAGAGCTGCTTCTACCGCGTTGAGTTCGACGCTGCGAACGCCTCGCCCATGGCGTTTTTTATGCATTGGCAAGTCGCCGAAGTGGCCTTTTACAACCAAAACCAGAGGGTCGAGATCGGCGGCCCTTATAGGTTCACCAGTGCCTGGATGAGCGCCGGTTTGGGTGAGGAGTGGGTCTACGTGGACTTGGGTGCGCGCTGTGAGTTCGATCGTGTGACGCTCTATTGGATCGCCCGTGCGGCGGAGGGCTCTCTCCAGGTCTCCGATGACGCAAAGAGTTGGCGGGATATTCAACCGCTGCCCGCCGGGGCGGGGAGCAGGGACGACCTCAAGCTCGCGCAGCCCATCCAGGGCAGATATGTGCGCGTCCTGATGACCCGGCCCACGTCCGCGGACGGGTACATGCTCAGCGAGATGGAGGTCTACGGGCGTGGCGGGTTCGTGCCGCAGCCGAAGCCTACGCCGGCAGCGCGCTCTGATGGACGGCTTGACTTGGCTGGAGGCTCATGGCGCTTGCAACGAGCTTCGCTTGTCGCTGCCGACGGCGCTGCCCTTTCGAAAGTGGGATTGGCGGATGGCGATTGGATTGTCGCCACCGTGCCGGGCACGGTTCTCACCTCCTATTTGAATATCGGCGCAATTCCAGACCCCAACTACGGTGAGAACCAGTTGTATGTTTCCGATTCGTTCTTCTGCGCGGATTTCTGGTATCGAAACGAGTTCACGGCGCCGGACTTGCCCGCAGGCAAGCGTGCCTGGCTGAATTTCGACGGGATTAACTGGAAAGCGGACGTTTTCCTGAACGGCGAAAAACTTGGCCGCATCGAAGGCGGCTTCCTACGCGGGCGCTTCGACGTTACCGGCCGTTTGCTGCCCGGGGCCAAGAACGCGCTGGCAGTTCGCATCGAGAAGAACGATACGCCGGGAAGCACCAAGCAAAAGACCTTGGAGGACCCGGGAAAAAACGGCGGCGCGCTCGGATTCGATAACCCGACCTATCACGCGTCGATTGGCTGGGACTGGATTCCCACCATTCGTGGCCGCGATATCGGCATCTGGGGCGGCGTTTACATCAGCTTCACCGGGCCGGTAACACTCGAAGACCCGTTTGTTAAAAGCACCTTGCCGCTGCCTGAAACGACGCGGGCTGACGTAAGTATTGAGGTCACACTGGTGAATCACACTCCCCGGCCGGCGGCAGGGATCTTGCGCGGACGTTTGGGAGATTTGCACTTTGAACAACGCATCACCGTGGGCAGCTCCGCAGCCACGAATGTGAAGTTCGATCCCACGAACACACCCGTGCTGCGGCTGGAGAGACCTAAGCTCTGGTGGCCTGCCGGTTACGGCGAGCCCCACTTGTACCCAATCGAACTGAGCTTCCAGACGCGCGACAAGAAAGTATCGGACGCGCGGACATTCGACGCCGGCATCCGGCAAATGACTTACAGCGAAGAGGGCGGCACTCTGCGGATATGGATCAACGGGCGGCGATTTATAGCGCGCGGAGGGAATTGGGGCTTCGGCGAGTCCATGCTGCTCTATCGCCGGCGCGAGTACGACGCTGCGGTCCGCTATCACCGGGAAATGAACTTCACGATGATTCGCAACTGGGTGGGGCAGGTCGGCGATGAAGAATTCTTCGCCGCTTGTGACCGCCACGGCGTTATGGTCTGGCAGGAGTTCTGGCTTGCCAACCCTTACGATGGGCCCGACCCGAAAGACGGCGACATGTTCATGCGCAATGCGCTTGATTCGGTTCGGCGCTTTCGAAATCATCCCTCGATCGGCATTTACTGCGGCCGCAACGAGGGTAACCCGCCCAAGCCGCTTGACGACGCCATCCGCAAAGTCCTGGCCGAAAACCATGCCGACATCCACTACATTTCCAATTCGGCCTTTGGCGTTGTGGGGGGTGGCGGGCCTTATATGGCCATGCCGCTCAGCTTCTATTTTACGGGCGGCGCGCATACGAAGCTCCACAGCGAGATGGGCATGCCGAACATTCCCCCGGTCGAAAGCGTGCGCGCGATGATGCCCGAAGCGGCGCAGTGGCCGCAGGGGCTCGACTGGGGTCTCCACGATTTCACATTGACCGGCGCGCAAGGCGGCGAAAGTTTCAGGAACATGATCGAGTTCAATTACGGCGGCGCCGACAACCTCGACGATTGGCTTTCACTCGCCCAGTTCCTCAATTACGAAGGCTATCGCGCCATGTTTGAGGGGCAGGGCAATCACCGCATGGGACTTCTGCTTTGGATGAGCCATCCCTGCTGGCCCTCCTTCGTTTGGCAGACCTACGACTATTACTTTGAGCCGACGGCTGCTTATTTTGGGTGCAAGAAGGGCTGCGAGCCGCTTCACATCCAATGGAATCCGGTGACCGAGAGCATCGAAGTCGTCAATAACAGCGGTGGAAATGTGCAAGGTCTGACCGCTGCCGTCGAGGTCCTGGACATGGGCGGAAAAAAACAGTGGGAGAAGTCTGTTCCTCTGGATAGTCAAGAGGACAGCGCCAACTCGTGCATCAAGATGGAGTATCCGTCCGGGCTGACTCCGCTGTATTTCCTGCGCCTGTCCTTGACACGCGGAGCCGACACGATCTCGACAAACTTCTATCTGCGGGGTCCTACGGAAGGCAACTATCGAGCAATTCGACAGTTGCCGAAGGTTAAGCTGGAAGCGTCCACGGACGTCACGCGCCAGGACAATCGCTGGCAATTATCCACCGAATTGCACAACCCATCCGGCCTTCCGGCGTTGATGGTCCGCTTGAAAGCGGTGCGGGAAAAGAGCGGTGACCGGATCCTGCCGGCCATCTATAGCGACAATTACATCGCCTTGATGCCTGGCGAACGCCGGACGATTCGAACCGAACTCGAACACGCCGACACGCGGGGCGAAACGCCCCGGATCGTGGTGGAAGGGTTCAACGTGCGGATGTAGGGGCGAGAAGCAGCGCGATTAGACCTCAGTGTCAGGCGGCTTCAGCAGTTCCTCTTCAGGTTCGATGTGCACCAGCACCTTGGCGACGCGATCGACCTCTGCACGCACCCGATCTTCCACCTCGTGGGAGATGGCATGTCCCGTGCGGACGGTGATATCCCCTCGTGTAACAACATGAAGTTCCACGTAATACTGGAATCCCACTTTCCGCACGAAGCATTTTTCGAGCCCGATGACGCCAGGAACCGCGGTTGCGACCCGGCGCACCTGCTCTTCAATGTCGGGAGAAGGTGCGGTGTCCAGAAGTTCGGCCAGGGGGAGCCGGAGTTGGCGCCTGGCGTTAACGAGAATCACACACGAAGCGCAGAGGGCGGCCCAATCGTCTATGGCGTAGTTCTTCGTCCAAAGCGCCAACGAGATTCCAACAAAGGCGAAGGCGGAGGTGATAGCATCGCTGACGTGGTGCCAGGCGTCTCCCTGCACCGCTGTGCTTTGGATGGCTTCGGCCACCGATGAGACGAAGCGGGAAAGCAGGATTTTCACCACCACCACGCCCAGCAGAACCCATAGTGTGTAAGGTCTGGGAAGCGGATGGGGAGTACGAATCCGGAAAATGCTTTCGATGGCGATGGTAATGCCGGCCGCCGCTAACGCCAGGCTGACGACTACTGCCGCGATGGGTTCAGCCTTCCCATGCCCATAGGGATGCTCTTTGTCCGGAGGCCTGAGCGCCACACGGAGACCGAAATAGACCGCGTAGGAACTAAAGACATCGGCCAGCGATTCGATTCCGTCGGCGACCAACACAAAGGAGTGCCCGAGTGACCCGGCGACGCATTTGCACATGGACAGAGAGAAATTGGCTGCAATGCTGACGAGCGATGACCTGAGGCCGCGCTGCACCTGACGTTCGACTTTAAGAGCTTCTGCCATTGTGGGGTTGCACAAAACGCTTTGTGCCTACCGGATGCTTCCCCGATTCTATTACCAATGCCCGCGAATCACAAATGGGCCTCTCGGCGATGGCCGGAATTGCATTGCGATTCGAAAACCCTTATGGTATCAAGGCGATTCTGCACTTCAAGTCTCGAAATCGACTGGGTAGATTTCAAGCACACCCGTCTGAGGAGCCCGCCGATGAAAACCGTTCTGGTCAGCTTGGCAGCAGCCCTCTTAGCAGTTGTGGTAGGCATTGTCCTATTCTTGCGCGTAATGGCAAGACCTCGCTATGAGCCGGGAATGGTAGCCCGGGGTGAAGGGCTTCGTGGTTCCCTAACACCGCCGGCCCAGTCTGGCGCCCAGACTTGGTGGGAGGTCGAGAACGACATCAGGCTTTATCATTTCTCCGAGGGGCAAGGGCAGAATATACTAATCGTTCATGGCGGCCCAGGTTACCCGATCCGCACTACCTGGGCGGGGCTCAAGCCGTTGGCGGCCAACTATAAATTCAACTACTACGATCAACGCGGATGCGGGAAGTCAACCCGGCCTATTGACAGATTCTCATCTCCCAACTTCTATTCGAACATGAAGACGCTCGACAGGACACTGGGTTTAGGGGCCCAGATTGCAGACATCGAGCGCATCCGGCAGATCCTGGGGGAAGAGAAGCTCGTACTGATCGGGCATTCGTTTGGCGGCTTCCTGGCTTCGCTTTACGCAGCGGAGTTCCCGCAACGGGTGAGGGCCCTGATCCTGGTGGCGCCGGCCACCTTGCTGGTGATGCCGTCCGAGGAGAGCGATCTCTTCGAGAAGGTCGGCGATTTGCTGCCCGCCGCTATGAGGAACGACTACGCAGACTTCCGAAAGAGGTACTTCGACTTCGCCCATATGTTCACAAAAAGCGAGGCGGACCTCGCGGCGCTCAACAGCGAATTCCCTAAATATTATGTGGCAGCGCTGCAAGCCAGGAATCTAACACTGCCTGCCGTGAGCGGGGAAAACGAAAATGGCGGCTGGATGGTCTACGCGATGTACATGAGCATGGGAAAGCGGCACGATTACCGGCCGGCTATGAGCCGAGTAACGGCTCCCGTGCTGGTGGTACACGGCGCTCTTGATTTGCAGACCGAAAAGGCCGACCGGCTTTATGGTAGCAGTTTCCCGAACTCATCCTTTGCCGTGGTTCAGGGCTCGGGACATTTCATGTATGACGAGCAGCCAGAGGCGTTCTCGCAGATCGTCGAGAAGTTCCTGAACGCACATCGCTAGGCCCTAATCGCGGGTCGTGCCCTGCCTATGCAATGCATACGCAACTGCCTTGTGCGTCTTCCATGGCTGCCTGCTCACGCCGCGGAGGGCTTGGCAAGTGGCATATTGAAGTGGTTCGCCTCCCGTTGAGCGTCCACGACAGCGAGAGCGGCAATATCGACGATTTCTTCCACGGTCGAGCCGCGTTGCAAGACGTGGACCGGTTTCGAGAGTCCCATCAGCACCGGGCCAAGAGCTTCCGCGCCGCCGATGCGCAGCATGAGCTTATAGGCCACGTTCCCGGCTTCAAGGCTGGGGAAGACCAGAACATTGGCCCCCTGCTTCAGGCTTGAGAAGGGGTATTCTGCGAGTAATTCCGGGACTAGCGCCGTATCCGCCATCATCTCCCCGTCCACCATGAGCTTGGGATTCCGCTGCTTTACGATTTCGGTGGCTTGGCGCACCTTTTCGGTTAAGGGATGCCGTGTGCTGCCGAAGTTGGAAAATGACAGCATCGCCACGCGAGGCTGAATGCCGAAGCTTTCGGCCACTTCCGCGGAAAGCAGGGCAATTTCCGCCAGATCAGCGGCACTGGGGTCGATGTTGACGGTGGTGTCGGCAAAGAGAAAAATGTCGCGTTTGGTCACGATCACATAGAGCCCGGCGACTTTGTGAACGTCGGGGCGCGTGGCGATGATCTGCAGCGCCGGGCGGATCGTGTCCGGATAATGTTGCGACACGCCCGCGACGAAACCATCCGCGTCGCCCATGTGAACCATCATGGCGCCGAAGTAGTTGCTGTTGGCCATCAATTCCCGCGCCTCGGTGCGGGTGACTCCGCGGCGCCGGCGTAGACGGTAGAGCTCCTCCGCGTAGGCATCCAGCCTGGGTGAGTGACCCGGCTCGATGATTTCCGCGCTGACCTTTTTGCACAAGTCCAGTTCCTCAGCCATTTTCATAATAACCGCCGGGCGGCCCAGCAGCACCGGATGCGCGATCTTCAAGTTAGTAAGCTGGCAACTGGCGCGGATGATCTTCTCGTGCTCGCCTTCGGAAAAGACGATGCGCTTGGGTGCGGTCTTGGCCCGCTGGCGCACGCTGAACATAACCTCCTGGGTGCGCCCCAGGCGGCGAGAGAGTTGTTCTCGATATTGTTCGATATCAACCTTTACCTGCGCCACTCCGCTCTCCATGGCGGCCTGGGCCACCGCGGAAGCTTCAAACAGCAGGACTCGCGGGTCGAATGGCTTGGGAATGATGTAATCCTTACCGAAGTGCAGATGGGTGACTCCGTAGGCGCGAAGCACCATGTCGGGAACGTCTTCTTTCGCCAGCGCCGCCAGGGCGTGCGTTGCCGCAACCTTCATTTCTTCGTTGATGGCACGCGCTCGAACGTCCAGCGCGCCTCGGAAGATAAACGGGAAACCGAGCACGTTGTTGACCTGGTTGGGATAGTCGGACCGTCCCGTGGCGATGATCACGTCCTCCCTGGCCGCCTTTGCCGCATCGTAGCTGATCTCCGGCACAGGATTGGCCATGGCGAAAATGATGGGCTGATCTGCCATCGAACGCACCATATCCTGCGTCACGATGTTGGGGCCGGAGAGGCCACTGAAGACATCCGCTCCCTTCATGGCTTCCGCGAGGGTTCGCGCCGTGGTCTTGGAGGCGAAGCGGGCCTTGTAGGGGTTCATGCCTTCGCCACGTCCTTCGTAAACGACGCCCTTGGTGTCGCAGAGAATTATGTTCTCCCGCATCATACCCAATCGAACGTAGTGCTCGGCGCAAGCAATTCCAGCCGCGCCCGCGCCGCTGATCACCATCCTGATCTTCGCGATATCTTTTCCCACGACTTCCAGAGCGTTCAGCAGGGCGGCGCCGGAAATGATGGCCGTCCCGTGCTGGTCGTCGTGGAAGACGGGAATCGACATGGTGCGACGCAGTGTTTCCTCGATGTGGAAGCATTCCGGGGCTTTAATGTCTTCCAGGTTGATTCCGCCGACGGTCGGCTCGAGAAGTTGGCAGAAGCGGATGACGTCGTCGGGATCCTCCGAACCTACTTCGAGGTCGAATACATCGATATCCGCGAAGCGCTTGAAGAGTACGCCCTTGCCTTCCATGACTGGCTTGCCGGCCAAAGCGCCAATATTCCCCAAGCCCAATACCGCCGTGCCATTCGATACCACGGCAACGAGATTCCCTTTCGCCGTGTAGTCGAAGGCACGCTCGGGGACTTTTTGAATTTCGAGGCAGGGTTCCGCCACGCCCGGTGTATAGGCGAGGCTTAAATCCCACTGCGTGGCGCAAGGCTTGGTCGCTACGACCTCGATCTTCCCCTTGCGCCCCTGGCTGTGATAATTCAAAGCATCTTGTTTGTGAATCTCCAAGGGCTTCCTCCTCTGCCGTGGCTTGAGGTGACGGTGCCCTGCGGCACACGCCCGGCTTATCGGTCCTGATAAACGTTGATGAGCTGTAATCGCGTCGCATCCAGTGCCCGCTCGACCACCGGTGACCAGTGCTTCAAGAGATGATAACCAAAATCGTGATCCTGCTCGGCCTTGCCGCGCAGGCATTGACCGTCGATCTCAAAGGCCCGTGTCGCCTCGAGGACGCGTGCTGAGAACCTGTATTTGTGGGGTGGGAACAGCCACGACCATCCCAAGACCTCACCTGCTCCTACCGTCAGGACCGTGAGCGGGCCCCGCTGCTCGGAGGTCATCTGGAGCGCTACTTTCCCCTGACGAAGCAGATAGAATCTTCTGGCTTCTTCGCCTACACGGAAAACGATCTGTCCCGGCTTAAAGCGAACCTCGGAAGCGCACCCGGCGACGAGTTTAACGTGCGCCTCTGAAAAACCTTCGAAGAACGGATGCTCTGCTAAGACTCTTTCTACTGTTGCCATCGTCCTCGTTGTGTCCTTTCTCGCACCTCTTCCGCAGGTGAGGCCTTCAGGATTTGAGGGAGCCGGGCAGCTCGTTCGGAAGGATAAATTTCAGTAACGGTCCCGGATTCTCGGATTGTGGTGCGCTGCATGATAACGGCCTTGCGAATTTCAATCTCCAGCAAGCACGCGCGAGTAAGGATACCGTGAATTCCCGCAGTTGGGAAGCCCAAAAAGAGGCCCAAGAAAAGCGGATCAAAAGTGGCGAAAGTGGCCTGGAGCAGCATAACTGCGGGAGACCAAATCGTTCACTCCTACGTTGACAAGGAGACGTGACGGAATGTTATCATTTTGAAGGGCCTAGTTCATTGCGTGCATTGTTGCTGGAGGACGCCGCCGGCCCCACGTCGACCGTTCAGGAAATGCACGCGGGCTCAGCCCCAAGGAGTGTTGCATGGAAAGTCTTCAGAACATTCTCACTGCTCATCCATTTTTCACGGATTTCCCACCGCGTTACCTCGAGCTGGTTGTAGGCTGTGCCTCCGACGTTCGGTTCGCGCCCGGGGAATTCATTTTTCACGAGGGAGAAGATGCCGGCAAGTTCTACCTTATTCGCGAAGGCAAAGTCGACCTGACCATCGTTTCCGAACGCCGCGGTCCGCTCAACATCGTCACTCTCAAAGAAGGCGATATTCTCGGCTGGTCGTGGCTGTTTCCGCCTTATCGATGGAGGTTCTCGGCCCGAGCCGTCGAGCCTACTCGCGCTTTTGCGATGGACGGGCAATGCCTGCGCGGCAAGGCCGAGCAGGATCACGATCTTGGCTATGAGCTCTTGAGGCGTTTCTCACGTGTATCGGAAAGCCGCCTGGACACCATGCGGTTGCAACTCACCAAAGTTTACGAAAACACCTGAGACTCTTACTTTCCCTGCTGGTCATGCTGTAGAATCTCTGAAAGCTGCCGCGAGATTTCCTTCACTTTCCTGGCAAGGCTCGGCAGCTTGGCAAGGTGGGCGTAGACTTTCTTGAATTCGTCTAGGGGTCGGGCGGGGGTCCCCCAGACCTTGGTTCCTTTGCGTATCGTCCCAAATACGCCAGCCTGCCCTCCGATCATCACTCCCTCTTCGATGCGAATATGATCCGCAACGCCCACCTGGCCGCCCATCACCACGTAATCGCCGATTTCCGCGCTGCCCGAAATGCCTGTCTGCGCGGCGATCACGCAGTGCCGTCCCACTTTCACGTTGTGCGCAATTTGAACCAGGTTGTCGATCTTGCTACCTCGCCCGATCACGGTTACGCCCAAGGAGCCACGATCCACCGTGCTGTTGCTGCCGATCTCGACGTCGTCCTCGATGACCACGCTGCCCCGTTGGGGGAACCTCTCATAATGATCGTCGGCGAAGACGTAACCGAATCCGTCGGACCCAACCACGACTCCGGAGTGAAGGATCACTCGATTGCCGATTCTTGCTTCTGGGTAGACGCACACCCGCGGGTAGAGCGTGCATTGCGCGCCCACCCGGGCACCCTCGCCTAAGTAAACCCCTGCCCCAAGGTACGTGCCCTGTCCAACTTCGACGCCTGACTCAATTACCACGCATGGGGAAACGGCCACGTCTTCAGCCAGGCGCGCGTCCGCGGCAACGACTGCCGTGGGATGCACGCCCGGCGGGAATTTGCGGGGCGGACAGAGGGCTTGGGCCGCGCGGACAAAAGCCAGCTTCGGATTCTCGACCCCAATCGTTGTACGTCCTGGCAGAGAGCAATCCGCCGGTACGAGAACGCACCCGGCCTGGGATGCGGCCGCCAATCCAAGAGACTTCGCGTCCTCAGCGAATGTCAATTCTCCTGGGCCGGCGGTTTCCAGCCCAGCCACCTCCTGAACCTCTCGGTCCGCCTCTCCGTGCAGCGTTCCCCGCAGCAATCGTGCCAGCTCCGAGATCTTCATAATGAGCCTCGATAGAACAGTTGAGAGTAGTCAGTTCTCAGTCGACAGTTGCCTGCCGTCGACTTCCGGCCTTCACTGCCCGCTGCCTACCGCCTCCTTATTCCCCTGTCTCCTAGAATGGATAGAGCGGCGCGGAGCCCGGCGGGCGCGTCTTCCACCGGCGGTGGACCCAAAGCCAGTGATCGGGGAAGCGGCGGATGTAGTCTTCAAGCAGGCGGGTAAAGTTCGCGGTATTGGCCAGGATTTCCTCTTCCGGGTTCTGGCAAGTGATCCATTCGACAGGATCGAATCGCAGCCGATACTTCTTGAGCTTAGGGTCCCAGATGACTAACCCCAGAACGATGGGCACACCGGTCTTCTTGGCAACGCGTGCGGGGCCGGTGGTGGTGCAGGCGGGCATGCCGAAGAAGTTTACAAACTCCCCTTCGCCGGGCAGCATGTTTTGATCGATGAGCACGCCGACTGCATCGCCGCGACCGAAAGCGCGCAGCACGCCGCGCGCAAAATCATTTTTTTCAATAGGTTTTCCGCCGCCCAGGCATCGGTAGTGGTTGATAAGTTCATCCATGAGCGGGTTGTCCAGGGCGCGCACCACGAAGTCGCAGGGATAGCCGTACACCCCGTGAGCGAAAGAACTCAGCTCCCAATTTCCGAAGTGGCCAGTAAGAAAAAGTACGCCTCGGCCTTGACTTTGGGCCTGCGCATAGTTTTCAAATCCGTCATAGATGATCAACTTCTCGATGTTGCTGCGGTTCCACTGCGGAAAATGCGCGAAGTCCGCCAGCATCCTGCCGAAGTTACAAAACAAGCTGAAGAGCACCTTCCGGCGTTGGCTTTCGGGCCAATCAGGGAAAGCAAGCCTTAGATTGGTCAGGCCCACTTTCCGTAAGCGCGGCCAGACCCAGTAGCTTAGAAACGCAAGAAACGCGCAGAGCGCCCGCGTCAAGCGGTGCGGCAGGAAGCCAAGAGTTTTCAGTAGGCCGACGGCCGCGTAGTGTTCCATCCGATGTCGCAGGGAGGGACGCGAGGAAGCAAGGACGGGATTCGGCCGCGGCGGTGGGGTACCGGATTTGGTGGTTGTAGGCGGGCCCATCCCCTGTTGTTCTCCCAGCAGGCGCAAAAACTCGGTCGCGGGCACCAGTTCACTTTCCACCGCCGATGCCAGCGTGTGTCTTCAACCCCAGAGCGAGATTCTCCGGGAAGGTCCTGCGCGCCAAAATGGTACCATAACCCAATTTCCAACCCACAAGAACTTTTCCTTTTCAGCCCCTTGCTCTGACAGAATGCTGGGAAAACCTCTTTCGGCGCTCGCATTCCGAGTGGTCATGGGCCTGCGGCCCACCCAAAGGAATGAAAATCACGTACCTCATCACCCCCGCGAAAGCGGGGGTCCAGGGTGAGTCCGGAACACAATGGATTCCCGCTGGCGCGGGAATGACGTGATCTTCGAGAGAGTTGTTATGGGCCTCTGTCCCACACGGGCGAATGGAAATCCCTTCGTCACCCTGAGGTACGGGCACGCCACGGCGTGCCCCTGCAATGGCCGGCGGGGGTGATTTTCGGGAGCGGCGCGGGGCATCTCGTCCTGAAAACAACGGCAGTGTGAGATGCCTCGTTGTTTACGGCCCCTTGGCAGGACACACCAGAAGGGTTTTTCAGCATCCTGCTACTAGTAGTTGGGTTATACTTGCATCGTTTTTGTTCTGGCCGGGAGGCATTGTGGACGTCCGGCGACCGGCACCGCGGGATGGCTTGCGCGACGTGAGATTTCGCTCCGGCGATCCAAAGGGAACTGCTGTGGGGTCTGAGATCATCGATATTCGCCGCTTTGAGCTATCGGCCTTCTCAGAGTTGTTGGATGCCGAAGCGCGCGCCTGGAGCGAAGGTCTCTATTGGGATTTCACTTCCTCGGCCCGCGTGATTTCCAACTGCCTGAAGGAGAAACGTCTTTCGGGGTATGCTCTGGTTCAGAACGGAGTCATTCGCGGCTACTGCTTCTTTTTCTGCGATGGCGAGAAGGGTCTAATGGGAGACTTGTTCGCCGGCCCGCCGCCCGCAGGTTTGGACCAGGCCCTGCGCCTGCTGGAGCACTCCAACGAAACCCTCCTGGCTACTCCTGGCCTGCGGCGCGTGGAAGCGCAACTCCCGCACTATAAATTCGAAGAACTGGAAAACAACTTCATTGCCTGGAATTACGAGGGCTATCGGCGCCGCTTCATGGCCTTGTCCCTTCCCGATTGGCACTCCCAGGCCTTACCCGGGTCCAGCCGGAATGGACCTACGCGGCAGGCCGCCCCGCGCTTGGCTGATTTTTGTATCCTGCCCTGCGAAAAGAAACACGCTCGCGAGGCCGCAGAACTGGTTTTCGGCGCCTATTACAACCATGTCGATGCGGCGATCAATGACCAATACAGCTCTCTGGCAGGAGCCACCCGGCTCATCGAGAACATTCTCCATTACCAGGGTTGCGGAGAGTTTATGGAGCAAGTCTCCAAAGTCGCCGTGCATCGCCAAACCCGCCAACTCGGCGGGGTGCTGATGGTGACTTGCGTGAGTTCTAGTACAGCCCACATCCCGCAAATTGCTGTCGCCAGGACGGTGCAAGGGTGCGGGCTGGGGACAGCCTTGCTGGAATCCGCCTTCAGCGACCTGACGAGGGCAGGCTACCAGCGCGTTTCCCTAACTGTCACCGACATCAATGCGCGCGCGCTGCGTCTTTACGAACGCCTCGGGTTCAGAACCTTCCGCACCTTCGGCGCCTTCGTCTTTAACAGGTCAGAATAGGGTTGCGGAGCCAGGATTCAGGTTTCAGGACAGGCAAAAGCTTTGAGTCGGCAACTTTCTGGAGTCAGGATTCTACAGCGAGATCACGCTCGTAGTCAGCGCCTGAATCCCGAATCCTGATTCCGGTTATTTGCCTTTGGCTCTGAGCAGGTCCTTCAACTCATCCATGAATTCCCGAATGTCTTTGAAATCGAGGTAAACCGAGGCGAATCGAACATATGCGACTTTGTCGAGCGCCTTCAGGCGGCTCATGACAAACTCCCCCAAATCCGCTGCCGGACGCTCCCTTTCCGCCGCTTCGGCCACCATCGCCTCGGCTTCATTAACAATCTCCTCGAGTTTCGACATCGGGACGGGCCGTTTCTCACAGGCCTTCAGCAAGCCGGTCAGCAACTTCTGGCGATCGAACTTCTCCCGCCGGCCATCCTTTTTCACCACCATATAGGGAATCTCATCGATCCGCTCGTAGGTGGTGAACCGGCGGCCGCACTTCGCACATTCACGCCGACGGCGTATCGTGTCTCCAAACTTGGCCTCACGCGAATCCACGACCTTGTCTTCCAGATGATTGCAGAAGGGACACCTCATAGGCTAACTCTTCTCCGCCAGTTGCCTCTCCTCGTCGGCCAGGGCCTCCAACTTCCTGAAGGTCAGCCCCTCGTGTACCAACAACCCGAGCCCGCCCAGCAGGCAGGGAACCGACATGATGAGCCACATAATAATCGCCGCGCCAGTGGCGGTCTCCGCGGGTTGGTTATAGAGCTCATTCAAGGCCAGAATGATGCTCACCTGGTAGCCGCCGCCGACCCCAGGGATCTGCACGGCCAGTCCTAGCGCGGCGCAAAACAGCACCACCGCGGCAGCCAGCCAGGAAAGGTTCGCTCCGCCCCCAGGAAGGCTTCGAAATACCAGCCAGAAGATGGACGTATTCACAAACCACACCGCTGCACTCAACACCAGGCTACCCACCAGGTCCTTCCAGCTTTGGATAACGCTCAATCCCTGCGCAAACGAGCGCAGGAAGTGCTGGAGTTTACTCAGCGCCGTTTTAGGTAAGAAGCGAAAGGCCAGCAACGACCAGGCGGTAAGCTGCCGAGAGCGCAGCCAGAAAACCACCAATCCGGCGACCAGCAGGAACGCAAAAACCAGCATCGCATCCCCGCCGCGATGCAAGGCGACGAGGATGGTCGAGCCGCGCATCGTTCCAGGTTCAAGCGGCTCAAAGTCCAGCGCCGCGGCAAAGAGCAAAACAAGGAACACCGTGTCGAAGATACGCTCCAGCAACCACACCGCCAGCATGGTGCTCATGGAGACATTTTCTTTCTTGGCAATGTAAGCGGGACGCACGAATTCCCCGGGCCGGCCCACGAGATAGATGGAACTGAAGCCGAGGACCTGACCCTTCAACAGGACCCACAGGGAGGCTTTCTTGATTGGACTGAGGAAGAATCGCCAGCGCCAGGCTCGCAAAAGGTAGCTGCCGAATACCCCGACCAAGGCCAACAAGAGGAGGTCCGGCTTGGCTCCGGTGAGCAATGCCCACAAGCGCGACCAGCGGAAACTCGCCCACTCCGGGCTTCGACTCAGGTTATAGATGACGAAAGCGATGATGATGGCTCCGATGCTCAGCCACAGCCATCGCCGGTGGTCTTTTCGCATATTGGAAGCAATCTCGGTGGATTCGCCGTCCGTTCCGAGTTACTTCAAGTTCTCTGGAATCATGAATTCCACCAGCACGAGATCGTGCCACTCGTTGCCCAGCTTGCCGTGCTTCTCGTGAATTCCAACTTCCTTCCAGCCGGTCACCTGGCAGAGTTTCCGCGCCGGCTGGTTTTCGGCCAGGATACGTCCAATGAGCTTATAGAACCCTCTGTCGCGCGCAATGTCCTGCATGGCCTTCATCAAATCCTGAGCCACGCCGTGCCCACGCAGGCTGCGCTCAATGTAGATGGCCAGTTCCGCGATTCCGTCATAGCAATGCCGCGGACTGTAAGGATTGAGGGAGGACCAACCCATCAACGTGTGCTTGACTTCCGCCAACAGCACCGGAAACTTGTCCGGACGCGCCGCCAGCCAAAGGTAGCGCTCTTCCGGTGTGACGTAGGTGTTTTCAAAGGTCGCGCAGCGATCCTGCACTCCTTGGTTGTAGATCCGCGCGATCTCCTTTGCATCTTCGACGCGTGCCGGTCTTATTTTGAGAGGACCACTCCACTCTGCCATAGGCAACCGCCAGGAACGAGGATAACTGCCAGGTTTGGATTCTACCCTGAGGCCCACCGGGAGAGCAACGGCCACGTGTGTAGCAGCGTAGGGTCAACCTTGGTGGTTGCCCGCAGGGCCTGAAGCCATCGCTACGAGAACAGGCCCCCCAGATTCAAAACCACCACCGCAAGAACCATCGCGGACACTCCAAGGGCCAACAATCCCCGGGTGCGTTGAGAGGTCGATTTCCATTCTCCCGCGAAGAGTCCCAGCACAGTGGACGACAAAACGCTCACGGTTAAGAATAAGGTGAATCCCGCTGAGCTTCCGAACCTGCCTGCCAGAGTCACTCCCGCCCCGTACAACAAGAGCCCCGAAAGCCAGATCACCGCCATCAAGACGCCAAGCAAGGTCTCTTTCGGCCAGCCTTTCTGCCGGAATGCTGCGAAGGTACGACTACGAAAGAGTCGATAAAGACAATAGCAAAGGTTGGGAATCGAACCGGCGCCAAAGACCAGCGACCAGACCCCATAACCCGCCGTCAGCGGCGAGGCACCGGAGTCAATGCTTTTGCGGATGATATCACCGCTGAAAGCATAACCGAGGTTAAAACATGACCCGACCACACCCGTGAAGATGCAAAGCGCGAGCCCCACCTTGAAACCTCCACCTGAGGCGACCTGAACTGGATTCTCGCTTTGCTGTTCCTTCTCCCGGTTGCGGCTCGCGAGCGAGTACATGACTAATCCCGAAAAGAGAATGGGCAGGCTGCAGAGAAGAAAAATGCCGCGCGCCCGGAACAGGTCTGACGGACTCAGGACCAGAAGCGGAACCAAGGCTCCTGAAAGACAAGCCAACCCGGAGACCACCGATACTGCAACCGCCAACCCCACGGTCTTGAGGCTCAAGCCATAGGTCACTTGCGAGATTCCCCAGAAAAAGCCAAACGTCACCGCCAGCGCCACGACGCGCGTTGGCACACCCGCATAGACCTCCGTAAGATGGGGTACAAATCCGAATGCCATAACCCAGGGCAATAAGAATATGCCCACAACCGAGAATACGAACCATGTGTTTTCCCACTTCCAATTCCGGGTATATTTCATGGGCAGCGCGAAGCTGCCGTTAAAAATGCCGCTGACAAAAATGATTGCCATCCCCAACCAAAACTGTTCAACCATGATTATTCCTTTTCCATTCGCTCCGTAGGAGCCTTCCTACTGGCCCTCGTGCGCAATCACATGGGTTGCCCGTAGAGGAGGCCCGTGCTACCTGCCGTAAACGTTCACTTCGATCCATTCCAAGGGCGTACGATCCTCGTCCCGTTCGCGCAGAGGCAAGCGCAGCGTACCTTCCAGAATCTCGAGGCGTCGGTAAATGGTTTTCCCTCCAAAATAGTGTTCTGTACAGGCGGCTTCGGAAGTTTGGCCGCCGCTGCGTTGAATGACTAACTCCCCATCACCATAAGGTACCACGCCCAGCTTGGCTGCCGTGGCGATGCCATCCTGGGTTCTTGAAGCGGCAACAACGGAGGCGTTGGTCCGAACGATGTCGCGGAATTTCGCCGGGCCCAATTGCCCATTGAGGCGGCGGGTGCGAAGGGCGACGCCGACCAATTCACCGCCTTCGAAGCGCGCCCAGGAGGCTGAGTGCGCACCACGCGTTGCGCCCAGATACTCAGCGTCGACCGGCTCAATGCTAAAGGAGTTGGAAGCCCGCAACACCTGGGAGAGGCCATTGTATTTCGCAATGCGGTCGGGCGTCGGCAGGGAGTCCTGCTCGTCCCCAACAAAGCTGTTGAGCGATCCCAGGGTGCCGATCAAGGCGGAGTCAAACCAGATCTCCGGCATGCTCACCCAATCGTACCCGCCAGAACCGTACGTCGGTATCCCGATCTCGCCTAACAGGCTGGAGAAGAAGAATCGCCGGTTGGCTTCCCAATCATATTCGCCCCCCGCCATAAAGAGGTCATCCGGACTGTGCAGGTCGAGATATTCGATGAAAAGCGGCGAAAGACAGTAGTACATCACCACCTGGTCGGGATTCGCCTCACGCATGCCTCCTACCACCACCTCGAGCCCTCTGAGCATCAAACGCTCGCCCGCCCAAGCCATGTTCTGGGGCGCCGCCACCGACAAGGGCGGAAGCTCGTAGCCGAAATCGAACTTCACCAAGTCCGCTTTGTAACGCTCCGCGAATCTTCTGGCCCGCGCCCGCAGCACCTGTTCGACCTTGGGTTGCGTGAAATCCAAAATGTAATACTTCGACTCACCCTCACCGACGATCAGCGGTTTCCCATCTGCCTTTTGCAGCATATGCGAAACATTTAAGCCCATGTCTGCCGGATCCTGGCAGCGCATGAAGGCAGCCCAGAGACCGAAGTGCAGACCATCAGCTCGAACCTGTTCGCGGAACTCTTCGAAGTGAGGGAATCTCTCCCCGGAGTGCTCCAGATTGCCGTATTTTCCTTCCCACTTATCGTCGATGACGAACATTCCCGCTTTCATCCCTGAAGCCTTCAAATCGCTGTAGAAGGAACTAAGGGTGGCTTCGTCGAGGTTTGCTCCCGCCTTCTGGATCGCCACCTCTGCCCCCCAGCAGTTGAACTGCGTCGACAAGACCACGGCATTCTTGCGCTCGGAGTTGTCGTTCTTTTTGATGATCCCTGCCCCCACCAGCCCCCGATAATAGGCGCGGATCGCCTCATAGTAGTTCGTCCCGCGCGCCCAAAGCAATCTCGCACCCAAAGTGAGTTTTCCCGGCCCGCGCAGATTCCCCCAAAGATCGCTGCGGTAGATCACAATCGGGCTGTGCCGCCCATCGCGGGTTTCAAGAAAGAAGTCGCCGCCCGGAAGTTCGGCGAGCCCGCAGCAAAACGCTTCAGAAAGATATTTGGTGAGGGAAGATTTGACCGCTCCCGGTTTGGCGCCGTGAAAGCCGCAGAAGAAATGCGCGGGCAAGCCCCATTGTTGCAGCAGTCCCGGTGTAGGCGAAGAACCTCGCCCCAGCCAACTGGTCATATTCAACTCCAGGTCTCCAGTGACGATGGGACTCATGCCGGGCGACTCGCTGATGCCCGGGAGAATGAGGTAGAAGTTTTCGAGTGTCGGGCGGGCTCCCTGGCTGGTTCCGCGAGCGAAGTAGTGCAGGGCCACGATGTTCTCGATGTTGGTCGATTCGTACACAACCGGCTCGAGCCAAAGAGCTTCCTCTTCAAACCGCCAGGTAACGGAGATTCTCGCGTCTCCGTTTACGCCGGCATAGTTCACCGTGATGTCACTCTCTCTCTGGCTGTGCCCCGCGAGCTTTCCTGACGTGCATTTCCGTGCTTGCTTGTTCGTTCCCGGCTGAACGATGACCGCCGGTTGGAGAATTCCGCTCGTCATCACTCGTCCCTGCCCGTCCAGGAGCCGAAACCGGTCGTCCTTCGCCGACCATTCCCAGGTGTAGTTCTTTTTCTCCACCCGGACCGGTTGTGCGCTCACATCGCTCTCGCCCGCATCCGCTGGAGACGCAGAACTGCTGACACTCTCGAGCAGCAAAGATGCTGCGGAAGTTTGGATGAACCTCCGTCGACTCAATCTGGTCATTATTACTCTCTCCTTCTTCCGACACACTTGGCGCGCATCCGCAACGATTGGCGCAGATCTGCATTTCAGGTCCGCGGTTCGTGCCTGGGGAATAGCGAAGAGCCGCAGACCTTGGGGAGCAGGCTTGCTCTCCCTGGTGAAGTTAACCCATCTCGCGCTACAGTTTCCAAAGGCCACGATTTTACTCGTATTCCTTCTCTTGCGCGACCCTGTACTGCTGAGCAGCGCGGTCACTCCCGCCCGCGCAACCGCAATACCGACGGTCTATCTGTCTCTTGCACTTGCGTCAGCCGGGACTATAATAGTCCCCGGCAAAGAGGCTTTAGGTCTTGGCACTCATGGCCGAGAGACCTGTGCTGCACACCGCGGTGCTTCAGGGAGGTGTTGGCATGAAAGAGACCATAGGATTCACGCTGAACGGAAAGCCAGTGAGTATTGAAGTCGATTCCAGCCGCATGCTGCTCTGGGTCCTCCGGTATGATCTGGGTCTGACCGGCACCAAGTACGGCTGTGGAGAGGGGCTATGTGGGGGGTGCACCGTGATTGTGGATGGGAAGGCTGAGCGCTCGTGCGTCCTGGAGATGAAGGCCGTCGCCGGCAAGACGATCACGACTATCGAGGGCTTGGCCCGGAACGGCGAGTTGCATCCCTTGCAAAAAGCTTTCGTCGAGCACGATGCTCTGCAGTGCGGATACTGCACTCCCGGGATGATCATGAACGCCTACGGCTTGCTTTTGAACAACCCGCACCCTTCGCGAAGTCAGATTATCGAGCAGATGGACGGCAACCTGTGCCGTTGTGGGGCCCATCAACGAATCGTGCAAGCGATCGAGGCCGCGTCGAAGCAGGCGGGAGGAGGAGCAAGATGAAACCCGAATACAGACAGCAAGGAAGCGTCTATGAAGATCATTTGAAGCTCGATTTCTCCGCGGCTACTCACGACGGTCCCTCGCTGCCGCTCGACCGCCGGCAGTTCCTGCAACTGTTTGGAGGTGGCATCGTCGTATGCTTTACGGTCCCCGATTCCCTCGCCACGCAGGAGGGTGAACGCCGCCGCGGATTCGGGCAGCAACTGCCCCAGGATTTCAATGCCTTCCTGAGGATTGCGGAAGACGGACGGGTGAGCGGGTTTACCGGAAAGGTCGAGTACGGGCAAGGAATCATAACCTCCATGGCCCAAATCCTGGCTGAAGAACTCGACGTCCCTCTCGATTCCGTGGACATGGTGATGGGCGATACGGACCTTTGCCCCTGGGACATGGGCACGTTCGGCACAATGAGTACCCGAATCTTCGGTCCCGCCCTCCGAGCCGCCGCGGCGGAAGCGAGGGCTGCGCTCATCGAACTGGCCGCAGAACAGTGGCAGGCGCCGAAAGAGCGGCTGAAGACCAAGGCGGGCAGCGTCTACGACGAAGCAGGGCAGAAGAGAATAAGCTACGCCGAACTTGCCAAGGGGCAGAAGATTCTGCGCCATGTGAAAGGAGTGACGCCCAAGCCTCAGGCCGAAGACGCTTTCATCGGCAAAAACGTTTTGAGAAGAGACGCTGCCGCCAAGGTCACCGGCCAGGCCGAATATGCCGGTGATATCAGGAAGCCGGGCCTGTTGCACGCGCGCATTTTGAGGCCCCCAGTTCACGGCGCGAAGCTCATTCATGCGGACCCTTCGGGTGCACGAGCCATCGAAGGCGTGCAGATTATTGAGGACGGAGACCTGATCGCCGTCCTCCACCCGCTGCCTGATATGGCGGAGAGAGCCTTGGCGAAAATCCAGGCGCAATTCGACCGGCCCGCGCCTACCGTGGATGACAAGACCATCTTCGACCACCTGCTTAAAGTCGCGCCGCAAGGGCAGACGGTCGCGCAAGGCGGCAAGCTCGACGAGGGAAGAAGAGCGGCCCGCCACGTGATCGAGCAGACGTATCTGAACAGTTACGTTTCGCACGCTCCTATCGAAACCCATTCCGCCTTGGCCAAGATTGAAGGCGGCAAACTAACCCTGTGGGCCTCCACGCAAACACCTTTCGCCCTGAAAGAAGCGGCAGCCTCTCTTCTCGGCTTCCCCGCGCAGAATGTGCGGGTCATCACGCCCTTCATCGGCGGCGCCTTCGGGGGGAAGAGCAACAACCAGCAGGCTATGGAGGCGGTCAGGCTCGCCAAACTAACCGGAAAACCCGTCCAGGTCGTCTGGACTCGCGCGGAGGAATTCTTCTACGATACCTTCCGTCCTGCCGCGGTCGTCAAGATCCAGGCGGGCGCGAGTGAAGCAGGGTTGATGACGTTCTGGGACTACGGCGTGTACTGGGCGGGGGAAAGAGGCGCGCCGCAGTTCTACAACATCCCGAATCATCGCACGGCCAGTTACGGCTCCGGTTGGGGGTCGGCGCCCGGCTCGCATCCGTTCGCCACCGGGCCTTGGCGCGCCCCCGGCAACAATACTAATACCTTCGCCCGGGAATCCCACATCGATATGCTGGCAGCCAAGGTGGGCATGGACCCCGTCGAGTTCCGGCTGAAGAACCTGACCGACGCGCGCATGCAGCGCGTCTTGCAGGCCGCAGCAAAGAAATTCGGCTGGTCGCCCGCCAAGGCGCCGAGCAAGCGTGGCCATGGAGTGGCTTGCGGCACCGACGCCGGCACGTACGTCGCGCACATGGCGGAAGTCGCCGTGGACAAGAATACAGGGAGCGTCGTGGTGAAGCGGGTCGTCTGCGCGCAGGAGATGGGATTATGCGTCAACCCGGAAGGCGCCCGGCTGCAATTAGAGGGCGGCATCACAATGGGCCTGGGTTATGCATTGAGCGAAGAGGTTCGATTCAAGGGCGGCGAGATTCTGCACTCGAATTTTGACACCTACACGATTCCGCACTTTTCGTGGCTGCCGCAAATCGAAACGGTAATATTGGATGCGAAGGACACACCCTTTCAGGGCGGCGGGGAGCCTCCCATCATTTGCATGGGCGCCGTGATCGCGAACGCCATATTCGACGCAACTGGCGCGCGGCTATTGCAACTTCCCATGACCCCGGAGAGGGTCAAGGAAGCTCTTTTCAAAGCCGTGTCCTCGTGAGCGCCGGGAGGGTAGCGTAGACCCGCTTCCCAAGGTCTGCGGCCTCTCTCGATCCCGCCGCACGAGCTGCGGACCTAAGATGGAGGTCCCCACTTCGCCGCTGCGGTCGCTCATCTCTTTGCTTATGATCTTCGCTCCCTGCGTCGGGTTCGCTGCTTTACAAACATGCGCGGATCGTAGTTGACCGGCGCCACGCCGCTCATCACAATCCTCTTAAAGTCGGGGTGCTCGGGATTGATCAGACAGTTGTTCTCCTCAGGAGCGACGACCGAGGGCACGACTAACAAACAATGCTCGCCCCTGCGAACAAAGTCATCACCCAATCGGGCGAGCTGAACGGGCGCTGCGGCTTCGCGCCAATTGCGCGGCAGTTCGTCGGTCTCGACGCGCTCCTGCGCCAGGTCATGCGGAACTTCCGCCGTCGCGATGACCAGGTCGGCGGGTGGATCGTCTTTGTCGAGGTGCACAAAATACTCCAGTAGCGCAAGGGACTGATGCTCCGAGGTGTAGCAGAGGCGGGTGCCGGGGCTCGACCAACGTCCCCCGTAGCGGTATGCGCCCTCGCCATCAAAAGGACTGCCAGCATACCGCCGCCGCAATACTCGATAGACTCGGCTCAACTAATTCCGCCGTATCCGATGCGGCCCAGGAGGTTTTCCACCTGGCGCGCGCCCAGCTCCGTGTCAATCACCGATACCGGGGCCAGGCCGCCGAGAGCGTGATTGGAACGCTTCAGCCAGCGCAGCGCCCGCTCGTGGTCGCCCAGGAATTCATCAGCTAGGGCGATGATTCGCGCCAGGCGGTAAAGCCGGTCGGATTCGTAAGGCGCCAGTCTTCCCGTGCGGCGATGACGTTGCAGGCTCCGGGCGGACAGGTCAAGCGCGCTGGCGAGTTCTTTCAATGTCAGGCCTGAGGCGTGCATCAACTCCTCCACAACCCGTGGAGGGAAGCCCTCGCGGATCGCTTCTCGCAGTTGACTCTCGCTGGCTAGGGCACGACCCAGACCCTGCTTGCCTCCCAGTTCTCCGATCACCGCTCGCAATTCGTTTACCATATGTCGTCTACAATAGCGACAATTGGCGCGCCAGGTCAAGTTGTACAGAGCGACTTAAGTAATTTCGCGTCCCTTCATGGTACGCCCGCGCCACGATGTACCTCGCTCGGTCCAAAATGCAGGTCCTCGCAACTGCCTCGTCATTAAGCCGCAGGCAACGTATACAGTGACAAGTCTTCTATGGGATAGTGCTTAACGTTATCCGTGATCAAGGTCAGTCCGTTGTAGAGGGACACAGCCGCGATTGTGACGTCGCTTATGGCGAGCGTGATTCCTTGCCGGGCATAGTCCCGCTTTATAAGGCCAGCTAAACGTGCGATAAGGAACGTGACCGGATAAAACTTCAAGCTTTCCAGTAATTCTACGGTTTTCGCGCGTTCCTCCTGCCGCATACCTGCGTACACTTCCGTCACGTTGATCGAGCAACAGGCGAGCAAATGACCCTGCTCTGCTAACTCAGCTAGCAGTTCGCTGCGCCTCCGCTTGTCGTTCAGCGCATCAATGATGACGCTGGTGTCGAGGAGGTAGATGCTCATGTTAGCGGCGCGCGCTTATCCGATGGTACCGGCTCTCGTCCTCCCTGCGCAGTTTTGCAACCCAAGCTGCGGCCCCGTCCTTTAATTCCGGATGGTCCTCGTCTTTCCAGGCGCCGGCACCAGTCTTGAGGGCCTTGATCTGACGCAGACGCATCAACTCCTTCTCCGCCGCCTGGGCAAGAAAGCGGCTGCGCCCGCGACTTCCTACGACCCTGTCAATCTGCGCGGCGAGTTGCTCCGGGATTACGATATGAGTGCGCTTGGTTCGCATAATCGTGTCGCCTCGGTGTCTGAATCGCACTACCCGAGGCCCACTAAGAGTTTACCACCTGTGGGATTTCCGTCAATCCCTCAGGGCGCTACATCTTCGATTTTTACTTTATGGTTTTCGAGTAAGGTCCCCGTGGCGTGTTCCACCCCCGCCACCGCCTGCTGGTATCCGATCTGCGCCTGAACCAGGCTCAACTCCGCTTGTGCCAACTGGGTCTGGGCATCCAACACGAAGAAGATCTGCGACGCCCCCAATTCATACTTCCGCTGCTCGGCCTCCAGGGTTTTCTGGGCCAAGTCCTGCGACACCTTGGCGGCCGCGATCGAAAGTTCGGCCTGCTCGACCTGATGGACGGCGTTTTTGACCTCCTGCCACAATTGTTGCCCTTCCTGGCGTTGAAGGTAGAGATCCCTCCGCCTGGAAACCATGGCCTCACCCAGGTCCGCCTGGGCAGCCCGGTTACGGATAGGCAGCCGCAGTTGCACGGTGAAGCCGTAGCTTGGAAAGTCAAATCCTTTCATCTGCGAAAGAGTATCGACCAACCCCCCTGTGGATATCAGGGCGGGAGGAGTCGTGGCGATATTGTAGGAGTTTCCCGAGATGCCGTTGGTCGTGTAAAAGGCGCTGAGGCTGAGGTCGGGTAAAAGGTGATTATGGGCAAGCCGTACGGAAGTCTCGTCGTTGTCGATCTGCTGGCGCAGCGCTTCAAGCTCCGGCCGCCGCTCCAGCGCTTGCTGATAGGCCTGCTGGATGTCCAAGGAGAGGAGGTCGCCGCGCGGCTCGAGTGATTCGGTGAGGTCGAGGTCAAGCGCCCGAATGTAAGGGTCGAGGTCGGCGCCGATGACGCGACGAAATGCATCCTCAGCCTGTTTCAGGCTGTACTCCGCCTGGATCACCTGCACGCGCCGCGCCGCCACCTGCGACTCAGAGCGGTAAATGTCGAAGGGCGGGATCGCCCCCAGTTCAAGGGCACGCTTGTCGCGGTCATAGCTCGCCTGGGCCTGCTCGACCGATTTCTCCAAGACCACCAGGCTCTCGCGCGCCTGCAAAACGGTCAGATATTGCTGGACCGTAAGCAGCAGCGAGTCATTCACCTGGGCTGTGAAGGTGGCGCGCGACACGTTCAAATTTCGGCGCGCAATGACCATGGGCGCCCGGTTGGGAAAGAGCCCGCGATTGCGCAACAGGGGCTGCGTCAAAGTCGCCGTACCGGTCGAGTCGATGTAGGGGTTTAGCGTCTCAAAGGAGCTGTTTGTCGCGTACTTGAAGCTGCTGAAATTGAGGTCATAATTCGTGCCGGTCTGAAACGTCTGGTTGTAATCGAACTGTGCCTGTTGGCTAAGCGTGCTGACGGTTGGCGCACCCTGAAGTTGCGTGTAGGCAGGAGCCGTCATACGGCCGGCGTTGAAGCTCGAGGTGGACGTGGGATCAAACGTCGCGTAGGCTCGCTGCACCTCGAGGCGCGCGTTTTCGATGGGCAATTCATTAAGCCGCACGTCGGTGTTGTTCAGCAGCGCCAAACGGATGGCGTCCGCCAGAGTCAGCCGCAGCTTTCCCTCCACCACATGATCCTGGAGTTCCACGGGACCCTTTACCTGCGACGCGATGGATGGACGATACGCCAGTTGGCGCATATAACTCGGCGTGGGGAACGTCTGTCCTGCCGCGCCACGAACTGCCAACAGTAACATCAGCATAAATCCGGCCTGCTTCATATGAACCTCACGAGTTAGGTGTCAGTCATCGGGTGTCAGAGGGAAGGGCGGGGCTTTAGCCCCGCCGGTATTCAGAGCACGATTGAAGGGGCCTTTAGGCCCTGAAGCAACGCGGCTTCAGGGGCTGAAGCCCCGAGGGGTGGCGTGTTCTCTACGGCGGGGCTGAAGCCCCGCCCGTCCGACGCCAATCGACTAAGAACGCTTACTTCCGCAAGTAAGTGCCAGGTCTCAAGCGCTACCGTGCCCACTTCGCAGGGCCGGCCCTTGTGGCCGTCCTGGGCAACCACAAGGGTTGCCCCTACGCTACTCATACCGGATGGCTTCGGCGGGATCGAGCCGCGCCGCCTTAACGGCCGGGTAGGTGCCGAAAATCAGGCCCACGGTGACCGACACCAGGAACGCCAGGAGGATGGACGAGAGCGTTACGATCGTCGACCAGCCGGCCAGCAGCGCGATGACGCGCGACATGCCGAAGCCGAAAACAATCCCGATCAAGCCGCCGACAATCGAAATCAGTGTGGCCTCGACCAGAAACTGGCGGACGATGTCGACCCGGCGGGCTCCCACCGCGCGCCGCACCCCGATCTCGCGCGTCCGCTCGAGAATTCCGGCCAGCATGATGTTCATGATTCCGATGCCGCCCACCAGCAATGAAATAGAGGCGATGGCCACCATAACCATTTCAAAGATGCGCTGCGTTCGCTTTTGTTCCGCCAGCAGTTCGGCCGGCGCCACCACGCTGAAGTCCTTCGCCCCGCCGTGCGTGTTGTTCAAAATGCCGCGCACCACGTCGGCGGTGGAAAGGACGTCCACGCCGGGCCGCATTTGCAGGTAGATCCCGTCGATGTCGTCTTTCAGGTCGCTATAGGTGTCCTCGAGCCGGTCCAACGCCGTATAGAGCGGCACGTAAATGAGGTTGTTCAGGTCCTGCGAGGGCAGGCCGCTCGCGGCCCCCTGCACCGTCAACTGCGGGGCTACCACGCCCACAACGTGCAACCACTGCTCGTCGACCTTCAAGTATTGCCCCAGCGGCTCGCCGTTTCCGTACAGGGCCGCCCGCGCCGCGTCCCCCAGCACGCAAACCGGCGCGGCGTGGCCATTCTCGTCTGCATCGAACCAGCGCCCTTCCACCACTTGCAGCCCCGCGATGCGGAGATAATTGGGCTCCACGCCGTAGGCGACCGGCATGTCGCGTTGCGGCTTTGGAAGCATCTTCGAGGGCGTAAAACGTTTGCGCGGCGAAGTCCGGTCGATGCCGTCGATGTTGGCCTTGATCACCCGCCAGTCGCGAAAGGTCAGGCCGGGGGAAATCTTCCGCACTTTCTGAAGATCTTGATAGTTGGTGGCTTCTTTCGCTTCCACAATCAGGTTGCGCACTCCGAGCTGCTCGATGAAGGCCATCATTTGCTGCTGGGCTCCCGCCCCGATCGAGAGCATTGAGACCACCGCCGCCACGCCGAAGATCATTCCCAGCATCGTTAATAAGGTGCGCAGCTTGTGCAGGCGCAGGTTTTCGACCCCGTGCAAAAGATCGGAATCGAGGCGTGAGACAGTCATCATCGCCCGCCCCCACCTACCAGTGCCGGCTGGTTCGAGGCGCTCGTCGCGGTCTTCCTCGGCTGTTCCTCGGGATTGACCAAGGCCACCTGCGCGCCCTCGTTCACCCCTTCGATGGCCACCTGGCTTTCCGTGCGCACCGTCACTTTCACCTGCCGTGCCACGAAGTCGCCGCCGTGTTGCAGATAAACGAACGGCTTACCGTCTTTTTCGAAGAGCGCCTGGGGAGGAACCAGCAACAGGTCCTTGGTCTGTCCTCCCTCGACGACCGCATGCACGGTAAGCCCGGGCCGGATTCCGGAGTCCGACTTATCGAGCGTGATGGAAACGTCGAACTTGCTGGTGGTGTTTCCGGACCAGGGCATGCCGCGCGAAGCCATTCCCGCCACGCTCTCCACTTTGGCCGGGTAAACTCGTCCCGGCAGAGCGTCCACGTGCGCTTCTACGGTGGCCCCCGTATTCATGTTGGCGCGATCGCCCTCGTCCACTTTGCACTGAACCACCATCTGTTCAAGGTTCATGACCTCAGCCACCAGTGTGCCGGGCCCCACTTGGTCGCCTTCCCGATACTCCGGCAACTTCATCCCGGAGAAGAACAATCCTCCTGACGCGCGGTCGTTCTCTTTCAAGGATACGAGGCCGTCGATGGTGGACTTGACGTTCATGCTCTGGATATTGCTTTCCGCCTGCGCCATCAAGAGGCGCGCCTTGCGCTCCTTCTCCTGCGCAACGTCGAGCGCGGCCTGATTTGAAGCAGAATGCGACTGGATGTCTTGCTGAAGCTGGGTGAGATGGCGCTTCGCCTCCTCAAGAGCCAGGAGGTTCTTTTCCGCATCAATGGCGCTCACCAGTTCGTTCTTGCTCACGTCCAACTCGGCCCGCCGCACATCGAATTTCGCCTTCAACAACTCGACTTCGTCTTTGGCCGACTGCACCGCAGCGTCCGCTTTGGCTTTGGCGATCTCCTGCTCGGCCTCTTCCAGGTCGAAGCGGTTCTCTTCCAGGTTGTACTGCTGCTCGCTCGGGTCGAATTCCACCACTACGTCGCCGTTGTGAACGTGCGTACCCGTGGGCGCGAGGCGGACGATGCGCAGGTTGCCAGAGACCGAGGGAGCGACCACCATCACGCTGCGCCGGGCGTGAAGCTCGCCGTCGGTGTACACCTTCTTGTCCAAACGCCCGCGCTTCACCGTCGCGGTTGGAATGCCGTGCTCAGGCTTGTGCAAGCGCGGGAGCGTGCGCCACAGCCCCGTTCCAGCGGCCGCCGCGACCACCAGTAAAACCACCCAGCGTGTTTTTCGCCTTATCTTCACTTTCACTCCTGGGTAGCGTGGACTCGCTTTTGGGCCCACGCCTTGTCCATGTTCCGAGCACGGTCTGTCATTCTGAGCGAAGCGAAGAATCTCCGCAGTTTGGATTGACAACACGCGACGAACTGCAGAAATTCTTCGCTTCGCTCAGAATGACAAGCAAGATCTATGCAATCTGCGAAATCTGCGGATGTCACTGCTTCTGCAGCGTGGGATCCTTCAGAGCGACCTTCTCGCCCGGCTTCAGCCCCCGCGCCACAGACACCTGGCTCTCTCCCCGCTTCGCCACCACGATCTCACGCTCACGAAAACTAGAACCGCTCAGCACGTACGCGACGGTCTTGCCACCCTTCTGGAACGTAGCCTCCGCCGGAATCAATATGGAATCCGGCAGTTTCTCGACGGCCACGCGCGCCGTAGCGCTCATGCCGGGGCGCACCCTTGCATCGGCCTGATCGATCTGAACTGCAACATCAAAGTTACGTGGGAATGGCCAGCCGGAAAAATCAATTTTGGCCAAGGCGCTGATTTCCATCACATGTCCCTGAAATTCTTTGTCGGGCACGGCATCGATGCGTAGCGTGGCGACCTCTCCTACCCTCACGCGGCCGCGGTCGGCTTCCTCCACGCGCCCGCTCACCCGCAACGTCGAAAGGTCGGGCAGTTCGGCGATTTGGGCGCCTTGCCAGGCGCGGTCGCCCTCCTTGAACGGCGGCGCGCTGTCGCTGAAAAATCCGCCGGCCCGCCAATTCGGAAGAACGGTCACCATTCCGTCCACCGGGGCCCGCAGCGTCAAGGCGGCGATATCCTGCTCCGCGATCTGCGCGTCGTGAAAAGCTTTCTCGCGCTTCTGTTTCTTGCCGTCGTTGTCGGCTGCCGCCTTGGTGCGGTCGGAAGCGAGCTTCTCTTCTTCCTCCTTAAGGTGTTGCTCGGCGTCGGCAAGCAGAAGTTTGTTCTTTTCGCCTTCGATTTTGGAGAGGATCTCCGCTTTGCTGACCTCCAGTTTCGCGCGCTGCACGTCGTAACGCGCCTTCTCCAGATCAGTCAGGTCCTGTTCCTCCTGGAGCTTCGCCGTCGCCCTGCCCTGTTCAATCTCCGCCTCCGCCTGCTTCAGGTCGGAGCGTTTCTGCTGGAGCGTTTCCCGCATCTTGGCGGTGTCGAACTCCGCCACCACGTCGCCTTTCTTTACTACCGTTCCCGTCTTGGCGATTTTCACGATCTGAGGGTCGCCGACCCCGCCGCGGGTGTGCGGAGCATGGATTGATAGTGAGCGCTTGGCTTTCACCTCACCACGAATCTTCACATAGTCCTCGAAATCCCCTCGCGTCACGTCTCCTGTGGGAACACTGGAGACATTGCGGCCGAAGCGAACCGAGGCAATCCCAGCGCCCCCGATCAATAGGCCCGCGCCCGCCAGCAACCACCAGCGGCGCTTCAATATCTTCTGTATTCGGCGTGTCATGTGCTCGACCTACTCGCGGACCAGGTCGGTTTCACGCGATAACGCAATGCACCCAAAGGCCTCGTTCTTCAGAGTCTAAAGGCCGGCGCTACGAGTCGCATCAGGCCCTACCGGCCCGGGCGTTCGCTCGACTTCCGTTCCGGGATCGAGCCCGGAAAGAACCACCAGTTCGAGATCATTTCCCTCACCCGTCTTGATCGCCTGCTTTTCAAATCCCAACGCCCGCTTGACGTAAACCCACGATTCTCCGCCTTGGCTCACCACCGCGTCGCGCGGCACCACCAACGCGTCCGGCTTGCGGTCCAGAATCACATCAATTGAGGCCGAGAGGTCGGGCGCCAGTCTCGCATCGCTCCCTTCAATAGTGAAGAGTGCGCCGAACCCCCGAATGTTTTTCGAGAGCCCGGTGCCGAGGCCTATGGCCGCCAACTGGTCGAGTTTTCCCGCCAGATTCAAATCGCGGTAAGCATCGAGATGAATTTCGGCGGACTGGCCTACGTGCAGGTCGGTAACGTCCAACTGATTCACGCGCGCACGAACCTGCATGGCTGAAGGGTCGACTACCTGCATGAACGAAAATCCGGTCCATATCTGGTCGCCTTCCTCCACTTCACCCATGCCCCCGCCCTTCCACATCGGATTCAGAACCGCCAGCCCATCGAGAGGCGACAGAATCGCCATCTTCTCCGAGTTCTGTTGGGCGTGTTGCATGGCGCTGCGGGCGCGGTCGCGCTTGATCTCCAAAAGGTGCAGGTCGGCTGCCTCGGCCCTGCGCTTCAGATCGTAGGTCTGGCGGAGTTGCTTGAGGTTCGCTTCAGCGGCCTCGAGATTGAGCTGGTTCTTCTCCGCATCGATGCGCGACACCACTTCACTGCGCTGCACTTCCAGTTTCGCCGTGCCCACCGCGTCTTCGGCCTGCTTCAGTTCGGTGTCGTCGTGGGCGCGCGCCGCCTCCTGCTCGGCTTTCTTGGAGACGATCTGATTTTCCAAGTCCCGGAGCTCCGCCTGCTTGTCTATGAAGTTTTTCAATTGGGCTTCCCGGTCGAACTCCGCGAGCAAGTCTCCCTTCTTCACGCGCGTGCCTGCACGAATCAGCTTGGTCACAATCATCTGCCCGAAGTCGCCACCCGTCAGCCGCGGAGCAAGAACCGAGTACGAATGTACTGCTTCGAGCGTGCCACTCAGGCGCAACGTGCGCACGAATGTGCGCCGCTCGACTTTCGCCGTGCTGACCGCCGCGGGCGTGCCCGTCGCCGCAGGCTCAGCCTTGCGCGTGCGCCAGGCCCAGACGCCGGCAACAAGCGCTAGCACCGCAAGCGAGGCGATGGCTGCGAAGAGCCACCGGGCGCGCGGAGGCTTGGGAGTTGGCAGGGGAGGAGACAGAGGGGGTCGTTCTGCTGCGGGTAGCGGCGCAATCTCAGTGGCGGCGCGCGCGTGAATCCACGGCCGTGGGCCAGGCGAAACCATAGGCGTTGTATTCAAGCCTCTATGAAGGGAGGCTGCTCGTTAGACGTTGAGAAGGGTGGATTGGTTATCTGCTTCTGCAAACTCTGAAGTCAATTTCCCAGATCGCGCGTGCACCGAGGACTGTACGCCGTCGAGCTCTGTGAGACGCGGTTAAACAGACTCCGGACTTTCTGTCCTCTTTCCGCCGCCTTAACACCTGTGACCAAAGCCCGGGAGAACGAGCTATCACGGAATTCCCCGGAAAAAGCAAATCCCATTGAAAACACAAATAGTAGGCTATACCATCGTATGGCCTGCGACAGGAAGGAAAGGAGTGAATGATGGCTTTGAATGCTGGTTCCCAGACCGCTTGGGTGGACTACCTCAGGGGTGTAGACACGCCGACCCTCTCGAACGCCATTGAAACCTTGCGCCTGCGGCCGCAAAACTCGGGGTTTGCGCCGCTTCAGACTTCTTGTCTATTTCCGGAGTTCGGCCGCATGGTCGGCTACGCCGTCACGGCTCAGGTTGAGACCATGACCGCAGCCGCAGCAGACCGGAAAGCGTTCCTGTCTCTCTACGAGACGGTGATGCATTCGCCGAAACCTGCCGTGGTGGCGTTCCAGGAAATAGGACCGCGGCCGGATTATGCCGCTCATTGTGGCGAAGTCATGGCCACGATTTTCCAGCGCCTCGGCGCTGTGGGATTGGTCAGCGATTGCGCAGTGCGCGACATCCCTGAAGTCAGGGCCCTGCGCTTCCATTACTTCGCGCGGGGCCAAGTCGCCAGCCACGCTTACTTCCACATCGTGCGTGTCGGGGTACCGATTCAGGTCAGCGGCCTGGTCATCCACCCGAACGATCTGCTCCATGGAGATGAGAACGGATTGATTGTGGTCCCAAAAGATGGGCTTGAAAAGCTGCCCGCCGCAGTCGAGGCTGTCCGCGCCCGTGAGCGCGAGCTGATGGAGTTCGTTCGCGGACCCGAATTCAACTTCGATGGCCTGCGCCAGCGCATCCTCGATCGGCAGGCCGGAGACAAGGGAAAACGACCATGAAACGGACCAATCCAACTCTTCTCGCTGGGAGCCTCTTGTTTCTCGTTCTCCTTCCTCTTTCATCGCAAACACGCCCGCCACAGCCGCAGACCTTGCCCCTGAAGTGCGCGGCGGGTGATTGCACGTTGCTTCGAGGAATGCCTCAGACAGCGGGGATGCGCAGCGGGTTCGTCCGGCTGAAGCCTCGAGAGTCGGTCGGCTGGCACACCACCGGCAAGAACGAAGAGGCGCTGGTGATTCTGAGTGGGCGTGGCGAAGCCCTTATTGAAGGCCAGCCGGGGCATCCATTCGCGGCGCCCATGCTCGTATACATCCCCCCAGCAACGCGCCACAACGTCACCAACACCGGCCAGGAACCGTTGGAATATGTGTATGTGGTTGCGCCTGCGAAGGCGCCTTAGTAGAAACACGTCATAGTTCGATTTTCAGGATGGGCAGTACACGAATCTTCATGGCGTTTCCAGAGGCAACTCGACCTCCTCGGCACGCCAAGCGGCGAAGGATAAGGCAGCCTGAACGTCCTCTTTCTCGAGATAAGGATATGCGCGCAGGATTTCGTCGGTCGAATGCCCGGAAGCGAGTAATCCGACGATGGTGCCAACCGTGACCCGCATGCCTCGGATGCAGGGTCGCCCTCCCATGATCTCACGGTCGTGTGTGATCCTGGACAATAGATCGTTATTCATACCCGTTAGTTTACCTCATTTTTCCTGCATCGTGCGCGCCCATCGGGCACTTGATGTCCGGAATCCAGAACACTCGGTCGCCTTTTCTGACCAGCCTAAGTCCGAGCGATGGAAGTTCGTTCTTGCTGACGCCTAGGTACGTAAAGTGTGGCAGGTCCGACTTCACGGTCTGAAACCAACCGTGGCGTTCCAGGATTGAGCGCACGGCCGGGTTATCGTGTTCTTTAACATCGAAGGCGAGCATCGCGAGGTGTTGCGAAGCGCCGGGGATTGCCACCGAGTAGAGAATTGACTTGGAAAAATCCTTGCTGAAATACAGCCCGCGACCCTCTAACCTGAGGATCTCCGCCGCCTGTTCCCGCACGGGCAGCTTCCCGATCCGCCCGGCTTCCGCGGCGCTGAGTAACCCCTTACCGACCCAATGTTGGAGGCCCGGATTGACGCGGCTCCGCCACAATTGAAGGGTGTCGTCATAGTTGCGCTGGGCTGCATCCGCGCCTCGGGCTGAAATGCTCAGATGGGCCCGTATAGCTTCTTCGCGGGCCTTCATCAAGGACTGCATCGCGGCGCTCTGAAGCCTCACAGGGATGCCGGCAAACTCAGCTTGCTCGGAGCGCACACTTGTTTGCCAGCGCGCGACGGCGTCTGCAGTCGGAAACATCAGCACCGGCGGCGCCTCGACTCCGCGAGCTATAAACATCGCTCCATAATCTTCGAGGACCCGCCAATCCAGGGCATCGCCAGGCCCGGGTGAGTAAAAGCCTTCAGGAAGACTTTTGAAGAACACAGATTGGGCAAGGCACGGCGGCACGGTGCGCGAAATGAGCTGCGGCTCGGCACAAGGCCCGCCGCCGTTGCAAAGACAGCAGAGCGCGGTTACCACGCATGCCGTTCTGAGTGTTGGCACTTTGCAATTGTATCCGTGCCCGTCGGACTTTCCCACCGCTATCAAGAGCTTCGGAATGAGAGATAGACTATCTCCAGCTGAGGCTTAGATCTGGCCTTCTCCAGGGTTTTTGCGGAACTTTCCCTAAACCTTCCTATTTTCGCATTCGCAAAAAGGGCTT